>NZ_VITD01000016.1:0-178503 GCF_007827755.1 Micromonospora sp. CNZ322
AGCCATGCTCAGCCTCGGCGGCCACCGACCCCAACTACCCCACCGATGACCACCACCGACCCACACATCCAACACAAGACCCATAAATATGCCTCTGAGTCATAACGCTCTCCGGCGCATCCGCCGCCGGTCGTCGCACAACCCGCTCGTGCAGTCGCCGGATCAACCAGACCAGCCGCTCAGCAGTTGCGCTCCGGTGGTCACGGGCAGGGCGGCAGTGGCGGCAGCCGGTCCGGGCGCAGCAGCGAGTACGCGTGCTGCTGTGCGGGGTCCGAGTTGTTGTCCGGGTCCACCAGCAGCGCCTCGCCCAAGACGACCGCGTGGGCGTGATCGGCTGTCAGCCGCACGTACGACCCGGTTCGCAGGTCGACCACGTACCAACCCAGGTGGTACTGGAAGATCACCAGGTCGCCGACAGCGCTGGGCGTGGCCACCTTGTGGAAGGGGTCGACGGTCGGGGGTCTGGTGCCCGGTGGCAACGAGGTAGCGGCAGCCGGAGCCGGCGGAGGGGTCACGCGGAACACGCGGACCGGTGCCGCCCAGTCCGGTCGCCAGACGGTCAGGGTGCGCTCGTCGCGGGACACCCAGGCCGTGGTCTGGCCGTCGGTGGTCACGTCGACGGTGGTGCCCGGTCCCAGGCTCGGCTGCGGCGCGGACCCAGCCTCACCGTCCGGACCGACCGCGTTCAGGTGGCCCGTGGCCCGATCGAACCAGAGCAGGTCGGCGCCGTGGAACCCGACACCGGCCACCGGGCCGGCGGCCACCGTGCGGACCGTCCCGGCAGCCAGGTCGTGCAGGGTCAGCTCGTTCCGGTCCTCGCCGAGGACCTTGGTGACGGCGAGCTTCCCGTCGCGCAACGGGGGCCGGTGGAGGAAGTCCGCGGTGCCCAGTAGCTGCCGTGGTGCGGCCCCCGACTCCGCGTCCCAGGCGAAGAGTTCGGAGCCGCCGCCGCCGTGGGGTGCCGCTCGCATGAGGCTGCTGCGCGCGTACACCAGCCAGCGCCCGTCGAAGACGCCCCACAGTGGGAAGGTGAACATGTCTGGCATGGTGGCCACCTCCCTCCGTCGGCCGTCCTCCTCCTGCCAGACCAGCGTCATCGAGCCGCCGCGCTGCACAGTGGCGAACGCGGAGCGGCCGTCCGGCGCCGGGGTGAGCGCCGCCCACTTTTCCCCGGGATCCTGCGGCAGGCGACTGTCACGGATCGCGTCCTGCCAGCTCGGTGGCATGGCGACCGGGCAGAAGTCGGCGAGCGGTGGGGCGGTCACCCGTGTCGCGGGCGGTGCCTCGGCCGTGGCGGGCGGCGACGATGCGGCCGGTGGATCATTCGGGGTGCACGCCGCGAGCAGCGCCGCCGCGAGGGCAGCAACGAGGGCGACGGCTCGAGAACCGATCCTGGCTCGGGGCAAGGGCTTCATGGCCGCAGACGCTAGATCGCGCTGGCGCTGCCCGATGCCCTGCCGGCGGGATCGTCGTCCGGCTGTTACCACCGCCGACCCGGCGCTGCTGGTGGCCGACACGGTGACCTACCCGGTGCAGGTCAACGGCAAGGTCAGTGGACCTGTCGCCCCGGCGGAGGACAGGCGGTCACCGCTACGACACTGCGATGGGTGTACAGCCAGTTGTACCAGCGGCGTATTCCGTCGGGCACGCCTGAGGCACGCAGCCGGAGCATGGCCGGCTCGCCCCGCTCGGCGCCGGCGTCGATGCCCCGCCAGGTGCCCGCGATCTGATCGAGCATCACGTCCACCAGCTCACCCCGGTCCAGTGCCGGCGACGCCGCCTCGTAGGCGTCGCAGAGAACCCGACATCGTCGGCCCAGTTCGGCGGGATCGGCATCCTCTCCCAACGCCGCCCAGTGCCAGCCGGCGAACGCCACGTCCTCGATCCGCCGGCCCGGCGCGGCCAGGTCCCAGTCGAGGAAGGCAACCGGGAGCGGCCCGGCGGGGAAGTCCCGGTACACCGTGTTCTTCGGGGACAGGTCGCGGTGGCACACGGTCTCGGCGTCGCCGGACAGGTCGGTGTCCGCGCACGCGTCGTGCAGCCGCCGGATCAGCTGGCCCAGTCGCGCCAGCGCCGGGTCGGCGAAGAATTCGGGGTCCTCCCGGTCCCGCCACGGCACGCGCCCCGGGACGTAGCTGAGCATCTGCCGACCGTGGGCGTCGACGCCCAGGTGGCGGGGCGCGAGGTCCGCGCCCACCCCGGCCAGGTGGCGCAGCAGCGCGCCGACGAAGTCCAGGTTGGCGGGCGGGGTACGTCGTACCGTGTCGCCGACCCGGACCACGGCGGCGATGAATCCGCCGGTGAGTGGCTCCTCGGCAGAGCTGTCGGTCGGCTCGGGCACGGTCATACTGGCATGCGACGGCGCTGGCGTTCGGCGCGCCACCACTGGTGGATGAGCACCAGGCTGGCGATCAGGCCGAGGCTGGCCGGGGCGGCGGCGTACCAGTTGACGTGGCCCGGGGAGCTGACCGCCGCGCCGATCGCCGCGTAGCCGAAGGCGGTCGGCGCGGACGCGATCACGCTGCCGGCCAGGAACGGCAGCACTCGGGCGCCGGTCGTGCCGTAGCCGTAGCTGACCAGGCCGAAGCCGGCGATCGGCAGCAGCCGGACGGTGACCACACCGAGCACGCTCTGCCGGGCGAACCAGCCGTCGAGGCGGGCCAGGCGACCGCGGACCCGTTCGGCTACGAACTCCCGGCCGAGCAACCGGCCGACAGTGAACCCGATCGCCGCCGCCACCAGCGCGGCGCCCAGGGCGTACGCGGCGCCCTCCAGCGGGCCGAAGATCGCACCTGCGGCGAGCGTGATGAAGGTCCGGGGCACCAGCGCAACCAGCAGTAGCGCACCACCGAGGATCGCCGCCGCCGGGGCGAGGTCGCCCAGCCGGTCGGCGACCTGCGGCAGCTGCGCCGGATCCGGCCGCGGCACCAGCAGCAGCAGTAACCCGCACCCGCCGATCAGCAGCACGAGCAGGGCGAACCGGGCGGCCGACGGCTGCCGGAGCAGCCGCCGGACGGCACGGATCATGCCCGGGCGGCGGCCACCGCGGAGCGGCGCTCGTTGCGGAGCCGGTCCGACCAGGTGTCGTCCAACGGCGGGAGCTGGTGTGCCCCGGTGGCCCAGCGCAGCAGCAGGTCGGCCAGGGCCGGGTTGCGAGCCAGCGCCGGCCCGTGCGAGTAGGTGCCCAGCAGCTTGCCGCGCCACGCGCCCTCGGTGGCCCCGTCGTTGCCCACCCCGGCGGTGACCCGGGCCAGCGGGGAGACCTCTGGACCGAGGTGGGTGCGGCCGCCGTGGTTCTCGAAACCGGTCAGCGGGGGCAGGCCCAGGCGGGGGTCGATCTCACCGGCCAGCTCGCCCACGGCCCGGCTCTCGCCCCGGTCAGACCGCAGGTCGAGCAGCTCCAGCCCGCGGCACTGCACACCCTTGGCGAAGAACGAGGTGCCGAGCAGCTGGTAGCCGGCGCAGACGCCGAACACCACCGAGCCCTGCGCGACGGCGCGGTGCAGGCCGCCGTCGGCCAGCAGCCGCTGGGCGCCGAGTGCCTGCGGGCCGTCCTCGCCGCCACCGACCAGGTAGATGTCGGCGGTCGCGGGCAGCCGCTCGTCGGAGCGGACCTCCAGCACCTCGACCGGCATCCCACGCTGACGGGCCCGACGGGCGAGGATCAGGGCGTTGCCCCGGTCTCCGTAGGTGGAGAGCAGGTCGGGGTAGATCCAGACGATGCGCAGACTCTCAGATGACACGGTCCAACTCCGCTCGGATGTCCTGGAACGCGGTGTAGTTCGCGATGACCTCCAGCCGCCCGGGCGGGACCGACCGGAGTGCGTCGTCGAACGTGCGGACGTGCTGGAACGGCACGTCGTTGACGTCCAGTCGAACCGCCAGGTCGTATGCCCGGTCGCCGGTGATCAACACCTGCCGGCCGCGCAGCGGGGCGAAGTCGACGTCGTAGAGCCAGGAGGTGTCCAGACCGTCGGGGTCGCGCGCGTTGATGGAGAGCAGCGTCGGCGCGTCGTCGGCCATATCGAACGCCTCCAGCCAACTGGCCGGGTTCTTGGCCAGCAGCAGCCGGATGTTGCGCCCGTCCTTGTCGACCTGGGCGTAGCGACCGGCCACCGAGGTGACGATGCCAAGGCGGGACACCGCGTCGACCGGGCGGACGCCGAACTCGGCGGCCACCGCCAGCGCGGTCGCCGCGTTGCCGAGGTTGACCTTGCCGGGCAGTTGGAGGGAGACCTTGTGCCAGGCGCCGGTGGGGTCGAGCACGCCCTCGTCCTCCACGACCCAGTGCGGCTCCGGTCGGCGCAGCGGGCAGCCGGTGCACCACCACTGCTCGCCGGAGCGCTGGATGGTGGAGCCGCACTCCGGGCAGACCCAGGAGTCGTCGTGCCAGCGTTGGCCGGCACTGAACCACGTCACGTGCGGCGGGTTGATGCCCCGGGCGGGGTCGCCCGGCGGGGTGGCGGCCCACACGACCAGCGGGTCGTCGGCGTTGGCCACCACCCGTACGTCGGTGTGCCGGACCAGCGCCGCGCGCCAGAGCTGCGCCATCATGGCGACCTCCTTGGCGCGGTCGAGCTGGTCGCGGGAGAGGTTGAGCAGCGCGACCACGTGCGGCTCGGTCGCCTCCAGCACCTGCGCCAGGTAGTGCTCGTCGACCTCCAGCACCGCGTACGGGGTGCTGCCGGCCTTGGCCAGCGCCGAGGTGTGCCCGCTGGGCATGTTGGCGCCGAACGAGTTGGTGGCGACCCGGCCGAGCACGCCGACCGCGGCGGAGGTCAATCGGGTGGTGGTGGTCTTGCCGTTGGTGCCGGAGACGAGCGCGATCGCGCGCCCGGCCGACAGGTGGGCCAGCAGGTCCGGGTCGATCTTCAGGCCGATCCACCCGCCGATCACTGAACCGTCGCCACGGCCGGCCGCCCGGGAGAGCGCCGCGGCGGTCCGTGACACGGAGCTGGCCACCTTGGCCCGTAGGGGCATTTTCGCGTCCGTCACGCGAGCGAGGTTACCGGACCGCCGGCCCCACCAGATCGCCGCCGACGGTGAACCGTTCGGCCGTGGTGGCTGCGCTGGCGGCCGGGTCGGCGTCCCCCGGACGGAGTCGATCTATGTCGGAAAGCGGACCACGCCGAGGAGCGGCCGGAGCCCTCCACTCCGCTCCACCCCTTGTGACGTGCGGTTTTGTCGTCAGGTCAGGCGCGCCACGCGGGCGAATCTGGTTGCGGGTGGAGGGAAGTGGAGTAGAGTGGGGACCAATGGTGAGGCCGGGAGGGCTCACCGGCCCGGGGGGTCAGCGGCGCCGCGAACGCCGCTCAAGGGCGAGGGGGTTGGGCCGATGTTCCTCGGCACCCACACTCCGCGCCTGGACGAAAAGGGCCGGTTGATCCTTCCGGCCAAGTTCCGGGATGAGCTGGCGGGGGGTGTCGTGGTCACTAAAGGGCAGGAGCGCTGCCTCTACGTCTTCCCGACCCCTGAGTTCCAGCGGATCGCGGAGCAGTTGCGCGCACAGCCGATGACCCACAAGGCGGCCCGGGCCTACAGCCGGGTCTTCTTTGCCAGCGCGCACGACGAGGTTCCGGACAAGCAGGGCCGGGTGACCATCCCGGCTCATCTGCGGGCCTATGCCGCGCTGGACCGCGAGTTGGTGGTGATCGGCGCGAGCACGCGGGTGGAGATCTGGGACAAGGTCGCCTGGGAGACCTACCTCGCCGAGAGCGAAGACGACTTCGCCGACATCGAGGAGGGGGTGCTGCCCGGCGGTCTGTAGGGCGGTAACGGCGCCCGACGTACTGCGAGATCTCCAGCCGCTTTCGAGTTCCTGGCATCACTTCCCCGGTGCCAGGCGCACGATCCAGTCATTGGGCGACGGTCCGGTGTCAGGCGGGAGCGGATGGGGATCTGGCGGTACGACGGCAGCGCCGTCCGACGACAGGCGCACGAGAAGAACGGACGTTTCAACCAGTGGGGGTCATCATGGGGGAGTTGCGCGGCACGCACGTGCCGGTGCTGCTCGAGCGGTGTCTCGAGCTGCTGGCCCCCGCGCTGGGTCGAGGCGGCCGGACGGTCTACGTCGACGCGACGCTCGGTCTGGCCGGGCATGCGGAGGCGGTGCTGGAGGCGCATCCGGAGACGGTCCTGATCGGGCTCGACCGGGACACCGAGGCGCTCGCCCACGCGCGGGTCCGGCTGGCCCGGTTCGCCGATCGGGTGCACCTGGAGCACGCCGTCTACGACGAGTTGCCGGACGTACTGGACCGGCTGGGCTATCCGGCCATCGACGGCATCCTGTTCGACCTGGGTGTCTCGTCGTTGCAGTTGGACGCGCCCGACCGAGGGTTCGCGTACGCCCAGGACGCACCGTTGGACATGCGGATGGACCAGACCCGGGGGGTGACCGCCGAAGAGGTGGTCAACACGTACGCGCATCCGGACCTGGCCCGGGTGCTGCGGGTCTACGGCGAGGAGAAGTTCGCCGGCCGGATCGCCTCGGCGATCATCCGGCAGCGGGAGCGGGCCCGGATCACCTCGTCCGCGCTGCTGGCGGAGCTGGTTCGGGACTCCATTCCGGCACCAGCCCGACGAACGGGTGGGCACCCGGCAAAGAGAACGTTTCAGGCTTTACGGATCGAGGTAAACAGAGAGCTGGCAGCGCTGGAGACAGCGTTGCCATCCGCACTCGACGCACTGACCGTGGGCGGTCGCATGGTGGTCCTGTCCTACCACTCGCTGGAGGACAGGCTCACCAAGGCGGCCCTCACGGACCGGGTCCGCAGTAAGGGCCCGATTGACCTCCCGGTCGAGCTTCCCGGGTCCGGTCCGACGTTCCGGCTGCTCAGCCGGGGCGCCGAGCTGCCGGGGGAGGCGGAGGTCGCCGCGAACCCGCGGGCCGCCTCGGTGCGGCTGCGGGCCGCGGAGCGACTCGACCCGAACGCGACAGAGCAGGGGCGGACCGACCGCGAACGGTCTCGCCGACGGGTGAAGGGAATGCACCAACCGGGCACGGGGTCCGCCTGATCCGTGGGGGGTCAGGGGCACCGGGACGGCTAGAGGGACGGACGTTAGGGGGAGGGACATGAGCATTGACAAGCGCGACCGCCGGGACGTCACCGGCGGCGGGCAGCGCGCACCGCGGTCGGGGGGCCGGACCGCGGCGGAGCGGGCTCCGCGCCTCGGAAACGGTACGCCACGCATCGATCGAACGAATCGGCAGGGGGAGACTCGCGCCCGGGGGGCGCGCGAGTTCCCGACTCAGGGCACCGCCGCGCTTCGACCGGTCGAGAAGGCCGCCAGCGCCACCAGCGCCCGGCCGCCGCGGCTGCGGGTGGCGCCGCCGCCGCCGATCTCGGTGCCGCGTGCGCCGTTCGCGGCGCTGATCGTGGTGCTGGTGGTCGGCGGGGTGCTGGGCATCCTGGCGGTCAACACCAAGATCAATGAGAACGCGTTCCGGCTGGAGCGGTTGCAGCAGCAGCAGGCTCGACTGGACCTGGAGAAGCAGCAGCTGGACAAGCAGATCGCCGACGCCGAGGCGCCGGGCAACCTGACCGCCGAGGCGCGGCGGCTGGGCCTGGTCGACGCCGGCGAGCCGGGCTACATCCGGCTGCCGGACGGCAAGACCCTCGAGGTGCCGCAGCCGGCGAACGGCCAGCCGTCGGTGACCAGCCAGGGTGCGGGAGGCTGACCGGTGCCACCAAGGTCGGACGAGCCGCGCCGGGACCCTACGGGGTCCCGGCGCGGTTCTGCACGTGATGCCGGGCCCGCCGACGGCGAGCCGCGCACCGGCGAGCCGGGCATCGGGGGCATCTCCGGCGCCCGGGCGTACACCCCGAGGGGTCGGACCGTCCGGGAGGAGCGCGGTACGCCGGCGCGCGGTCAGGGCGCCGAACAGCGGCGTACGCCGCGCAGCACCCGGTCCGGTGACCCGTTCCGGCCGGCGTTGCAGGTGCTCGACGGCGGTCGGGCCGCCGCCCGGTCCGGCCGGCGCGACGCTCCGGCGGCTGGCCGCGGTGGGGTGGTGCGCACCGTCGCGCCGCGTACCCCCCGTGGCCCGGGTGGGGACGAGCCGCCGCCGCGTCGCCGGACGACGCCACGCGCGCCGCGGCGCACCGACCGACCGGCGGCCCGGCGGCCGTCGCGCAAGCCACGACGCCCGCCGAAGCTGGCCGACTCGCGGCTGCGGCTGCGGCTGGGCACCGTGCTCGCCCTGACGCTCTTCGCCACCATCGGGATCCGGCTGATCTACCTCCAGGCGGTCGACGCTCCGGCGTACGCAGGGGGCGGCATCGCTGACCGACTCCGCACGGTCGAGCTGCCGGCGCCGCGGGGCGCGATCTACGACAGCACCGGCGCGCCGCTGGCCCGTAGTGTCGAGGCGCGGTACGTGTACGCCGACCCGACCGAGGTGAAGGACTCGGCCGCCGTCGCCAAGGCGCTCTCCCCGCTGCTCGGCATCCCGGTGTCGAAGCTGATGGAGTTGATGAAGCCGCGCAAGCTGGAGAACGGCAAGTCGTCCACGTTCGCCTACCTGGCCCGGGGCGTGGAGATCCCGACCGCCAAGCGGGTGCAGGCGCTGGAGTTGCCCGGCATCGGGGTGCACCGCGACGAGCGCCGCGAGGTGCCCGGCGGAGACCTGGCGGCCAACCTGATCGGTTTCACGAGCCAGGACATGGACGGGTTGGAAGGGCTGGAGGCCCGCTACGACGACGTGCTCGCCGGTCAGGACGGCAAGCGGGTGTACGAGGCCGGCCTCGGCGACCTCGCCGCGCCGATTCCGGGCGGCTACAGCCGGACCACTCCCGCCAAGCCGGGCAGCTCGCTAGGTCTCACCCTCAACCGCGACCTGCAGTTCCGGACGCAGCAGATCCTCAGCGCGGGCATGGCCCAGTCGCCGGGTGGCACCGGCGCGGCCGTGATCATCGAGATTCCCTCCGGCGCGGTGCTGGCCCAGGCCAGCAACCCCACCTACGACGCGGCGAAGCCGGTGCCCAGCGACCCGGTCGCCCGGGAGGATGCCGCGACCAGCTTCGTGGTCGACCCCGGCTCGGTGCACAAGGCCATCACCTACGGCGCGGCCCTGCAGGAGGGCGTGATCACGCCGGACACCACGTTGCCGATCGCCAACAGCATCAAGATGGGCGACACCTGGTTCTCCGACACGCACCCGGCCGACGGCAGGCGGATGAGCGTGCCGGGGATGCTCGCCTACTCGTCGAACGTCGGCACCATCACCATCGCCGAGCGACTCGGCCCGGACCGGCTGATCGACTACCAGAAGCGGTTCGGGCTGGGTAAGCCCACCGGCGAGGGGATGCCCGGGGAGGCCAGCGGGCGACTGCTGCCGGCCGACGAGTGGAGCGGGTCGTCGCACGGGTCGGTGCCGATCGGGCACAGCGTCGACGCCACCCCGTTGCAGATGGCCGCCGCGTACGCCGCCATCGCCAACAACGGCACGTACGTGCAGCCGCACCTGGTCAAGGAGGTCATCGGCCCGGACGGGAAGCGCACCCCCGCGCCGGCCCCGGCGACCCGATCGGTGCTCAGCCCGCAGAACGCCGCGGCCCTCCGCACCATGCTGGAGGCGGTCACCACCGTCGACCACGCCACCGGCCTGACCGCCGCGGTCCCCGGTTACCGGGTCGCCGGCAAGACCGGCACCGGGTGGCGGCTGGTGAACGGCAAGAAGCAGCCCGGTGAGGTGTCCTCGTTCATCGGGATGGCTCCCGCCGAAAATCCCCGATACGTGATCGCCGTCTTCGTTTACGCGCCCAACGGTGGGGGCGCGGCGATCGCCAATCCGGCGTTCCGCGACATGATGCAGTTCACTCTGCGTCACTACCGGGTGCCGCCGTCCACCGGCGGATCCGCGCCCAAGTTCGTGGTCTATCCGCGCTGAGCAGCGATGGCGGGACATCATCGGTGAGTGCCGACGAACCACCGGGGCGGCTGTGCGGCCGGAACCGGACGACCGGGTAGGGTCTGACGCCGTGCCCGGCAATCCACGTCCACGTACCGTGATCGGAGTCCGGCTCGGTGATCTCGCCGTCCGGCTCGCCGTCGACCTTCCGGCGGACGCCGCCGCGGTGGTCGTCTCCGGGGTCACCCACGCCAGCCAGGAGGTTCGCCCCGGCGACCTGTACGCGGCGCTGCCCGGTGCCCGTCGGCACGGCGCGGAGTTCGCCGCCGGCGCCGTCGAGGCGGGTGCCGTGGCGCTGCTGACCGACCCGGCCGGCGCGGAGTTGGCGGCGGGGACCGGCCTGCCCACCCTGGTGGTGCCCGATCCGCGCGCCGTGCTCGGCGAGCTGGCCTCGGCCGTGTACGGCGACCCCACAGCCGGTCTCACAGTGATCGGGGTGACCGGCACCGCGGGCAAGACCTCCACCGCATACCTGATCGAGTCGGGGCTGCGGGCCGCCGGGCACACCACCGGGCTCGTCGGGACGGTGGAGACCCGGCTCGGTGATCTGGTGATCGACAGTGTGCGCACCACCCCCGAGGCGACCGACCTGCACGCCATGTTGGCCACCGCCCGCGAGCGGGGGGTCACCGCCGTGGTCATGGAGGTCTCCAGCCACGCGCTGGCCATGGGCCGGGTGGGCGGTGTGCGGTTCGCCGTCGGC
The DNA here is from genome assembly GCF_007827755.1 of Micromonospora sp. CNZ322. Classification (NCBI taxonomy): domain Bacteria; kingdom Bacillati; phylum Actinomycetota; class Actinomycetes; order Micromonosporales; family Micromonosporaceae; genus Micromonospora; species Micromonospora sp. CNZ322. Next base: position 10,614 of record NZ_VITD01000016.1, read on the forward strand.
GGTTACACCAACTTCGGCTCCGACCACCTGGACTTCCACGCCGACAGCGACGACTACTTCGCTGCGAAGGCCCAGCTCTTCGACGGGCGCTGCACGGTCGAGGTGCTCAACCACGACGACCCGGCGTTGAAGCCGCTGCTCAAGCCGACCACTGTCACCTACTCGGCGGCCGGTGACCAGGGCGCGACCTGGTGGGCCGACGGTGTGGGCGGCGAGGGGTACGCCCAGCGGTTCACCGCGCACGGCCCGAACGGCGTGGCAGTGTCCGCCGGTGTCGCCCTGCCCGGCCGGCACAACGTGGCCAACGCGCTGCTGGCCATCGCCACCTTGGTCGGCGCCGGGGTGGACCCGGTGACCGCTGCGGCCGGTGTGGCCGCCTGCGGTGGCGTCCCGGGCCGGCTGGAGCTGGTCGACGTGGCCGCGCCGGTGCGCGGGGTGGTCGACTACGCGCACAAGTCGGACGCGATAGTGGCCGCGCTGACCGCGCTGCGCGAGTTGAGCGCCGGCCGACTGATCTGTGTGATCGGCGCCGGTGGAGACCGGGACCGGGGCAAGCGGCCGGTGATGGGCGCCGCCGCGGCGGAGGGAGCCGACGTGGTGCTGGTGACCGACGACAACCCGCGCACCGAGGACCCGGGGGAGATTCGCGCCGAGGTGCTGGCCGGGGCGTACCGGGCCGGCACTGCCGCCCGGATCATCGAGGTGGCGGGCCGCCGCGCCGCGATCGACGAGGCGGTGCGGCTGGCCGAGCCGGGCGACGTGATCGCGCTGCTCGGCAAGGGCCACGAACGCGGCCAGGAGGTGGCGGGCCAGGTGCTTCCGTTCGACGACAGCATCGAGTTGGCCGAGGCGCTGCGGGCCCGCTTCGGGGACCTGGCGGGTCAGCGGTGATCGCGCTGAGCCTGGCCGAGGTGGCCGCGGCGGTCGACGGGCGGCTGGTGGCCGCCGAACCGGCCGCCACCGTGACCGGATCGGTGGAGTTCGACTCGCGCAAGGTGGGGCCAGGTTCGCTCTTCGTGGCCTTCCCGGGGGAGAAGGTCGACGGGCACGACTACGCGGCGACGGCGATCCAGGCCGGCGCGGTGGCGGTGCTCGGCAGCCGAGAGGTGCCCGGGGTGCCGATGGTGCTGGTCGAGGACGCCCTGACCGCGATGGGCCGACTGGCCCGCGCGGCGGTGGACCGACTGACCGGGCTGACCGTGATCGGCGTGACCGGCTCGTCCGGCAAGACCACCACGAAGGATCTGATCGGTCAGCTCACCGCCCGGCTCGGGGCCACTGTGGCGCCACCCGGCTCGTTCAACAACGAGCTGGGGCACCCGTACACCGCCCTCCAGGCTGACCCGGACACCCGCTACCTGGTGATGGAGAAGGGCGCGCGTGGGGTCGGGCACGTGCGGTACCTGTGCGAGCTGGTGCCGCCCCGGATCTCCGTTGTGCTCAACGTCGGCACCTCGCACATCGGCGAGTTCGGCTCGCAGGACGCCATCGCCCTGGCCAAGGGCGAGCTGGTGGAGGCGCTGCCGCCGGACGGGCTGGCCGTGCTGAACGCCGACGACCCCCGGGTGGACGCGATGGCGAGCCGCACGCATGCCCGGGTGGTCCGCTACGGCGAGGCGCCCGACGCCGACGTGCGCGCCGAGGACGTCACGCTCGACGAGCGGGGTCACCCGTCGTACACCCTGGTCACCCCGGAGGGGCGCGAGCCGGTGCGGCTCCGGCTGGCCGGCCGCCACCAGGTCGGGAACACGCTGGCGGCGGCGGCGGTCGCCCGGGAGCTGGGCATGCCGCTGGCCGAGCTGGCCACGGCCCTCGGCGAGCTGGGGCTGGTCTCGACCCGACGGATGGACGTCTTCGACCGCCCCGACGGGGTGACCGTGATCGACGACTCGTACAACGCCAACCCGGCCTCGATGGCGGTAGCGGTGCGGGCGCTGGCGAGCATGGGCCAGGGGCGGCGTACCGTCGCGGTGCTTGGTTACATGGCCGAGCTGGGCCCGTTCGAGTACGACGGCCACGCCGAGGTCGGCCAACTGGCGGCCGAGCTGGGTGTCGACCGGCTGCTCGTGGTGGGTGAGCCGGCCGCGCCGATCCACGAAGGCGCGACAGCGGTAGCAAACTGGGGAGGAGAGTCGGTGCTGCTCACCGATCAGGCGGCGGCCGTCGAGGTGTTGCGGAGCGAGCTACGACCGGGTGACGTCGTCCTGGTCAAGGGCTCCCGGTACCGGACCTGGGAGGTGGCCGACGCCCTGCGCGCCGACGCCGGTGGGGAGTCGACCCGATGAGGGCGGTCATCGTCGCCATCGGGGTGGCCTTCCTCGTCTCGCTCTTCTGCACCCCGATCGCGATCAAGGTGTTCACCCGGCTCAAGGCCGGTCAGCCGATCCGGTCCGACGGCCCCGCCATGCACCAGGGCAAGAAGGGCACGCCCACGATGGGTGGCGTGGTCTTCATCCTGGCCACTGTGATCGCGTACGTGGCCGGGCACCTCGCCCTGACCACCCTGCCGGACCAGCAGATCGCCCAGGTGGAGCCGACGATCACGGCGCTGGTGCTGCTGGGGCTGATGGTGTTCTCCGGCGCTGTGGGTTTCCTCGACGACTTCCTCAAGGTGCGCAAGCGCAACAGCGCCGGGCTGAACAAGCGCGGCAAGTTGCTCGGCCAGATCCTGGTCGGTGCGGTCTTCGGGGTGATCGCGCTGTGGTTCCCGAGCACGATGACCAACGGCTCGGGGCTGGCGACCAACACCGAGACGGTGGGCAGCACCACGCTGAGCTTCATCCGGGACATCGACTTCCTGGAGGTCAGCAAGGTCGGCGCGGTGATCATCTTTATCTTCGTGGTGATGGCCGCGACGAACGGCGTCAACCTCACCGACGGCCTGGACGGTCTGGCCACCGGCGCGTCGGTGATGGTGCTCGCCGCGTACGCGCTGATCGCGTTCTGGCAGTACCGGCACTGGTGTGCCGACCCGAACTACACCCAGCCGTACTGCTACGAGGTCCGCGACCCGTTGGAGATCGCGCTGATCGCCGGGGCGGCGGCGGGGGCCTGTGTGGGCTTCCTCTGGTGGAACACCTCCCCGGCGCGGATCTTCATGGGCGACACCGGGGCGCTGGGGCTGGGCGGTCTGATCGCCGGCATGGCGATGTCCACCCGCACCATCCTGCTGCTGCCGATCATCGGCGGGCTCTTCGTGATCATCACGATGTCCGTGGTGATCCAGATCATCTCCTTCAAGACCACCGGTAAACGGGTGTTCCGAATGTCTCCGCTCCAGCACCACTTCGAGCTGGCCGGCTGGAGCGAGGTCAACATCGTGGTGCGCTTCTGGATCATCGCCGGCATCGGCGTGGCCATCGCCCTGGGCCTGTTCTACAGCGAGTTCCTCGCCAACATGACCTGATCCGCGGGGCCGACACGCCCGAGGGGGCGTTCTGGGGGTGTCGGGCGTGTTTAGCGGTGATGATGTCGGGGTGGGGGAGGACATCGGCACTGAGGGCAGGGCAGGCGGGCGGGCGCGGCGGTCGCCGGGCGCGTCGGGGCGTACCGCGGAGGCGGTTGCGCCAACCGACGACGCGCGGGGGCCGGAACCGGGCGCGGCCGCGCGTGCGGCGGAACCGGCGGCGCCCGTGCCGCTGCGCGGTCTCGACGCGGCCGGCGGGCTCGCCGCGCTGCGCGGCCTGCTGGACCGGCCGCTGACCTCCTACTACCTGCTGCTGTCCTGCGCCGGCCTGCTGCTGCTGATCGGGCTGACCATGGTCTTCTCGGCGACCAGCGTGAAGGACTACGCCGAGGACGGCAACGCCTCGGCCTCGGTGACCAAGCAGGCCATCTTCGCGGTGATCGGCATCGGGGCGTTCTGGGTCTGCCAGCGCCTGCCGGCCAGCACCTACCGGTCGCTGGGCCGGCCGCTGCTGTTCACCTCGATCGGCCTCCTGGTGGTGCTCAACCTGCTGGTCGCCTACGCCCGGCTGACCAATCAACTGTCGGCCGGTTTCGGGCCGGTCGAGGCGCGACTGAACTGGCTGTTCGTCGGCGGCATCCAGCTACAACCGTCCGAGCTGGCCAAGTTCGCGATGGTGCTCTGGGGTGCGCACCTTGTCGCCCGCAAGGGCGCCGCGCTCGGTTGGTGGCGCGAACTGGCCACCCCGCTCTTCCCGGTGGTCGGCCTGCTCTTCGTCCTTGTCGGTTACAACGACACCGGCACGATGCTCTGTCTGCTGGCCCTGGTCGTGGGCCTGCTCTGGGCCGCCGGGGTGCGGATGCGGGTCTTCGGCGCCCTGGCCACGGCCGGTCTGATCGGGATCGGTCTGCTCGTGGCGGTGGCCTCGTTGGGCGCCGGCTCCGGCGAGCGCGGCGCTGACAACTACCGCCTCGCCCGGCTGGACATGTTCTTCAATCCGCCGGACCCGGAGACCTGCAAACTCAACGACTGCCTCCAGTTCTACCAGGGGCGGCTGGCCATCGAGCACGGTGGCTGGTTCGGTGTCGGGCTGGGCAAGGGCAGCCTGAAGTGGGACTGGCTGCCCGAGGCGCACAACGACTTCATCTTCGCGATCATCGCCGAGGAGTTGGGCGTGATCGGGTGCGTCGTGGTGCTCAGCCTCTTCGCGGTCCTCGCGTACACCGGTTTCCGGATCGCCCGGCGGGTCGACGACCCGTTCCGCCGGCTCGCCGCCACCGCCGTGACCACCTGGCTGGTCAGCCAGGCCGTGATCAACATCGGTGGGGTGGTGGGCCTGCTGCCGATCACCGGCCTGCCGTTGCCGTTCATCTCCGACGGCGGAAGTGCCCTGGTGGTGACGTTGGCCGGCATCGGCATGCTGGCGTCCTTCGCCCGCGCCGAACCCGATGCGGCCAGAGCACTGCATGCCCGTCCGCCGGCCCGGTGGGTCCGACTACTCTGGGCCCCGTTGCCGCCGCTTCCCGGCCGGCGTCGCCGACCGGCGACGCCGCCCGCTGGCCGAGGGTCCGTGCCCCGGTCCCGCGAGCGGCGCCATGACGATCAGGCCGCACCGCGCGGGGTCCGACAGGACCGCAGCCGCGGGGGTACGGCGAGCGAGAGGAGACGCTGATGGGTCCGCTGCGTTCGGTGGTGCTCGCGGGAGGTGGCACCGGGGGGCACGTCTACCCGCTGCTCGCCTTCGCCGACTGCCTGCGCCGACACGACCCGGGCGTCCGGATCACCTGCCTCGGCACACCCCGGGGCATGGAGAACGACCTGATCCCGCCGCAGGGCTACGACCTGCGCCAGATCCCGGCGTACCAGCTGCCCCGGTCGGTCAACATGAACCTGGTCCGCACCCCGGGCCGGATGTGGACCGCGGCGCGCGCCGCGGGCAAGGTGATCGACGAGGTGCGCGCCGAGGTGGTCGTCGGCTTCGGCGGGTACGTCTCGGTGCCGGCCTACCTGGCCGCGTGGCGTCGTGAGCTGCCCATGGTGATCCACGAGGTGAACGTGCCACCGGGCGTGGCCAACAAGCTGGGCATGAAGTTCACCAAGAACGTGGCCGTCGGCTTCCCGAACCAGCCGAGTCAGGCGGAGTCGCTGCGGGACGCCACAGTCGTCGGTGTGCCGCTGCGCCGCAGCATCGCCGGCCTGGACCGGTACGCGCTGCGCAACGCCGCCCGCGCCCACTTCGGGCTCCGCCCGGACCTGCCGGTGCTCTTCGTGTCCGGCGGCTCGTCCGGCGCCCGCTCGATCAACCTGGCGGTCTCCGGGGCGGCCAAGGAACTGGCCCGCAACGGCGTGCAGGTGCTGCACGTGATGGGCGCCCGCAACGAGCCGGTGCCGATCCCCACCGACCTGCCGGTGCCGTACGTGACGCTGCCGTACCTGTCCGAGATGGAGCTGGGCTACGCCGCCGCCGACCTGATGCTGGCCCGGGGCGGGGCGATGACCGTCGCCGAGGTGGCCGCGATCGGGCTGCCCACGATCTACGTGCCGTACCCGCACAGCAACCAGGAGCAGCGGCGCAACGCGCTGCCCGTTGTGGAGGCCGGCGGTGGGCTGCTGGTCGACGACGCGGAGCTCACCCCGGACTGGCTGGAGCGCACAGTCATCCCCCTCATCCGCGACCCGCAGCGGCTCTACAACATGGGTGCCGCCGCCGGGTCGTACGGCCGGCGCGACGGCGACGAGGCGTTGCGTTCCTTCGTGCTGGCGGCGGTGGCCCGATGACCGCGCAGTTCACCCCGGCCGGCACGCTCACCGCCGAGGACCTGGGCGCCGTCCACCTCATCGGAGTGGGTGGGGTGGGCATGCTCGGCGTGGCCCGGCTGCTGCTCACCCGCGGCATCCGGGTCTCCGGCAGCGACCTGCGGGAGTGGCCCTCGCTGGCCGGCCTGCGGGCACTCGGCGGCACCATCCACCTCAGCCACGAGGTGACCAACCTCGACGGCGTGGACACCGTCGTCTACTCGTCGGCCATTCCGCAGGACCATCTGGAGTTGGTCGAGGCCCGTCGGCGCGGCCTACGCGTGCTGCACCGCTCCGAGGCGCTCGCCGCGGCGATGACCGGCCGTCGGGCGGTGGCCGTCGCCGGCACGCACGGCAAGACCACCACCACCTCGATGGTGACGATGGTGCTCCAGCAGGCCGGAGTGGACCCGTCCTTCGTGATCGGCGGGGAGATCTCCGAGGTCGGTTCGGGCGCCCACCACGGCACCGGCGAGCACTTCGTGGTCGAGGCGGACGAGAGCGACCGCTCGTTCCTCATCTACCGCCCGTACGTCTCGATCATCACGAACGTCGAGGCGGACCACCTGAACACCTACGGCGACTACGCGACGCTGGAGGCGGCGTTCGTGGAGTTCGCCCGCCTCACCGACCCGGACGGGTTCATCATCACCTGCGCCGACGACCCGGGCGGTCGGCGGTTGGCCGAGAGCCTGCGGTCCGAGGGACGACGGGTCTTCACCTACGGCGAGGCGGCCGACGCCGACCTGCGGTTGACCGAGATCGTCTCCTCCGCGCGTGGGGTGCGCTACCTGGCCGCGATCGACGGCCGGTCGCTGGGCGAGTTCCGGCTGCCGGTGCCGGGGCGGCACATGGGGCTGAACAGCGCCGCCGCGGTGCTGGCCGCGTACCTGCTGGAACTGCCGCTGGAGGCGGCGGAGGCCGCGCTGGCGGTCTTCCCCGGGGTGCGACGGCGCTTCGAGCGCAAGGGTGTCGTGGACGGCGTGCTGGTCTACGACGAGTACGCCTACCACCCGACCTCGATGACCCTCGCCATGCAGACGTTGCGCGAGGTCGCCGGGGACGGCCGACTGATCGTCGTCTTCCAGCCGTACCGGCTGTACCGCACCCGCGACAACCAGGCGGAGATCGCCGAGGCGCTGGCCATCGCCGACGAGGTGGTGCTCCTGGAGGTCTTCGGGCCGGGTGAGTTGCGTCAGCCCGGCGAGGGCTCGGCGGCGCTGATCGCGGCGGTGGACCTGCCCGCCGACCGAAAGGTCTTCGTGGAGTCGTGGGAGCAGGCCCCGATCGAGGTGGCCCGTCGCGCCCGCTCCGGGGACGTGGTGGTCACCATGGGCGCCCCGCCGATCTCGCTGATGGGCGACGAGCTGCTGGCCGCCCTGGGTGAGCGTACGGCCGGCTCGGCACCGACCGCGACCGTCGACCCGGTGGCCACCACCCCGGCGATCGGTGATCCGGTGCCGGGCGGGACAACGTCCGGCGGCGACGGCGCGGCTCTCGGTGGCACCGCCGTGCCCGGCGGCTCGGCACCCACGGCCGGATGAGTCCCGGCCCGGCCCGAGGGCGGACCAGCGCCGCCGACGGCGGCGCCCCGCGCCGCGGTCCGGCCCGGCGGTGGCAGTTGGTCCGGGCGGGCCGCGACGCGGTACCGCCCTCGACCCGCCGGTTCATGGCTCGTGCCCGGCAGCGTCGCATGCGTGCGGCGCTGCCGTGGGCGGTGGCCGCCGGGGTGCTCGCCCTGGCCGGGCTGGTCGCCTGGACGGTGCTCGGCACCGGGCTGTTCGGTGTGCGGGAGGTACGCGTGGAGGGCGCCGACCTGGTCACCCCGGTGCAGGTGCACGACGCGGTCGGGGTGCCGGACGGGGTGCCGCTGGCCCGGGTGGACCTGACCGCCGCCGCCCGTCGGGTCGGTGCGCTGCCGGCGGTGGAGCGGGCCACGGTCTCCCGGGACTGGCCCGGCGCGCTGGTGGTGCGGGTGACCGAGCGGACCGCTGTGGCGGTGGTGCCGCAGGGCGAGGCGTTCGCCCTGATCGACCGGAGCGGGGTGGCGTTCCGGACCGTAGAGCGACGCCCCGCCGACCTGCCACAGGTGACGGTGGCCCGGCCGGCCGCCGACGACCCGGGCACCCGGGCCGCGCTGGAGGTGCTCGTAGCGCTGACGCCGCAGCTGCGCGCGGAGCTGGTGGACGTGAACGTGGCGGGGCTGGCCCGGATCAGCCTGCGGTTGCGCGGCGACCGGACGGTGGTCTGGGGCGACGCGACCCGGGGTACGGACAAGGCTCGGGTGGCCACCGCGCTGCTCGACGAGGACACCGATCGGATCGACGTGAGCGCGCCGGATGTGGTGACCTTTCGTTGACCGGTGAGCGTGCGCGGACGTGACCCGTGGCGCTCCGCGCGGCGACACGCCGCCCGGGTCCTTGGCTCATCGCGTGGTGGCGCTTACGTTGCCTCGAAGAGCTTCAGTGGTTGACATAACTGTAAGCCTCTAGTAGAGGGTTAGGGTTTACCCCTGATCCTCGTTGGTGACAGCTGTCGTCGGCCGCTGGTCTGGCCACGCCGTAACCGGTCGGCCGAAGCCAATCTCGAAGGAAAGGACCGGAGATGACACCTCCGCACAACTACCTGGCGGTCATCAAGGTCGTCGGCATCGGGGGCGGCGGCGTCAACGCCGTCAACCGGATGATCGAGGTTGGGCTCAAGGGCGTCGAGTTCATCGCGATCAACACCGATGCGCAGGCGCTGCTGATGAGCGACGCCGACGTCAAGCTCGACGTCGGCCGGGAGCTGACCCGTGGCCTGGGGGCCGGGGCCAACCCGGACGTCGGGAAGAACGCCGCCGAGGACCACCGCGACGAGATCGAGGAGGTGCTCAAGGGCGCCGACATGGTCTTCGTGACCTGCGGCGAGGGCGGCGGCACCGGCACCGGCGGCGCGCCCGTGGTGGCCAACATCGCCCGCAAGCTCGGCGCGCTGACCATCGGCGTCGTGACCCGGCCGTTCTCCTTCGAGGGCAAGCGCCGCCAGGTGCAGGCCGAGACGGGGATAGACGAGCTCCGCAACCAGTGCGACACGCTGATCGTCATCCCGAACGACCGGCTGCTGGCCCTGGGCGACCGCAACATCAGCATGATGGACGCGTTCCGCACGGCCGACCAGGTGCTGCTCTCGGGTGTGCAGGGCATCACCGACCTGATCACCACCCCGGGTCTGATCAACCTGGACTTCGCCGACGTCAAGAGCGTGATGAGCGGCGCCGGCAGCGCGTTGATGGGCATCGGCAGCGCCCGCGGCGAGAACCGCGCGGTCGAGGCGGCCGAGGCGGCCATCTCCAGCCCGCTGCTGGAGCAGAGCATGGACGGCGCGCGGGGCGTGCTGCTCTCCATCGCCGGCGGCTCCGACCTGGGCCTGTTCGAGATCAATGACGCCGCCCAGCTGGTCACCGACGCGGCCCACCCGGACGCCAACATCATCTTCGGTGCGGTCATCGACGACGCGCTCGGTGACGAGGTGCGGGTGACGGTCATCGCGGCGGGCTTCGACGGCGGCACGCCCGCGTACAAGGCGGCCGAGCCGACCCGCAAGACCAACACCAACCAGCCGGCACCACAGAGCACCCCGGCGCCGGCGCCGGCCACCAACCCGGCTCCGGCCCAGTCGCCGCGTCGCGTGCTCTTCGACGACGTGGACGTTCCCGACTTCCTCAAGAACGGGTCCTGAGCACCGCCGATGACCGACAGCTCAGCCACGGTACGACCAGATCGGCACGCCGAACTCGCTGCCGGTCTGGCCCAGGTTCGGACCCGGATCGATGACGCCTGCGCGCAGGCCGGGCGGGACCGCGCCGAGGTCACGATGATCGCGGTGACGAAGACCTACCCGGCCAGCGACGTGTTGGCGCTGGCCGGGCTCGGGGTGACCGACATGGGGGAGAACCGCGACCAGGAGGCAGCCGGCAAGGCCGCCGAGGTGGCTGCCGCCGGGGTGCGTCCCCGCTGGCACTTCATCGGCCAGTTGCAGCGCAACAAGGCCCGCTCGGTGGTCCGCTACGCCGACGTGGTGCACTCCGTCGACAGTGTCCGGCTGGCCCGGGCGTTGGCCACCGCCACCGCCGACCGGCAGGAGCCGCTCGACGCTCTGGTCCAGGTGAGCATCGACGGCGACGCGGCCCGCGGCGGAGCCCTGCCCGGTTCGGCGGATCCGGCCGCCGGTCTGGAGCCGGTGGCCGAGACGGTGGCCGACGCGCCGGGGTTGCGTCTGGTCGGTCTCATGGCGGTCGCTCCGCTGGGGTGGGAGCCGGAGCGGGCGTTCGCTCGGCTCGCGGAGGTAGCCGACGCGTTCGGGGCTGTCCATCCGGGAGCCACCGCGCTGTCCGCCGGTATGAGCGGAGATTTCGAAATCGCGATCCGTTACGGCGCGACACATGTCCGCGTCGGTAGCGCGTTGCTCGGAATGCGTCCCACGCTGCGGTAGCCTGACCGCGAGACAAGCAAATTACATCAGTGTTGTTTCAGGGGCGGGCGTCTCCTAGTCGGGGGTCGTGGCGCGCGACGCGAATCGCGCGCCGGGGGGATTGCCGTTCCGGTCCGATGGGCATGGTTGTCCACTCGCGACGGGCGACATGGCACGGGGGCGCGTGCCGCACGGCGGACGGAAGGGCGCGGGATGGGTGCACTGCGCAAGGCGGGGGTCTGGCTCGGTCTGGTCGAAGAAGACGACGAGCGGGCCTACGACGACGGTGGCTACGAAAAGGGTGGCTACCGCGACTCGCGTTACCGGCAGAGCCGGTACGCCGAGGAGTTCGCCGACGACGACGAGGACGACGCCGAGGAGCCGCCGGCTCCCCGGCCGCGCGACAGCGGGCGGGGTCGACTCTCCGACCGGTCGAGCGGGCGGTTGGGCGAGTCCGAGCGCGGTGACGGTGAGCGGCCGGAGCGGATCGAGCGGTCCAGCGTCCGGTCGATCACCCGGTCGTCGGCGGGCGAGACCTCCGGTGCGTTGACCTACCACACTCGGGACAACCTGGCCCTCGCGCCGCAGGTCACGTCGCGCGAGCGGGCCCTTCCCGAGGAGGAGCAGCGTTACCAGATCACCACGCTGCACCCCACCACCTACCGGGAGGCGCGCACCATCGGTGAGCACTTCCGCGACGGGGTCCCGGTGATCATCAATCTCACCGAGATGGATGAGGCCGATGCCCGCCGTCTGGTGGACTTCGCCGCCGGACTGGCGTTCGGCCTGCGCGGTACGATCGAGCGCGTGACCAATCGGGTGTTCCTGCTCTCACCGGCTAACGTCCAGGTCACCGCAGAGGACAAAGCCAAGATCGCTGAGGGCGGCTTTTTCAGTCTGAGTTGATCCCGCCCGACCCGAGGGACGTCGCTGACCGTGTTGTCGATCTTACTGCAAGTGTTGTACCTGATCCTTTATGTCTTCCTGCTCCTTCTTCTGTCCCGGTTCGTGTTGAGCGCCGTCCTGCAGTACGGCCGTCGCTGGCAACCGGGGCGTGGAGCATCGGCAGGATTGGAATCCGTGTGGAGCGTCACTGATCCCCCTCTCAACGCGTTGAGGCGTGTGATCCCTCCGCTGCGAATTGGTACCGTGAGCATCGACCTGGCCTCCCTTGTGCTCCTGGTTATCCTGTTCGTGCTGATGGAGTTCGTGTTAGGGCCGTCGATCAGGGCATCTGCCTGATGACCGACGCGCTTTCGCGGCCGCAACTGACCCGAGGAGTTTCGATGCCGCTGACCCCGGCCGACGTCCACAACGTCGCCTTCAAAAAGCCGCCGATCGGCAAACGGGGGTATGACGAGGAGGAGGTCGACGCCTTCCTGGATGAGGTCGAGCGCGAGCTCGCCCGTCTCATCGAGGAGAACAACGAGCTGCGCGCCCAGGTGGAGCGCGGCGGCCGTGGCGGTGCCCCCGCCGGCCCCGGCGGCGACGCCCGACTCGCGGCGGAGCTCAACGATGTCAAGGCCCAACTGGACCGGGTGCAGCGCGACAAGTCGGCGGCCGAGCAGGCTGCCCGCGCGATGCAGGCCGAGCTGGAGCAGGTCCGCGCTACCGGCGGCCCGGCCGGCGGCGTCACCGGTGACGGTGAGCAGCAGGCCCTGCGCGTGCTGATGATGGCCCAGCGCACCGCCGACGACCACGTGTCCGACGCTCGCCGCGAGGCCGACTCGCTGTTGTCCGAGGCTCGCAGCAAGGCCGAGGAGGTGACCCGGGAGGCGCGCGCCAAGGCTGACGCCCTTGAGCGGGACGCCCGCCAGCGGCACCAGGAGGCCATGGGCGGCCTGGACGCCAAGCGCACGGCGCTGCAGAAGCACATCGAGGAGCTCAAGCAGTTCGAGCGCGAGTACCGCACCCGGCTCAAGGCGTACCTGGAGAGCCAGCTGCGTGACCTCGACGGTCGTGGCCAGGGCCTCGAGGCCGAGATGACCCGCTCCGAAGCTGGCCGGGTCGCCGGCGGCAACGGGCTGGCCGCAGCGGGTCTCGCTGGTTCGTACGGCGGCGGCGGGCGCTCCGGCGCCCTCGAAGCCGGACGCTGAGCACCGGCCGGCGATCGCTGTCCGCCAATGGTGACGGTCGCCGGCCCAGCCTGGACGGTTCGACGCGGCGGGGGTGAGCCGTGATAGTCGCAAGTCTTCTGCTCATCCTCGTCGCGGTGGTGCTACTGGTGCTCGGCCTGGCCGGTGGCTCCAGCTTCTTGTTGGTCATCTCCATCGCGGCCAGTCTGCTGGCCGCCGTGGCGTTGGTGGTGGGCGCCCGCCAGGCAGCCGCCAACCGCGCCATGGCGGATCCCGGCCGGACCGACCGGCAGCACCCCGACGCGCCCCGCACGGCCAGCCAGGCCACACCGGGTGTCGCGTACGGGCCGCCGCTGGTCGAGCCGGAGGTGCCGGTCCAGCATGTGCCTTCGACGTTTGGTACCGGCGGCACCGGGTGGCGGCAACCACCCGAGCCGCCGGTCGACCAGGCGCCGCGGGTGGACTATGCGCCGCCGGTCGATGAGGCCTCGCCGGTCGACCCGCCGCACGTCGATGACGCGTCGCCGTTGGTGAGTGCGACGGACGGGGCACCCGCGCGGGCCCGGCCGGTCAGCCCGGCGTCGCCGATCGCGGCGTCGGCCGACGACGTGTTCGACCCGGCGGTCGCGGCGGTCGACGAGCCGGCCGCCCAGCAGATCACGGCCGCCGAGGCGGCCCGGGTGGCCCGACTGCTCGACGCCGTCGAGGTCGTCGACGGCCGCCCCCGTTACCACCTGGACGGCTGCCCCCACCTGATCGGCTGGCAGCCCGAGACGTTGCCGGTCGCCGAGGCCGTGGAACTCGGCTTCACCCCGTGCGCGCACTGCGCGCCGGCGACTGCTCTCCTCGCCGACGCCCGGCCGATCTGAAGCGGCGCCGGTGCCCGCGCAGGACACGCTCACCGTGGCGGTACGGGTGAAGCCCGGCGCCTCCCGGGACCGGGTGGGTGGCCGCTTCGACGGCCCGCACGGGCCCGCCCTCGTGATCGCGGTCCACGACCCGGCCGTCGACGGTCGGGCCACCGAGGCCGCCCGCCGGGCGTTGGCCGGCGCGTTGGGCGTCCGACCGGCCGCCGTGTCACTTCGTGCCGGCGCGGCCAGCCGGGACAAGCTCTTCCTCGTCGATCGACCCGGCCCGGAGTTGCCCGAGGTGCTGCGCCGCCTGCGCGACGGATCCGCCGAGTGAGGACAGCCCAGGCAAGGCAGCCGTGACGCCCGGGTTGGATATCGCGCTGCTGCTCGGTGCGGCAGTGCTGCTGGTCGCTGTCGGCGCGGTGCGACTGTCCACCCGGCTCGGCGTGCCCAGCCTCCTGGTCTACCTGGCGTTGGGCGTGGCGATCGGCGAGGGCGGGCTGGGCATCCGGTTCGACGACGTCGAGCTGACCCGGACCCTCGGCTTCTGCGCGCTGATCGTGATCATCGCGGAGGGCGGCCTCACCGCCCGGTGGACCACGCTGCGTCCGGTGCTCGGGCTGGCCTCCGCGCTCTCCACGGTCGGCGTGATCGTCAGCATCGTGGTTGTCGGCGTCGCCGTGCACCTGCTGCTGGGGTTGGACTGGCGGTTGGCGCTGCTCTACGGCGCGGTGCTCTCGTCCACCGACGCGGCGGCCGTCTTCGCCACCCTGCGCCGACTGCGGTTGCCGCCCCGGCTGGTGGCGACCCTGGAGGCCGAGTCGGGGATGAACGACGCCCCGGTGGTGCTGCTGGTGGTGCTGCTGTCCCACCAGGGCTTCTCGCACCCGTGGTGGTACGAGGCCGCGCTGGTCTGCTACGAGCTGGGCGTCGGTGCGGCGGTGGGCGTGGCCGCGGGCGTCGCCGGCACCTGGGCGCTGCGCCGGGCGGCGCTGCCCTCGGCCGGGCTCTACCCGATCGCCGCGGTGGGCATCACCGTGCTGGCGTACGCCGCGGGGGCGGTTCTGCACGCCTCGGGCTTCCTCGCCGTCTATGTGGCAGGGGTGCTGCTGGGCAACGCCCGCCTGTCGCACCGGCAGGCGATTCTCGGTTTCGCGGACGGGCTGGCCTGGCTCGCCCAGATCGGGTTGTTCGTGCTGCTCGGGTTGCTGGCCTCGCCGGGCCGGCTGGACGCGGCGGTGCTGCCCGCGGTGGTCGCCGGGCTGGCTCTGGTGCTCCTGGCCCGACCGTTGTCGGTGGCCGTCTCGGCGTTGCCGTTCCGGGTCGGCCTTCGAGAACAGGCGTTCCTGTCCTGGGCCGGGCTGCGCGGGGCGGTGCCGATCGTGCTGGCCACCATCCCGCTCTCCGAGCGGGTGCCCGGCGCGGAGCGGCTCTTCGACGTGGTCTTCGTGCTGGTGGTGATCTTCACGCTGGTGCAGACCGGGACGCTGGGGTCGTTCGCCCGCCGGTTGCGGGTGACCGCGCCGGCCGAGGCCGCCGAGATCCACGTGGAGACCGCGCCGCTGGAGCGAATGCGGGCGGACCTGCTCCAGGTGGAGGTGCCACCGGGCTCACGACTGGCCGGCGTGCACGTCGACGAGCTGCGCCTTCCGCTGGGCGCGTCGGTGACCCTGGTGCTGCGCGACGGCGTGGGCTTCGTGCCCGCACCGGACACCCGGTTGAAGACCGGCGACAGTCTGCTGATCGTGGCGACCGCCGGGGTGCGGGACGCGGCGGAACGGCGGTTGCGGGCGGTTAGTCGGCGGGGTCGTCTGGCCCGATGGTTTGGTGAGTACGGGGATGAGGTGCCCAATTGATCTGCTAGCGTTCCCTTTGCCCCAGTTAGGCAGGGCTAGGGGCTGTTAAACGGTGCGACGGTGCGGCACGTTGTCGGACGCCTGTACGTTCCGTATTCTTGCCAACCTCCGGAGTGCGCGGCCATCGTCGCCGTGCGCCCCTTTTCGTACATAGGGGACGCCCTGGTCGGCGCCCCCTGTCCAGGCGCCGCGGACCGCGCGGTTCCCCGGCCGAGGGAGCGACCCATGGCGAAGCCAGCCGACACCAGGACCGCCGGGCGCAAGCCGGTGGCGAAGGCCACCCGCAGCACGGCGGAGACCGAGAAGATCCGGGCGGCGCTGGCGGCGCGTCGGGACGAGCTTCGTGCCGAGTACGATCAGACGCTGAGTGAGATCACCGAGCTGCAGCGCGATCGGCTGACCGACTCGGCCGGGGACGACCAGGCCGACACGGGCACCAAGA
Source organism: Micromonospora sp. CNZ322 (assembly GCF_007827755.1). Classification (NCBI taxonomy): domain Bacteria; kingdom Bacillati; phylum Actinomycetota; class Actinomycetes; order Micromonosporales; family Micromonosporaceae; genus Micromonospora; species Micromonospora sp. CNZ322. The sequence continues at coordinate 26,492 of NZ_VITD01000016.1, forward strand.
CGCTCGAGCGGGAGCAGGAGATCTCTCTCGCCAACAGCATTCTGGAACGGATCACGCAGGTGGAGCGCGCTCTGGAGCGCCTCGACGAGGGTGGTTACGGCTGGTGCGAGCGGTGCGGCAACCCGATCCCGGTCGAGCGCCTCGCCGCCTTCCCGTCGGCCACCCTGTGTGTGACGTGCAAGCAGCTGGAGGAGCGGCGCTGAGGTCCGTTCCCCGGCGGCGATGAGACGGTGAGTGATCACCGCCAAGACTGTCGATGGGGAGCGCATGACCGCAGTACCGTCCGCCGAACCCGGCCGCACCGATCCGGGCGGCGGCACCCGCCGGTCCCGGGCCGTCGCGATTCTCGCCGGAGTCGCCCTGGTGGCCCTGCTGGCCGACCTGGTCACCAAACACCTCGCGCTGGCCGCACTGACCGACCGGGAGCCGGTCCGGCTGCTCGGCGGGTTCGTCTACCTGAGCCTGACCCGCAACAGCGGCGCGGCCTGGAGCATCGGCTCGGACCACACCTGGATCTTCCCACTGATCACCATCGGTGTGGTCGGCTGGATCGTCTGGATGGCACTGCGGCTGCGCTCGCTGCCCTGGGCGATCTCGCTCGGCCTGGTGCTCGGTGGCGCGTTGGGCAACCTCGCCGACCGGATCTTCCGGGCGCCGTCCCCGTTCCACGGGCACGTGGTCGACATGATCAGCCTCTTCGACCCGTACGGTCAGGTCTGGCCGGTGTTCAACCTGGCCGACAGTGCGCTGGTCTGCGGCGTGCTGCTGGCCGTCCTGTTGGAGCTGACCGGCCGTCAGCGTGACGGCCGGCGGGCGGGGCGCGACGGCGACCCGGCCACGACGGACGCCGCCGCGTCGGGTGCCGAGCAGCGGGAGCGGGCATGACCTCCGCGTTCGCCGCTGGCGGCGACCACCGTTCCCTTCCGGTTCCGGACGGCCTCGACGGCATGCGCCTGGACCAGGCCGTGTCCCGCCTGTTCGGGCTCTCCCGCACCGCCGCCGCGGCCCTGGTCGACGCCGGGGACGCGCTGGTCGACGGCTCCGCCCGGCCCAACTCGCACAAGGTCAAGGCCGGCTCCTGGCTGGACGTCACGCTGCCCGCCCCGGTCGCACCGCCGACTGTGGTGCCGCAGGCGGTGCCCGGCCTGCGGGTCGTCTACGCCGACGACGACATCGTCGTGGTCGACAAGCCGGTCGGGGTGGCCGCGCACCCGAGCCCCGGGTGGACCGGGCCGACGGTGATCGGCGCGCTCGCCGCGATCGGGCACCGCATCTCCACCAGTGGCGCCGCCGAGCGCCAGGGCGTGGTGCACCGGCTCGACGTGGGCACCACCGGGATCATGGTGGTGGCCAAGAGCGAGCAGGCGTACACGGCGTTGAAGCGGGCCTTCAAGTACCGCGAGGTCGACAAGGGCTACCACGCGGTGGTGCAGGGCCACCTGGACCCGCTGCGCGGCACCGTCGACGCGCCGATCGACAGGCACCCCACCCACGACTACCGCTGGGCGGTGGTCTCCGGCGGCAAGCCGAGCATCACCCACTACGACACTCTGGAGGCGTTCCCGGCGGCGAGCCTGGTCGACGTCCGGTTGGAGACCGGCCGGACGCACCAGATCCGGGTGCACTTCTCCACCATGCGGCACCCCTGTGTGGGTGACCTCACCTACGGCGCCGATCCCACCCTCTCGGCCCGTCTCGGCCTGGCCCGACAGTGGCTGCACGCCCGCGAACTGAGCTTTCTGCACCCCCGAACGGGGGACGAGGTCCGGTTCGTCAGCGACTACCCTGACGACCTGGACCGTGCGCTTCAGATTCTGCGTGACTGAGCGGCGACCGCCCGACACCGTTCCACAGAGGGGATCCCGCCCGTGCGCGCCGGCAACCTGCTGCGGCAGCTGGACCAGCGGTTGCTGCCGCCGCTGACCCGGGCCGTGGCCCGGCTGGGTGACCGGTCGGCGCGCTCTGGCGTGCTCAGTTGGGCCGCGGTGCTCTCCGCGGCGGCGGTGTTGGGCACCGCCGTCTGGGCCGTCGACGACACTCCGGTCGGCGACCGGACTGTCGGCGAGGTGACCCGGGTCGGTGTTGCCGACGGCGACTCCGTCCCCGGCTACCTGCGGTCCGCCGCGGCCGACCTGGCCGCGCTGCCCGCATCCGCCCCGGCGGCCGAGGACGGGACGTACGCGCTGGTCACGCTCGACGCGTACCTGCCTCCGCAGCGGCTGGCGACGGTGCTCGGCGACGTCGGGGTCTCGACCGTCTTCGGGCGGGTTCCGCTGCCCGGCCGGCAGACCGAGATCGTCAAGATCCCCGCGCTGCGGGTGCCCGACGACGTGGTCGCCGGGATGGAACAGGTGGCGGCCCGCAAGGAGACCGAGGCCGCCGACTACCGGGCCAGGGCCGCCGCGGTCGACGGCGACGGGGTGGGCGAGCGGGAGTTGCGGGAGCAGTACGCCAGCGGCGCCGAGGTGGCCGCCGCCGAGGCGGCCGCGTACCGCACCGGCTGCGCCTGCGTCTACGCGGCGGTGGTTCGCGCGACGCCGGTGGCGCTGCGCGGTGTCGCGGCCCGGCCGGATGTACGGGCGGTCGACCCCGCCCCCGAGGTGTACCGGCTGGACCGGACGGTCTTCACGCCGCCCCTGCCCGAGCAGCGTGACGTGGTGCGCCCGCCGGTCGACACCGGGCCAAGCCCCGCGCCGACCCAGTCCGAGCGGCCAGCGCCGGTGATCAGTGCACCGACGCCGTCGCCCCCCGTGGGCGAATCGTCGGAACCTGCACCAGTCGTGACCATTCCGTCACCCGAACCGTCGAAGCCGGAGCCCACCGAGTCGGCGCCGCCGAGTGTCACCACCTCGCCGGACGCCATCCTCACCGAGCCGTCGCCGCCACCGCCGTCGTCGTGATCTGCACCGGCTGGTGTGCGCTCTGAGGTGTGGTCCGAATAGGGTTGGGTTCGTAGCCTGTCAGACAGAGATCGATGGCGCTGGGAGGGCGGGCCGTGGAGGGCAGTGAGACCGGCTGGGGCCGGCCGGCCGAACCAGCGCCGCGGTGGCGCGCGCTGTTGGACCGTGCCCGGCTGGGCGGTCGCGGCGCGGAGCAGACCGAGCCGGAGCGGCGCGGCGAGGAACCGCCGCCGGACCCGCTGCCACGGCGTGCGGCCCCCAACGGCTACGCCGGGCGGGCACCCGCCATCGGGCATCCGGCCGACCTGTCGTATGGGGCGGAGCCCGGTTACCGGGCCGAGGCGACCTACCGCGTCGACCCCGCGTACCGGGCCGAGCCCGCGTACCGGGCCGAGCCGGACTACCGGGCCGAGCCCGCGTACCGGGCCGAGCCGGGTTATCGGGCCGAGCCGGACTACCGAGCGGAGCCGGCGTACCGGACCGAGCAGCCGGACTACCGCGCTGAGCCCGGCTACCGGGCCGAGCCGGGCTACCGCGCTGAGCCGGACTACCTCGCCACGCCCGGCTACCGGGCCGAGCCGGACTACCGGGCTGACCCGGGTTACCGGGCCGAGCCGGACCACCGGGCCGAGCCGACGTACCGGGCCGAGCCCGAGCCGCCGGCACGCGGCCCCGACCCGGTCCCGTCGCGCTACGCGTTGCTGGACAACGGCTACCGACCGGGCGACCCGCCGGTGGAATCGCGGTACGCCCTGCTGGAGACCGGCTACCAGCCGGAGACCGGCTACCCGGCCGCCGCGCCACCGCCCCCGCCGGTCGCCCCATCGCCTGCGCCGCCGGTCGCCGTGCCAGTCACGCCGCCCGTCCCGCCACCACCCGCCCCGGCGGTCGGCTCGGCGGTCGCCGAACGTGCCTACCCGACCCGGATCGAATGGCGCCCACCGGCCGTCGACCAGGAGCAGGAGCGCGCCAACGGAGTGCTCCAACGCGACCTGGGCACGCCCCGGGTGTTCGCCTTCGCCAACCCCAAGGGCGGGGTGCACAAGACGACCGCCACCGTGCTCGCCGCGGCGACGGTCGGCAGCGTCCGCGGCAAGGGCGTGCTGGCCTGGGACGACAACGAGCTGCGTGGCACCCTCGGCCTGCGCGCCGGCAGCGCCCGGCACGCCCGGACGATCCGGCACCTGATCAGCGATCTGGCCCAGATCGAGATCCTGGAGGGCGCGACCCTGCTGGACCGGCTCGACGACTACCTGCGGCACGCCTCCGACGGCTCGTACGACGTGCTGGCCGGCGAGGAGAGCCCGCGCTTCGCCCAGCGACTGGACCAGTTCACCGTCCGACGGGTGCTGGAGCTGCTGCGGCGCACCCACGACGTGGTCTGCGTCGACACCGGCAACAACGTGGAGAGCCCCAACTGGCGCACCGTGATGCAGGCCGCCGACCAGCTGGTGGTGACCACAGTGCCCCGGGAGGACGCGGCGTTCAGCGCGGACTGGATGCTCGACCTGCTGCACGAGGAGGGCATGGGCGAGTTGGCGGACAACGCGATCACCCTCATCTCCTGCCCGACCCCGGGTCGCTCGACGCTCCAGGACGACCTGGAGCGGCACTTCGCCACCCGTACTCGGGGCGTGGCCGTCGTCCCGTACGACCCGGCTCTGGAGACCGGGTCGTCGATTGAGTACCACCAGCTCCAGCCGGAGACGCGGCAGGCGTGGCTGCGGGCCGCGGCGATGATGGTGGAGCCGTTCGCCCGGTGAGCTGGACTGCCGCCACCGGAGCCCCGACCGTGCACCGGGCCTGAGAGGATCATCGGGTGAGCCCGGACAACCCCGACCGTGAGCGGCCCGTCGACGAGCCCGACCAACCCGCGCCACCCCGTACGCCGGACGCGAAACCGGCGGAGGTCGACCCGTCGGCCGGGACCGCGCCGGGCGAGTTCGGTCCGGGCCAACCGCCGGCCTCGGCGGCGTACCAGAGCTCGCTGGAGCTTCGGTTCGACGAACCGCGTCGTCCGCTGCGTGCCCTGGCGACGGTGCTGGGCGCCGTGCTCGCGCTGGCCGCGCTGGGTGTGCCGCTCGGGCTGCTCTGGGCCGCGCTCGCGCCGGACACCCCGGTGCTCAAGACCGCCGAGGGGGCGATCTACGCCGAGCCGCAACCGGAGCAGCCGATCGCCGCCGACGGGTGGTTCAGCCTGCTCGGGCTCGCCTTCGGGCTGCTCGTGGCGCTCACCCTGTGGTTCGTGCTGCGTCGGCGGCGCGGCCCGGTCGGGTTGCTCGCCGCGGTGCTCGGCACCCTGGCCGCCGCGCCGGTGGCCTGGCAGGTGGGACGGCGGATCGGTCTGGGCACCTTCGACCGGCTGCTGGCGACCGCCCCGGCCGGGCAGGCCTTCAGCAAACCCGCCGACCTGCGGGCCGGTGGAGTCGACTGGCTGCTCGGCGTGTTGCCGGTGCCGCACGGCAACCTGCTGCTGCCGGCGTTCGGGGCCGCGGTCATGTACACCCTGCTGGCCGGCTGGTCGCGGTGGCCGGGGCTACGCCCGGAGCCCGAGCCGGGGGATTTCAGTTGGGTGTCGGCGGGGACGCCAGCTCCGACAGCGGCACCGGAACCGCCCGCACCTGACGCAGCAGAGCCGCCTCGCGGTTGAGCAACCGCAGCTCGGCGCGGAGCCGGGAGGCGGTGTCGTCGATCGCCAGCAGCCGTTGCCGGTCGTCGACGGTGAGCGCCGCGGTCGCCGCCACCAGGTGTGAGAGCACGGTCGGGTCCTCCGGCAACTGCTCGGAGATCTCCTCCGGGTCGGACCGGATCAGGCCGAGGTACTGCCGGAACACCGCGATCACCCGGGCGGCCAGCAGGTCGGCCACCTCGTCCGGGCCGCCCGGGTCGGGCAGCCACTCGACGTCGGCGGTCAGGTAGGGCTCGGCGCTGTCGTCGACCGCGGCGATGCGGAACCGGCGGCGGCCGACCGTGACGATGTCGAAACCGCCGTCGGCCAACTCGGTCACCTGGCGCAGCTCGGCGGTGCAGCCCACCTCGTGCAGTGTCACCTCGCCGACGCTCGACGTGGCCGGGGCGCCGGCGGGCGCGACCTCCCAGCCGGCCTGGATGGCCACCACGCCGAACTCGCGCGGGGCACCCTCGGGCAGGCCGACCAGGTGCCGGACCAGCGCCCGGTAGCGCTCCTCGAAGATGTGCAGCGGCAGCACCAACCCGGGAAAGAGCACCGTTGCGAGCGGGAACACCGGCAGCCGTGCGGTCACATGGTCGAGCCTAACCAATCTCGGCACCGAGGGCGTGGCCCGGCTCACCGTCCCGGCGGACGGGCGGCTCGGGTGGACGTCGAGCCGGCCGCCTAGACTCGCAAGGGTGCTGAATCGGATCGACCTGCGCGACGGTCTCGGTGACCCGCGCCGCCTGCTGCCCCGTGCCCAGCTCGACGTGTCCGTCGCCGTCGAGCGCATCCGGCCCCTGGTGGAGGCGGTCCGTGAGCATGGGTACCCAGCGATCCGGGAGGCCAGCGTTCGGTTCGACGGCATCTCCCCGGAGGTGCTGCGGGTGCCGGTCGAGGCGATCACCGAGGCGGAGGGGGTGCTCGACCCGGCGGTGCGTGCCGCGCTGCTGGAGTCCATCGCCCGGGCCCGTCGGGTCCACGCCGACCAGCGGCGCACCGACCACACCACGAAGGTGGTGCCCGGCGGCACTGTCACCGAGCGGTGGCTGCCGGTCGACCGGGTCGGCCTCTACGTGCCCGGTGGCCTGGCGATGTACCCGTCGACAGTGGTGATGAACGTGGTGCCCGCCCAGGCGGCCGGGGTGCGCTCGCTGGTGGTGGCCAGCCCGCCGCAGAAGGACAACGGCGGCCTACCCGATCCCCGCGTGCTCGCCGCGTGCGCGCTGCTCGGCGTCGACGAGGTCTACGCCGTGGGCGGGGCCCAGGCGGTGGCGATGCTGGCGTACGGCGCGGCGGTGGACCCGGCGGGGGAGCTGCGGTGCGACCCCGTCGACCTGATCACCGGCCCCGGCAACATCTGGGTGACCGCCGCCAAGCGGCTGCTGCGCGGCGTGGTCGGCATCGACGCCGAGGCCGGGCCGACCGAGATCGCCATCCTGGCCGACGACACCGCCGACCCGGCGCACGTGGCCGCCGACCTGATCAGTCAGGCCGAGCACGACCCGCTGGCCGCGAGCGTGCTGGTCACCCCGTCGGTGGCGCTGGTCGAGGCGGTCGAGGCGGAGTTGGCCCGGCAGGTTCCGGCGACCAAGCACACCGAGCGGGTCACCACGGCGCTGACCGGTGAGCAGAGCGGCGTGGTCCTGGTCGACGACCTCGAGGCGGGGCTGCGGGTGGTCGACGCGTACGCGGCCGAGCACCTGGAGATCCAGACGGTGGACGCCCGGGAGTGGGCGCTGCGGGTCCGCAACGCCGGAGCGATCTTCGTGGGCGCCTGGTCGCCGGTGTCGCTCGGCGACTACTGCGCCGGCTCCAACCACGTGTTGCCCACCGGCGGCTGCGCCCGGCACTCCTCCGGCCTGTCCGTGCAGTCCTTCCTGCGCGGCGTGCACCTGATCGAATACACCGAGGCAGCGCTGCGCGAGGTGGCCCCGCACGTGGTCACCCTGGCCAACGTGGAGGACCTGCCCGCGCACGGCCAGGCGGTCCAGGCCCGTTTCCCGGGAGGACCGGCGTGACCAACCTGGACGATCTGCCGATCCGGGCCGACCTGCGGGGGCTGTCGCCGTACGGGGCGCCGCAGTTGGACGTGCCGGTGCGGCTCAACACCAACGAGAATTCCCACCCGGTGCCGGAGCCGGTGGTCGAGGCCATCGGCAAGGCGCTCGCGGCCGAGCTGCGCGAGCTGAACCGCTACCCGGACCGGGACGCGGTGGCGCTCCGCGCCGACCTGGCCGAATATCTGGGGCACGGGCTCACCGTCGAGCAGGTGTGGGCGGCCAACGGCTCCAACGAGATCCAGCAGCAGCTGCTCCAGGCGTTCGGCGGGCCGGGGCGCACCGCGCTCGGCTTCGTTCCGGCGTACTCGATGCACCCCCTGCTGGCCCTCGGCACCAGCACCCGGTGGGTGCCCGCCGCGCGCGGCGTCGATTTCGGGTTGACCGCCGAGGAGGCGGTCGCCCAGGTCCGCGAGCACCGGCCGGACGTGGTCTTCCTCTGCTCGCCGAACAACCCCACCGGCACGGCACTGGACCCGGCGGTGATCGCTGCGGTGCTCGACGTCGCGCCCGGCATGGTGGTCGTCGACGAGGCGTACGCCGAGTTCGCCCGACCCGGGACGGTCAGCGCCCTCGCGGTGCTGCCCGGCCACCCACGGCTGGTGGTCACCCGGACGATGAGCAAGGCGTTCGGCTTCGCCGGTGGCCGGCTGGGTTACCTGGCCGCCGACCCGGCGGTGGTGCGGGCGGTGCAGCTCGTCCGTTTGCCGTACCATCTCTCCGCGCTCACCCAGGCCGCCGCACGCGCGGCGGTGGCCCACCGCGACGCCCTTCTCGGTACGGTGAGCGCGATCATGGCGCAGCGGGACCGGATCGTGGCGACGCTGCGCGAGCGGGGGTTGCGGGTCGCCGACAGCGACGCCAACTTCGTGCTCTTCGAGGTGGGCGGCGACCAGACCGTCGTCTGGAACGCCCTGCTGGCGCAGGGGGTGCTGGTCCGTGACGTCGGCCTGCCCGGCTGGCTGCGGGTGACCGCCGGCACCGCCGCCGAGACCGACGCCTTCCTTTCTGCAATGGAGACTTCGCAATGAGTCGGACCGCCCGGGTGGAACGGATCACCAAGGAGACCAAGGTCCTCGTCGAGATCGATCTCGACGGCACCGGTGCCGCCGAGATCAGCACCGGCGTCGGCTTCTACGACCACATGCTGCACCAGATCGCCCGGCACGGCGGCTTCGACCTGACCGTGCGCACCGTGGGTGACCTGGAGATTGACGCGCACCACACGATCGAGGACACCGCGCTCGCCCTGGGTGCGGCGTTCGACCAGGCACTGGGCGACAAGGCCGGCATCCGGAGGTACGGCTCGGCGACCGTGCCGATGGACGAGGTGCTGGTCCGGGCCGCGGTGGACCTCTCCGGTCGGCCGTACGTGGTGCACGACGAGCCGGTGCTCGCCCCCTACATCGGGCCGGTGTACGCGACCAGCATGACCCGGCACATCTGGGAGTCCTTCGGCCAGGCGGCCCGGGTCACGCTGCACGTCGACGTGCTGCGGGCGGCCCGGCCGGGTGGTCACCCGGACGCGCACCACGTGGTGGAGGCGCAGTTCAAGGCGGTCTCCCGCGCGTTGCGCGAGGCCACCTCGATCGACCCGCGTTCGGCCGGAGCGATTCCGAGCACGAAGGGCGCGCTCTGATGGGTGCCGCGTTGCCGACGTTGCTGCTGATTCTGGCCGGGGTGCTGGTGGGCGGCACCTGGTCGCTGTACCGGCAGGGCGCGCCGAAGGCCGCCGTGCTGATCACCGCGGCGCTCGCGGTGCTCGCCACGGTCGCCGGGGTGCTGCGGCTGCTGCCGGAGAACGGGTGATCGGGGTGACGACATGAGTGACGTGGTGGTGCTCGACTACGGCTCGGGCAACCTGCGCTCGGCGGAGCGGGCGCTGGCCGCCGCCGGAGCGGACGTCCGGGTGACCGACGACCTGGCCGCGGCGGCTGCCGCCGATGGTCTGGTGGTGCCGGGTGTGGGCGCTTACGCGGCGTGCATGGCGGGGATCGAGGCGCTGGGCGCCGGCCCGGTGATCGCCGAACGGGTAACTGCCGGCCGGCCGGTGCTCGGCATCTGCGTGGGCATGCAGGTGCTTTTCGAGCACGGTGACGAGCACGGAGTGGTGACCAAGGGGCTGGGGCTGCTGCCCGGCGGGGTGACCCGGCTGGCCGCCAACCGGTTGCCGCACATGGGCTGGAACACGGTTCGGGCGCCGCGGGAGTCGGTGCTGTTCGCCGGGTTGACGGAGCAGAGTCGGTTCTACTTCGTCCACTCGTACGCGATGGGCGACCCGGCGGCGCTGGCCGCTGCGGGTGCCACGGTGACCACCGCCCACCACGACACGGATTTCGTCGCGGCGGTGGAGCGTGGCTCGTTGTCGGCGGCCCAGTTCCACCCGGAGAAGTCCGCCGACACCGGTGCCGCGCTGCTGCGCAACTGGCTCGCCACGTTGCCCAGCGGTGACTGAGCGCCGTCGCGCGGTGCCCGAGCGGCGGGCGTCGCGGTGAGCCGGGAGCGCGCCCGACGGCGGGCCGAGCGGGAGGCGGAGCAGGCCCGGGAGCGGGCGGTCCGGCAGCGCCAGGTCGCCCGGCGGCAACGTCGTCGCGCTGTGGTCCGCACCTTGACGCCGCGGCTGCGGCGGGGTCGCTCCGGGCGGCTGGCCCGGCACACTCGGGGTGAGCGGGCCGCGATCGTGCTGCTCACCGGCGCGGCGTTGATCCTGATCTGGACGTTCGTCGACAACCTGGCGTTGCGTATCGCGCTGATCGTGCTCCTGCTGCTCGTACTGCCGGCGATCGTGGTGATCGCCCTGGACCGTCGTACCTGATCGAGGAGAAGACCTTGAGCCTCACCCTGTTACCCGCCGTGGATGTCGCTGACGGCCGGGCCGTCCGGCTCGTGCAGGGCGCCGTCGGAAGCGAGAGCATCTACGGCGACCCGTTGGACGCGGCGCTGGCCTGGCAGCAGGACGGCGCGGAGTGGATCCACCTGGTCGACCTGGACGCGGCGTTCGGTCGGGGCACCAACGCGCACCTGCTCGCGGAGGTGGTGCGGCAGTTGGACGTGAAGGTGGAGCTCTCCGGTGGCATCCGTGACGACGAGTCGCTGCGCGCGGCGCTGGGCACCGGTGCGGCCCGGGTGAACATCGGGACCGCCGCTCTGGAGGACCCGGTCTGGTGTGACCGGGTGGTCGCGGAGTACGGCGACCGGGTGGCCATCGGGCTGGACGTGCGGGGTCACACCCTGTCGGCGCGGGGTTGGACCCGCGACGGTGGCGACCTGTACGAGGTGCTGGAGCGGTTGGACAAGGCGGGCGCGAGCCGGTACGTGGTCACCGACATCACCAAGGACGGCACGATGCGCGGGCCGAACCTGGATCTGCTGCGCGAGGTGTGTGCCCGTACGGACCGGCCGGTGATCGCCTCGGGTGGGGTGTCCACCCTGGACGACCTGCGGGCGTTGGCGACCCTGGAGTCGGCCGGGGTGGAGGGCGTGATCGCCGGCAAGGCGCTCTACGCGGGTGCCTTCACTGTGGCCGAGGCGCTGCGGACGCTGGCCGAGGCGTGACGACGACCCGGCTGGGGTCGGGCGGCCCGTGGGAGCAGCGATACGGGTACTCCCGGGTGGTCCGGGCCGGTGAGCGGGCCTGGACGGCCGGTTGCACGGCGACTGTGGACGGCCGGGTGGTGCACGTCGGTGACGCGGCCGCGCAGACCGCGCAGGCGCTGCGGATCGGGCTGGCCGCGCTCGCCGAGGTGGGTGCGGAGCCGGGTGATGTGGTTCGAACCAGGATGTACGTGACGGACCGGCTGCACGCCGACGAGGTGGGTCGGGCGCACAACGCGGTCTTCGGCGCGGTCCGGCCGGCGGCCACCCTGGTGGTGGTGGCCGGTCTGCTGGACCCGGAGCACCTGGTCGAGGTGGAGTTGGAGGCGTACCTCGGCGATCGCTGAGGTACCCGCCCGGGTGGCCTGTTGGGCCGGCTCGCAGCCCGATAAGTTGTGCACAACTTAATTGTGGGCTACCTTTCAGTGGTGACCGATGACCTGGTGCTGCGACGGCAGGTGTGCTTCGCGCTCTACGCCGCGTCGCGCGCACTGACCGACGTCTACCGGCCGATCCTCGACGAGGTCGGTTTGACCTACCCGCAGTACCTGGCGCTGCTGGTGCTCTGGGAGCGTCCCGACGACGCCCCCACGGTGTCCGAGTTGGGCACCGAGCTGCGGCTGGACTCCGGCACGCTCTCCCCGCTGCTCAAACGGCTGGAGGGGGCGGGTCTGGTGGTGCGGCGGCGGTCGGCCCGTGACGAGCGGCGGGTCGAGGTGGGCCTCACCGAGCAGGGCCGGGCGCTGCGCGAGCGGGTCTGCGATGTCCCGCTGCGGATCGCGCAGGCCACCGGGCTTGGCTTCGACGAACTCGTCGCCCTGCGCGACACCCTCACCCGGGTCACCGACACCATCCACCGACAGAAGGAGCAGTGACCACCATGCAGGTTGTCTACACCGCGTCCGCGACCGCCACCGGCGACGGCCGGGACGGCCACGTCGAGACCTCCGACGGCACGTTCGCCCTCGACCTGGCCGTGCCGAAGGAGATGGGCGGCGCCGGTGGCGCGGCCAACCCTGAGCAGCTCTTCGCCGCCGGTTACGCGGCCTGCTTCCACAGCGCGCTGCGGCTGGTGGCCCGCCGGGCCAAGGCCGACGTGACAGGTTCCGTGGTCGGCGCCGAGGTGGGCATCGGCCCGAACGGCAGCGGCGGCTTCGGGCTCACCGTGCAGCTCGTCGTCGACCTGCCCGCCGCACCCCGCGAGGTCGCCGAGCAGATCGTCGAGCAGGCCCACCAGGTCTGCCCGTACTCCAACGCCACCCGTGGCAACGTCGACGTGACCCTGACCGTCCGCGAGACCCTGTCCGCGTGACCTCGCGGCCCCAGGCCCCCATCCGCGGACGAGAGGACGACCACCCCGTGACCAGCAACCGTGAGATCCACCTGGCCAGCCGCCCCCAGGGCTGGCCCACCGAAGACACCTTCCGGCTCGTCGAGACCGAGGTCCCGACGCCCGGACCGGGCCAGATCGTGGTCCACAACCAGTACATGTCCGTCGACCCGTACATGCGCGGACGGATGAACGACGTCAAGTCGTACGTGCCGCCGTTCGCGCTCGACGCGCCGCTCGACGGTGCCGCGATCGGTGAGGTGGTGGCCAGCGAGGCGGCGGACACCCCCGTCGGGACCACAGTCCTGCACGGGCTGGGCTGGCGGGAGTACGCGCTGCTCGACGCCGCCGCGGCCCGCCCCGTCGACCCGAGCATCGCCCCGGTCAGCGCGTACCTGAGCGTGCTCGGCATGACCGGGTTGACCGCGTACGCCGGTCTGCTGGAGGTGGCCGCGATGAAGCCCGGCGAGACGGTCTTCGTCTCCGCCGCGGCCGGCGCGGTGGGCAGCCTGGTCGGCCAGATCGCCAAGCTCAAGGGTGCCGGCCGGGTGATCGGCAGTGCCGGCTCGCCGGCCAAGGTCGAGCGGCTGCGGGCGCTGGGCTTCGACGCCGCCTTCGACTACCACGACGGGGTCCGCGAGTCGCTGCGGGCGGCCGCCCCGGACGGCGTCGACGTCTACTTCGACAACGTCGGGGGTGACCACCTGGAGGCCGCGATCTCGGCCATGAACCTGCACGGCCGGGCGGCCATCTGCGGCATGATCTCGCAGTACAACGCCACCGAGCCGCCGGCCGCCCCGCGCAACCTGGCGCTGGTCATCGGCAAGCGGCTCACCCTGCGCGGCTTCCTGGTCAACGACCACAACGACGTGCGGGCGGCGTTCGTGCGCGACGTCTCGGGCTGGCTGCGCGACGGCACGCTGTCCTACGACGAGACGATCGTGGACGGCATCGAGAACGCTCCGGAGGCGTTCATCGGCGTGCTGCGCGGCGACAACCTCGGCAAGATGCTCGTCCGCGTGTGACGCAGACCTCTCTCGCGGCGGTCGACCCGATCGGGTCGACCGCCGTGCCGCGTGCGGAGGATAGGCTCGCGGCATGACGGTGGCGGTACGGGTGATCCCCTGTCTGGACGTGGACGCCGGGCGGGTGGTCAAGGGGGTCAACTTCCTCGACCTGCGTGACGCCGGCGATCCGGTGGAACTGGCCGCCGCGTACGACCGGGCCGGCGCGGACGAGTTGACCTTCCTCGACGTCACCGCGTCCTCCAGCGACCGGGGCACCATGCTCGACGTGGTGCGCCGCACCGCCGAGTCGGTGTTCATCCCACTGACCGTTGGCGGTGGGGTCCGGCAGGTCGCCGACGTGGACACGCTGCTGCGCGCCGGTGCGGACAAGGTCGGCGTGAACACCGCGGCCATCGCCCGTCCGGAGCTGATCGCCGAGATCGCCGACCGGTTCGGCCGGCAGGTGCTCGTGCTCTCCCTCGACGTGCGGCGCTCGTCGAAGGGCGGCACGCCCAGCGGCTTCGAGGTCACCACCCACGGGGGTCGGCGTGGCACCGGCATCGACGCCGTGTGGTGGGCGCACCGGGGCGCCGAGTTGGGCGCGGGGGAGATCCTGCTCAACTCGATGGACGCCGACGGCACCAAGGCGGGCTTCGACCTGGAGCTGATCGCCGCGGTGCGCGCGGTGGTGGACGTGCCGGTGGTGGCCAGTGGAGGCGCCGGCGAGGTGGCCCACTTTCCGCCCGCGATCGGCGCCGGCGCGGACGCTGTGCTCGCCGCCAGCGTCTTCCACTTCGGCGAGCTGACCGTCGCCGAGGTCAAGGACGCGCTGCGCCTCGGCGGCCATCCGGTGCGCTGAGCAGCTCAGCGCTCGCCGGAGTGCCCCTCCGGTGACCGACGCGGGGTGGGAATCGAACGGACCGCGTACTCCTGGACGGCAGCCGCGTGGTCGGCCTCGTCCAGGATCCAGTCCGCGCTGCCGGGCGCGTGCCGGCGGGTCAACACTCCCTGCACGGTGTCCACCATGGTCGCCACACCCGCGCGTGGGCGGGTACGCCACAGCTGCTCACCCTCGGCGGTGATCCGGAACCAGCCGTCGGCGACGCTGACCAGCCCGGCGCCGACCAGCCGCTGGACCGCGGCCTCCACCTCGTGTCGCTGCGGAATCGCGTGGTTGAGGTGATCGGCGGTGGAGAGCACGTCGGTCAGGCGGACGCCCTCCGGCCGCCGGCTTGTCGCCGACCGACGGTGCCGTCCGGCACCGCTAGCGATGACGAGCGACACGAAGATCCAGGCGTCGTTCCAGCGCCAACCGTTCTCCCCCATGCAGAGATGATGACGGCGCGCGTCGCGGAAGGGAACACCCACCCGCCAACCGGTGTGCGGCACCACCGCCACGTACCGGTTCGCGGACGGTCGGTGAGGGTTCAGCCGGTCGGGGTGGCCGGCGCGGGGTTGCCCGGTGAGGGCGCGGCGCTGTCCGGCTCGGTGCCCTCCGGCACGGCGAACAGCGGGATGAAGAACTGGGCCAACGGACCGATGGCGAGCGCGTACGCGACGGTGCCCACGCCGACCGTGCCGCCGAGCAGCCAGCCCAGCGCCAGCACTGTGACCTCGATGACGGTGCGTACCAGCCGGATCGACCGGCCGGGCCTGCGGGCCACGTACCCGGTCATCAGACCGTCGCGGGGGCCGGGCCCCAACCGGGCGCCGAGGTAGAGAGCGGTGGCGGCGCCGTTGGCGACGATCCCGGTGACCAGCATCGCGATCTGGACGCTGAGCGGGCCAGCCGCGGGCAGCAGGGCCAGTGTGGCGTCCACGACCAGACCGATCACCACGACGTTGCTGACCGTGCCGAGGCCGGGCCGCTGCCGCAGCGGGATCCAGAGCAGCAGGACCAGCGCGCCGACGCCGATGGTGACAGTGCCGAAGGAGAGCCGGGTCAGCTCGGAGAGTCCCTGGTGGAACACGTCCCACGGGTCGAGGCCCAGATCGGAACGGATCATCAGGGCCATGCTGACGCCGTAGAGCGTGAGCCCGAGGTAGAGCTGGACCAACCGTCGAACCGGCCGGTGCCGCAGATTGCCAAGCAGTGCCATGCATGCCACCCTAGGTGCCAATCCTCGTCGAGGAAGAAGCCAATATCCGAGGAGTGGCTATGACCGGGCAGGTGCGCGGCGTCCAATTGGCCCGTCTGCTCGGGCAGTGGCATGCCCTGCCGGGCCGCCGCCGCAGCCCCGACTACGCCGCGCTGGCCGGCTCGGTGCGCGGGCTGCTCGCCGACGGCCGGCTGCCGCTGGGCGTCCGCCTCCCGGCCGAACGGGAGCTGGCCGAGGCGCTGCGGATCAGCCGGACCACTGTCACCGCCGCCTACCGGCAGCTACGCGAGACCGGGCACCTGGCCAGCCGTCGGGGCGCCGGCAGTTGGACGATGCTGCCCGGCAACCACCGGGTGGCCAGCACCGGCCTGTGGACCCCGCTGGACGACCGGGAGATGCTCGACCTCGGCGTCGCCGCGCTGGCCGCACCGCCGCAACTGCTGTCGGCCGCGCGGGCCGCCACCGAGGACCTGCCCCGCTACCTGAGCGGGGCCGGTTACCACCCGACCGGCATCATCGAGCTGCGCGCGGCGGTGGCCGACGCGTACACCGCGCGGGGTCTGCCCACCTCGGCCGACCAGATCATGGTCACCAGCGGCACCCAGCACGCACTGGATCTGGTGCTGCGGCTCGCCCTGGCCCCGGGCGGCACCGTGCTGGTCGAGTCCCCGACCTACCCCAACGCCCTCGCCGCGCTGGCCGGCCGGCGGGCCCGGATCAGCACCCACGGGCTGGCCGCCGACGCCGGCTGGGAGCCCGACCTGCTGCTGGGCAGTCTCCGACAGACCCGGCCCAAGCTGGCCTACCTGATTCCGGAGTTCCAGAACCCGACGGGGCACCTGATGCCCGCCTCGCTGCGCGAGCGCGTGGTGGCCGCCGCGCACGCGGTCGGCACCGATCTGATCATCGACGAGTCCTTCGTGGACCTGTCCATGGACGGCACCGAGGTGCCACCCCCGGTCGCCACCTACGACCGGCACAGCCGGGTGGTCAGCATCGGCGGGATGAGCAAGCCCTACTGGGGTGGCCTGCGGATCGGCTGGGTGCGCGCGTCCGCGCCGCAGGTGCAGCGGCTGGCCGCCGTGCGGGTCGGGGTCGACATGGCCAGCCCGGTGCTGGACCAACTGGTCGCGGTGCACCTGCTCGCCGACGCCGAGGCCATCGTCGCCGACCGCCGCGTCCAGTTGGCCGTCCAGCGCGACGCTCTGCTCGGCGCGCTGGCACACCAACTGCCGGAGTGGCGGGTCACCGTGCCACGAGGTGGCGTGACGCTCTGGGCCGAGTTGGACGGCCCGGTCTCGAGCGCTCTGGCCCGGGCTGCGGAGGAGGTCGGCGTACGGCTGGCCCCCGGGCCCCGGTTCGGCCTGGACGGCACCCTGGAGCGCTTCCTGCGGCTGCCCTTCACCCTGCCCGCGGCGGACCTCGTGGAGGCCGTCGGGCGGATCGCGGCGATCCGCTACGACCTGGATCGGGCCGGCCGCCAGCGGTGGCGGGAGCCCGCCGTCATCGCCTGAGCCAGCGCCGAACAAGCCATCGGCATCCGCGGGCACCGTTATACCGGGAATATTTCATTCGCCCTGTTTCGGCTGCCACACTCTCCTGGTGGGCCAGGGTGGTGGGACACGCGGAGTCCGCCGGAGTGCGCCGGGCTCGCGGGCGACCCCGCTGGAACTCTTCTACGACCTGGTCTTCGTCTTCGCCTTTCTGCACGTCACCACCGCCACCGCCGGCAATCCGACCGCCCGAGGCCTGGTCCGGTGTCTGGTGCTGCTGGCCCTGCTCTGGTGGTGCTGGTCGGGGTTCGCCGTGCTGGGCAACCTGATCCGTACCGACCAGGGCATCGTCCCGGCGGTCGGCTTCGTCACCATCGCCGCCGCCTTCGTGCTGGCGCTGAGTCTGCCGAAGGCGTTCGTCGACCGTCCCGGTGGATTGTTCGGTCCACTGGTCTTCGCGACCTGCTACTTCGTGGTCCGGGTGAGCGAAACGGTGATCTTCCTGTGGATCGGCCGCCGGAACCGTGACGTGCGTCGACGCTGGCAGCTGCTCGCCCTGCCGGTGTTCCTGGCCACGGGCCTCATCGTGGTCGCCGGGTTGCTGCCGCAGCGGTTCTTCGACGGAACAGCCGAGTCGGTGGCCCGCCTGCTGTGCTGGCTCGCGGCCATTGGCGTGGAGTACGGGGCCGGACTGGCGCTGCGGGGCACCGGGTGGACGGTGCTCTCCGCCGGGCACTGGGCGGAGCGGCACGGTCAGATCGTCCTGGTCGCCCTCGGCGAGGCGATCATCGCGCTCGGGTTCAGTCCCGGCGAAACCGCCGGTCTGCCGCTGACCTGGCCGGTGCTGTTCGCGGCGGTGCTCGGCATCGCGGTGGCCGCCGCGATGTGGTGGGCGTACTTCGACACCCTGGCGCTCGGCATGGAACAGACCCTGCACCGCACCCGCGACCCGGACGCGCGCGCCATCCTGGCCCGGAACGCCTACAGCTACCTGCACCTGCCGGTCATCGCCGGCGTCATCCTGTTCGCGCTCGGACTCAAGGGGCTGATCGAGGAAGGCGCCGATCCCACCACACCGAGCTGGGGCGTTCCGCTGCCGAGCTTCGACCTGCTGGCGCTCTACGGAGGGGTCGCGCTCTATCTGCTCGCGCTCATCGTGCTCGGCCGGCTGATGCTCGGCGCCCCCCGTTGGCCCACGATCGGCGGGATCCTGCTGCTGGTCGCGCTGGTGCCGGTTGCCGGGTCGCTGCCCGAGCTGATCGCGTTGGGCATGTTGGCCCTGGCGGCGGCGTTGGCGGTGGCGGCGCAGACCGTCGTCGACTCGCGGCGCCGGGCCGGGGTCCGGCAGACGGCGTTCGAGGAGCAGCTCGCCGCGGAAGAGGAGCAGACGAGGTGGCGGGGCCACCACCTGTGAGGGGTCCGTGCCGGCTTCCTCGCCGGCACGGACCCCTCGGTCGGCTCAGAGTTCGGCGAGGGTGCCGGCGTACATCTTGTCGATCTCGGCGGCGAAGTTGCTCTCCACCCCACGCCGCTTGATCTTCAACGACGGGGTGATCTCACCGTCCTCGATCGTCAGGTCGCGCGGCAGGATGGCCACCTTCTTGATCGTCTCCCAGCGGTTGAGCTTGGCGTTGAGCTGGGCGACGTACTCCTCGACCATCGTCTGGGCCTCAGCCGACGCGACGATCTCGGTGTAGCTGCGTCCTTCGAGCGGGCCGCCGGCGACCCAGCCGCGGATGGCGTCCGGGTCCAGGGTGACCAGCATCGTGCAGAAGTTGCGGGCCTGACCGACGACGACCGCCTGCGAGGTGTACGGGCAGATGGCCTTGAACATCCCCTCGATGTGCGACGGCGCGATGTACTTGCCGCCCGAGGTCTTGACCAGGTCCTTCTTGCGGTCGGTGATGCGGAGGTAGCCCTGCTCGTCCAGGGTGCCGATGTCACCGGTACGGAAGAAGCCGTCCTCGGTGAACGAGGCGGCGGTCTCCTCCGGCAGGTTGTGGTAGCCGCGCATCACCGGCCGACCCCGTACCAGGATCTCCCCGTCGGTGTCGATCTTGCACTCCAGGTCGCCCATCGCCCGGCCCACGGTGCCGATCCGCAGCCCGGCCGGCGGGTTGACGAAGTTGCCCGCGCTGGTCTCGGTCAGGCCGTAGCCCTCGGAGATCGGCAGGTTCGCGGCGGCGAAGAAGGTGGCTATCTCCGGGCTGAGCGGCGCGGCGCCGGACACCAGCACCCGCATCCGGCCGCCCAGGCGGGCCTGGAGCTTGCTGAACACCAGCTTCTCGGCCAGCCCGTAGCGCAGCTTCAGCCCGGCCGGCACCGGCTTGCCGGCCTGCTCCAGGGTGACCTTCTCCTTGCCGACGCCGACGGCCCAGCCGAAGATCTTCGCCTTCGCGCCGCCGGCGCCCTGCGCGGTGGTCACGGCCTTGTTGTAGACCTTCTCGAAAACCCGGGGAGCGCCGCACATCAGCGTCGGACGGATGACCGAGAGAAGGTCGACCAGCTTGTCCACCCGCCCGTCGACGTAGGTGGGCAGGCCGACGTGGATGGCGCCGCAGAGCAGGGTCTTGCCGAACGAGTGGGCCAGCGGCAGCCACAGGTACTGCAGGTCGTCGTCGCGCAGCAGCCCGACCTCCGCCTGCGCCACGGCCTCCCAGCACCAGCCGCCGTGCAGCAGCTCGACGCCCTTGGGCTGGCCGGTGGTGCCGGAGGTGTAGATCAGGGTGGCCAGGTGGTCCGGGCCGATGCCGGCCACCAGCATGTCGATCAGCTCCGGCTCGGCGGCCAGCGCCTGGGTGCCGCGCTCCTCCAGGTCGGCGAGTGTCAACTGCGCGATCGGGGCGTCCGGGTCGACGGCGCCGTCGAGGAGCACCACGTGGGTGAGCGCGGGCAGGGACGCCCCGGCGATCTTCGCCGCCTGGGCCGGGTTCTCCGCGAACAGCACCTTCGACCCGGAGTCGGCGATGATGTACGTCGCGTCGGCCGGCTCGGTGGTCGGGTAGACGGTGGTGGTCGCGCCGCCGGCGCACATGATGCCGAGGTCGGCGATCACCCATTCCAGCCGGGTGTTGGCGAGGATCGCGACCGGGTCCTCCTGGCCGACGCCCAGGCCGTGCAGGCCGGCGGCGACCGCCTTGGCGCGCTGGCCGACCTGCGCCCAGGTCAGCCAGACGGGCCCCGAATCGTCGGAGTTCGGGGACGCGAACGCGAACCGGTCGGGGGTGGCCGCCACGCGCTTGAGGAACATGTCCGGGATGGAGCGGTACGGTACATCGAGAGCCATCGCTGTAGCCGCCTTCGGGGGTGGTGGCGTGACGGTCGTCACGTCATGATGGTTACCGAAGAGTATTGCCTGTTGCCGTGCATCGGCTAGCCCTGGTGATCGTCCGGCCGGCCCATCCCACCAACCGGTACGGCCGATCAGGCGTACCGGGCAGCCACCACTGACCAGTCGTAGGTGGCCCGGACCCAGTTGCGCCGCGCGGCCAGGGCGTCGCGGAGCCCGTCGTCGCCGGCGGCGCGCAGCGCCTCCTCCGCGTCCAGGTACGTCGCCAACCCCTGGTTGAACCGGTGTGCCGCACTCCGGAGCGCTGTCGCCTCGTCCGCGTCGCTGTCCTGGGCGAGCACCGTGACCAGGTTGTGCGCGTCCGGGTCGGCCTGGCTCTCCTTGCCGTAGGAGAAGAGGTCGTTGCACCAGCAGACCAGGTCCACCGCCAGCAGGTCCAGGGCGACCAGCCCCGGGTTGGCGCGCTGGATCGGCCCGGAGGGCCGCGTCGACGCCAGGTCGGTCAGGGTGAGGCAGGGGTGCACGCCGCCGATGTGCCGGCGTAGCTGCACGTACTCCGCCACCTCGGGCACACGCCGACGTTCCCGGTTGCCCGCCTCCCAGAGCAGCGCCAACAGGTACTCGCGCATCTGGCTGACGAACCGCAGCAGCAGTCCGGCGTGGTCGTGCAGTCGGGTTCGGCGGCAGAGATCGTGCAGAGCGTCGCCCAGCGGCCCGACGGCGGGCGGTACGACGTACGGATCACCGCACCGGTCCAGCACGTCGAGCAGGGTGCTGATCGCCGGGCCCAGTCGGGCCGGGTCGGCACCGAGGCCGTCCTCGTCGCAGGCGTCGTCCATCACGAAGAGCCAGCTGATCAGGTCAGTGAGCAGCCGCAGGCCCTCCACCGAGCCCTCCGGGCAGGCGCGGCCGGCCAGTCCGGCGGCGTCAGCCCGTTCCAGGCGGTGTACGCGTTGGCTGGAATCGACCAGACCGAACGCGCGCGCCCAATCGATGCTCTCACTCGCCACCTGGTCCGTGGCGCCGTGGCGCCCCGTGGGAAACGGGGGTTCCCGCAGCGCCGAAATCGCGAAGTCCCGCACAGTGTGCCCCCACTCCGTGCCGCCCGGCGCGGAGCGGCGCGGTGAAGCGTACGGGAGGAGGTATCAGCGTGTATCGTTGGGTGTGGGAAATTCCACAGTCGTCCTGTGACCGTTTAAGTACAGGCGGTCACATGCCCAGGTTGGCGGCGCGCAGCCGCCGAGCCGCCTCCGCCGAGCCGTTCAGTTGGACCCGGGCCACCCGTTGCCGGCCCGAGAAGAACAGCACCAGCTCGGCCGGGGCGCCGACCAGGCGCAGTGGTTCACCACCGCGACCGAGGGAGACCTCACCGTGGCCGGGCGCCTGCACGTAGAGGTTGGCCGGAAAGCGCCGCAGTGCCAGCCGGGCCATCGGGGCCGCGCGTTTCCAGAGCGCGCTCTGCAGGCCGGTGGGCAGATCGCGCGGCTGCCACCCGGAGCCGGCCCGCCGGACGTCCTCGTGATGGATGAAGAACTCCATGGTGTTGGCCAACTCGTCGGTCAGCGGGTTGCTGACCGGGCTCCACAGCGGCGGTCGGCGCACCTGTGCCACCAGCTGGGGGTAGGGCCGTGCGGCGAGTCGCCGACGGACCCGCTCGGAATAGCCGCGCAGCGGCGGCAGCACGATCCCACCCGCCGCGTCCGGACGGCGCTCCCGCAGCACCAGATGCGCGGCGAGGTCACGGGTCGCCCAGCCCTCGTTGATGGTCGGGGCGTCCGGCCCGAGGGCCAGTAGAAGATCGGCCAGCGCCTCGCGCTCGGCTCGGGCGTACCGCGGCATGGCCCGATCGTAGGCCCGGTGGCCCGTCGGCGCGCGACAGCGGACGCCGGTCGGCGCCTGCGGCACGCCGCCGTCCGGTACGTGATGGTCGACATATCCAGTCAGGGTCGGCGGCACTGGCCCCGACCGGTAAGGATGAGGGAGATAATTGCGGCTTACGGCGGGGGAGAGCGTGGCGAGCAAGACAAGTCGGGACGTTCTCAGTCGAGGGCTGGGGGTCCTGCGGCAGGCGATCCGTGAGCAGCCGCGGATCTTCGCGGTGGCGGTCGTCGGCAGCGTGCTCTTCGGCGGGATGATCATTGTCAGCGCCCGGGTCGTCGGGTCGGTCATCGGTGAGGTGGCGCTTCCGGCCATCGAACGCGGCGAGGTGGGCGCCGGCACCCTGGCGCTGGCCGCGGCCGCGTTGTTCGGGATCAGCGTGCTGCGGGTGGCGGGCATCTTCGGCCGCCGGCTCGGCGCCGGCTACATGCAGTACCGCCTCCAGGCCTCCTACCGCCGCCGGGTGACCCGTCGGTACCTGGAGCTGCCGCTGTCCTGGCACCACCGCAACTCCACCGGCACCCTGCTGTCCAACGCCAACTCCGACGTGGAGGCGGCCTGGTACCCGATCGCGCCGCTGCCGTTCGCCGTCGGCACGTTGGTGATGCTGGTCGGCGCGATCGTGTCGCTCTTCGCCACCGACTGGGCGCTCGCCCTGGTCGGGCTCGCGGTCTTCCCCGCGCTGTTCGCGCTCAACGTCGTCTACTCCCGCCGGATGGCCCCCCGGCAGGCCCGGGCGCAGCGCCTGCGCGCCGAGGTCAGCGGCATCGCCCACGAGAGCTTCGACGGCGCCCTGGTGGTCAAGACGATGGGCCGCGAGGCCCAAGAGACCGCCCGGTTCGCGGGCCGCGCCGGTGAGCTGCGCGACTCGCTGATCGCTGTCGGCCGGCTGCGCGGCATCTTCGACCCGCTGCTGGAGACGCTGCCCAGCCTCGGCACCCTGGCCGTACTGGTGGTCGGGGCGTTCCGGCTGCGCCAGGGCGCGATCAGCGTGACCGAGCTGGTCAGCGTGGCCTTCCTCTTCACAGTGCTGGCCTTCCCGGTGCGGGCCATCGGTTGGGTGCTGGCCGAGCTGCCGCGCAGCGTCGCCGGCTGGGACCGGGTGCGCCGGGTGCTCGACGCCACCGGCGAGATGCCGTACGGGCAGCGGGTGCTCGACCCGGCCGGCGCCGGCCCGGCCACCCTCACCTTCACCGACGTGCACTACTCCTACCCGCCGGCCGAAGCGCACCCGCCCGGCGCACAGGTCCTCGGCGAGGTCGGCTTCACGGTGCCGTCCGGTCGGACGGTGGCCCTGGTGGGGCCGACCGGCGCCGGCAAGTCCACCATCGCCTCGCTGGCGGTGCGCCTCGTCGACCCGGACTCCGGCACGGTGAGCCTGGACGGCGTGGACGTGCGCGAGCTGACCTCCGCGTCGTTGGCCGGCACGGTGGCCCTGGTCGCCCAGGTGCCCTTCATCTTCGACGACACGGTCCGCGCCAACATCGCCCTCGACCGGCCCGGTGTCGACGACGAGGTGGTCTGGGCGGCGCTGCGGCTGGCCGAGGCGGACGGGTTCGTCGCCGCGCTGCCCGATGGTCTGGACACCATGGTCGGCGAGCGGGGCACCTCGCTCTCCGGCGGTCAGCGGCAGCGGCTCACCCTGGCGCGCGCGCTGGCCGGTCGACCGCGCCTGCTGGTGCTCGACGACGCGACAAGCGCGGTCGATCCTCGAGTGGAGGCGGCCATCCTGGCGGGGCTGCGGTCGTCGACCGGGCAGGCGGGAGTTCCGGCCGCGTCGATCCTGGTGGTGGCGTACCGCCGGGCCACCATCGCGCTCGCCGACGAGGTCATCTACGTGGAGCAGGGACGGGTGGTCGCCCGGGGCACCCACACCGAGTTGTTGGCCACCGTGCCCGGTTACGTCGACCTGGTCACCGCCTACGAGCAGGCCGAGGTGGAGCGGGCACAAGAAAGTTCCTACGGCGACGACGTGGCACCGCTGCCGTCGGGCCTGGAGATCGAGGTGGATCGGTGAGCGCGAGGAGTGCAGCGCAGCGGAGCCCCGCAGTCGCGAACGAGAGGCGGGCCCGGTGAGCGCGACTACGGAAACGAGTGACACGCCGGAGGCCCGGCAGGAGACGACCTGGCAGACCCTGCGTCGGGGCCTGGCGCTCTCGCCGGAGCTACGGATCGGTCTGGCCGGCACGTTGGCCCTGGCGCTGGTCTACATGGTCGGTCGGGTTGCCGTGCCGGTCGCCGTGCAGCAGGGCATCGACCGGGGCCTCGTCGGTGGTCTGAATCTGGACGTGGTCTGGACGGTGGTGGCGATCACCGCCGCGATCCTGACGATCACCACGATCTGCGGCTACCTGATGATGCGCCGGCTGTTCACTGTCAGCGAGACGGCGCTGGCCAACGTCCGGACGCGCGCGTTCCGTCACGTGCACGACCTGTCGATGTTGCACCAGCAGTCGGAGCGGCGCGGTTCGCTGGTCTCGCGGGTCACCAGCGACGTGGACCAGATCACCCAGTTCCTCCAGTGGGGCGGGGTGATCCTGCTGGTCAACCTCGGTCAGCTGGTGGTCACCACCGCCGTCATGCTGGCGTACTCCTGGCAGTTGACAGTGGTCGTGTTGGCCGCGTTCCTGCCGGCGGTGTTCGTCATCCGGCAGCTGCAACGTCGCCTCGGCAGCGCGTACGCGACGGTGCGCCAACGCACCGGGACGTTGCTGGGCGCGATCGGCGAGAGCGTGGTGGGCGCGCCGGTGATCCGGGCGTACGGGATCGCCGGGCGCACCGAGCGGCGGCTCGACGAGGCGATCGACAGGCAGCGGCTGGCGCAGCAGCGGGCGATCCGGATCAGCATCGTGGGCAGCTCGGTCGGGGAGTTGGCGGCGGGGGTGGCGCTGGCCGGCGTGGTGGTGCTCGGCGTGCTGTTGGGGGTGGACGGCACGCTGTCGATCGGCCAGCTGACCGCGTTCCTCTTCCTGGTGACGCTGTTCATCCAGCCGGTGCAGATCGCCACCGAGGTGCTCAACGAGGCGCAGAACGCGATCGCGGGTTGGCGTCGGGTGCTGGACGTGCTGGACGTAGCCCCGGACGTGGCCGACCCGGGGGAGCAGGGGCGGGAGCTGCCGGGCGGGCCGCTGGACATTCGGTTCTCCGGTGTGCGGTTCGCCTATCCGGGTGGTCCGCCGGTGCTGCACGACATCGACCTGGAGATCCCGGCCAAGAGCCGGGTGGCGGTGGTTGGTGAGACCGGCAGCGGCAAGACCACGTTCGCCAAGTTGCTGACCCGGCTGATGGACCCGTCGACCGGGGCGGTGCTGCTGTCCGGGGTGCCGCTGACCGACGTCCGGTTCGGCTCGCTGCGCTCCCGCGTGGTGATGGTGCCGCAGGACGGGTTCCTCTTCGACGCGACAGTGGGGGACAACGTCCGGTTCGCCCGGCCGGAGTTGACCGACGAGCAGTTGAGCGCCGCCTTCACCGAGCTGGGCCTGTCGGACTGGCTGGAGGGTCTGCCGGCGGGCCTGGACACTCCGGTCGGGGAGCGCGGCGAGGCGCTCAGCGTCGGGGAGCGGCAGCTCGTCGCGTTGGCCCGCGCGTACGTCGCCGACCCGGACCTGCTGGTGCTCGACGAGGCGACCAGCGCGGTGGACCCGGCGACGGAGGTGCGGTTGCAACGCACGCTGGACGCGGTCACCCGGGGCCGGACCACCCTCGCCATCGCGCACCGGCTCTCCACGGCGCAGGCCGCCGACGAGGTGATCGTGGTGGACCGGGGTCGGGTGGTGCAGCGTGGCCCGCACGACGAGCTGGTTCGCGACGCCGACTCGGTGTACGGCCTGCTCTACGCCTCCTGGCTGGAGCAGACCCGGTGAGGTGCGGCGGTGTGGTGGACGCCGACGGGCGGGTGCTCTAGGCTCCGGGTTAGGTAAGCCTAACCTCTTAAGGAGGTCGCGCCCATGCGGCCCAACTCCGCCGAGATCGTCCGTACCCTCGTCGCCGGCCGCCTGCCCGGCCTCGTGCACCTGGCCCACCGGCCGGGCCCGCACCACGCCCGGCACGTCACCGACTCGGACGGGCGGGTGCTGCTGCTGGTGCCGGTGGCCAGCCACCTGGCCGCCGCCCTGCAACCGGCCGCCGGGGGCACCGACGTCGCGGTGGTGCTCGACGTGCTCGACCTGCCGCCCGCCGCCGGCGCGCCCGGCCTGGGTCGCGCCTGGGTGTCCGGCTGGGCGGCCGAGCTGCGCGGCGACGAGGCCCGCGACGCGGCGGTCGAGTTCGCCGCGGTGGAGCCGACCGGCGACCTGCTCGACCTGGGCACCCGGTTCCGGCTGTTCCGCTTCGAGGTGGTCGAGGTCCGCTGGGAGCGGGCCGGCGTCATGCACCGGATCGACCCGGTGGAGTACGCCGAGGCCGAGCCGGACCCGGTGCACCCGGTCGAGGCCCGCCTGCTCGCCGACCTCGCCGAGTGCGACGGCACCCAGGTGACGGAGTACCTGCGCCGGCAGCTCGGGTTGACCGAGCACACCCCGGAGGGGCCGCCCCGGGTGGTGCGCATCGACCGCTACGGGCTGGTGGTGGCCCTCGGCCAACCCGGTGCCCGGCGTCGGGTCCGGCTGGCCTTTCCGGGCCCGGTGGCCGACCCGGCCGAGCTGCCCCGGCTGCTGCCGCCGCTGCGACTCACAGCCGACGCCCGACCCCCGCGCTGACCGCCCCCCGCTGGTCGGGCTGCCGCCTTCGCTGTCGGGTCAGCTCGGCAGTGGGCCGGTGAGGTAACGCTGGATCGTGGGGCCGATCGCGGCCACCAGGGTTTCCGGATCCGCCGAGGCGACCGGCTCAAGGCGCACCACGTGCCGCATCATGGCCAGGCCGATCATCTGGGTGGCCACCAGGGAGCCCCGCAGCGGCAGCTCGACCGGGTCGACGTCGAGGTTTTCCAGCACCCGGCGCAGCACCTGGGTGGTGACGAACTCACGCAGCAGTCGAGCGGTCCACTCGTTGCTCACCGCGGAGCGCAGCAGTGCCTGCGCCGCGCTGCCGGTCGGGGAGTCCCAGACGCCGAGGAAGATGCGCACCATCCGCTCACCGACGCCGTCCCGGTCGCCGGCGAGCACCTTCGGCACCAACTGACCGGGATCGACCGGAAAGTTCATCGCGGCCAGGAAGAGCTGGTCCTTGCTGCCGAAGTAGTGGTGCACGAGCGCCGGGTCGACCTGCGCCGTAGCGGCGATGCCGCGGATCGAGGCGGCGTCGTAGCCACGTTCGGCGAACGCCGTCCGCGCCGCGTCGAGAATCGCCTCCCGGGTGCCCGGGTTGCCGGGTCGCCGGCCGGTCCGCCGCGTCATCGCCGCCCTTCGTTCGTCCGCCTCGGCCCGTCGTGGGCCCGGCCGCGCCGGGGTCGGCTGCCGCGCTGGCCGCCGCCCCCGGCGCTGGCGGTCAGCCGCTGCGTCGGCGCAGGGTGGCCGCCGCGAGCACCAGCGCCAGCACCACAGCGCCGAACACCACAGCGACGTCGCGCCACATCCGGCCGGTCGGTTCGGCGTGGGCGCCGACCTCCTGCAACGCCTCGATGGCGTACGACAGGGGGAAGGCGTCACTGAGCGCCTGGAGCCAGCCGGCCATCTGGTCGCGGGCCACGAACAGCCCGCAGAGCAGCAGTTGGGGGATCACCACGACTGGCAGGAACTGTACTGCCTGGAACTCGGTGCGCGCGAAGGCACTGCACAGCAGCCCGAGGGCGACGCCGAGCACCGCGTCGAGCACGGCGATCCCGATCACCAGCCCGATGCCGCCAGCGGTCTCCAGATCGAAGATCCAGTACGCCACCGCGGCGGCGACGGCTGCCTGCACGGCGGCGGCCAGCCCGAACGCGATGCCGTACCCGAAGAGCAGATCGAGCTTGCCCAGCGGTGTGGTGAGCAGCCGCTCCAGCGTGCCCGAGGTGCGTTCGCGCAGCATGGCGATGCTGGTCACCAGAAACATGATCACAAAGGGGAAGATGCCGAGCATCACCAGCGCGACCCGGTCGAAGGTCGTCGGCTGGCCGGGCGGGGTCGGTTGGTCGGCGTACATGAAGTAGACCAGGGTGAGCAGGACGGCCGGCACCACCACGAGCAGCGCGATGGTCCGCCGGTCGTGCCGGAGCTGACGCAGGATGCGGCCGGTGGTGGCGGCGAGAATTCGCGTGTTCATGCTGTCTCCCGTGCGGCTGTCGCGTCGGTGCTGGTGGAGGCGGCCTCGCCGGCCCGGATGAGCCGCAGGAACGCCTCGTCGAGGTCGTCCACACCGGCGGCGGCGCGGATCGCGGCGGGGCTGTCGTCGGCGATCAACCGCCCCTGGCGGATCAGCAGCAGTTGGTCGCAGCGCGCCGCCTCGTCCATCACGTGGCTGGACACCAGCAGGGTGGTGCCGGCGGCGGCCATCGTGTGGAACCGGGCCCACAGGTCGGCCCGCAGCACCGGGTCCTGACCGACGGTCGGCTCGTCGAGGATGACCAGCTCCGGCTCCCCGACCAGGGCACACGCCAGCGAGGCTCGGCTGCGTTGACCGCCGGAGAGGGTGCCGACCAGTTGACCGGCGGCCTCGGCCAGCCCGACATCGCTGATCGCCCGGTCGGCCTCGACGCGCCCGCGCCCGTACAGGGCCGCGAAGTAGCGGGCGTTCTCCCGGACGGTCAGGTCGGCGTAGACGCTCGGGGCCTGGGTCAGGTAGCCCACCCGGTGCCGCAGCGCGGGGGTGCCCGCCGGTTGGCCGAGCACGGTGACCGTCCCGCCACTGACCAGCTGCACCCCGACCACTGCCCGCATGAACGTGGTCTTGCCACTGCCGCTGGGGCCGAGCAGCCCGGTGACCGCGCCGCGCGGGACCCGGCAGCTGATGCCGTCCAGCACCCGCCGCCCGCCCCGGTCCACGACAAGGTCTCGGACGGCTATCGCATCGTCCATCGCGCACCTCCACAGAAACTCATCACCTGTTGAACTCAACGCTAGATGAAATACTGCGCCGGGCGCAACGCCCGCACCGGTGTTCGCGGGGCCGACCGTCGCACGGAGCGCGAGAACGGGCAGTAGGCTCCGGACCGGACACGAAGTCCGCCAACGGGCATTGCGCGCCGATCGGACGTACGGCACGATGGCGCGGTGGGTCACGCTCCGTTACCGGATAGCGGTTTTCTCGAGGACTGGGCCGCGCGGTTGCGGCAGGCCGCCGAGCGGCCGGTCGTCGGCATCCTGTTGCGCGGCAGCCACGCCCGCCGCGCCGCCACCGCACACAGCGACGTCGACCTCGACGTCTTGGTCGGCGGCGCCCCCTACGCGGCCCGCCGGGCCTACCTGGACGAGTCCGCAGGCCAGGTCACTCATGTCTCGGTGGCCGCCCGGGACATCCGGTCCTGGGTGCACCGACTGGGCGAACCGGCCGACTGGGCGTTCGGGCTGCCGGTAACCGCGCCGGCCCGGCTGCTCTGGGCCGACCCACACTGGCGGCCCCGGATCGACCTGCCGGTGCTCTGCCAGCCCGCCGAGCCACCCCGACTCGAAGAGATGATCGCCACGCTGGGTAAGGCCGCCTCCGCCCGCGCGGCCGGCGACCGCCTCGGGGTCCGGCTCGCCGTCGCCGACCTGGCGCGGCTCTGCCCCTCGGTGCTGCGACCGGCCAACCCGTCCGTGCGGGTCCACTCCCGTCGGGCGGCCTTCGCGGCGGCCCTGGAACTGCCGGTGGCACCACCCGGCTACCGGACGGACATGCTGCTCTGCCTCGGGCTGCGCCCGGGCGCCACCGGGCAGCTCTGGGCCGCCGCCGTACGGCTGGTCGCCGGCACGCTGCCGTTGATCCGACCGTACGCCGAGGAGATCGCCGACACGGCCGGCCCGGACCTGGCCGCCGCCCTGGTCGACGGCCGGCTGGACCGCTACGTCGCCCAACTGGCCCGGCCGGCCGGGCCCTCGCCGCAGCCCTGCCGGGAGCGGTCGGCGGTGCCCGCGCCGCGTGCGGGAGAATTGGTGACTGTGCCCGTACCTGACCCGCCGGTGACCGGCGTCCCCAGCGATCCGAACGAGCTGGCCGCGCCCGCGCCGGCGCGCCCGTCCCGGCTCGACCCGGCCATCGCGGCCCAGCTGCGCCGCACCGCCGACGGTCTGGTCGCCGCCGTGGTGCGCGCGCACGACTCCGGTGAGGTGCTGATGGTCGCCTGGATGGACGACGAGGCGTTGCACCGCACCCTCACCACCGGCCGGGCCACCTACTGGTCGCGCAGCCGCCGCGAATACTGGGTCAAGGGCGCCACCTCCGGGCACCACCAGTACGTGCGGTCGGTCGCCCTGGACTGCGACGGGGACGCGCTGCTGGTGAGCGTGGACCAGGTCGGCGCGGCCTGCCACACCGGGCACCGGACCTGCTTCTTCACCGAGCTGCCCGTCACCGGGACGGAGGCACCGTGAGTGCGCGGAGTGCAGCGCGGCGAGGCACCGCAGTCGCGACCGAAAGGCGGGTCGGCCGATGACCGACGGCACCCTCAGCCCCGACCTGGCCACCTTCACGGCGCTGGCCGCCGACTGGCGGGTCGTGCCGGTCACCCGGCGGCTGCTGGCCGACGCGGAGACCCCGGTCGGGGTCTACCGGAAGCTGGCCGGTGGACCGGGCACGTTCCTGTTGGAATCGGCCGAGCAGGGCGTCGGCTCGGCCGGCATGGCCTGGTCGCGGTACTCGTTCATCGGCGTACGCAGCAGCGCGACCCTGATCGAGCGCGACGGCGTGGCGACCTGGCTCGGCCAGCCGCCGGCCGGGCTGAGCACCGAGGGTGACCCGGTGCGGATGCTGCGGGAGACGGTGGCGGCGCTGGCCGGGCCGGTCGGGGACCCGTCCGACGGTCTGCCGCCGCTGACCGGGGGCATGGTCGGCTACCTCGGCTACGACCTGATCCGGCGCTTCGAGCGGTTGCCCGAGCTGACCGAGGACGACCTGGGCGTCCCGGAGCTGGGCATGATGCTCGCCACCGACCTGGTGGTGCTCGATCACTACGACGGCTCCGCGATCCTGGTCGCCAACGCGGTACTGCCGCCGTTGGACGCCCCGGACCGCGCCCCGCAGGTCGCCGCCGCCTACCACCACGCTGTGGGCCGGTTGGACGCGATGACCACGGCGCTGTCCCGACCCATCCCGCCGATGATCTCCACGGTCGAGCGTCCGCCGGCCGGCGAGGTGCTCTGCCGTACGCCCGACGGCGGCTACCCGAAGGCGGTGGAGGCGGCCAAGGAGGCGATCAGGGCCGGTGAGTGCTTCCAGATCGTGCTCTCCCAGCGCTTCGAGCGGACGACCCACGCCGACCCGCTGGACGTCTACCGGGTGCTGCGCACCAGCAATCCCAGCCCGTACATGTACCTGCTGCGCTTCGACGGGTTCGACATCGTCGGCTCTTCTCCGGAGGCGCACTTGAAGGTCACCGGGGCCGCGGACGGGCGGCGCCGGGCGTTGTTGCACCCGATCGCCGGCACCCGGCCGCGGGGCGGCACCCCCGCCGCCGACGCCGCGCTCGCCGCCGAGCTGCTCGCCGACCCGAAGGAACGAGCCGAGCACGTGATGCTGGTCGACCTCGGCCGCAACGACCTGGGTCGGGTCTGTCAGCCCGGCAGCGTGGAGGTGCCCGAGTTCGCCACCATCGAGCGGTACAGCCACGTCATGCACATCGTCTCCACCGTCACCGGCACGCTGCGTGACGACCAGAGCGCCTTCGACGCGCTCGCCGCGACCTTCCCGGCCGGCACGCTCTCCGGGGCGCCAAAGGTGCGCGCCATGGAGATCATCGAGGAGTTGGAGCCGGTCCGCCGTGGCCTCTACGGCGGCACCGTCGGCTACTTCGGCTTCGGCGGCGACCTGGACATGGCGATCGCCATCCGGACCGCGCTCATCCGCGACGGTCGCGCCTACGTCCAGGCCGGGGCGGGGGTGGTGGCCGACTCGGATCCGGCCGCCGAGGACCAGGAGACGCGGAACAAGGCAGCGGCCGTGCTGGCCGCGATCGCGGCCGCCGAAACCCTCCGGCCGGCACGGTGAGCGCGAGGAGTGCAGCGAAGCGGAGCCCCGCAGTCGCGAACGAAGGGCCAGTTCGGTGAGCGCGAGGAGTGCAGCGAAGCGGAGCCCCGCAGTCGCGAACGAAGGGATGAACTCGTGAGCGGCGGGGAGCGGTCTGCCGTGGGCCGGCGCGCGTTGACGTACGCCGTGCTGCTCTGCCTGGCCGGCGCGGCCCTGGCGCTGTGGGCCGCGACGCGCAGCTGGTCGGTCGAGCTGACGGTACGTCCGGCGCCGCTGCCGCCGGTGCGTGACACCCGCAGCGGTGCGAGCCTGCTGCCCTGGCTGCCGGCGTTGGCCCTGGTGACCCTGGCCGGGGGTGGCGCGGTGCTGGCCACCCGGGGCCGCCTGCGTCGGGTGCTCGGGGCGCTGCTCGGCGTGCTCGGTCTGGCCGTGGCGGCCGGCGGCGGGTATGGGCTGGTAGCCGACATGGGTGGCGACGTGAGCCGGCAGTGGCCGGCGCTCTGCCTGGTCGGCGGCCTGCTGGCCGCCGGGGGCGGCTGGTGGACGGCGGCGCGTGGCGGTGACTGGCCGGCGATGGGCGCACGCTACGAACGTCCGGCGCGGACCACGCCGCAGGCCGCGCCGGCGCAGAGCGAGCCGGCCGGGCCGCCGACGCCGTTGGCGGGGCGGCGGACCACCGAGGCGTGGGACGCGCTGGACCGGGGCGAGGACCCGACGGCCGACTGACGCGGTGACCGACTGACGCGGTGACCGACTGACGCGGTGGTCGCGAGGGTGGGCTGACGCGGTGACCGGCTGACGCGTGGCCGCGACGGGCGGCTGACGCGGCGGCCAGCGGGCGGTCAGCCGACCGGCTGGCGCTCCCACTGGGCGCGGCTACTGGCGGCGCGGGCGGCGGTCAGCTCGGCGACCAGGCGGTTCAGCTCGGCGCGTTGGTCGGCGCGGGCCCGATCGGCGCAGACCGCCTCCCAGGCGTTGCCCCGTGCCGTCCGCATCCGTCCCTCGCCCACCACTGCCCGTTCCACGGTGTGCACCACGCCGACGGCGAGCGATGCCACCGTCCGCGAGATGGTGGTCAGTCCGATGGTCTGGTTCGGCTCGGAAATGCTCATGGTCACCTCGCACGAGGAGTTGCTGCGGTCGGGGCAGGCGCGCCATCGAGTCTGCCCGAGGACGATGCTCGCCCGTCGACGTTTCGCCGCGGTGACCGCCCGGTCAACTGTCTCGCCTCGGCCGTGACCAGGCACCGTCCGTTCGGCCTTGAGCTTGCTCACAGCATCGATTGGCATCGCTGCCGTCAGGCGGCGAGCGGAAACTGGTGGCATGATCGATGGATCGGCCCGGTCTGACTGCGGCCGCCAGGCTCCATACCGCGTGACGGTGGTCGATACCGGAGGTGGCGCTGCGTGACATCCCCTTCACGGCAGGTCGGCCATTATGCCGCAGCCCTTTTCGTGAGCAGCGCCATACCCCCGGCATTCGGCGTCGGTCGGCTGCCCCTAGCATCGGCCCATGACGCCCGGAGAGGGGAGTCCGTTCGTGACTGCTGAGCATGCGCACGCGGAGGGGGACGAGGCCGGCCAGGCAGCGTCCGTAAGCGTGCTCGACGAGATTCTGGCCGGCGTGCGTGAAGACGTCGCCCGACGCCAGGAGCAGGTTCCGCTGGAGCGGATCCGTGAACTGGCAGCGGCGGCGCCGCCGCCCATGGACGCGTACGCGGCGCTGCGCAAGCCTGGCGTGGCGGTGATCGCCGAGGTGAAGCGCTCGTCGCCGTCCAAGGGCCGGCTGGCCGAGATCGCCGATCCGGCCGACCTCGCGGTCGACTACGCGGCCGGTGGGGCGCGGGCGATCAGCGTGCTGACCGAGGGGCGCTGGTTCGGCGGTTCGCTGGACGACCTGGCGGCCGTCCGTGCGGCGGTCACCGTGCCGGTGCTGCGTAAGGACTTCGTGGTCTCCAGCTATCAGATCCACGAGGCCCGCGCGCACGGCGCCGACCTGGTTCTGCTGATCGTCGCCGCACTCGAGCAGAACGTCCTGATGGGCCTGCTGGAGCGGATCGAGTCGCTGGGCATGACCGCCCTGGTCGAGGTGCACGACGAGGAAGAGGCCGACCGTGCGCTGGAGGCCGGTGCGCAGGTGATCGGGGTCAACGCCCGTGACCTGCGTACCCTGGAGGTCGACCGGTCGGTGTTCGAGCGGATCGCGCCGGGCCTGCCCAGCAGCGTGGTCAAGATCGCCGAATCCGGCGTTCGTGGCCCGCACGACCTGATCCGGTACGCCTCCGCGGGTGCCGACGCGGTCCTCGTGGGCGAGGGCCTGGTCACCCAGAAGAGCCCCCGCGAGGCGGTCGCCGAGTTGGTCAACGCCGGCAACCACCCGGCAACGCCCCGGCCGGTGCGCTGACCCCGCGCCGGTCTGACGTCCCACCGAGAGGATTCCCGATGAGCGCCGACGCGCTGGCCCCGGTGGCCGGCCCGCAGCCCGACTCCGCCGGCCACTTCGGCCGCTTCGGCGGTCGGTTCGTTCCCGAGGCCCTGGTGGCCGCGCTGGACGAGCTCGACGGGGCGTGGCGTACGGCGATGACGGACGAGTCCTTCCGGGCGGAGTTCGGTGCGCTGTTGCGCGACTACGCCGGCACGCCTTCGCTGCTCTACGAGGCCCGGCGGTTCTCCGCGAAGGTCGGCGCGCGGGTGCTGCTCAAGCGCGAGGACCTGAACCACACGGGTGCGCACAAGGTGCGCAACGTGCTGGGCCAGGCGCTGCTCACCAAGCGGATGGGCAAGACCCGGGTGATCGCGGAGACCGGCGCCGGCCAGCACGGTGTCGCCACCGCGACCGCCGCCGCCCTGTTCGACCTGGAGTGTGTGGTCTACATGGGCCAGGTCGACACCGAGCGGCAGGCGCTCAACGTTGCCCGGATGCGGATGCTCGGCGCGACCGTCATCCCGGTCACCAACGGCTCGCGCACCCTCAAGGACGCGATGAACGAGGCGATGCGCGACTGGGTGGCCAACGTCGACGAGACGCACTACCTGATCGGCACCGCCGCGGGCCCGCACCCGTTCCCGGCGATGGTGCGCGACTTCGTCCGGGGCATCGGTGACGAGGCCCGTCAGCAGTGCCTGGACCTCACCGGTGGGTTGCCGGACGCCGTCACCGCCTGTGTCGGCGGCGGCTCCAACGCGCTGGGCATCTTCCACGCGTTCGTGGGCGACGAGGCCGTGCGGCTGTACGGCTTCGAAGCCGGTGGCGACGGGGTCGCCACCGGCCGGCACGCGGCGAGCATCACCGGCGGGTCGGCCGGGGTGCTGCACGGCACCCGCACCTTCGTGCTCCAGGATGCTGACGGGCAGACCCTGGAGTCGCACTCGATCTCCGCCGGCCTGGACTACCCGGGCGTCGGGCCCGAGCACGCGTGGCTGCACGACACCGGCCGGGCGAACTACCTGCCGGTCACCGACGACGAGGCGATGGCCGCGTTCGAGCTGCTCTGCCGTACCGAGGGCATCATCCCGGCGATTGAGAGCGCACACGCGCTCGCCGGCACCGTCGCGCTGGCTCCGAAGCTCGCCGCGGAGCTGGGCCGGGAGCCCACCATCGTGGTCAACCTCTCCGGGCGGGGCGACAAGGACGTGCACACCGCCGGCGACTACTTCGGCATCCTCGACAAGGAGCGGTGAGATGAGCCGGATCGGGGTGGCCTTCGACAAGGCCCGCGCTGACGGACGGGCACTGCTGGTCGGCTGCATGCCGGCCGGTTTCCCCACCGTCGAGGGCAGCATCGCCGCGATGACCGCCATGGTCGAGGCCGGCGTCGACGTGATCGAGGTGGAGATCCCCTACTCCGACCCGGTGATGGACGGGCCGGTGATCCAGCGGGCCAGCGACATCGCGCTGGCCGGGGGCGTACGCACCGCGGACACGATGCGCATCATCGAGGCGGTGGCGGCCACCGGCGCTCCGGTGGTCACCATGACCTACTGGAACCCCGTCGAGCGGTACGGCGTGGACGTCTTCGCCCGTGACCTGGCCTCCGCCGGCGGCACCGGCCTGATCACCCCGGACCTCATCCCCGACGAGGCCGACGAGTGGCTGGCCGCCTCGGACGCGCACGGGCTGGACCGCACGTTCCTGGTCTCGCCGTCGTCCACCGACGCCCGACTGGCGATGACGGTGCAGCACTGCCGCGGCTTCGTCTACGCGACCGCCGTGATGGGGGTGACCGGTGCCCGGGCGCGTACCTCCGACGCCGCCCCGACGCTGGTCTCCCGGGCCCGCGCGGTCACCGACCTGCCGATCGGTGTCGGCCTGGGTGTGGGTACCGGCGCGCAGGCCGGCACCGTCGCCGGTTACGCCGATGGGGTGATCGTGGGCAGCGCGCTGGTCCGGTGTGTGCTCGACGCGCCCACCGAGGCCGACGGGCTGGCCGCCCTGCGCACGCTCAGCGCCGAACTCGCCGAGGGCGTCCGTAACCCCACGCGCTGAGTCCCGGCGCTCGCTGAGCCAGGCCCCGCCGAGCCCGGCCCGGCTCAACTCTCGGCCCGGCTCAACCCTCAACCCTCGGCGCTCGTGCCGGCGCGTCGGCCGGCCGGTCGGAGCGCTGGGGCATGTCTGTCTGCTGAGCGGTATACCTGTGAGTCATAAATATGACTCACAGGTATACCGCTCAATCGGATGTGGCCTGGCGGACGAGGCTGTTCGCGACCTCGCGGATGACCTCGGGACGGTTGCGGCTTGTCAGGGGTGCAGGGACCGGTCCGGGGCCTCGCCGCGTTGCTCCGGTGGTTGCCCCGCTCCCGGATGCCCGTTGTGGCTGGTGGCAGGTCGCTGCGTGTCCTGGCCGATCCCGGATAGCTGCGTGTCCCGGCTGGTCCCCGGGCGCCGCACGTCCTGGTCGGCTGACGGCTGGCCGTCCTCGGCTGGGCGCGCTGCCGGCAGCGGCGCGGGGGCGACGGTGCCGGGCACGCAGCTGACGTCGCGGAGCACGCCGGAGCGGCCGGCGGTCGCGTCGGTGACGGCGGCCCGGGTGAGCGGGGTGACCACCTCGGGCAGCGCGTCGGGGGAGTGCCAGGACAATCGGCAGCCCGGGGGTGGGCCGGTGGCGGGTCGGACCCCGGCCGCGCGGGCCCGGAACACGTGCACGAGGACGTCCGGAAGCGGGCCGGCGCGTCCCGCCGCGGCCTCCCCCGAAGGGCCGCTCACCTGGTAGATGCCGACCAGGTCGGTCAGCTCGATGTCCCAGCCGGTCTCCGCGCGAATGTCCCGTAGCGCCGCCCGCACCGGGCTCTCGGCCGGGCGCAGCCGCCCGCCGGGCAACGCGTAGCGGCGGGCACCCCGACCCTGCTGGCAGAGCAGCACCCGACCGGTGTCGTCGGTGACGACCGCGGCGACCGCCCAGGTGAGCGCGCTCATGGACAAAGAGCCTGCGGCGGCGCAAACCAGAAGTCACCGGGATGCGCCCTCCAGCGGCCCGGGGTGCCGCTGCGGGGGTGTGCAGCGGTAGCGTGTGCACCCGTGACCCTCGCCTCGCTCTCCCCCCAGGCGGCCCTGCCCAGCCCCAGCACCGCTGTCTGGCAGCTCGGGCCGGTGCCGATCCGGGCCTACGCGCTCTGCATCATCGCCGGCATCGTGCTGGCCTGCTGGGTGACGGAGCGCCGGCTGCGGCAGCGCGGCGTCGCGCCCGGCGCGGTGCTCGACATTGCCGTCTGGGCGGTGCCCGCCGGCATCATCGGCGCCCGGATCTACCACGTGGTCACCTCACCCGAGAAGTACTTCGGCGCTGGTGGCGACCCGATGAAGGCGTTCGCCATCTGGGAGGGCGGTCTCGGCATCTGGGGCGCGGTCGCCGGTGGCGCGCTCGGTGTCTGGATCGCGGCCCGACAGCTCGGCATTCCGTTCGGCGTGGTGGCCGACGCGCTGGCCCCCGGGCTGCCGCTGGCCCAGGCCGTCGGCCGCATCGGCAACTGGTTCAACAACGAGCTCTTCGGTGGCCGGACGACCCTGCCGTGGGGTCTGGAGATCCACCGGATGGACCCGGACAACCCCGGGCACGCCCTCCGCGACGACGCCGGGCAGCCGATCCTCGAACCGGGTCTCTACCAGCCGACCTTCCTCTACGAGGCGCTGTGGAACCTTGGCGTCGTAGCTCTGGTCCTCATCCTTGACCGCCGGCTGAAGCTGGGCCGGGGCCGGGCGTTCGCGCTCTACGTGATGGGTTACACCGTCGGCCGGTTCTGGATCGAGCTGATGCGCACCGACGAGGCCAACCAGATCCTCGGCGTCCGGCTCAACGTCTGGACCGCCGCCCTGGTCTTCCTCGGCGCCCTGATCTACTTCGTGCGGGTTCGTGGCCCTCGGGACTACCTGATCCCGCTCGGCCCGGCGGCGACGACGACCCCGCCCCCCACGTCCGACCTGTCCCAGGTCGACCTCTCCGAGCGGGAGACCCCCGCGCGGGCCGCCGCGCCGGAGGGCTACCGGGTGGTGAGCGAGGAGCAGTACGCCGCCTGGCAGGACACCGGCGTCGTACCGCCGGCGAACGACGACGACTCCCGGCCGGATGATGGCCAGCCGTCCGACGACACGGCGGCCGCCGACCTCACGCCGAGCGACGACGAGCCGGTAGACGAACCGTCCGCCGCTCGCACCGACCGGGCCGACGCCACGGGCGCGCGTCCCGCCGACCGGGACAGCTGAGCGGCACCGATGCGAAGCGCGGTGGTGGTCGGCGCAGGGGTCGGTGGCCTCGCGGTGGCCGGCGCGCTGGCTCGTTCCGGCTGGCAGGTCACAGTGTTGGAACGCGCCGAACGGGTCCGACCCGAGCCGACCGCAGTGGTGCTCTGGCCCAACGGCGTCCGCGCGCTCCAGGCCCTCGGCCTCGGCGCCGGCCTGGCCGCCATCGCCACCCCATTGCCCGACGGCGGGGTCCGTCGCCCGGACGGGCACTGGCTCGTGCAGCCCCGGCCCATCCCGGCCGACCGGATGCCGGTGGTGGTGCACCGGGAGGATCTGCACGACGCGCTGATCGCCGGCCTCGGCGAGCGGGTCGAGTTGCGGACCGGGGTGACCGTGCGCCACGTCCGCGTCGAGCCGGGCGAGCGGCCGGGAGTCAGCGACGGGCGGCACACCATCGAGGCCGATCTGGTGGTGGCCGCCGACGGTACGGACAGCGGCATCCGCCGCCAACTCGCGCCCGAGTCCCGGGTGGTCAGCTCCGGGTGTGCCGCCTGGCGGGCCGTCATCCCCTGGTATCAGGCACCTCGACTCCCCGACGATCAGCCGCTGGCCGGTGAGATTCTCGGCGCGGGTTACCGGTTCGTGGCCGCGTCGCTGGGCGAGCGGGGCTCCTCGGGCGGGTCCAGCCGGGGCGGCATCTACTGGGTGGCCACCGCCGCCGGCGCGCCCCGCCCGGAACCACCGGAGACCCAGCTCGCCCTGCTGCGCCGCTGGTACGCGGGCTGGCCCGCTCCGGTCGGCGCGCTGCTCGACGCCACCGACCCGACCGACCTGGTCCAACAGGAGGTCCGCGAGCTGCGCCCGCTGCCCAGGGCGTACGGCTTTCCGGTCGGGCCCGGTGGGGTGGTGCTGCTCGGCGACGCGGCGCACGCCATGCCGCCGCACCTCGGGCAGGGCGCCTGCCTCGCGTTCGAGGACGCCGCCACGCTCGCGTCGCTGCTGCGGGAGGCCCGACTGCCCGACGCCGTCCAGGCGTACGACCGGGTGCGCCGCCCCCGGGCCGCGACAGTGGTCCGGCAGACCCGGCGGATGTCGGCGGTGCTCCAGACCCGCGGCCGGTTGGCGCTGCGCGCCCGGGACGCCGCACTGGGCACGATCAACTCCCGACTGCTCTCCAGCGCCGCAGCCTCCGCCGCCCAGTGGCGCCCACCGACCTGACCTCCGCCGTGAGGCAGGTCAGCGGAGCGGGGCGGTCAGGGGATGAGCGCGGCGGGTTCGGCGATGCAGGCGGTGCCGATTCGGCGGAAGCCGACCCGCAGGTAGACCCGCGCGATCTCCTCGCTGCCCGCGGAGAGGAAGACAAGCTCGGTGCCGGCCGCCAGTAGTTCCCGGGCCAGGGTGGCGGTGAGCGCGGCGCCCAGCCCGCGTCGTCGGGCGGACGGCAGGGTGGCCACCCCGGCGATCTCCGCGACGTCGTCCACCCGCATCGCCATGCCGCTGGCCAGCGCGCCCTCGGTCGGCGTGCCGGCCAGCGCGGAGATCCGTCGCCCGTCGGCGATCCGGACGCGCTCCTCGTCGAGCGCGGCCAGTTCGAGTTCGGTGACGGCGGCGTCGCGTTCGGCCGGGCCGGCCTCGCCGGGTGCGGTGCCGGCGGCGGCGAACGCCACCGCTGCCACCGCGCGCCGGGCGGCGACATCGGCGGCGAAGCCGGGGGAGTCAGCTGCCAGCACCCGCACCGCCGCGTCGGAGAGCGTCGCCGGGTCGGGCAGCGCGCTCGGGTCGAGCACCATCAGCGGCGCCTCCAGCACGCTGAGCCCCGCCGAGCGGGCCACCGCCAGCAGCTCCGGGGTCGTCTCGTGCACCCACTCGAAGGCTTCTGGCAGGCCCAGCTTCCGCTGGCGCTCGCGGACCGA
Source organism: Micromonospora sp. CNZ322 (assembly GCF_007827755.1). Classification (NCBI taxonomy): domain Bacteria; kingdom Bacillati; phylum Actinomycetota; class Actinomycetes; order Micromonosporales; family Micromonosporaceae; genus Micromonospora; species Micromonospora sp. CNZ322. The sequence continues at coordinate 67,418 of NZ_VITD01000016.1, forward strand.
GACCACATCGGCAAGCGACGGCGGCTCAGTAGCGTCGATCCGGGGGCGGGCGTAGAACGGCCAGCCGGCACCTTCGCGGACGAACAGCACCAGCCCGCCATGCTCCTCCGCACCGGTGACGTCGCGGGGCACCGCGTCGTAGAAGCGTTCCAACCGGTCGAAGACGTGCTTGTGTAGCGGATCCACCGCGCGAGACTACACGTCCCAGCCAGTGGACGGTGTGATCAATCTCGGGTGGCCGTGCGGCCCCGGCCCTAACGTAGACTCAATAGACCCACGGGCCGACGTCGTCCCCACCATGATCCAACCTGAGTGACGACAGGAGGCCCGGTGGCTCAGCCGTACGCGGACACAGAACAGCCGCACCCGCACAGCCCGCAGGCGTCCCCGACGCCCCACCCCCGTCCGTCCGCCCAGGGCCTCTACGACCCAGCGCAGGAGCACGATGCCTGCGGCGTGGCCTTCGTGGCGGACCTGCACGGCCGGCGTTCACACTCGGTCGTCGCCAATGGGCTCGGCGCGCTCTGTCGGCTGGACCACCGGGGCGCCCGTGGCGCGGAGCCGAACACCGGCGACGGCGCCGGCATCATGATCCAGGTGCCCGACGCGTTCCTGCGCGCGGTGGCCGACGTCGCGCTTCCCCCAGCGGGCGAGTACGCCACGGGGCTGGTCTTCCTTCCCGACGACGATGCCGCCGAGGCGCGTGCCCGCCGGGTGGTCGAGAAGTACGCAGTGGTCGAGGGCGCCGACCTGCTCGGCTGGCGGGACGTGCCGATCGATCCGAGTGACCTGGGCGAGACCGCCCTCGCGGCGATGCCCCGGGTGCGGCAGCTCTTCCTGGCCGCGCACCGCCTCACCGACGCGCCCGACGGGCCGGCCGGCTCCCCGCTGCGCGGCATCGAGCTGGACCGGGTGGCGTTCTGCCTGCGAAAGCAGGCCGAACGGGAGACCGCCGAGCGCGGCGTTCCGGCGTACTTCCCGTCGCTGTCCAGCCGCACCATGGTCTACAAGGGCATGCTCACGCCCGACCAGTTGCCGGCGTTCTACCCGGACCTGCGCGACGAGCGGGTGGACAGCGCCATCGCGCTGGTGCACTCCCGCTTCTCCACCAACACCTTCCCGTCCTGGCCGCTGGCGCACCCGTACCGGTTCATCGCCCACAACGGCGAGATCAACACGATCCGGGGCAACCGCAACTGGATGCAGGCCCGCGAGGCGCTCCTGCGCTCGCCGAACGTGCCGGGCAACATACGGCGGGTCTTCCCGGTCTGCACCCCCGCCGCCTCCGACTCGGCGAACTTCGACGAGGTCCTGGAGTTGCTGCACCTGGCCGGGCGGAGCCTGCCGCACGCGGTGCTCATGATGATCCCCGAGGCCTGGGAGAACGACCCGGGGATGGACCCGGCCAAGCGCGCCTTCTACCGCTTCCACGCCAGCCTGATGGAGCCGTGGGACGGTCCGGCGTCGGTGGCCTTCACCGACGGCGAGATCGTCGGCGCGGTGCTGGACCGCAACGGGCTGCGCCCGGGGCGCTGGTGGCAGACCGACGACGGCCTCGTGGTGCTCGGTTCCGAGGCGGGCGTCCTCGACCTGGACCCGGCCCACGTGGTCGCCAAGGGGCGACTCCAGCCGGGCCGGATGTTCCTGGTCGACACCGTGGCCGGGCGGATCGTGCACGACGAGGAGATCAAGTCCGAGTTGGCCGCCGCCCAGCCGTACGGCGAGTGGCTGCACGCCGGGCTGATCGAGCTGAACGACCTGCCGGCCCGCGAACACACCGTCTACACGCACGACTCGGTGCGCCGCCGGCAGCAGACCTTCGGCTACACAGTGGAAGAGCTGAAGATCCTGCTCGGGCCGATGGCCCGCACCGGCGCCGAGCCGCTCGGCTCGATGGGTACGGACACCCCGATCTCGCCGCTGTCGACCCGGCCGCGGCTGCTCTACGACTACTTCCACCAGCTCTTCGCCCAGGTCACCAACCCGCCGCTGGACGCCATCCGGGAGGAACTGGTGACCAGTCTGGCGTCGACCATCGGGCCGGAGGGCAACCTGCTCGACCCGGGCGCCGCGAGCTGCCGGCAGATCGTGCTCCCGCACCCGATCATCGACAACGACGAGCTGGCGAAGATCCTCTCCATCGACGAGGACGGCGACCTGCCCGGCTTCAAGGCGGTCCGGGTCTCGGGGCTGTACCGGATCCGGGAGGGCGCCGCCGGAATCAAGGCGCGGCTGACCGAGATCTGTCGGCACGTCTCCGAGGCGATCGAGGACGGCGTGCGCATCCTGGTGCTCTCCGACCGGGACTCCAACGCCGACCTGGCGCCGATTCCGTCGCTGCTGCTCACCGCCGCCGTGCACCAGCACCTGGTCCGCGAGCAGACCCGTACGCGGGCGGCGCTGATCGTCGAGTCCGGGGACTGCCGGGAGGTGCACCACGCGGCGGTGCTGATCGGCTACGGCGCGGCGGCGGTCAACCCGTACCTGGCGTTCGAGTCGGTCGAGGACATGATCCACACTGGCGCGCTGGCCGGGGTGGAGCCGGCCGCCGCGGTGCGCAACTACGCGAAGGCGCTCGGCAAGGGCGTCCTGAAGATCATGTCCAAGATGGGCATCTCGACGGTCTCCTCGTACTGCGGTGCGCAGGTCTTCGAGGCGGTCGGCCTGGACAGCCGGCTGGTCGAGCGCTACTTCCGGGGCACCCCGAGCCGCATCGGCGGGGTGGGTCTCGCCGGCGTGCACACCGAGGTGGCCGCCCGGCACGCGCTGGCCTGGCCGCCGGCCGGCACCGCCACCTCCGACCGGTTGGAGGTCGGTGGCGAGTACCAGTGGCGCCGCGAGGGTGAGCTGCACCTGTTCAACCCGGAGACGGTCTTCCTGCTTCAGCACGCCACCCGCAGCCGGCAGTACGACGTCTTCCGGCAGTACACCGCCAAGGTCGACGCGCTCGCCGCGCAGGCCGGCTCGCTTCGCGGGTTGTTCACAGTGCGCACCGGGCTCCGTCCGGCGGTGCCGATCGAGGAGGTCGAGCCGGCCACCGAGATCGTCAAGCGGTTCGCCACCGGCGCCATGTCGTACGGGTCGATCTCGGCGGAGGCGCACGAGACGCTCGCCATCGCCATGAACCGGCTCGGCGGCAAGTCCAACACCGGTGAGGGCGGCGAGGACGTCGAGCGGCTGCACGACCCGGCCCGGCGTTCGGCGGTCAAGCAGATCGCCAGCGGCCGTTTCGGTGTGACCAGCGAATACCTGGTCAATGCGGACGACCTCCAGATCAAGATGGCCCAGGGTGCCAAGCCGGGCGAGGGCGGTCAGCTGCCCGGCAACAAGGTGTGGCCGTGGATCGCCCGGACCCGGCACGCCACCCCCGGCGTGGGTCTGATCTCCCCGCCGCCGCACCACGACATCTACTCCATCGAGGACCTCGCCCAGTTGGTGCACGACCTGAAGTGCGTCAACCCGGCGGCCCGGGTGCACGTCAAGCTTGTCAGCGAGGTCGGCGTCGGCACCGTCGCCGCCGGGGTGGCGAAGCTCAAGGCGGACGTCATCCTGATCTCCGGCCACGACGGCGGCACGGGCGCTTCCCCGATGAACTCGCTCAAGCACGCCGGCACCCCGTGGGAGCTGGGGTTGGCCGAGGCGCAGCAGACGTTGTTGCTCAACAAGCTGCGCGACCGGGTCACGGTGCAGGTCGACGGCCAGCTCAAGACCGGCCGGGACGTGCTGATCGCGGCGCTGCTCGGCGCGGAGGAGTTCGGCTTCGCGACCGCGCCGCTGATCGTCGAGGGTTGCGTGATGATGCGGGTCTGCCACCTGGACACCTGCCCGGTCGGCATCGCCACCCAGAACCCGGTGCTGCGGGAGCGCTTCACCGGCAAGCCGGAGTTCGTGGAGAACTTCTTCCTCTTCCTCGCCGAGGAGGTCCGGGGGTACCTGGCCGAGCTGGGTTTCCGGTCGATCGAGGAGGCGATCGGGCAGTCCGAGGTGCTCGACGTGGCCCCGGCGCTGACGCACTGGAAGGCGCACGGGTTGGACCTGGCGCCCGTCCTGCACCTGCCGGAGCTGCCCGCCGGCGCGGCCCGACGTGGGGTCCGCGCGCAGGATCACGGCCTGGAGCACGCGCTCGACAACGAGCTGATCGCGCTGGCCCGTCCGGCTCTGACGGACGGGGCGCCGGTGCGGGTCGAGGTGGCGGTGCGCAACGAGCACCGCAGCGTCGGCGCGATGCTCGGCGGTGAGGTGACCCGTCGCTTCGGCGGCGCCGGCCTTCCCGAGGACACCATCGAGTTCGTGCTGCACGGCACGGCTGGGCAGTCGTTCGGCGCGTTCCTGCCGCGCGGGGTGACCCTGCGCCTGCACGGCGACGCCAACGACTACGTGGGCAAGGGCCTCTCCGGGGGTCGGCTCATCGCCCGTCCGGACGCCGCCGCGCCGTTCCTCGACCCGGATGCCGAGCCGGGCCAGCGGGCCGAGGATCAGATCATCGCCGGCAACACCATCCTGTACGGGGCCACGGCGGGCGAGGTCTTCCTGCGCGGCCGGGTGGGGGAGCGGTTCGCGGTCCGTAACTCCGGCGCGATCGCCGTGGTCGAGGGCGTCGGCGACCATGGTTGCGAGTACATGACCGGCGGCACGGTGGTGGTGCTGGGCGCGACCGGCCGGAACTTCGCGGCGGGCATGTCCGGTGGCACGGCGTACGTGCACCACCTGGACCGGGCCCGCGTCAACGTGGAGCTGGTCGACCTGTTGCCGCTGGGCGAGCAGGAGCAGTCGCTGCTACACGAGCTGGTCCAACGGCACGTGGCCGAGACCGGGTCGGCGGTCGCCGAGGAGCTGCTGAAGCGGTGGCCGGAGGCGGTGGCCGAGTTCACCGCTGTGGTACCTCGCGACTACCGCCGGGTGCTGGAGATCATGCGGGCCGCCGAAGCAGCCGGCCGCGACGTCGACGACGCGGTGATGGGCGCGCTCAGCGCGCCCGCCGCGCCGGTGCCGCCCGCTCCGCGGGTGGCTGCCCAGGAGGTGGCACGTGCCTGACCCGAACGGTTTCCTGCGCTACGACCGGCGGTTGCCGGCCCGCCGCCCGGTGCCGGTGCGGATCAGCGACTGGCGGGAGGTGTACCCGCCGGCCGGTGAGGAACTGGTCCGTGAGCAGGCCACGCGATGCATGGACTGCGGCATCCCGTTCTGCCACGACGGCTGCCCGCTGGGCAATCGCATCCCGGACTGGAACGACCTGGTGCGTACCGGCAACTGGGACGCCGCTGTGGAGTCGCTGCACGCGACCAACAACTTCCCGGAGTTCACCGGCCGGCTCTGCCCGGCGCCCTGCGAGGCGGCCTGCGTGCTCGGCATCTCCGGCGGTCAACCGGTGACCATCAAGCAGGTCGAGGTGGAGATTGCCGACGCCGCCGCGGCGCGGGGGTTCACCCCCGGTCCGGTGCCGGCGCCGTCGGGCCGGTCGGTCGCCGTCGTCGGCTCCGGGCCCGCCGGTCTCGCCGCCGCACAGCAGCTGGTCCGCGCCGGTCACGCGGTGACGGTGTACGAACGCGACGACGCGATCGGTGGCCTGCTCCGGTACGGCATTCCCGACTTCAAGTTGGAGAAGCGGCACATCGATGCCCGGCTGGCCCAGCTCACCGCCGAGGGGGTGCACTTCCGCACCGGCGTGAACGTCGGGGTGGACGTGACCGCCGAGCAGTTGCGCGCCGAGCACGACGCGGTGCTGCTGGCCTGTGGGGCGTTGCAGGGCCGGGACACGCCGGAGACCCCGGGGCGGGCGCTTCGGGGCGTACACCAGGCGATGGCGCACCTGGTCGCGGCGAATCGCGCGGTCGCCACCGCGGCCACCGACCAGGCCGGCGTGGTGGCCACCGCCGAGCGTCGGCTGGCGCCGGCGGTGTTGCCGGACGGCACGCCGATCGACGCGGCCGGCAAGCACGTGGTGATCATCGGCGGCGGTGACACGGCGGCCGACTGTCTCGGCGTCGCGCACCGCCAGGGCGCGGCGGGCGTGCACCAGCTCGACCTGTACCCGCAGCCGCCGCACGAGCGCGACGAGGCACGGGACCCGTGGCCGACCTGGCCGTGGGTGCTGCGCAGCTACCCGGCGCACGAGGAGGGTGGCGAGCGGGTCTTCGCCGTGGCGGTGCAGGAGTTCGTGGACGACGGCACCGGCCAGGTGCGGGCGGTGCGGATCGCCGAGGTGACAGTGGAGAAACGCGACGGCCGGCGGGTCGTCACGGTGGTGCCGGGCTCCGAGCGCGAGTTGCCGGCCGATCTGGTGCTGCTGGCGATCGGTTTCGAGGGCACCGAGCAGCAGCCGCTGCTGGCCCAGTTCGGCGTGGCCCGCAACCCTCGGGGCGCCATCGACGCCAACGACGACTGGCAGACCGACGCCGACGGGGTGTTCGTGGCCGGTGACATGCACCGGGGGGCCTCGTTGATCGTCTGGGCCATCGCCGAGGGGCGGGCGGTCGCCGCCGCCATCCACGGCTATCTGGGCGGTGTCGGTGCGTTGCCGGCCCCGGTGGGCCCGGCCACGCAGGCTCTCGCCGCTCGCTGAGTCGCGGGCGTCCGGTCGGTGCGGCAGGTCCGCTGCCGCACCGGCCGGACATTCCCGCTGGTGAAGCCGCTCACAAATGTGGGCAAATAGGTTTAAGCCGGCAAGACTTACCGGCTGCCGAACCGCGCCGCGATCGGTGTGAATGATCATGCTGCCGATCGCTGGAGGTTCGTCGTGGCCAGAGGTGCCACCTTCGCCGCGTTGCGACATCGCAACTACCGGATCTGGGCCCTCGCCGGTTTCGTCTCCGTCATCGGCACCTGGATGCAGGTCCTCGGGGTCAACTGGTACGTCCTGAAGGAGACCGGCTCGGCGACGTCCATGGGCTTCGCCGTGCTGCTCCAGGCGGCGCCCACGTTGCTGCTCAGCGTCTGGGGTGGCGTGCTGGCCGACCGGCTGCCCGCCCGCCCGTTGCTGATCGCCGCCCAGGGCGCCCACGCCGCACTCGCCGCCGGACTCGCGGCGGTCGCCCTGACCGGGGTCGGCGGCCTGCCGCTGATCTTCGCGATCTCGCTGGCCAGCGGTGCCGTCTCGGCGATCGAAGGCCCGGTGATGGGGCGCTGGGCCGCCAGCCTCGTCGACCGGGAGACGCTGGGCAACGCGCTGGCGCTCGGCTCGCTCACCAACTCCGCCGGCCGCATCCTCGGCATGAGCCTCGGCGCCGTGGTGGTGGCCGCCGTCGGACCCGCCCTGCTATTCGGCATCAACGCGGCCAGCTTCGCCGCCGTGGTGATGGCGCTGTTCGCCGTACGCCCGGGAGCCGTGCCCGGCCTCCCGGTCCCGGACGCCGGCCGGGCCCGGGACGGTGTCCGCGCCGGGTTCGCCTACCTGCGCGGGCAGCCGGTGCTGCTCCTCGCGCTCGCCCTGTCGTTCGTGCTCGGCAGCCTGGGCCGCAACTACCAGGTGACCATGGCCGCGATGAGCGACGGGCCGCTGGACGCCGGCGCCTCCGGGTACGGCCTGCTGTCGACAGTGTTCGCTGTCGGAACGGTGGTGGGCGCGCTCGTCGCGGCCCGGCGACGTTCCCTGGGCTACCGGACGCTCGTCGTCGCGGGCCTGCTCGCCAGCGGGTTGCAGATCGTCGCCGGCCTCGCACCGGGCACCTGGAGCTTCGCCGCGGTGATCCTGCCGATCGCCGCCGCCGCGGTGGTCATCGACACCACCGTCGGCACCCGCGCCCAACTCGACACCGACGGCGCGATGCGGGGCCGGGTGCTCGCCGCCCTGGCGGTCACCGGCTCCGTCTCCGCCGCGGTCGGCGCCCCGCTGCTCGGCTGGCTCGCCGAACACGCCGGGCCCCGGCAGACGCTCGTCCTCGCCGGAGCCGCAGCGGCGATCGCCACGACGGCGGCGGGCGTCGCCCTGGACCGCCAGCGCGGCCGCGCGGCAACTCTCGCGCTTGTCGTTCCGCGACCCCGCCATCCGGTACGACGAGCGGCGTTCCGGGCCGCCCGCATCGTCCGGCCCAGCGGTGCGGTCTGCGTCATCGCGCCCACCGAAGCCGGTGCGGTGCGGTCGGGTGGGGTCCGGCTCCGGGAGTTGGTCACCGCGGGGCCGGTGGCGAACCGCTGAGACAGCTGTCACCCCGGCGGCCCGCTTTCGGGACAGGGCGACCTGAAGATCATCGCTACGCTGCGATCATGGACATTGAGGAGCGGCTACGGCGAACCCGCCGATGGCTGTGGATCGTGCTGATCGGGCTCTTTTTGAGTGGCGTCACAGCGTTTCCGCTGGAGATCGAGGTGCGCTGGCTGCTGCGCGCACTGGATCCGCTCGCCGGCCAACTCCCCGCACTGGTCGCCTGGATCGAGCGGGTGCACACCGGGCTCGTGACGGCCGGGGAGGACTACCCGTTCCTGCTCTACGGCACCGACTGGCTGGCCTTCGCCCACCTGGTGCTGGCAGTGGCCTTCTGGGGGCCACTGCGCGACCCGGTGCGCAACGTCTGGGTGGTGCAGGTCGGCATGATCGCCTGCGCCGGCATCGTCCCGCTGGCGCTGATCTGCGGCCCGATCCGGGACATCCCCTGGTTCTGGACGGTCGTCGACCTGTCCTTCGCGGTCGGGGCGTTCCCGCCGCTCTGGTTCGCGTACCGGCACATCCGCGCCGTCGAGGCGAGCACGGCGGAGGCGACAGGCGCCCCGTCGGTTCCGTGAGCGCGTCCCGGTAGGCGGCTGGACAACGTCGGCCGGAGACCCCCGCCTGCGCGACGGGTGCCTCCGGCCGACGTTGGGTCCTAGTGCGACATCAGATGGTGCGACTCGCGGATCTTGGCCCAGGACCTGGGCTCGGTCGGCGGGGCCGCCTTACGGGCGGCGCTGGCCACCTCGGGTCGGCCGGCGGTGAACAGCCAGGTGGTGAACAGGTCGTCCAGGTCCAGCCCGGAGATCCGTTCGGCCAGGGCCTGGAACTGCTCGATGGTGCCGTTGCCGTAGCGGCGCTCGGCGGTCCAGGTCGGCAGGATCTCGAAGAACGCGTCGTCGCCGACGGCCAGCCGCAGCTGGTGCAGGGTCATCGCGCCCCGGTCGTAGACGGCGTTGTCGAAGACCCGAGCGGCGCCCGGGTCACCGGGCAGCACCTGCCAGAACTCGTCGTCGGCCGGGTAACTGGCGTAGGTGAAGTCGAAGACCTCCTGGGCGGTACCCTCGCCCTGCTCCTCCGACCAGAGCCACTCGGCGTACGAGGCGAAGCCCTCGTTGAGCCAGATGTTGCGCCAGTCGGCCACCGAGACCGAGTCGCCGAACCACTGGTGGGCCAACTCGTGCGTCACCACGTAGGTGTTGGCGCCGCGTCGCCAGAAGCCCGGCCCGTACACCGGTCGGGTCTGCGTCTCCAGGGCGAAGCTGATGCCGTCGATCGGCCCGGCCACGCCGCCCTGCGCCTCGAACGGGTACGGGCCGAAGATCCCGCTCTCCCAGTCGAGGATCTCGGCGGTCCGCTCGATGCTGGCCCGCGCGGCCGGCCCGAGGGCGCCCAGCGAGGTGCTGTACGCGTTGATCACCGGCTGGCCGCTCGGGGCGGTGTCGGTGACGATGTCGTACTGGCCGATGGCCATGAAGGCCAGGTAGGTGGCGGTGGGGGAGGTGGTCCGCCAGATCCACCGGGTGCGGTTGCCAGCCTCGGCCAGCGGTGGCCTCGGCTGCACGCCGTTGCTGATCACCTCGACGCCGGTGGGCACCGACACCGAGATGTCGTAGGTGGCCTTGTCCAGTGGGTGGTCGTTGCTCGGGAACCACCACCACGCCGACTCGGGTTCGTTGACGGCGAGGGCGCCGTCGTCGGTACGCGTCCAGCCGGTGTAGCCGTTGACCAGGGCCTCCGACGGGACACCGGAGTAGCGCACGACGATGGTGAGCTGCTGGCCCCGGGTCACCGTTCGGGCCGGGGTGACCACCAACTCGTGCGCCCCCGCGGTGCTGGTGCTCGCCGCCCAACCGTTGACCCGGACCGACTCGACGTCGAGCAGAAAGTCCAGATTGAACGTCGAGAGGTCCGCAGTGGCGGTGGCGAGGATGGTGGTGGTGCCGGTGAGCAGGTCGGTGGCCGGTTCGTAGCGCAGCCGGACGTCGTAGTGCTCGACGTCGTAGCCGCCGTTGCCGTAGTCGGGGAAGTAGCTGTCGCCCAGTCCGGGCGCGCCGGGTTGCGGCGCGGCGGAGACGACCGGACGGCCCCAGCCCGTCGGGGCGGCCTGGCCGGGGGTGCCGGCGAGCATGGTGCCGGCGGTGGTGAGGGTCAGGGCGGTGGTGGCCGCCGTGAGGACTCGTCGCACGGGGTGGACTCCCTCCATCGGGTGTTCGCCAGGCCAACCTAATCGACAACTGTGAACGTCGCCGGCCCGGCACGCGGTGCCGTCCAGCCATTCCATTGATCTGCATGTTTCGATAGCATTACCGACTAGTAACAACAGATCATCCCTGGCCACGCGCGGTCGCAGGATCCCACCACCCCTGTCCTGTGGAGGTCCCTCATGCCCCACCGCCCGCTCGCCCGCGTCCTGGCCGTGCTGGTCGCACTCCTCACCGCCGCCCTCGGCGTGGTGCTCGTGCCCGGCGCCGCCCACGCCGCCGCCGTCAACTACGTCGCGCTCGGCGACTCGTACTCCTCCGGCGTCGGCGCTGGCCCCTACGACTCGTCCGGCTGCCTGCGCAGCCAGAAGTCGTACGCACCGCTCTGGGCGGCCGCCCATGGCGTGACCAGCTTCAACTTCCAGGCCTGTGGCGGCGCGGTCACCGCCGACGTGCTCAACGACCAGGTCAGCGCGCTCAGCGCCAGCACCACGCTGGTCACCATCACCATCGGCGGCAACGACGCCGGTTTCGTCAACGTCATCACCAGTTGCCGGTTCGGCAGCACCTCGTCCTGCACCAACGCCGTCAACACCGCGAAGAACTTCGCCACCACGACGCTGCCCGCCCGGCTGGACGCCACCTACGCCGCCATCCGCAACCGGGCGCCCAACGCCCGGCTGATCGTCCTCGGCTACCCGCGACTGTTCGAGGCCGGCTCCTGCGGGTGGTTGGCGATGAGCACCTACAAGCGCACCATCCTCAACGAGGCCGCCGACGTGCTCGCCTCGGTCACGGCTGGCCGGGCCAGCGCGGCAGGCGCCACCTTCGCCGACACCCGGCGCACCTTCGCCGGACACGGCGTCTGCGCCGGCGACCCGTGGATCAACGACATCTCCGGGCTCATCGAGGCGTACCACCCGGACGCCGACGGCTACCGCTACGGATACCTGCCGGCGCTGAACGCCGTCACCGGCTGACCTGAGCACAGCACCGGATCCACACCGTCGTACCCGTACCGGCCGGAGGTCGAGCGTCCCCTGTGGCGCTCGGCCGCCGGCCGGCGCCCGCCTGTACATGATGCGTCACACTGAGTGGGATCGGAGGTGATGCATGCGACGGTCGGAGGTTCCCGGGCGGGAGTTGACCGGGCAGAGGCAGTCGACAGCGGGTCGGGAACGGCTGCCGGCCGGCGGGCTGGAGTTGTTCACGCTGCTCGCCCGGCTGTTGCGGCGACCCCGTCGTGGTGACCGCCGGCTGCCGCTGCTGTGGCTGGTCCGCTCCGACACCGCGGATCTGATGGTGCCGCTGCGCCGGTTCCTCGGCCAGGGCCCCCGGCGGCGGGTCCCGCACGCCGTGCTGGACGCCGACGCGCCGCCCGGCGCCGGGGACGTGCCGGCGCTGCTGCGCGAGCTGCACCGGCAACTCTCCCTGGAGGCCTTCGGCGCCGCCCGACTGCGCTTCCGGCACTATCCGCTCGCCGACTGGCTGATGCAGCAGAGCCTCAACCTAGGCATCGACGCCGACGACAGCCGCGCCGCCCTGGTCCGCCGGCTGCGCGACCGCAAGGGCCCGCGCACGCCGGAGGCGTTGCCCTCCGGCGGCGACGCGGTCAGCATCGTCTCGCAGGTGCTGCTCTGGCTGGTCCGCCGTGCCGTGCCGGGGGTGGTCTTCCGGGCCGCCGTCTCCGGTCGGGTGCCGGTGCTCGGGCGGCACTACAACTGGTTCATGCGCCAGCAGTATCTGGCGCCCCGGCAGTCGGTCACCTTCCTCGGCTTCGCCGAGCGCCTCACCGCGGGCTGGCGCGACGGGGAGCAACCCGACCAGGTCAACAAGCTGCTGCTGCACGCGTTTCTGGAGGACCTGCGGCAGGCGTACCGGCGTCGGCCGTGGCGCCCGTCGGACTGGCGGCGCACCGCGTACCCGGCTCTGCTGATCGACAACGTCGCCCCCGGCAACGTCGGCGGGGAGCTGGTCCGCCTGATCGGCGACGTCCGCACCGAGACCGGCCGCAACGACCCGCTGCTGATCGTCGCGTCCGGTGGGCAACCCCCACCGGACCTGCCGGAACCGCATCCGTTGACCGAGGCCGACGAGGCGTACGACGAGTGGGCCGGGGCGCTGCCGGAGATGCGACGGCTGCGCCGCCCGGCCACCTGGCTGGTGGCGCTGCGTCCCGACGAGACCGACAACGGCCCACCGTCACGTGGCGGGCTGCGGCCCTTCTCCGCGCCCGACCCGCCGTGGTGGTCGCGGCGCTTTCTGCCGACGGCGCTCTGCCTGGTGCTGGTGGCGGTGCTCGGCCTGTGGGTGGCCAGCCGGTGGGGGCCGGGCTGTCACCCCTCGCTCACCGGCCAGGTCTCGGTCGAGGTGGTCGGCAGCGGCGAGTGTGTCGGCTACAGCGACAGCGCCGCGCAGGTGTTCAACAACGACCCCGGCCAGGACCGGCTGCGTACAGTTCAGGAGCGCATCTTCGCGCAGAACCGCGCCGCCGAGGAGGTCTGGCAGCGCAGCGACCGACGACGGCCCTTCCTCACCCTGGTCTACCTCGGCACCCTCACCGGCAATCGGACCCGCGCGGACGAGGAGTCGTACGTCTCCGAGCGCGAGGAGCTCGAAGGGATGGCCACCGCCCAGTACGCGTTGCTGAAGGAGTCGGCCGGGGCCGACGGCGCCGCGCTGCTGCGGATCGTGGTGGCCAACGGTGGCCGCCAGATGATCTACGCCGACCGGGCCGTGGCGATGCTGGCCGAGCTGGCCCGGGACGACCCCACGGTGCTCGGGGTGGTCGGGCTGGTGGAGAGCCGCACCAGCACCGCCCGCGCGCTGCGCGAGCTGAACCAGGTCGGGCTGCCGGTGCTGGCACCCACCCTCTCCGCCGACAGGATGGACGCCAACTCCCGCCTCTACCTCCAGATCTCCGCACCGAACAAGGACCAGGTGAAACTGGTCGACGCGTACGCCAGGCAGGTGCTGAAGGTCAACGAGGCGCACGTCTTCTACACCACACTGGAGGGCAGCTCACTCACCGAGGACCTCTACGTGGGCACCCTCGTCGACGGGCTCCGACAACAGTTCGGCCCCCGGATCACCCGCCTCGACGAGTGGCGCACCGGGCAGCGGCTGACCGACGAGTGCGGCTACCCCGGGATGCTCTTCTACGCCGGTCGTTGGTCGGAGTTCGACGGTTTCCTGCGGGCGCTGCGCGAGTGCGGCGGCAACCCGCCCCGGCACCTCGTCGCCGACGACTCGGCCAACCGGTACATGGCCAACCCGGGGCTGCGCGCCGCCGCGCCCGGCAACCTGCCCGTCACGTACGTCTCCAAGGCGTCCCTGGCCACCTGCGCGGTGCTGCGGGCCGCCCAGGACCGGCGCGACGACGCCCGGGCCAGCTTTCTGTCCTGGATCCAGGCCGGCGACCTGCTCGACCCGCCGCGCTGCCGGCCGGGCTCCGAGGAGCAGGTCGGCGAGCGGGTCAGTCTCGCCTACGACGCGTCGATGATGCTGGTCCGGGCGGTGGAGAGCCTCGCCGCCCGGCTGCACCACGCCGACCCCCGGCAACGCTGGGAGCCGGATTCGGTCAACCCGGTGGGCGTGCACGCGGAGGTGCTCCGGCAGAACGCCGGGCAGGGCTACCCGGGGGTGGCCGGGCTGATCCGGTTCACGCCCGACTCGGGTGAGCCGGTCGACAAGCGGCTGGCCCTGATGCGGGTCGAGCAGGTGCCCGACGTGGCGAGGGCGCCGGTGGAGGTGTTCCGCTGCGGGGCGGCCGACGCGTCCGGCCCGACGGCGTGCGGCCCCGCCTGACCGGCCCGGCGTGACACGTCCTCGCAGGACTGTCCGGGTGCCGCCGGTGTCCGTTAGGGTTCCTGGGACCAGACGGCCGTGGCGTTGGGGGCAGAGGGTGGGCAGGCTCGCGTCGGCGTTCGGGCAGGCGGTCAGCTCCCACCGGGCGGCTCGGGCGCATCTGGACACTGCCCGCAGTGTCCTGGGGGCGGCACCGGCCGCCGTCGCGCCGGTCGGCGCCGACGACCTGGTGACCCGCCTCGCCCGTCTCGGCGGTGCCCTGGCAACCCCCGCCCCGGGTGTCACGCCGCTGACCGACGAGCCGGCGGCGGTGCGGATCGGCGAGGCGTCCACAGCGGAGGGCACCTTTCCGGTGCTGGTCCCGCTCGGCGGCGGCCACCACCTCGCCCTGGACACCGACGCCCGGGCCCCGCAGGTCGCCGGGCTGCTGCGGGCGCTGGTGCTGCGGCTGGTCGCCACCGCGCCGCCCGGTCAGGTCCGCGTCGCCGGCATCGACACCGCCGCGCTCGGCGCCACCTTCGGCCCGCTGCGACCACTGCTCGACGCCGGGGTGCTCGACCCGCCGGCCACCGGCGAGGCCGAGGTGGCCGCGCTGCTGGACGCCGCCGAGCAGCACGCCCGCGCGGCGCAGCACTGTCAGCCCGCCGCCCGTCGCCTGTTGGTGGTGGTCGCCACCGCCGCGCCGCCACCGCGCGAGCTGGCCCGGCTCGCCGCGCTCACCCACGCCGGCCCGGCCGCCGCCGTGTGCGTGCTGCTCGCCGGCCATCCGTCCCGGCTGCCCGGCGAGACCGCGCCGCCGCTGGGCGGCACCACAGCGGTGCGGCTCAACCAGGGGTACGCGCACGTCGGCGACCCACCTGGCAACCCGTTCAGCGCCGACGGCAGCGGGCTCGCCGCACCCGTCCTGCTCGACGGCGACCCGCCGCCGGCCTCGGTGCGCGCGCTCGCCGAGCACCTCGGCACCACCACCCGTCGCGCCGACGCGTTGCCCTTCACCGACCTGCTGCCCGAACGGCGCTGGGCCGAGTCCGCCGGCAACGGCCTGCGTACGGTGATCGGCCGGGCCGGCGGCGGTGGCGCCTTCGGCACCGCGCTGACGCTCGCCTTCGACGATGCCACCCCGCACTGGCTGGTCGGCGGGCGCACCGGCGCCGGCAAGACCGTCTTCCTCCTCGACGTCCTCTACGGGTTGGCCGCCCGCTACCCGCCGGCCGAGTTGCAGCTCTACCTGCTCGACTTCAAGGAGGGCGTGAGCTTCACCGAGTTCGTGCCCACCGGCCGGGACCCGTCCTGGCTCCCGCACGCCCGCGCGGTCGGCATCGAGTCCGACCGCGAGTACGGTCTCGCCGTGCTGCGCGAGCTGCGCCGGGAGGCGCAACGCCGGGCCACCGCACTCAAGCGGCACGGCGTCACCAAGCTCGCCGACCTGCCCCCTGACAATCCGCTGCCGCGCATCGTGACGGTCATCGACGAGTTCCACGTGCTGCTCGCCGGCAACGACGCGCTGGCCCGCGAGTCGGTCGACCTGCTGGAGGAGTTGGCCCGCAAGGGCCGCTCGTACGGCATCCACCTGGTGCTCGCCAGTCAGAGCATGACCGGCATCGAAGCCCTCTACGGGCGGGCCGAGGCCATCTTCGGGCAGTTCGCGTTGCGGGTGGCGCTGCCCGGCGGCGGTGGGGTGCTCGACCAGCTCAACGACGCCGCCGCGGCCCTGCCGGTCGGCTCCGCCGTGGTCAACACCGCCGCCGGCGCGGTCGGCACCGACACCGTGCTGCGCTTCCCCGACGCGCACGCCGCCGCGGCCGACCTCGCCGCGTTGCGCCACGACCTGTGGCAGGCTCGCCCGCCGGGCTCGCGGGCCCCAGCGGTCTTCAAGGGGTACGAAGCCGCGCGGATCGAGGACGACAGCACGTTCGCCGGGTTGCGCCCCGGTGGTCGACGCCCGATGGCCCTGGTCGGCCGAACCGTCGACGTGCACGGCACCACCGCACTGTTCCTGATGGACACCACCCCCGGCCGGCACCTCGCCGTGGTGGGCACCGCACCGACCGGCGCGGACGTGCTGCGCGCCGCGACGCTCAGCCTGGCCCGCCAGCACACCCCCGGCGACGCCCGCTTTCACCTGGCGTGCCTGGTCACCGCCGCCGCCCCGGTCGCCGACGACACCGAGACGCTGCTGCGTGCCGACGGCCACCCGGTGCAGCGCCTCGACCCGGCAGGGCTGCGCGACCGGATCGCCGCGCTGGCCGCCGAGCCCACCGGCCGCGAATACCTTGTGGTGTTCGGCATGGACGCCGCCGCGTCCGTCCTCGGGGCCACCGACCCCGGCACGTTCCGCTCCGGCCTGGACGACCTGCGTACCGTCCTGCGCCAGGGCCCCGGGCAGGGGGTGCACCTGCTCGGCTGGTGGCGGGGGCTGCGCCGGCTCGCCGACGACCTCGGCGGCACCCAGAACCGCGACGACGTCGCCTGCCTGGTCGCGCTCAACGTGCCCGGCGCCGAGCTGGCCATGCACCTCGGAGCGCACGACCTGGCCTACACGCCCCGCCCCGACCGGGCGCTGCTGATCGATCGGCACGACCAGCGCACCCGGCTGATCGTCCCGTTCGTCGGCGACGGGCACGACCCCGACGGGGAGCGGTGACAGTGTCCTTCGAGGAGTACGCGGCGCTGGCCCGGCAACTCTCCGCGCAGCACCGCGCCGGGGAACAGCACGCCGCCGCCGAGTCCGCGCGCCGCCGCGACCTGCACGCCGCCGTCGACTACCTCCAGCAGCGGCTGACCGCCCAGGGCCAGCGCCTCGACCAGCTCGGCCGAGCCATCGGCGTCGACCAACCACCCCCTGCCCCTGCCGCTGGCCCGGGGACGCCGGGTGAGACCGCCGCCTGGCCCGGCCCGCCGTCCGGCGCTGGGGCGCCCACCGCGCCCAGCGCCGGCCCACCCTTCGCTGCCGGCGCTCCCACAGTGCCCGGAACCGGGGACGGGGAACCCGCCGGCGCAGCCGGCGCGCCGGGGCGGGCGGGGGTCGGGGCGTACCCCCAACTGCCTGCGGGGGAGGCGCGGCTGGCGCTGCCGACGGCGGTGAGCCCGGCGGGCGGCGGGGTGCCCGCGCAGCGCGCGGCGTCGGCCGACCCGGCGGTGGAGTTGGAGCTGGCCCGGCGGATGGCCGACGAGGCCGATCGGCACGGGCAGCAGGCGGAGGTGCTGGCCCAGCGGCCAGCGCTGCTGCCGACGTGGTCACCGCTGGCGCGGGCGGTCGCCGTCTACGCCGGGTGCGGCGCGGCGGCCGGCGTGCTCGTGCTGATCCTGGTGCTCGCCTCCGGGGTGGGTCTGGTCGACGGGTTCACCCTCGGTGCGTGGATCTGCGCGGGGTTGCCGGCGGTGGCGTTCTTCGGCGGCTACCTGGTGCTGGGCCGGTGGGGGCGGCCGGCAATGGTCGCCGGTACCCCGCCGCGGTACCTGCCGCTCGGGTTCCTGATCTGTTTCCTGGTGGTGCCGATGGCCTACTGCGCGTACCTGCTGATGGTCCGCGGCCTGCGCTGATGACTGACCTGGCGTCCGGTTTGCGCTTCGCGGCGCAGCCGGTCGTCAGCGTGTTCGTGCCGGGCGTCCCGGCCCGGGTGCCGGAATTCGCCTGTGGTGGCGTCGTGCCGATCGAGGTGCAGACGTATCCCCTTGAGCGGAGCGGCTGACTGACTCGCGGTCGGTCTTCCCGGCTAGTCCAGGTGGTAGGTGATGCTGCCGGCGTCGCTGAACCTCTGCTCGGCGCCGCTGTTCGAAGGGCTGAAGACGCGGCAGGCGCAGCCGTCGGCGGGCCGCCCCGCTGAGGCCTCGGCGTAGTACCAGACCTGACCCAGCTGGGCCTTGAACGTGCGACTGGTTCGCGGTGGCACCTCGATCGCCCGGTGCGGTTCACACTGAGCGTCGAAGAGCCACAGCACGTACGCCTCACCGGCCGTCGACGCAGTGCCCCGCAGCGGTTCTCCCCACCGGCCCTCGGGGATGTCCTGTTGGAAGAA
Source organism: Micromonospora sp. CNZ322 (assembly GCF_007827755.1). Classification (NCBI taxonomy): domain Bacteria; kingdom Bacillati; phylum Actinomycetota; class Actinomycetes; order Micromonosporales; family Micromonosporaceae; genus Micromonospora; species Micromonospora sp. CNZ322. The sequence goes on from NZ_VITD01000016.1 coordinate 85,591, forward strand.
GACCAACGCGTCGTGGCCCTTGGTCTTGGCGATGCAGGCCCGGTAGAACGGTGCCCGAGATTCCGGAGTCGGACTGGGCGCGGCTGTTGCCGACGACGATGTCTGGAGGCTGCTGAGGATGCTCTGCCCGTCACCGGTCGCGACGGAGACGACGAGCAGGAGGGCGAGAAGCCCGAGGAGACCGCCGGACAGCCCAAAGGCGCGAGCCCGACGACCACGACTGGCCGTTGTCGTGTCTGTCTTCTGAACCGTCAAGCCACGTCACTCCCTCAGCCAGCTGCCACCGAGTCTAGGAGGCTTCGCGCTCCGGCGTGGTCCCCGTCGCCCGACATCGCGGCTTGCCGGCCGGTCCCTCCACTGGGCTCCGCGCGTTCTCGTAGCGTCACACCTCCCGGCCGTCTACCGTGCCCACTCGGGTGCCGTAGTCTCGCGCCCCGAGCGCAGCCGGTGCGCAATCCGCTTGCCGAGGGTCTGGATCATCACACCTCGACATCTCGCGAGCGGCAGGTCGAAAGGTTGGTCAGGGAATTGCAGGGACAGACGTCCACCCAGGTTGAGCTGATGCCGCCAAGCGACGGGCTTGCCGCTTCGCCGGGCATCGCCGATGCCGCCGTAGGATCGGCGGCACCTCGCTCCGAACAGGAGCCGGGGCTGTCGGTCGTCGCCGCTTCGCAGCAGGCCGGCGCGGGCGCGGTGGTGGTGGGTTTCGGGCTGATCGCCGTCGGCGCGGCCGGCGGTTGGCTGCTCTGGCGCAGCGGCGCCTCCGCGGCGAAGATCCAGCCCGAGGACACCACAGGCGTCTTCCTCACCCTGCTGGTCTTCGCCGCAGCGGTCGAGCGGATCCTGGAACCATTCTCACGGTGGTTGCCGGGACGCGCCGCCGAGGCCGCGTTGTCCCGAACGGTGACCGACGTGAACAGCCGGGTCGACGGCCCCACCGAGGCTGATCGCGAGGCGGTAGCCGTGGCCACCGCCAAGGTCGCGCGGGCGAAGGCGAACCGCACCATCGTCGCGTGGGGCCTCGCCAGTGGGTTGGCCACCGTGGCGTCCAGCGCCGGCGGGTTCTACGTGCTGCACGCGGTCGCCGGCGCCGACTGGAACGGAGTGGCGGTCTGGGTCGACGCCGTCGTGACGGGTGTGATGGTCGGCAGCGGCACCAAGCCGTTGCACGACCTGATCACCCGGGCGCAGAACGGCCCGCCGTCGCCGTAAGGCGCTGCGTGGCCCGTCTGTCCTGGCCCGCCGAGGGGCGTGATCCACTCGGTTTCATTGAAGTCGGGGTATCCGCGCCAGCGGGATACCCCGACTTCAGCTATCCCGTGTTGATTTTGCGCAATGTTGCGCTCACTGCCGGTCAGCGCTGAAACTCCGACCGCCCCGACGCCTGTCGGTCCCGCGTCGCTTAAGATCTTGGACAGTTTCCGTTACGAGCTAACGGAAACTGTCCAAGATCTCGGTTGCCACGCGGACTTGGTCGGGCGCCCAGTGGGCAAATTCCGTCGGAGCCGCTCGTGTGGGGCGACCACTGCCCACGAGGTGACGCGGAAGCACGCGGCCGGTCGCGCTGGGTGCGTGGATCTCGTACGCTCCCATGTGGTCTCTGCCGGTGCGGTGGTGGAGGCGATGGTCGATCACCGGGAGGTGCGCGTGAGCGCAGCACAGATCATCGTGAGGTTGGCGGCGGCGTCGCAGAAGCTGGACGAGGCGAAGGCCAAGACCGCAGCGGCAGCACAGGACGCCGCCGAGGCACGGGCACTCGTCGCCGGCGCCCTGGAGGGTGTGGCCGGCGGTCCGCTGATCGGCATGATTGACTCGTACCGTCAGGCGCTCGCGCAGGCCTCTCAGGGTGGCGACCCCGCGAAACAGCATGTGCAGGAGACGATTGCCAAGGTTCGAGCGCTGGGAAACTGACCACGGGTGGTGGCAGCGCAACCCACCAACCACCCGCCGTGGTGAAACCGGTCGTCAGGTCTGGGGTCCCTCGATCTTGGCCAGCGTCGGTAGTGGCGTTGCGCCAAGCTGTCTGCCATCAAGTGATCTTGAACCAGACGCGTCACGGCGGCGGCCGTCGTTGGTCGATGCGCCCAACCGCGCCTCAAACAACGACGACGAGGTGGCGCGACCGAGACCTCGCTGCGGTCAGCTGACGGACAGACTCGCTACGCCGCCGTCAGTGCGGCGTCGAGCGCGTTGATGAGGATCTGTTCCACCCCGTCAGGAGAGCCCGCAGTCGGCTTTCCTCTGAAATGCCCGAGCCAGCCGTAGACCGTCATCGAGCCACCGGCGACGCCCGGAAAGTCGCTGTCGATGCCGCCGGCATACGTTGAAGGCCTGCGGAGCAGTTCATCACTGGGTAGGTATGCGGGTACCTCGTTCGCGTACCCGGCGAAGAGCAGCCGACTCGACGTGCCGTATCGCGTACGGAGGTATACGGCGTACCCGGAAACGATCTCGCCGCCGGCCAGCAGCAGCCGCAGACTTGGGGTGCCGGCGAACGTCCAGGACTGGACGGGCAGGGGGATCGACGTCGCGAACGTGCCGGCTTCCACCTGCGAGATCATCTGTTGCGCGTGCCGTCGGTAGAAGCCTGGCAGGCCGGTGTTGGCCATCCGCGCGGCGTAGACCGCAGACAACTGCCGAAGATTGTCCGCGGTCGGTGTCACGTCCAGCGGCAGGCTCACCTCGCGGTAGTGGGTGGTTGTCGGGCCGGTGAGCGGACTGCCAGGCCGGGCGACTGCGCTCATGACGGCCTGCGCGAGTTCACCTCCACGCATGCTTCGCTGTGCCCAGCCCCGTGCACCGGAAGGGTTTTGGTCGCCGGCCGCCCCCAGCAGGAACTGCGCGAAGGCACCGGTCGCGGCCTCGACCCGGGAGACCGCGTCCCCGGGGTAGTCCGGGTCGAACAGGGCCTGAGACCCGGCCGTCACGGGGTGGCACCCGTAGCTGAACAGCACGGCCAAGGGCGCGCCGCCGGGCGTACGGGCGGTCAGGATGGGCACCTCCGACTCCACGTACGGCAGCCCCTCCCGGTTGTACGAGAAGTGCTGGCTGACGGTCTGGTAGTCGAGGGTGCAGGGCGTCTGCGGATCGCGGAGCGTGTCGCGGACAAGTTGCACGATTCGCGTAGCCAGCCCATCGCTATAGGTGCGCACCTGTGCCTGCTGGGCGTCGCTCATCCCGTACGCGATGAACGGGTCCAGTTTGTCGCTGAGCACTGGGCCGTTGTGCGTGTGGGTCGCGGTCAGCGCGAAGTTTGCCGACGCCACGCCAAGGTTGAGCACCTGGCTGCGGATCGATCGGTGCATGCCGCGTGCGAAGCCTAGGACGTCCGCACTGACGATGACGTGCGGCACCCCCGCGTACCACCAGATGGTGCACCGGGCGAACAATGCCGCCGCGGTTCCGGTCGACCTGCGCGGTGCGTCCACGCCGTAACCGGCCAGAAAGACGCCTGTCGCCGGGGTGATGTCAATCTTCCCGGTCGAGAGTCCGGTGCCCGCCGCCCCGCGCGCGGAGCTTCCGACGACGCCCTGGCCCAGGAGCGAAGCGGCGACTACGGAACCGCCGGTGAGTAGTCGGCGCCGGCTGACCGGCGAGGACGCTTTCGGCCCGGAGTTGGGTGGGTTGACAGCATCCATCGCGGACGTGGTCATTCGGCAACAATCTCCCCCGTTAGACGCTGGCGTACGACTAGCCGCAAGCCGGTTTACGCATAGCAGTCAGTCGTAAATCTCAGTTCAGGGAATCGTGGCGTAGATCGTGGTCGCGGTCAATGCTCCACCCTGGATGCGTCTGTCGCGGGTCCGACCGGACCGCCGGTCATCAGGGTCGTCAACGAGCTGCGCGGCCTGTGCTCGGCGTCGGTCTCCAGCCGCTGGCGCAGGGAGGTCGGCTCGACCAGACCCTCGTCCTCGGGGCCGAGGCGCAGCGCCAGGGCATCGCGCGCCGATCGGGCGTACGCGCCCGGAGGCGCCGAAGGCATCGGAGCCACGGGTCGATGGACCGCCGACGTTCCCGGTAGGAGCTGGAACTGCCAGCGGCTGCAGCCAGAATCAGCCAGCTTGTCCGCTATGCAAGGTAGCGGCAGGTAGCGCCATCTATGGCCGGGCGCAGTAGCACGAAGAGACGATCAAAACTGTCCCGACGGCAGGGTCGGGGGCAATTTCTGAGGACGGCGTCGCAAATGTGACATGGCGTTGACTAGATGGGTCCCCGCAGTGAGGATTGTGTCCGTCATAAACCTCCGCTTATGCCGCTGAAGCTTTCATCAGCCCGGTTTTTCGAAGCGTTTCAGAGCGGCAGGGCCCGAGGTTCTGACGCAACCCTCAAGCCTATTGCCCGGATCGGGGAACCGGTAAGACCGTCTGCACGGGGGTGGACGGATCCGTTAGACGCGTGCGATGGATCAGGGCACTCCGGAGAACGTGTCGCCAATAGCTTTGTTTGAGTTTAGGACAGTTATGAGAAGTTTAACGCTGCATCGAATCGTCTCGGTGCCGTTATCCGTGCTACTCGCGATCGGAGCCTTTCTCGCGGTCTCCGACCCCGCCTCTGCCGCTGGGACAGCGGCCTGCGATCCGGGGGGACCGACCACCTCGGATGGGCAGATAGCCGCCGCGTTGAACGGTCGTCTGACCGGTAAGCTGGCCCACTCGATAACGGCATACCAAGTGTCGTGCGCTCGTGTCATAGTCGCCAGAGTCAAGGACCGGGGCATGGCCCGGCGTGCCGCGACGATCGCCATCACCACGACAATCGTGGAGAGCGACATTCGCAATCTCACATACGGCGATCGCGACAGCATCGGTCTCTATCAACAGCGGCCCTCAACCGGATGGGGGACCGTCGATCAGATCATGAACCCGGTGCACGCGACGAACAGTTTCCTCGACAAGATGCTCAGGGTCCGCCCCGGCACCTGGATGACCGACCCGATCGGCGAGATCTGTCAGGAGGTGCAGGTCTCGGCTACGCCCTACGCCTATCAGCCACAGGCCAGGGACGGGGACATCATCTCGGGCGTGCTGTGGAGTCAGCAGGCCCGATCGCCCGGCGGCAGCGTGGGCGATGTCAGCGGCGACGGACACGCGGACCTGGTGGCGACGAAGCCGGATGGCTCGCTGTGGTACTACCCGAACAACATGGACAGCAATGCCGGCGGCGTGCCCTTCGTTCTGGGGAGCCAGGTCGGCGTCGGATGGCAGGCGTACTCCCGGGTGGCTTCGGCTGACATCAGCGGTGATGGTCATGCGGATCTGGTGGCGACGAAGCCGGACGGCTCGTTGTGGTACTACGCGAACAACATGGACAGCAACCCTGGTGGTGCGCCGTTCACGACGGGCTCGCAGATCGGGAGGGGTTGGACGGACTTTGACCGGGTGGTGGCCGCTGATGTGAGCGGTGATGGTCATGCGGATCTGGTGGCGACGAAGCCGGACGGCACCCTGTGGCACTTCCCGAACAACATGGACAGCAACCCTGGTGGTGCGCCGTTCACGACGGGCTCGCAGATCGGGACGGGTTGGGCTGCGTTCGACCGGGTGGTGGCTGCTGACGTGAGCGGTGATGGTCACGCGGATCTGGTGGCGACGAAGCCGGACGGCACGTTGTGGTACTACCCGAACAATATGGACAGCAACGCCGGTGGACGCCCGTTCATCGACGGACGACAGATTGGGGCCGGCTGGCAGGGCTTCGATCGGATGGTTGCGGCCGACGTCAGTGGTGACGGTCATGCTGATCTGGTGGCGACGAAGCCGGACGGCTCGCTGTGGTACTACCCGAACAACATGGACAGCAACGCGGGCGGAGCGCCCTTCATTAACGGTAAGCAGGTTGGGACTGGCTGGCAGATCTACGGCCGCATCGCCTAGCCGTTCGTCTCTTTACCTCCCGAGACACTTCGCGACCACATGACAAATGAACGGGTGCTGGATCATTGCGCCCAAAAGACGGAAGGTCACTATGTTTTTCGCCAATAAATCCCGACGGATTTGGCTGGTAGCCGTAACATTCGGCGTTACCGCGCTCTCTCCGGTCGTGGCAACATCGGCCGCGCACGCGGCTCCCTCGCGCGACTCGATTGTTTCGGTTGCCCGATCTGAGCTCGCCAACAGCAGTCGCAACGTGGAAATCCCGATGGGGAGCGGTTGCAACTTCTACAGCGGCTACTGGGTTTCCGGCTACAACGAATGTGGGCGTGCTGGCTTTCGCAAGAACGCCTGGTGCGCTGACTTCGCGCGGTACGTCTGGAAGGTCGGCGGCGTTACCGACCTCAAGGGTCTCAGTCCCTGGGCGTACTCGTTCTGGCGGTACGGGTTGAGTCGGGGCACGTGGCACGCCGCAAACAGTGGCTACACTCCGCAGCCCGGTGACGCCGTCGTGTTCGACTGGAACCCGCCATTCAATCCGAAGGTCTACGAGGACATCGACCACGTCGGCATCGTGGAATCCTATTCGGGCGGCAAGCTGACAACGATCGAGGGCAACACCAGCGACGCGACGCATCGACGCGACCGCACCTCATCACTCCGTAACGGAGAGGTCGTCGGTTTCACCTCTCCGATCGCCGGATCTGGCGGCGGAGTCGTCGAGCCGCCACGCGAGCACGTATCGGACATCAGCGGTGATGGTCATGCGGATCTGGTGGCGACGAAGCCGGACGGCTCGTTGTGGTACTACGCGAACAACATGGACAGCAACCCTGGTGGTGCGCCGTTCACGACTGGGTCGCAGATCGGGAGGGGTTGGACGGACTTCGATCGGGTGGTGGCTGCTGATGTGAGCGGTGATGGTCATGCGGATCTGGTGGCGACGAAGCCGGACGGCACCCTGTGGCACTTCCCGAACAACATGGACAGCAACCCTGGTGGTGCGCCGTTCACGACGGGCTCGCAGATCGGGACGGGTTGGGCTGCGTTCGACCGGGTGGTGGCTGCTGACGTGAGCGGTGATGGTCACGCGGATCTGGTGGCGACGAAGCCGGACGGCACGTTGTGGTACTACCCGAACAATATGGACAGCAACGCCGGTGGACGGCCGTACATCGACGGTTGGCAGATCGGGACGGGTTGGGCTGCGTTCGACCGGGTGGTGGCTGCTGACGTGAGCGGTGATGGTCACGCGGATCTGGTGGCGACGAAGCCGGACGGCACCCTGTGGTACTACGCGAACAACATGGACAGCAACCGCGGTGGCCTGCCGTTCACGACGGGCTCGCAGATCGGGAGGGGTTGGACGGACTTTGACCGGGTGGTGGCTGCTGATGTGAGCGGTGATGGTCACGCGGACCTGGTGGCGACGAAGCCGGACGGCACCCTGTGGCACTTCCCGAACAACATGGACAGCAACCCTGGTGGTGCGCCGTTCACGACCGGCGTGCACATCGGCGTCAACTGGACAATGTACGACCGGCTGTTCTGAGCAATCCCGAAGAACGGAAACAGCACAAACCAGCCCCTGACAACGCGAGGGCCGGATCCCTGTGGATCCGGCCCTCGCCGTCGGTTGTGATCCCAGCGTTCGACTTTGGCAGTGATCAGTCCGGCGTCGGCTTCGGGATCGAGCCGCCAATGAGTAGCCGCCAGCGATGATCATGGTTGTCGTCTGGAGTAGCATGTTGCGACCGCTGGCTGAGCATGCGGTGGGTGCTTCCGGCAAGCGTCGGACGAGGCGGCAGACCAGTCGGGCGAGGCGTGGGGGCGTCTCGTCGCTCATGGAGCTTGGCTTGAGCAGCGACGCCGCGCCAAGGACGTAGGCCCCGACACCTGCCTGGTACGAGGGAGGTGACGATCAGTGGGCAACCGCGGACCGACCATAGCTGATAAGTTGGACCGGTTATTCAAGACGGTCCGCCCAGGCGGTCGTGAGTACTCCTATGAGGAAGTCGCGACGAGGATACGTGCCACTGGTGTCATGATTTCGCATACCTACGTCTGGCAGCTCCGTAAGGGGCACCGTGACAACCCCACCATTCGACACATTGAAGCTCTAGCTCGTTTTTTTGGTGTCTCCCCGGTTTACTTTCTGGACAATGAGGCCGCCCGTCAGATCGACGAGCAGCTCGAGCTACTCGCGGCGCTCAGCGACAAGTCGGTGCGTCATGTGGCTATGCGCGTTGCTGGCCTCTCTGCCCCGAGTCTCGAAGCCATCAACGGCATGATCGAACATGCCCGCCGGATCGACCGGCTCACCGAGTCCGAGGATGACCCGTCTCGTCAGCCGGCCGCCCCAACACCTGACGACATGCAATGACCTGAGGAGCCTGACATGCGACTGCGTCGGCTTGAGCGGATGGCCGCGCGCGTCCTCGAGGAGCTGTCTCTTCCCCGGCTCATCACGATGTCAGCCCTCTGTGCGCACATCTCCGCGGCCAGGCAACGTCCGCTGCACTTGCACCCACTCGCCATGGCGGGCACTCAGGGGGCTCCTGGGGGAATGTGGATCGAAACCCAGGCGGCAGATCACATCTTCTACAACGGGGACACCCGGCCACTGCATCAGCAGCACATCATTCTTCACGAGATCGGGCACATGCTCTGTCGTCATTGCAACGCGGACACGGATGCACTTGCCGCCATCATGCCCGATCTCGATGTGGAGATGGTCCGTTCCGTGCTGACGAGGTCGACCTACTCCCTGGTGGCCGAGCAGGAAGCGGAGGTGATCGCGACGCTGCTCGCGCAGCGTATGCAGTCACCGGAAATCGGCCTTCAGCCCGCCAACATTCTCGAAGAGTTCAATAGCCAGGCGTCCCGCGATGTCCACTGGTGACCTGATCGAAATCGTTGCCGTCGGCGCACTCTGGTTGGTGCTCGCCGTCCAGGTGGGCCGTAGCAGGCAATCTTCGCGGGACAGCTGGGCCTTCCTGCTGCAGGCTGGACTTGCCGTCGCGGCCACCCTCAATCTGGCAGTGATCAGCCGAGCCGTCGATACAGCGACCGGTCTCGTGGACCTGAGTGTCTTGGTGAAGAACGTCGCAGGTCTGATCGTGGCATACCTCGCCTCGGGCCTCGCGTCCGCCATTGCTACCACCGCGCCGGGGAAGGGTTACCGGTTAAAGACCAACCTCCTGCTGCCCGGCGGTGCGGCGATTGGCATGTGTTTCCTATTCGCGGCAGCCCCGCATCATCCCGGCGGTGACGACTTCGTCACCGAGTCCGCCGAATCGCCTTACACCGTCTGGTACGGACTGCTTTACCAGTCCGCAATCGTGGTCGCTGTCGCGCGGGCGCTGCTGACGATCTGGAAGCTCGCGTTGAGGCGTTTCGGCAGCAGGGGCAACTGGAGCATCGTGGTGACCGCCGTGGGCGGTTCAGTCCTGTTGGCCTACATTCTCAATCGAATCGTCTTCATTCTTAGCCACGCGGCGCACATCGAGCTTCTGGAGGGGCCGGGCTACGTACTTTTCTCCAAGTCGCTCTTCGGCGTCGGGTTGACACTGCTTGCGATCGGCGCGGCGGTGCCGGTCAGCAGGCCGACGCGGCGATATATCCGCGACACCGCGCGGCTGCACCGCCTCTACCGGTTGTGGCATACATTGCAACTTTCCGTGCCTGACGTGGTCCTGAGCGCACCGCCAAGCCGAATGGCCGACGTTGCCAACGTCCTACAGGTACGACTACGTCTCTACCGACGGGTCATCGAGATCCGGGACGCGCAATCCGAGTTGGCCACCTATGTCGATGAGTCAACAATTTCCGCCGCACAAGATCTTGCCAGGCAGATGGGGCTTACCGGAGAGGCCGCCGAGGCGGCCATCGAGGCGTGCTGGACCGCTGCTGGGCTGCGTTTCAAGTCCGAGCGCTCCGTCGAGAGAGGCGGCACCGTCGCTTTCGCCGGTAGCGCCGCAGTGCCAGATCTTGACAGTGACGTCGAATCACTTCTGCGGGTCAGGGCCTTCTATTTCTCTCCGGCGGTCCAGAAGTTCGTCGGGCCACCGTCACCCGCTGAACGTCCGAGGACCGCGCCGGCCACCGATCAGCGCGTGTGAGCGTTGGTGTCGCGAGATCGACGCGAACTGCTGTGCCGTGCCGGAGTGGGTGCAGACCTAGGGTCACCCGATCCTTCCTGGCAGTGGGAGGTGTCAATCGATGGAGGGTTCGCGCTCGATGACGACGACCGGGATCTCGCGGTCGGTCTCCTTCGCGTAGCGGGCGTACGTCGGGAAGACCTTCGTCATCACCGGCCACAGCCGGACGCGCTCCTCGCCGGTCGCGGTCCGGGCCCGACCCGTGATCCGCTCCGCGCCGACCTGGATCTCCACCGCAGGGTCCGCGCTGAGGTTCAGGTACCAGGCGGGGTGTTTGGCCGCGCCGCCGTTGGACGCCACCAGCAGATAGTTGTCGCCGTCGCGCCCGTACATCAGGGCCGTGCGGCGCAGCGTGCCCGATCGGCGTCCGCGGGTGGTGAGCAGCAGCGAGGGTACGCCGTGGAAGGTGCCCCCGTCCGCGCCGTCGGTCCGCACGTAGCGCCGGATGTGGCTGGCGACCCAGCCGACCGGGCTGTCCTCGACCGTCTCGTTGTGCTCGTGTGTGGTCACGCCATCGCCTTCATCGTCGAGTCGACCGGACGCATCGACCGTACGTCGGGGTCGGAGCGCCCGGAACAATCAGCTGCGCGAGCGCGGCAGGCAGCACTTCTTGTACTTGGCGCCGGACCCGCACCAGCAGGTGTCGTTGCGGCCGGGCGGCCAGGCTGTCACGCCCGACTCGTCGAGGCTGTCGGCGTACTCGTCGAGGGTTTCCTCGCTGGTGGGGTCGCTGTCGGTGCGTTCGGCGAAGGCCGCCAGGTCCGCGACCGTGCCGACGACCACGCCCAGGTCGGCGCCGCCCATGCCGGAGGCGTCGACGAGGGCGCGTTCGATCTGGGCGCGGTGCTCGTCCCAGGTGGCCGGGTAGCTGTCGACCAGAGCGGGCCAGCGCAGCAGCAGTGCGGTGAACTCCGCCTGCGGCCAGAACAGCAGTGTCGCCGGGCCGTCGTCGAGGGCGTCGAGCGCGTGGGTGCTCGCGGCGCGCAGCCGATCGGCGAGGTTGTCGTACTCGTCGTGGGGTAGGCCCTGCTCTTCGCGCAGGTCGTGCCGCCGCTGGGCCAGGCCGTAGATCATGGCCGCGGCCTCGTCCTGGGCGTCCTCGGATTCGTGCTGCTGGGTGCGGGTCCGTTCCAGGATGGCGTCCAGTGCCCCGGTGAGCCATTCCAGCGCCGTGTCGGCGTGGTCGGCCTCGGCCAGCTCGTCGATCAGGTACGTGGCCGCGGGATCGGTCTCCAACAGGGGACGCAGGGCGGTCAGCTCGGCCATGCCCTCGTCCGAGCGGTCGAGGCGCAGCAGTAGACCGCCGCGCACCGCTCGGGCGTACGCGTTGTCGTCCGGCTGCTCGGCGATGGCACGGGTGGCCAGGGCGAGCGCGTCGGCCAGGTCACCGGCCTGTTCCAGAATGTCCGCGGCGACCAGCAGGGCGTACCCGGTGTCGTCGGGGTCCGCGACGCGCCCCTCGTCGACGGCGTTCACCAGTTCCGCGACGAACGCGGCCGGGTTCGGGCTACCGGAACCCAGGGCGCCGATCTCTTCGATGCGGTCGGCGGTCAGCAACTCGGACATGGGCGCATCCTGAAAGACGACTGTCGGTGGGTGGGGGAGCGGCCAGCGTACTCCTGGACATGCAGCAGCCCGGGCGGCGAACCGCCCGGGCTGCGACACGTTCCCTCAGCGGGTCGCCGGCATGGTGGCGAACTCGCCCGCTAGCTCCGACTCGACGATCGTTGCGGCGGACGGCCGGCGACCGGCCGACGCCCGCCGGGCGGACGGGACGGCGAGGGCCGCGAGCGCGGCGGCAAGGGCGATCGCCGTGAGGACGAGAAACCCCATCGTGAAGCCGGCCTCCCGGGGCAGACCGTTGGCCTGCGGGTGCGCGGTGATCACGCCACTGACCACGGCCGCGCCGATCGCGCCGCCGATGGTGCGGATGTTGGCGTTCATGCCGGTCGCGACGCCGGTCTGGCTGGCGGGCACGCTGGCGACGATCAGGTTGGCCATCGACGCGAAGGCCAGGCCGATGCCGAGGCCGACCAGGCCACCGGCGATGGCGACCTCCCAGCGGGTGTCGTGCGCGGTGGCGAGCATCGCGGACGCGGCCACGTTGAACGCGGCACCGGTGGCGAGCTGCGCCTTGGCGCTGAAGACGGCCTGGAGTCGCCCGGCGATGAGGCCGGCGACGAACATCGCGACGAGCATCGGCAGCATGAGCAGACCGGCCTGGCTGATGCTGGCGCCGAAGCCGTAGCCGGCGATGGTCGGGGTCTGCACGAACTGGGGAAGGAACGCGTACACGGAGAACATCGACGCGCCGTAGAGCAGGGCGACCAGGTTGGTGGTCCAGACGCCGGGTAGGCGCATCATCCGCATGTCGATAAGCGGGTTGCTCGAGCGCACCTCGGCGACCAGCCAGCCGGCCAGCAGCACCACGGCGAGCGCCAGCAGGCCGAGCACCCGGGTGGAGGTCCAGCCCCAGGTGGCGCCCTGGCTGATCGGCAGCAGCAGCGCGACCAGCCAGCCGGAGAGCAGCACTGTGGCGCGCCAGTCGATGCGACCGGGGGTACGGACCGGCGACTCGGGCACGAACAGGTGCGCGGCCACGGCGGTCAGCCCGACCACGACCATCGGGATCCAGAACAGCCAGCGGTAGTCCAGCGTGCTGACGATCGGGCCGGCCAGCACGATGCCCAGGCCACCGCCGACGGCGACGATCGCCGAGATGGCAGCCACCGCGCTGGAGACCCGCGCGGCCGGGAACTCGTCGCGGATGATGCCGAACGAGAGGGGGAAGACCGCTCCGCCGATGCCCTGCACGACCCGGGCGAGGATGAGGATGCCGATGTTCGGCGCGATGGCGGCGAGCAGGCAGCCGAGGGCCAGTGCGGCGAGCGAGACGACGAGCATCCGCTCCTTGCCGACCATGTCGCCGACGCGTCCGAGGATCGGCGTGAAGATCGACGCGCTGAGCAGGTAGGCGGTCAGGACCCAGGTCACGGTGTTCTGGGAGGTGTGCAGGTCCTGCTGGATGGTCGGCAGCACCGGGGTGATCAGCGACTGGAGCATCGCGAAGAACCCGGCGCCGGCCGCGAGCACGGTGAAGGTGAGCCGACGCGAGCTGCGTCGGGAAGTCACTGCCACGAGAGAAAACTCCCTGATTACGTACGGGAATGAAGGCTTTGTCGCCCGTCGTCCGGGACGGGGTGGTCTGTCGGGGTCCGGGCGATCGGGGTGGCCAGGCGGCGATCGGGCGGGTCCCGAGGTACAGTAACCGGAGGCAGGCCTCCGGGATTCCGGAGGGGTGCCTCCACTAAGCTAGCGGAGGGTTGCCTCCGGATGCAACCAGGGTGAGGTGACGCACGTCATGACCAGCGCGGGGCAGGCGCCCGAGGTCTTCGCCCAGCGGCCCAAGCGGGCCGACGCGCGGCGTAACTACGACGCCCTGATCGCGGCGGCACGCGAGGCGTTCGCCGAGAACGGCGCCGCCGCCTCCCTGGAGGACGTGGCCCGTCGGGCCGGCGTGGGCATCGGCACGCTCTATCGCAACTTCCCGACCCGCCAGCACCTGTTCGAGGCCGTCTACGTCGAGGAGGTCCGGGCGCTGTGCCACACCGCCGAGGGCCTCGCCGAGCTGCCGCCCTGGGACGCGCTCGTCGCCTGGCTGCACCGCTTCGTCGCGTACGTCGCCACCAAGCGGGCGCTCGCCGAGCAGCTGCTGCACGACTCCGAGATCTTCACCAGCTGCCGGGCGGAGATCTTCTCCGCCGGTGAGCCGCTGATGCGTCGCGCACAGGCCGCCGGTGTGGTCCGTGACGACATCGGCTTCGACGACGTGGTGCGGCTGATCAGTGGCCTCACCATGGCCCAGTTCCCGTCACCCGAGCAGCGTGACCGGGTGCTCGGCGTGGCCCTGGACGGCCTGCGCCCGCCAGCCACGCCGCGCTGACGGCCCAGCCGGCCGCGCCACGCCGACGACCGTCCCGGCCGGTCAGCCGTCGACCAGCAGCAGCCACTCGTCGTCGAGGCGATCCACGGTCGTGCCCGCCGGCCAGCGGTGGCCGGGATCGGCCACCGCCCGGGCCTGCTCGACCTGCGGCGGCCGGCTGAACTGTGTGTCGCGGAAGCTGGCCATGCTGTGGAACCGGGCCCGGCCGAAGTTCGCGGCGTCGAGAAAGCGGGCCCGGTCGAACAACGCCTCCGCGCCGAACACCGTCCAGCGGAACAGCGCCATGTTCGTGAAACGGACCGAGTGGAAGTTGGCCGACCTGCCGAACTCGGTGTGCTCCATCGACAGGGCGCCGTCGAAGACGGCCTCCCGGAACGTGGCGGCGTCCTCGAAGCGGGTGGCGTCGAAGCTGGTCGGCTGACCGAAGGTCACCCGGCGAAACGAGGTCGGGCCGGCGAAGCTGGCTCGCCGGCAGGCCAGGCCGCCGGGAAGGGCGGCACCATCGAAGCTGGCCCCACCGCCGACGCGAACGTCGTCGAGGATGACCTCGCCGTCGGCCGCGAGCCCTTCGAAGACCACGTCGCCGAAGGTCGCCGCGTCGAGCAGGAGCCGCCCTCGCGCCGTCGCGCCCGCGAAGGTGGTCGTGCCGGTGAACACCGCCTCGGTGAAGTTCGCGTCGACGAGCGTGCAGCCGGCGGCGTCGAAGTCGACAAGCGTGGCGCCGGCCAGGTCGAGCCTCAGCTCCGGCCAGTGCGCAGCGTCGTCCGCGCGCAGGTGCCGGGTGAGCACGCGCTGCGCGCTGCGCCGGACCTCCGTCTCGCGCGGCTCGCCGTCGGGCGCCGGCATCCGCAGGTACGCGCAGAGCACCGCCGCGATCGTCGGGCGCTGCCCCGGGTTGTCCTGACCGAGGCGCTCCAGCGCGTGCAGGCCGCCGAGGCGCACCGCCGCGCTGTCGTTGCCGAGCAGCTCGACCGCCCGGGTGTAGAGCTCGGTCAGTCGACGCTCCGCCGCGTCGTGCTCGGCGGCCCCGGACTGCCGGTCCTGGTGGCGCTGCGCGGCCTCGGCCACCGCCTCGGCGTGCGCCTGCACCCGGTCCCGGTGCACCTGGTCCCGTGCGGCGACGTTCTCCTGGTGCCGTTGCGCCCGTTCGGCGATCCACTGGCGGCGGGCGGCGAGCAGCAGCGCGAGCCCTCCGCCGGTGCCCGCGACGACGGTCAGGCCGGTGCGGATCGCGTCGATGCGCAGCGTGGCGCGGGTGTCCGGTTGGCTGGCCCGGTCGGCCTCGGTGAGCAGCAGGTCCAGCACCAGCCAGCCCAGGGCGATGGCGACCAGCAGGCCGACGAGGACCAGCCACCACGGCATCACCCGCAGCTCGCGCTCGGTGGGTTCGTCGACAGCCACGGCCACAGCATGCCAGGCAGGGTCGGTGTCCGATATGGAGCGTGACGGTATGACCGTTTACGCCTCCGTCGGAACAACGGGTTACCGGCGCGTAACAAGTCATTGACGTTTCTGAATTGTTGCGGGGATGATCGTCACACGGTCGACCGGACACCCCCACCCACCTGCCCGGTTCGCCGGGCGCCTCCCCCCGGAGGTGCAGCGATGCTGCTCCGAAAGACCGCCCTCGTCCTGGCCCTCGCCACCGCCGCGCTGCTCGCGTCCACCGCCACGGCGACCGCCGCCCCCGCCGAGCCGGCCCCGGCCACCGCCGCTCCCACGACACCCTTCGCCGCCGCGGCGGCCAACCCCGTCATCGTGGTCGGCGGGCTCAGCGGCGTCGCCGTCGCGTACGAGCCGATCGCCGCCCGCCTGCGCGCCGACGGCTACCGCACCTTCATCTACCAGCTGCCCGGGCTGGGCCTCGGTGACATCCCCACCTCGGCCCGCGCGTTCGCCAGCTACGTCAACCAGGTCCGCGCCAGCACCGGCGCGGCGAGCGTGGACGTCGTCGCCCACTCCGAAGGCGGCCTGGTCAGCCGGTACTACCTCAAGCGGCTCGGCGGCACCGCCACCGTCGGTCGCTACGTCAGCCTGGGCACACCGCAGTACGGCACGTACGTCGCCAACATCGTGGCGTTCCTGGGTCTGGGTAGCTGCGCCGGCGTGGTGGCCTGCCAACAGATGAGCATCGGCTCGGCGTTCCTCGCCGACCTCAACGCCGGCGACGACACCCCGGGCGCGGTGCGCTACACCACCATCCGCACCGTGCAGGACGAGTTGGTCCGGCCGACCGGGAACGCCGCCGTCAACGACGGTGCGACGAACGTGCTGATCCAGGCGTACTGCCCGCTGCGGGTGGTGGGGCACCTCGGTCTGGTGCTCGACGGCACGGCGTACACCATCGTGCGCGGCGCCCTGGTCGAGGGCCCGGTGCGACCCAACTGCCTCGCGCTCTGATCCGGTCCGGTGCGGTGGTCCCGGAGGGGACGGCCGCACCGGATCCGCGACGGTGAGTGTCGGGTGCGCGACGTTCGTGGGAAAGGGGGTTTCAGGCATCAGAGGTCCTCGATAGCCTGCTCCGGCTGTCCATTCCCGACAGTGGACACCATCCTCCGAGAGGGAGCAGCGCTCATGACCGAGCCGCCCACCGTGCCGCCGGAGAACACCCCGCCGACCGTGCCGCAGCTCGACGTCCGGGCCGCCCAACCGCCGTCGGCCCACACCCCGCCGCCCACCGGCGGGTTCGCCGACCGCCCACCGGGCTACCCCAGCGCGCTGGTCTGGCTGCGGGCCGGAATCCTGCGGGACTGGCGCGGCGTGCTCGGCGCGTTCCTCGCCACCTGGTTCTACCTGCCGATCGCGCTGCTCGTCGCGTTCTGGGGCGGTCTCGCGTTCGGCGTCGCCGGGCTCTTCGCCATCGGGGCCGGCGCCAACGACCAGGTGCCCCAGGTGCTGCGCGACGCCCCGCTGATCGGCTCGCTGATCGAGGCGTTCCTGACCCGTTCCGGCGGAGTGCTCGGCGGCGTGGCCGGCTTCGCGATCGGCTTCCTGGTCGGCTTCCTCGTCGTGCTGGCGCTGCCCTGGCTGGGCGTCGCCGACGAGCCCTTCGCGCTGCTCACCGGCCTGATCGGCACGGTCGTCGCGGCGGCGCTGATAGGCGTCCTCTACACGCTCTACCGGGTGCTGCTCGAACCCCGCCTGCTGGTCGTCTCGGGCGCCCGCCAGCCCAGCCGCCGCGAGGACGCGCGGCTGCGCCCCATCCTCGATGACTGCGCCCGACGGCTCGGCCTGCCCAGCGTGCCCCGGCTGCTCATGGAGGACGACCCGGTCCTGAGCAACGCCCGCACGTACGCCCGACACGTGGTGGTCACCACCGCCGTGCTGACCGAACCGGACGACGAGGTGGCCGCGCTGCTCAGCCACGAGCTGGTGCACTGGCGCACCGGGGACGAGATCACCAGCGCCTTCGTCCGCGGTGTCGGCCTGCCGCTGACCCTCGCGCACGCCCTGCCGACCTGGCTGATGCGGACGTTCCCGCACCCGGGCACCAACTTCGTGGTCTTCGTGTTCTTCTGGCCGGTGCTGCTCACCATGCGGTACGTGGTGCTGCCACTGCACGCCCGTGACGTGCGGGCCGCCGAGTACCGGGCCGACCTCGGCGCTGTGCTCACCGGGCACGTCGACGGTCTGCGGCGCATCCTGGAACGGCGGCTGTCCTTCGAGACCGGCCGCAGCGGCTGGGACGAGGCGGTCTGCGCCACCCACCCGCCGCACGAGCTGCGGCTCGACGCGTTGGAGCGGGCGTCGCTGGCCGGTGCGCCCGCCGGGGCGGCCCAGCCCGTCACCGCCGATGGGCTGTTCAACCCCGCCGGCCCGGTCGGCACCCGCCGCACCTGGCTGCTGGTCGGCGCCCTCACACTGGTCGCTTGCCTCGGCACCAGCGGGCTCGGCGTGGTGCAGTGGGCGTTCTTCCGCCCCCAGGCGGCGATCGACGGCTACTTCGCCGCGCTCGCCGACCGGGACAGCGACGCCGCGCTCGGTTACCTGACCGACCAGGGCAGCGGCGCCGACACCAAGCTGCTCGCGCAACTGCTGCGCGGCAAGGGCTACCAACCACCGACCGACGTCAAGATCAGCTCATTGGAGCGCGACGGCGACAGCGCCACCGCCACTGTGGCGTACCGGCTGGGTGACGCGCGGGAGACCACCACCCTCACCCTGCGCCGCGAGGACGAGACCACCGCCGGGCTGTTCCACGGCTGGCGGTTGAGCGGCGCGCCGACCCAGCTCAACGCCGCGATCGCCGACCCCGGAGTACGGCTCAACGGGGTGGAGCTGCCGGTCGCCACCGAAGGCCCGCCAGTGGTGCTGCTACCCGGCGGTTACAGCGCGACCGGCCCGTCCAGCGCGCTCAGCGAGACGCCGAGCGCGACCGTACTGGTGGGCCCGGGGGAGACCGCAGCCGTCCTGCAACTGGCGCCGGTGCTCAAGCCGGCGGCGATCGAGGCCGTCGAGGCCCGGGTACGCGCCTGGTTGGACGAGTGCGCCAAGCAGACCGTCGCCGCCCCGCCGGGCTGCCCGTTCCGCTACTACGGCGGCTCCATCCAGAAGATCACCTGGAAGATCCTCGAATACCCGAAGCTCGCCGTCGAACTCACCGGCCCGGCCAGCGCCCAGGTTTCCACCCCAACCGAGACGCAGGGCAGGGTGGAGGCCAGTGGCACGACCACCTACTTCGGCGGCAGCTCACCGTTCAAGGACGACAATGCGTTCACCGTCGCGGGCGTCGCCACCGCCGACGGGGACAACGTGACCTTCCGACCCGCCGCCGACTGACCGGGAGACAGACCGTGACCGACAGCGACACCGCAGCCCGGCTGCCCGTCCGGCTGACCATCAACCCCCGGCAGCGGCAGCCTCCGTCGGTCGACCTGCTGACCTGGATCCACCGCCGCCCCGAGTACCGGCCGGGAGTCCGCCCGGCCGGCGGCGGCGGTGGTCGGCCGGGTTTCAGCGACGCGGTGATCATCGCGGTGCTGGCCCAGGGGCTGCTTCCGGGGCTGTTCAACCTGTTGCAGTCCTGGGTCGACCAGCAGCGCACCGAGGCCAGCATCCGGATCCAGACCGGGGACACCGAAGTGGAGTTGCAGGTGAGCGGACGGACCGACTCCGCTCGCCTGCTGGCCCAGGCGACCGAGGCGCTACGCGCCGCCCGAGAGCCCGGTCCGGGCGCCGTCGACTGACCCGACGGCGCCCGGGAGCCCGGCTCCGGACGCCGCCGGCTGAGCCGACGGCGTCCGGCGCGGTGGGTCAGCTCGCCTTGGCGAGCGCCTCGAACTCGTCGTCGGTGAGCCGCACGTCGGCCGCGCCCACGTTCTCCTCCAGGTGCGCCACCGAGGACGTGCCGGGGATCGGCAGCATCACCGGCGAGCGGCGCAGCAGCCAGGCCAACGCGAGCTGCGCGGGGGACGCGCCGTGCGCGGTGGAGATGGCGTCCAGCGGGCCGCCCGGGCGGGCCAGCTCACCTGTCGCAATCGGGTACCACGGGATGAACGCGAGGTCGTTGCGCTCGCAGTACTCCAGCACGTCCTCGGCGCTGCGGTTGGCGAGGTTGTACAGGTTCTGCACCGACGCGATCGTGGTGATCGCCCGGGACTCCTCGATCTGCGCGACGCTCACCTCGGACAGCCCGATGTGCTGGATCTTGCCTTCCTCCCGCAGCAGGGCCAGCTCACCGAGCTGATCGGCGAGCGGCACCTTCGGGTCGATCCGGTGCAGCTGGTACAGCGGGATGCTGTCCAGGCCGAGGTGGCGCAGGCTCAGCTCGCACTGCTGGCGCAGGTACTCCGGGCGGCCCAGCGCACGCCAGTCGCCGGGGCCGGAGCGGCTCAATCCGGCCTTGGTCGCGATCACCAGGTCATCGGCGTACGGGTGCAGCGCCTCCCGGATCAGCAATTCCGAGACGAACGGCCCGTACGAGTCGGCGGTGTCGATGAACGTCACGCCCAGCTCGACCGCACGGCGCAGCACGCGAACCGCCTCGGCCGGGTCCTTCGGGTCACCCCAGACACCCGGGCCGGTGATCTGCATGGCCCCGTAGCCGAGCCGGTTGACTGTGACATCGCCACCGATCCGGTACGTGCCGGACGCCTTCGCGGGCTGCTCACTGATATTTGTTGCCATTGCCCGATCCCCAATCGTCTCGTCGTGGAGGGCGTGGACAGCGCGGGCGTGAAGAGCCCACCCACCACCGAAGGATCATCCCCCGGAACCCCGCCGCCATGCCGCCGGTCGGCCGAGTGTGGGCGCGGACACGCCGGCAGCGCGCCGAGCCGAGTTGCCGGGAAGCGCCCGGTACGACCGGGGTGTCCGTGCGACGCTGGCCGGAGCCGGTGCGTTCCGGCGCGACGGCGGAGGGAGCACCCATGGGAGTGCCGCAGGTCAACTTCGCGCTCGACACGTACGAGTGCATCGTGATCTATCCCGGCGCGGCCGGGCGGGCCCTGCCCGCGGAGACCGTGCAACGGTTGCAGGCCGAGCACGCCGAACACATGCAGGCGTTGCAGCGACGCGGCATCGTCCTGGTCGCCGGCTCAGTGGACGGGCCGGCGCGCGAGCCGGACCCGCCGATCGGCTTCGGGCTGGCCCGTACCGGCAGCGTCGACGATGTCCGCAGCGTGCTGGAGGCTGACCCGGCGGTGCAGGCCGGGCTCTACCGGGTGGAGGTGCTGACCTTCCTCTGCCCGGCCGGTTCCCTGGAGTTCCCGCTGGTCAAGGCGGGCAGCTGAGCCGCCAGCCCATCGGTGGCTGTCGTGATGATGACGGCGCTCGCCCGCCTGCCGGTGCTACGGTCGCGCCCTGCGCGGGCCGCCGCCGGGGCGTACCCGGTGTCGTGGGTCGGCCCCGGTCGAGGAGTCGCCATGATCTCCGCCGCCACCCCCGATGTCGCGTCGGCCGCCGCCCGACTGCGTGCCCTGCTCGGCGACCGGCTGCACGAGCCGGGCGATCCCGGTTACGCCGCCACCACCCGGCTCTGGAACGGCGCGGTGGCGTGCACGCCCGCGCTGGTCGCCGAGTGCCAGGACTCCGACGAGGTGGCCGAGGCAGTCCGCATCGCCACCCGGTGCCACCTGCCCCTCTCGGTCCGCTCTGGAGGGCACGACTGGGCCGGCCGGGCGCTGCGTGACGGCGCTCTGGCGCTCGATCTGACCGGGCTGCGCTCCGTTCGCGTCGACCCGGACGCGGCCACGGTGACCATCGGCGGCGGCGCCACGGCGGCCGAGCTGCTCGCCGCCGCCCGCCCGTACGACCTGGTGGTCCCCACCGGCGTGGTCGGCGCCGTGGGGATGGCCGGGCTCACCCTCGCCGGCGGGTACGGCCCGCTGTGCGGCCGGTTCGGTCTGGCCCTGGACAGCCTGCTCGGCGCGGAGGTGGTTCTCGCCGACGGCCGCCGGGTCACCGCCGACCCCCGGCACGACGCCGAGCTGTACTGGGCGTTGCGCGGCGGCGGCGGGAACCTCGGCATCGTCACCGAGCTGCGCTTCCGCGCGCACCGGCTGCCCGGTGTGCTGGCCGGCATGATCATGTTCGCGCTCTCCGAGGCGCCGGCCGTGCTGCGCGGCTACGGCGCGCTGGTCGCCGAGGCTCCGGACGAGCTGACCGTGATGGCCGGCTTCCTGCCCGGCCCGGCCGGCGAGCCGGTGATCTTCGTCTGCCCGTTCTACAGCGGCCCCGACCTGAACGCCGGGGCGCCGTGGATGGACCGGCTGCGCGCGTTGGGCACCCCACTGGTCGACCAGATCGGCCCGATGCCGTACGCGGACGCGCTGAGGATGTTCGACGGTGGGATGGTCGACGGCAACCACTACCTGCTGCGGACCCGGTGGTTGCCCGCGCTCACCGACATCGCGGTGGACACGCTCGTCGACGCGGCCCGGCAGGTCACCTCACCGTTCTCCGCGCTGGCCGTGCACCACTTCCACGGCGCGGCCACCCGGGTCCGACCCGGCGACACGGCATTCGGGCTGCGCACCGATCACCTGATGGCCGAGATCATTGCGGTGTGGGCTCCCGGCGACCAGGCCGGTCCGCACCGCGAGTGGGCCGAGCGGACCTCCGCGGCGCTCGCCCCGCA
The DNA here is from genome assembly GCF_007827755.1 of Micromonospora sp. CNZ322. Taxonomy (NCBI): domain Bacteria; kingdom Bacillati; phylum Actinomycetota; class Actinomycetes; order Micromonosporales; family Micromonosporaceae; genus Micromonospora; species Micromonospora sp. CNZ322. The sequence goes on from NZ_VITD01000016.1 coordinate 107,641, forward strand.
CGCCCTGCCCGGTGGTTACCCCAACCTGCTCGCCCCCGAGGAGACCGACCGGGTCCGGCTCGCCTACGGCGCGAACTGGGCGCGGCTGCGCCGGGCCAAGCGCCGCTACGACCCCCGCGACCTGCTGCACGCGGTGCCCACCCTGCCGCCCCCGGAGCACCCGGAGTGAGCCGCTGCCTGCCGCTCTCGGGGCACCCGGAGTGAGCCGCCGCCGGGAGCACCCCGACAGCGCACGCCGACAGAGGCGTACGATTCCCGGCGCGCGGTCGCTGATGCCCGTCGCCACAACGTTCCCGGTGCGGTTCCGCCCGCCGGCCCGACGCGCACCGCGCGTCGTTGGACACCTGTTCCGCTGCCTGCAAGGGGTCGGCCCCGAGTCCGACCTGAAGGAGAGACTAGCCTGATGGGCGTGACACGCCGCGCGAAGATCGTCTGCACTCTTGGTCCCGCCACCTCGTCCCCGGAGCGCATCCGGGGTCTCGTCGAGGCCGGCATGAACGTGGCGAGGCTCAACTTCAGCCACGGCAGCCACGCCGACCACGAGGCGGTCTACCGACTGGTCCGGGAGGCGTCGGAGGCAACAGGTAAGCCGGTCGCCGTCCTCGCCGACCTGCAAGGCCCCAAGATCCGGCTCGGTCGGTTCGCCGACGGCCCCCACGAGTGGCGCACCGGTGACTCCGTCGTGATCACCGGCGACGACGTCATCGGCACCAAGGAGCGGGTCTCCTGCACCTACCGCAAGCTGCCGCAGGAGGTGAAGCCCGGTGACCGGCTGCTGATCGACGACGGTCGGGTCGCCGTCGAGGTCACCGACGTCACCGGGAACGACATCCGCTGCCTCGTCACCGAGGGCGGCCCGGTCTCCAACAACAAGGGCGTGTCGCTGCCCAACGTGGCGGTCAGCGTGCCCGCCATGTCGGACAAGGACGCCGAGGACCTGCGCTTCTCCCTGGGTCTCGGCGTCGACCTGGTGGCGCTCTCCTTCGTCCGCTCGGCCGAGGACATCAAGCTCGTGCACGGGATCATGGCCGAGGAGGGCGTGTTCCGGCCCGTGCTCGCCAAGGTCGAGAAGCCGGAGGCGGTGGAGCACCTCGAGGCCATCGTGCTGGCCTTCGACGGCGTCATGGTCGCCCGCGGTGACCTCGGTGTCGAGATGCCGCTGGACGAGGTCCCGCTCGTGCAGAAGCGCGCCGTGCAGCTGTGCCGGGAGAACGCCAAGCCCGTCATCGTGGCCACCCAGATGCTCGACTCCATGATCGAGAACTCCCGCCCCACCCGGGCGGAGGCCTCCGACGTCGCCAACGCGGTGCTCGACGGCGCGGACGCGGTGATGCTCTCCGGCGAGACCAGCGTCGGCAAGTATCCGGTGCTCACCGTGAGCACCATGGCCAAGATCGTGACGACCACCGAGGCCGGTTCCATCGGGGTGCCGCGGTTGCAGCACGACCCGCGTACCCACGGTGGCGCCCTCACCGTCGCCGCCTCGTCGATCGCCCGGGCCATCAACGCCAAGGCGCTCGTCGCGTTCTCGCAGACCGGTGACACCGTGCGACGGCTGTCCCGCCTGCACTGTGACCTGCCGCTGCTGGCCTTCACGCCGGTCCCCGAGGTGCGCGACCAGCTCGCCCTCACCTGGGGCGTGGAGACCTTCCTGATGCCGTTCGTGCAGCACACCGACGACATGTTCCGCCAGGTCGACCAGGCGCTGCTCGGCCTCGACCGGGCCAACCCCGGTGACTACGTGGTGATCGTGGCCGGTAGTCCGCCCGGCACCCCCGGCTCGACCAACACGCTGCGCGTACACCAGCTCGGCTCGCTGGTCGACGCCGCGTCGGCGCGGGCCCTGCAGTGAGCGACGGTCGGGTCGCGGTCGGCCAGGCGGCGGTGGACCAGCTGCTGGAAGTGCTGGACCTCGACCCGACCGGGGAGATGACCTTCCGGGGGATGAGCCCCCCGGTCGGTCCACAACGGGTGTACGGCGGCCAGGTCGCCGGTCAGGCCCTGGTCGCCGCCGGCCGCACCGTCGACCCGGAGCGGTTCGTGCACTCGCTGCACGGCTACTTCGTCCGCCCCGGCGACCCGGTCGAACCGATCGCCTACGAGGTGGAGAACATCCGCGACGGCCGGTCCTTCTCGGTCCGCCGCGCGGTCGCCCTCCAGCACGGCAAGCCGATCTTCTTCATGTCGGCGTCGTTCCAGCGGGCCGAGGAGGGCCTGGACCACCAGGCCCCGGCCCCGCTGGACGTACCCCCGCCGCAGGACGTGCCGACGATGACCGACCGGCTCTCCCGATACCCGGAGCGGCTGGGCATCTGGGGCCAGATCCCACGACCGATCGACGTGCGCTACGTGGGCGAGCCCGGCTGGGTCCGCCCCGGCGACCGGCCCGCCGACCCGCACCAGCGCGTCTGGATGCGTATCGACGGCAAACTGCCCGACGACCCCCTGCTGCACGCCTGCGCGCTCACCTACGCCTCGGACCTCACCCTGCTGGACTCGGTGCTCTCCGCACACGGCGAGGTGTGGGGGCCGGGCGGGTTGGTCGGCGCGAGCCTGGACCACGCGCTGTGGTTCCACCGGCCGTTCCGGGCCGACGAGTGGTTCCTCTACGACTGCCTGAGCCCGTCGGCGTCCGGCGCGCGCGGGCTGGCCACCGGCCGGATGTTCACCACGGACGGCCAGCAGATCGCCAGCGCCGTCCAGGAAGGTCTGCTGCGCCGCGTCGGCGCCTGACGCTCTGGCTCATTCCCACCGAGCAGTCGTCCCTCGTCCCCGCCAGCCAGGTGTCGCTCGTCCCCGCCAGGCAGCTGGCGGGGATGACGTGGTTCAGGCCTGGTAGATGGCTTCGCCGGCGATCTCGATCTGCACCGTCTTGCCGACCAGCACCCCGCCGCTCTCCAGGACGACATTCCAGAGCAGGCCGTAGTCCTCACGGTTCATCTCGGCCGTCGCGCTGAATCCGAAGATGTTCTGCCCGTACGGATCCTGACGAGCGCCACCAAAATTCACCTCCAGGTCGACGGCCCGGGTGATCCCCTTCACGGTCAACTCACCGGTGAGGACGAATCGTCCGGGAATACCGTCGGACTGCGGCGGAACAATGTGACTTCGGCCTCGCCCGCCCAACCGATGGTTGCGCAGACGCGCCCACTGGAATATGGGGTCCTCGTTGCCCTGCCATTTAATGCCGGTGCTTCGATATTCGAGAGTGGGAAAACGCTCCACATCGAGGAAGTCGGCACTCTTCAGATGCGTGTCCCGGTCGACACTCCCGGTGGTGATGCTGGCCGACATGATGGTGGCCGTCACCGAGGAGAGCAGCGGGTCCTCCGCCACGAAGATCTCCGCAGTGGCCTCGGCGAACTCACCACGCACCGGGCTCACCATCATGTGCCGGGACAGGAAACCGATCCGCTTGTGCGCCTGATCGAGAAGATAGGTGCCAGCCACCGGGATGGTCATGCCGTCCCAGGTGCGGGTGGCGATATCGGTCATCGTGTTGCCTTCCCCCCGAGCACACCCGGGTGTTTATCAATATGTTGCTGACGGCCGGGTAAACGGCCAGACATTCGTACTCACGCCCAGCATAGGGACGCTCCGGAACGGCATTTCGGCCGCCACCGTGCGGTGGATCATGACCTACTTCACCGGTCCGTCCCGGCGGCCGTTCATCGGTCTCGCCCGGCGGCCCGGACGGGTGCCGGCGGGGCTGCTTCCCATCGACGCGTGGCCGATCGGCCGAGGGTCGCCCGCCCGCCCGGTCGACCAGCGACTAACCTTGCCGACATGCGCCTCTCCGCCCGGGTCGACTATGCCCTCCGCGCGGCCGCCGAGCTTGCCGCGACGGCCAGCGGCCCCGGGCGCGGCCGGCCGGTGACGGCCGACCAGATCGCCCGCGCCCAGGAGATCCCGCCGAAGTTCCTGGAGAGCATCCTTCTCCAGTTGCGCCGGGGCGGCATCGTGCACGCCCAGCGTGGCCCGGAGGGCGGCTACTGGCTGGCCCGCCCCGCCGAGGAGATCTCCCTCGCCGAGGTCATCCGGGTGATCGACGGGCCTCTCGCCCACGTACGCGGGCAGCGCCCCGAGCAGCTCGGTTACCACGGCCCGGCGCACGCCCTCCAGGAGGTCTGGATCGCGCTACGGGCAAGCGAGCGCGAGATCCTGGAACTGGTCAGCGTCGCCGACGTGGCCGCCGGCACCCTGCCCGCGCGGGTCACCGAGCTGGCCGCCGACCCGCGCGCCTGGATCTGAGCCGCGTCCCATCCACCGATCGGGGGCTTGACCCTGGCTGCCCCATCCCGCATTGTCGACCAAGTCGATAGGAGATGCCGAAAAGTCTGGGGGCGCTCGTGCGCAAGCTGTTGGTCCTCGCTCTGGTCGGGCTCGTCGCGCAACTGATCGATGGTTCGCTCGGCATGGCATACGGCTTGACCTCGTCCACTCTGCTGCTGGTCGCCGGAGTCGCCCCGGCCGCCGCCTCGGCCTCGGTGCACCTGGCCGAGATCGGCACCACGCTCGCTGCCGGGGTCGCGCACTGGCGGTTCGGCAACGTCGACTGGCGGGTGGTGACCCGCATCGCCCTACCCGGCGCTGTCGGCGCCTTCGTCGGCGCCACAGTGCTCAGCTCGATCTCCACCGAGTCCGCCGCACCGTGGATGGCCGGCATCCTCTTCACGCTCGGCGCGTACCTCCTGATCCGCTTCGCCCGACCACTGCGCACCGACCGGGTCGGCGGACGGCTCCGCGGTCGTTTCCTCGGCCCCCTGGGCCTGGTCGCCGGCTTCGTCGACGCGACCGGCGGCGGCGGATGGGGCCCGGTGGCCACCCCCGCGCTGCTGGTCTCCGGTCGCATGGAACCGCGCAAGGTGATCGGCTCCGTGGACACCTCCGAGTTCGTTGTGGCCGGCGCTGCCAGCATCGGCTTCCTGATCGGGCTGGGCTCGGAGGGATTCCTGCTCCCCACCGTCGCCGCACTGCTCATCGGTGGGCTCATCGCCGCACCGCTGGCAGCCTGGCTGGTGCGAATCGTGCCCGCCCAACTGCTCGGCGCGGCAGTCGGCGGCGTCATCGTGCTGACCAACGCCCGCACCCTGATCCGCTCCGCCGAACTGGACGGTCCGGCCCGCCCCGCCCTGTACGCCCTGCTCGCCGCCGGCTGGCTGGCCGCCCTGGTGTTGGCCGTACGCGCCCTACGCCGGACCCGCCGCGCCCGCGCCGAGGCCGCCGAAGCCGCCACCGCTGCTCCCGCCAACGCTGCCGGTGTGCCCGCCGAGGCCTCCGATACTGCATCCGTCGGCGAGGTTCCGGCCGATCTGGCCGCAACGGGTACGCCCGCCCCACGCTGAACCTGCGATGCGCCCGTCCGCCCGCCGATGCCCGGTCACACGCCGCCATCTCCGAGGTTGAGCCCCCAAGATCGCGCAACATCCTGGATGTAGTGGCTTACCGGCTCGTCGTGGCCACTACATCCAGGATCGAGCGTGACCTTGGCGGCGGTGGCTGCCTGCCCTGAACCCTGCCCCCGGTCGGCCGGGCATGGTGTTCGTCGTCAAGATCCGCGCAACATCAGGGATATTGCTGTCTCTCGCGCGTCGGAGGCAGCAACATCCGGGAAGTTGCGCAGATCTTGGCGTGGGGCGTGGGGCGTGGGGCGTGGGGCGCGGGACGCGGGGGGCGCGTGGGCGTGGGGAATGTGGGGTGTGGGGGAGCGGGGCGGGGCGACGGCGATCAGGGGGTATGCAGGGTGGTGGCTGCCTCGGAGAGCAGGGCCCAGGCTTCGTCGATGTGCGCTTCGGTGGTCTGGGGTGAACCGACCGCCAGCCGCAGCGTGTAGCGGCCGGCGACCCGGGTGTGCGTGAGGTGCACCCGTCCGGTGGCGTTCGTCGAGGTCAGCAATGCCGCGTTGGTGTCGTCGTCGGCGCGCAGTCGGAAGCAGACCAGTGAGAACGGGTGCGCCGCGGCCAACTCGAACCGCTCGTCGCTGCGGACCCGCTCGGCGAACCGTTCGGCCAGCGCCACCCCGGAGCGGATGTGCGCCCGCAGCCCTTCGGCGCCGTACCAGCGCAGCACGAACCACAGCTTGAGGGATCGGAACCGCCGGCCCAGCGGCACCTGCCAGTCCCGGTAGTCGATCACCGCGCCGGATTCGGAGGCCGCGTTGCGTAGGAACTCCGGCAGTACGGTCAGCGCCTCGATCAGTTCGGCCCGGTCGGCCACCCAGAACGCGTCACAGTCGAAGCCGGTGAGCAGCCACTTGTGCGGGTCGAAGCAGTAGGAGTCGGCGTACTCCAGGCCGGCGTGTGTCCACCGTAGTTCGGGGCAGACGGCGGCGGCGCCCGCGTACGCGGCGTCCACGTGCAGCCAGATTCCGTACTCGACGCAGATGGCCCCGATCTCGGGCAGCGGGTCGACGGCGGTGGTGGAGGTGGTGCCGATGGTCGCCACCACGATGGCCGGCACGTCACCGGCGGCCAGGTCGGCTTCGATGGCGGCCCGCAGCGCGCCCGGCAGCATCGCCTGGGTGTCCGGGTCCACCTCGATCGACCGGATCCCGTCGCCGCCCAGTCCGGCGATCCGAACCGCCTTCTCGATGGACGAGTGCCCGTGCATGGAGGTGTAGGCGCGGTAACGCCGATCGATGCCGGTCTGCCGCCAGCGGCCGCCGCTGGCCCGGTGCAGTGCGGCCAGGGTGGCCACCAGCGTCGCCGAGGACGCCGAGTCCTGGATGACCCCACCGCCGGTGCCGGTGGAGCGGAACCGCTGTGGCAGGTCCAGCAGGTGGGCCAGCCAGTCCATCATCACCGTCTCCAGCTCGGTGCAGGCCGGGCCGGAGGCCCAGAGCATGCCCTGGACGCCGAGCCCGGAGCTGACCAGGTCGCCGAGCACGCTCGGGCCGGAGGTGTTGCCGGGGAAGTAGCCGAAGAAGCCCGGGTGCTGCCAGTGGGTCAGCCCCGGTACGACGATCGAGTCCAGGTCGGCGAGGATCGCCTCGACCGGTTCGCCGCCGGTGGTGGGCGGCTCGCTGGGCAGGGCGGCGGCCACCGTGCCCGGGGGGTCCGCCGGGGCGACCGGTCGTTGCTCCACTGTCTCCCAGTAGTCGGCGATCCAGTCGATGACGGCGTGGCCGGCGCGACGGAATTCGGCGGGGTCCATGTGGTGAGCCATCCGATGAGTTGATCATGTGCACGCGCCCAAAACAAGCCATCTGCCGGATCGACACTCATAACACACCGCATCCGCCATCGCCACTCCTCTGTAACACCGAGATCGATGCGGTCGGGATGTTGACCCTTCAGAAAGTTGACGCTAGGTTCGATGTCAACGGCAGTTAATCCCATGGAAGGTAGGCAATCGTTAATGGCGAAAAATCGGGGGACTGTGCGGCTGGCAATGGCGGGATTCCTGACGACTGCTGCAGTGGCCGGTGCGACATTTGCTGGCGCTGGCCCGGCGTTCGCAGGAAACTGTTCAATTGCGGGCTGCGGAGTGGTGCGCAATGACTCGGCGCACCCGGTAAGCATTGCGGACTGGTGCGATGGGACCGGCTCCTGTGGGAAGACCTACCTGCTCAAGCCGGGTGAGGTCTCCACGAAGTACAAGAAAGACACTGACACGTTCGCCTTGCAGTGCACCGGTAACTACTACCGCTACACCGGCGACTTGCTGCAGACTTCAGCCGCCTACAAATGGATTCGGATTTCTGATGGAAACTCGGCACGCGTCGTCAATCAGAACTGCTGATAACGCAATTTAAGAATAGCCCGGCCCAACGGAGTGAACTTGTCCGTGGGTCGGGCTTTGCGTCTTCTGTAATCTGATGCGGTGGTGCGTCGATCTGCAAATCTGGTTGGCTTGCTCTAGCCGCAACTGATTGCCTGCACCATGTGCTGCGCGGTGTGTTGACCCGCGCCCATCCGCCGGCGAGCCTCTGGCGTCGCCAACGGGAGTCGACAGCAAGCACGATGTGATGCCCATCGATGTTGCGTGGCGGAAAGCGCTTGCCTTACGATGCGCGGTGAGTCGGATCCGTGAGTGCCAGGGCGTTTCACCCCGATCAGATCGCCGTCCGCCGCCGTCGCGGTGGGTTGGTCCACTGTGCTTCCCGGGCAGGGCCGGTGGGTCGTAGCGGTCATCACCGGATCCCCGGAGGCAGTGCATGCACCCGTCCAGACATCGGCTGACCCTGCTCGCCGCCACGACGGCGGCCACCGTCGTGGCCGGCACCCTCGGCACGGTCGTCGCCTCGGCCGCCGCCGTCGGCTGCCGGGTCGACTATCAGATCACCAACCAGTGGCAGGGCGGCTTCGGCGCCAACGTCACCGTCACCAACCTCGGCGACCCGCTCAATGGTTGGGCCGTCACATGGTCGTACGCCGCGGGCCAGCAGGTCACCCAGGCGTGGAACGCCGCCGTCACCCAGTCCGGCGCCCAGGTGACCGCGCGCAACGTCGACCACAACACCGCCATCGCCACGAACGGCAGCGCCTCGTTCGGCTTCAACGGTTCGTGGACCGGTAGCAACCCGGTGCCGGGCAGCTTCGTGCTCAACGGCACCACCTGCACCGGAGCGCCACCCACCGGCGAGCCGACCACCCCGCCTCCGACCACCCCGCCTCCGACCACCCCGCCACCGACCACGCCTCCGCCGTCGGCCGGGGTGGTGCAGATGGAGAAGCTGGACCGGGGACTGGTCAGCGTTCGCTCCGGCAGCGGCAACCTGGTCTCCTGGCGGCTGCTCGGCACCGAGACCTCCGGCGTGGCGTTCAACGTCTACCGGGGGTCCACCAAGGTCAACGCCAGCCCGATCACCGGCGCCACCAACTACCTCGACAGCGGCGCGGCGGCCGGCTTGGCGTACACCGTGCGGGCCGTGGTGGGCGGCGCCGAGCAGGCGGCGTCACCACCGGCGTTGCAGTTCGGCGCGGGCTACCTGGACGTGCCGTTGCAGGTCCCGGCCGGGGGCAGCACCCCCAGCGGCGAGAGCTACTCGTACAGCGCCAGCGACGCCTCAGTCGGTGACCTCAACGGCGACGGCAACTACGAGATCGTGCTCAAGTGGGAACCGTCGAACGCCAAGGACAACTCGCAGTCCGGCTACACCGGCAACGTCTACGTCGACGCGTACACGCTCACCGGCACCCGGTTGTGGCGGGTCGACCTGGGCCGCAACATCCGAGCCGGCGCCCACTACACCCAGTTCCAGGTGTACGACTACGACGGCGACGGCCGCGCCGAGGTGGCCATGAAGACCGCCGACGGCACCCGCTCCGGCACCGGTCAGCTCATCGGTTCGTCGTCGGCGGACCACCGCAACTCCAGCGGTTACGTGCTCTCCGGCCCGGAGTACCTGACCATGTTCAACGGGCAGACCGGCGCGGTCGCCTCCACCGTCAACTACGACCCGCCGCGCGGCACCGTGTCGTCCTGGGGCGACTCGTACGGCAACCGGGTGGACCGGTTCCTCGCCGGTACCGCGTACCTGGACGGGCAGCGCCCCTCGCTGATCATGGCCCGGGGTTACTACACCCGCGCGGTGATCGCCGCCTGGGACTTCCGCAACGGCACGCTCACCAGGCGCTGGACGTTCGACTCGAACTCCTCCGGCAACGGCGCCGCCGCCGGTCAGGGCAACCATCAGCTCTCCGTGGCCGACGTCGACGCCGACGGTCGCCAGGAGATCGTGTACGGGGCCGCCACCATCGACGACAACGGCCGGCTGCTCCACTCGACGGGCAACGGCCACGGCGACGCCCTGCACGTGGGGGACCTGGACCCGGGCCGCGCCGGCCTGGAGGTGTTCAAGGTCGACGAGGACGCCAGCAAGCCCAGCTCCTACTTCGCCGACGCCCGTACCGGTCAGGTCCTCTGGTCCACGGCGGCGTCCGGCGACAACGGCCGGGGTGTCTCCGCGGACATCTGGGCGGGCAGCCCCGGCGCGGAGTCGTGGTCGTCAGCGGCCACCGGACTGGCCAACCCCAGGGGGCAGAACGTGGGCCGCAAGCCGTCCTCGGCCAACTTCCTCGCCTGGTGGGACGGCGACCCGGTGCGGGAACTGCTCGACGGCACGAAGATCGACAAGTACGGCACCGGCGGTGAGACCCGGCTGCTCGACGGCAGCGGGGTGGCGTCCAACAACGGCACCAAGTCCACGCCGGCGCTCTCCGGCGACATCCTGGGCGACTGGCGCGAGGAGGTGATCTGGCGGACCACCGACAGCCGGGCGCTGCGCATCTACAGCACACCCACCCCGACCAGCACCCGGATCTACACCCTGATGCACGACCCGCAGTATCGGGTGGCGCTCGCGTGGCAGAACACCGCCTACAACCAACCGCCGCACCCGGGGTTCTTCATCGGCAACGGAATGGGCACCCCGCCCACGCCAGACATCCACCTACGTTGATGCAACCCCTGGCGGTCCCCAGCGGGGTCGCTTAGGGTGGCAGGCACCGGGCCGCAGCCGCGGAATCCGCTCAGCTCCGGCCCGGTGCGCCACACCGCGGCATTCCCAACCCGTCCCGACCGGGAATGCCGTACCACCACCGGCACCAACATTAGGCACCGTCCGGGTCGGCGGGGTGACGCTGACGTGAAGATCGTGTTTCACGCGCCCTGGCGTAGACCGCCCGCCACCTGCTCGGCGATCAATTCGTACGACCGCACCCGGTCCTGCACGTCGTACACCAGTGTGGTCAGCATCAGCTCGTCCGCGCCGGTGCGCTCCACCAGGTCGGTCAGCTGCCGACGCACCGTCTCCGGCGAGCCCATCGCCTGGCCGTCACGGCGCGCCACGACGAACTCCCGCTCGATCTCCGAGTACGGGTAGGCCGCCGCCTCGTCGGGCGTGGACAGTGGCTCCGGCCGCCCGGAGCGCAACTTCAAGAACGACAGGGCGCTCGGCCCGGCCAACCATTCGGCCCGCTCGTCGGTCTCCGCGCACACGGCGTTGACCGCCACCATCGCGTACGGCTTGTCCAGCCACTGCGACGGCCGGAAGTTCTGCCGGTACAGGGCCAACGCCGGCAGCGTGTTCTGCGAGCTGAAGTGGTGCGCGAAGGAGAACGGCAGACCGAGCAGACCGGCGAGCTGGGCGCTGAAACCGCTGGAGCCCAGCAGCCACACGGCCGGCTGCTCACCGCGGCCCGGCGTGGCGATGATCTGCCCCGGCTTCTCCCCGCTGAAGTAGTTCATCAGGTCCGTCAGCTCACGCGGGAACCCCTCCGCCGACAGGCCCTCCATCGTGCGCCGCAACGCCAGCGCGGTCACCTGGTCGGTGCCCGGCGCCCGCCCGATGCCCAGGTCGATCCGACCGGGGTGCAGCGCCTCCAGGGTGCCGAACTGCTCGGCCACCACCAGCGGCGCGTGGTTGGGCAGCATCACCCCGCCCGACCCCAGTCGGATCGTCGAGGTGTTCGCCGCCAGGTGCGCCAGCAGCACCGCGGGGGCGGAGCTGGCGATCGCCGGCATGTTGTGGTGCTCGGCCACCCAGAACCGGTGGTAGCCCAACTCCTCGGTGCGGCGGGCCAACTCGGTGGTGGCCTGCAACGCCGCGCCAGCGGTGGTGCCCTTGGCGACCGGGGCAAGATCAAGAACAGACAACGGTACGGTGATCACACGGTCAGCCAACCCGTCACCGACCGGCTTTGTTCCAGCATGCGGGTTTTCGTCGGCCACCTCACCCGCCGCTCAGCCCATCCCGCGCGCCTGCTCGAAGATCAGACTGGTCTGCGTGTGCTGCACCACCGGGTCCACAGCCAGGTGGTCCAGCACGAAGTCCCGCAGCGCGTCGCCGGACGCCGCCCGGACATGCAGCACGTAGTCCTCCGCGCCGGCCACGTGGAACACCGACACCACCCCCGGCAGTCGCACCGACCGGGCCCGGAACGCGTCCACCGCCGCCCGCTCGTGCGCTGTCAACCGCACCGACACCAACGCCTGCAACGGCAGACCCAGCGCCGCCGGATCCACCTCGGCATGAAAACCACGGATCGCACCACGCTCGCGCAGCGCCCGGGTACGCGTCAGGCACGTCGACGGCGCCACACCCACCCGCTCGGCGAGGGCGTTGTTCGGCAGCCGGCCATCCGCCGCCAGTTCGGTCAGGATCGCGCGGTCCACCTCATCCAGGGCCGGGTACGGCCGCAGATCATTCGGCTCAGGGGGCATTGCGCCATCCTCGCCCGAATCCAACACGAAAACCAGCCCGATTCGCAGAATCATCTGCCGAATCGTTGCCCAACAGTCACCGGATGTTCGACGCTACCGCCATGGCAACGATGGACACCCGGGCCGTTCACGCCGGCCGCGACGATCTGCGCACCCTCGGCGTGCACGTACCACCCATCGACCTGTCAACCACCAACCCGCTGCCCTCCGTCGACGACGGCGGCGCCGCGTACGAGCAACTCGCCACCGGCGGCACGCTGCCCGCCGACGGCGGCGCCGTCTACCAACGGCTCTGGAACCCCACCGTCGCCCGCTTCGAAACCGCCCTCGCCGAGTTGGAAGGCACCGCCCAGGCCGTCGCCTTCGCCAGCGGAATGGCCGCCCTCACAGCCACACTGCTCGCCGCCGCCCGCGACGACCGCCGACACGTCGTCGCCGTCCGACCCCTCTACGGCGGCACCGACCACGTCCTCGCCACCGGCCTGCTCGGCACCACAGTCACCTGGACGCGCCCCGACGAGGTCGCCGACGCCATCCGCCCGGACACCGCACTGGTCATCGTCGAGACACCCGCCAACCCCACCCTCGACCTGGTCGACATCGCCGCCCTCGCCGCCGCGGCCGGCGACATCCCACTGCTGGTCGACAACACCGTCGCCACCCCCGTACTGCAACAACCCGCCCGCCACGGCGCCACCCTCGTCCTGCACAGCGCCACCAAGAGCATCGGCGGACACGGCGACGTCCTCGCCGGCGTCGTCGCCTGCGACGAAACCTGGGCGGTACGCCTACGCCAGGTCCGCGCGGTCACCGGCGCGATCCTGCACCCCCTCGGCGGCTACCTGCTGCACCGCGGCCTGCAAACCCTGCCGCTGCGGGTCCGCGCCCAACAGGCCACCGCCGAGAAACTCGCTGGCTGGCTCGCCGACCACCCCGCCGTACACCGGGTGCACCACCCCTCGGTGCACGACCCGGCGGCGCTGGTCGGGCGGCAGATGTCCGGACCCGGCAGCCTGCTCGCCTTCGAGGTACGCGGCGGCGCGCCCGCCGCGGCCGCCGTCGCCGGCGCCTGCCGCCTCATCACCCACGCGGTGTCCCTCGGCGGCGTCGACACCCTCATCCAGCACCCCGCCTCGCTCACCCACCGGCCGGTCGAGGGCGACGCCAAACCCGCTGCCGCCCTGCTGCGCCTCTCGGTCGGCCTCGAAGACCCCGAAGACCTGCGCGCCGACCTGGCCCACGCCCTCGACACGATCGCCTGACCCTCAGCGCAGCTCGCGGTTGCCCAACACCCGCACCGGCGAGCCCTCCCGAGCGACCCGCAACATCGCCCGACCGATCCCGTCGGTAGTGGTGACCTGATTCGGCAGCAACCGACGCAGCACCGGAAACAGCGGACGGGTGACCGCGTACCCGAACCGGTACCACCGCGTCTTCGACACGGCCCCGTACGTCGGCTGGATGAACCCCGGCCGCGCCGCGTAACCGTTGGGCAGCAGATCCGATATCGCGTTCTCGGCACGCCCCTTGACCCGCGCCCACATCACCCGACCCTGACCCGACGAATCGGTCCCCTGGCCCGAGACGTAGACGAAGGTGACCTGCGGGCTCACCTGCGCGAACAACCGCGCCGCCGCCATCGGGTAGTCGTAGCTGACCCGCGTGTACGCGGCCTCATCCAGACCCAATGAGGACACCCCCAGGCAGTAGAAGCACGCGTCCACATCGGTCAACTCGGCCCGCACCGAGTCCAACTCGCCCACGTCCGCGACCGTCAGCTCCCGCAGCTTCGGATCCCGCGCACCGGTCGACCGCCGACCGACCGTCAGCACCTCCCGCACGTCATCGGCGAGCAGGCACTCGCGCAACACGCCCTGACCGACCATCCCGGTCGCACCGAAGACAACCACCCGCATCAGATCGCACCCCTGTCGCCGCCACTGCCACCGGCCATCCGGCCGCGCGTCAGCCAGGCTGCCACGGTCGGCGTGTTCCGTGGAACCGGTCAGGACTTGGGGCCGACGTGCCGGTCCAGCGTGGCGACGGCCTCGCGTCGCGCCACCGACAGCGAGTTGCGCCGGTTCATCCGCCAGGCGACGCCGAGCAGGTCGAGGCTCCACTGGCAGAGCCGCATGATGTCGGCCGACTCGTTGACGAACATGTAGCGCGGGTAGACGTACGCCTTGCCGCGCAACGTCACCCGGTTGGCGAACCGACAGCCGTCGGAGTGGAACAGTCCACGCAGGAAGTCACCCGGGTGCGCCGCCACGATGTCCCGTTGCCAATCGGCGAGAATGATCGGACGTTCGTGTTTCTTGCCGGGACCATGCTGGGGAAGCAAGCATGGCCAGTGCTTGCCGGAGCTCTGCACGCTGACGCAACCAGGCTGCTGGACGCGCTGGACCTTCGCAGCGAGCACCTGCCGCATGCTGGCGTCGCACGCCTCGATCAAGCCCGGCCAACTGCTGCTGCAAGCGATGCGCAGCACCGGTACCCGTGCGGAGGTGACGAGATGCCCGTCGCCCAGGTAGAGACCGAGCAGGTAGAGGTATGCAGACGGATCTGTCTGATTCTTGACCTCGGGCCGGCAGCGAAAGCAGCGAAGCTCGCTGCCGGACCTTCTCGGCTCGGCCTGGTGCTTGCACCAGCCCCTGACCGTCGGGTAAGGAAGTTTCAGACGTCTGGCAACCTCGGCGACAGTGCTGCCGGCGAGGTGCTGCTGCCGCGCACGAATGCGTAGTTCAGGCGGATGCACATGACGATTTTGGAACAGCCGTACGACACTTTTGGTGCCCCCGGTGGGATTCGAACCCACACTGTCGGAGGTTTGAGCTCCGCTTCTCTGCCGGTTGGAATACGGGGACGCTTGGCCGAATGCTCTGGTGGCCTCCCATAGGTTACCTACTACGCTGAGGGCGGCGACACCCGGTCGGGTTGGTGTCGGCTTATGACTGGTGGGGGTAGGGCTGGTGGCTGAGATGCCGACGGATGCCGAGCGTAGGCGCGTACTGATCGCCGAGGACGAGGCGCTGATCCGGCTGGACCTCGCCGAGATGCTGGTCGAAGAGGGTTACGAGGTGGTGGGGGAGGCCGGTGACGGCGAGACAGCCGTACGCCTCGCCGAGGAGTTGAAGCCCGACCTCGTCATCCTCGACATCAAGATGCCGATCATGGACGGGCTGGCCGCCGCCGAGCGCATCGCCGGTGCCCGGATCGCCCCGGTGATCATCCTGACCGCGTTCAGCCAGCGTGATCTGGTGGAGCGGGCGCGGGCGGCGGGCGCCATGGCGTACCTGGTGAAGCCCTTCCAGAAGAGCGACCTGGTCCCGGCGGTGGAGATCGCGTTGTCGCGTTACTCGGAGGTCGCGGCCCTGGAGGCGGAGGTCGCGAGCCTGACCGACCGCCTGGAGATCCGTAAGTCGGTGGAGCGCGCCAAGGGCGCGCTGATGACCACGTACGGGATGACCGAGCCGCAGGCGTTCAAGTGGATCCAGCGCACGGCGATGGACCACCGGATGACCATGAAAGAGGTTGCCGAGCGGATCCTCGCGGAGACCGCCGGCGGCGAGGTGACCCTCCCGGCGCCCTGACCGGCATCGACCCGTGTCGAGGCGGATGGGGGCAGTGCTCGGCGTTCTCGCCGCGCTGGTGGCCGCCGCCTGTGAGTCCTCGGCCTGCCCCGACTGTGCGGAGCCGCTACCGGTCCGGCCGGCCTGGCAGTCGGTGGTCCTGCCGGACACGCCGGGTGTGCCGGGTCGACCGGTGGTGCGCGACGCCACCGCCTGTGCCGGCCGGTGGTACGTGGTCGGCGGCGTGGTCGATCTGGCCGGGGAGACCCGCCCGGCCGCCTGGAGCAGCGCGGACGCCAATTCCTGGGTGCCGCTGCCGACGGCGCCAGTGACGTTCTACGGCCAGCAGCACGTGCTCTCCGCGGCGGCCTGCCGGGACGGACGGCTGGCGGCGGTCGGGGCGAAGAGCGGGGGCGCGCACGGCAATCCCCGCACCGGTACCTGGAGGCAGGCGTCGGACGGCACGCTGCACGAGGTGGACGCGCCCTTCGAGCGGTACGCCGGGCCGCGCGCGGTCAACGTGGCCCGGCTGGCGGCGGGGCCGCAGGGCTGGTTGATCGCCGGTAGTCGCATCGACGGTGCGGCGGCCTGGATCTCCCCGGACGCGGCCGGGTTCGCGCTGGTGGAGGGCGCACCAGAGCTGGCCGGCGACGAGCGGGGGCGGACGGCGGCGTACGACGCGGTCGCCGTGCCGTCGGGCTGGCTGATGGTGGGTGCGCTGCTGCCGCCCGGGGGTACCGCGCTGGCGCCGCTGGCCTGGTCGTCGACGGACGGCCGGAGCTGGCAGCGGGCCGCCCTGCCTGTGGTGGAGGGGCGGGGGCAGGCGCAACGGGTGGCGGTGCTTGGCGACGTGCCGGTGGCGGTCGGGCCGGTGCGGGCTGGATTCGTCAGTTGGCGGCTGACCACGCAGGGCTGGCGGCCGGCGGGCGGATTCGGGGCGGCCGGACCAGGTGTGGCGTCGGCGGCCGGGTTGGTGGCCGTCGGGCAGAGGTTGGTGGCGGTGACGAGGGACGGGGAGCGTCACGCACTGTGGCTCTCGGTCGATGTGGGCGACTCATGGCGGCCGATGATCATGCCGCGGCCGGTACCGGACAGCGGAGACACCGCGGTCGCGGTGACCTCGACGGGAGATCGACTGCTGTTGGTGACGGACGATGGGAAAACGTCGCGTGCCTGGTGGGCGGGGGTGTCAGACCTTGATCGGTAGCTGACGGAAGCCCGTTGGCCGGTGCCGACGAAACAAAGGTGAAAATGCTTCACGGCCGAAGGTTCTTACAGGGATCGTTTCCAATCGGCCACGGCGTGTAACGGTTCGGTCAACCCGCTCGCTTGGGGCTTACGTCACAGCTCCACGGTGGGATAACGTCCGGCCCCAGACCGGCGACGACGGTCTGGTTCGTCCGCCCCCGCAAGGGCCAATAGCCAGCGGGTGGTTCGGACCATGGGACGAGGAGGGTTCGGGCCTTGAGGCAAAAGCTCGCGCGCGTTATCGGTGGGGTCGCCATGCTGGCGCTCGTCGCCGGCGGAACCGCATGCTCCAGTGGCGACGATGCGGCAGGCGGGGGCGGTGACGCCTGCGGCAGCAAGATCGCATTCTTCGGCGCGCTGACCGGCAGCTCGGCCGCGCTCGGCATCAACGAGAACAACGGTGTCAAGCTCGCCGTCGACAAGTACAACAAGGAAAACGCCGACTGCAAGGTCGAGCTGGCCTCCCTGGACTCGCAGGGCAGCCCCGACCAGGCGCCTGGTCTGGCGCAGAAGGCAATCGACGACACCAAGATCCTTGGCGTCGTCGGCCCGGCCTACTCGGGTGAGTCCGAGGCCGCCGGCCCGCTGTTCAACGAGGCCGGCCTGGTGGCCATCACCGCGTCCGCGACCCGGCCCAGCCTGGCCGAGCAGAAGTGGAAGACCTTCTTCCGCGCGGTCGGCAACGACTTCAGCCAGGGCCCGGCGGCTGGCAACTACATCAAGAACGTGATGAAGGCCGACAAGGTCTACGTCATCGACGACCAGTCCGCGTACGGTGCCGGCCTGGCCGACGAGGTCAAGAAGGTGCTCGGCTCGGCGGTTGTCGGCTCGGACAAGGTCCAGGGCGAGGGCAAGCAGACCGAGTTCTCCGGCGTGGTCACCAAGGTCAAGGCCGCCAACGTGAAGGCGATCTTCTACGGCGGTTACTACCAGGAGGCCGGCCTGATCCGTAAGCAGCTCACCGCTGCCGGGGTCACCGCGCCGCTGGTCGCCGGCGACGGCGTCAACGACGGTGCGTACATCACCTCCGCTGGTCAGGCGGCGGCCGAGGGCACCATCCTCACCTGCCCGTGCCAGCCGGCCGCTGAGGCCCGGGGCACCTTCGTGCAGGAGTTCAAGGCGCTCAACGGCACCGACCCGGGCACCTACAGCGACACCGCCTACGACGCGGCGAACATCCTGCTGGCCGGTATCAAGGCTGGCAAGACCAGCCGTGAGAGCCTGCTGGAGTTCGTGAAGGGCTACAGCGGCGAGGGTGTCGCGGCGAGCTACAAGTTCACCGAGACCGGCGAGCTGGACCCGGCTCAGGTCAAGGTCTGGGCCTTCAAGGTCACCGGCGGCAAGGTTGTCCCGGACCAGGAAATCCCGAAGTCCTGATGTTGGTCGCTGCTTCGGCGATTGAGTTGTGATCGCGGGTGCGGCCGGGAGCTGCTCGCTCCCGGCCGCACCCCAATTTTCTCTCCAGACGTGATGGAGCGTCCCTCCCTTGGACTTCAATGGACTGTTCTCCAACTTCGGGGAACTCACCACGACCGGCCTGACCCAGGGCGCGATCTACGCCCTGGTCGCGCTCGGCTACACGCTGGTCTACGGCGTGCTGAGACTCATCAACTTCGCTCACTCCGAGGTCTTCATCGCCGGCGCGTTCGCGGCGATCTGGACCTGGAACGGCTTTGGACTCGACCAGAACTCACAGGTCAGCGGGGTTGGATCGATCCTGTTCTACCTGCTGGTGGCGATGATCGTCGCCGCCATCGCTTCGGCGGGCACCGCGACGGTGATCGAGCGGGTGGCGTACCGGCCGTTGCGTAAGCGCAACGCCCCGCCGCTTGCCTTCCTGATCACCGCGATCGGCGCTTCGATCGCGATCTCCGAGGCCTTCGGCATCTGGACCCGCCGACTGCCGGAGGGCGCGCCCAGTCTGGTGAGCAGCAAACCGCTGTTCCACCTCTTCGGCGTGCCGATCGACTCGGTGCAACTGCTGACGATCGGCGCGGCGCTGTTGATGATGGTCCTGCTGGACCTCTTCATCAACCGCAGCCGTACGGGCCGGGGCATCCGGGCCGTGGCGCAGGACGCCAACACCGCCGCGCTGATGGGTGTGAACAAGGACCGGATCATCCTGATGGTCTTCATCACCGGTGGTGCGATGGCCGGCGTGGCCGGTCTGCTCTACGACGTGCGGATCCAGACCCTGACCTACAGCGTCGGCTTCCTGCTGGGACTCAAGGCATTCACCGCCGCGGTGCTGGGTGGTATCGGCAACCTGCGCGGCGCGCTGATCGGTGGCCTGCTGCTGGGCGTGGTGGAGAACTACGCCGCCGGTCTGTTCGGCAGTCAGTGGAAGGACTTTGCTGCCTTCGCGGTGCTGGTGGTGCTGCTGATGTTCCGGCCGACCGGTCTGCTGGGCGAATCGCTGGGGAGGGCACGGGCATGACGACCGTCCTGGAGAGGGTGCGTTCCGGCCGCGAGGCGGCCGGAGAACGGTGGCGTGGCGCGCCGCGCTGGGTGCGCTGGGCGCTGCTGGTCGCGGTGATCGCGTTCTTCTACGCGCTGCCGAACAAGGAGTTCTACCAGTATCTCGGGCCGATCCCGACCCCCGGTGCGAACTTCACGCAGGTGCTGTTCACCGTCTCGATCTACGTGCTGCTGGCCGTCGGGTTGAACATCGTGGTCGGTTTCGCCGGCCTGCTCGACCTGGGCTACTTCGGCTTCTTCGCCGTCGGCGCGTACACCGTCGCGGTGCTGACCTCGCCGAGCAGCAACCTCAAGACGCTCTGGCCGTGGCTGCTCGTGGTGCCGCTGGCGATCGGGCTGACCATGCTCTCGGGTGTGATGCTCGGTACGCCGACGTTGCGTCTGCGCGGTGACTACCTGGCGATCGTGACCCTCGGCTTCGCCGAGATGATCCGGATCGCCGCGGTCAGCTCGGAGTTCCTCAAGGGCCAGCGGGGTTTCAACCAGATCCCGCACCCGCCCGGCAAGTACGCCGACGGCAAGCCGTTCTTCGGCGTGCTGGACGCCCGGCCGTACTACTGGCTGGTGCTCACGCTGATCATCCTCGTGGTGATCGGTGTGCGGAACCTGACGCACAGTCGGGTCGGTCGGGCCTGGATCTCGATCCGGGAGGACGAGGACGCCGCGCAGCTGATGGGTGTGCCGACGTTCAAGTTCAAGCTCTGGGCGTTCGCCTCGGGTGCCGCGATCGCCGGCCTGGCCGGCGCACTCTTCGCGGGTAAGCAGAACTTCGTCAACTCGCAGAACTTCGAGCTGCTCAACTCGATCATCATCCTGGCGGCGGTGATCTTCGGTGGTTCGGGCAACATCGTCGGCGCGATCGTCGGTGGTGGCCTGGTGGCGTACATGATCGAGCGGTTCCGCGGCATCGAGCTGTTCGGCGTGGAGCTGTACGAGTACCGGTTCCTTATCTTCGGTCTGGTCCTCGTGGTGATGATGATCTTCCGGCCGGAGGGCCTGATTCCGAACCGACGACGGGCGGCGGAGTTCAAAGACCGTCGCAAGGAGGTGATCGTCGGTGAGTGACACCGATCAGACGCCAGCTGTTCCGGCGCAGGCCGGCGCGCCGGCGATGGAAGCGGTCCCCAGCCGGGAGCCGCTGCTGGAGGTCGACGACGTCACGCTGCGCTTCGGCGGCGTGGTGGCGCTCGACAACGTCAACTTCACCCTCTACAAGGGGGAGATCCTCGGGCTGATCGGCCCGAACGGCGCTGGCAAGACCACCTGCTTCAACGCGATGACCGGCATCTACCAGCCGACCACGGGTGAGATCCGGTTCCGTGGCGGCAAGATCAGCGGGAAGAAGCGCCACCAGATCACTCAAATGGGTATGGCCCGGACGTTCCAGAACATCCGCCTGTTCCCGGAGATGACCGCCCTGGAGAACGTCCAGGTCGGCGCGGACGCGCACCACAAGACCAGCGTGCTCTCCGCTCTGTTCCGGTTGCCTCGGCACCGGCGCGAGGAGCGCGAGGGACGGGAGAAGGCCGAGCGGCTGCTGGAGTTCGTCGGCATCCGGCACCGGCTGCACGAGTTCGCCCGCAACCTCTCCTACGGGGAGCAGCGGCGGTTGGAGATCGCCCGGGCGCTGGCCACCGATCCGGTGCTGCTCTGCCTGGACGAGCCGGCCGCCGGCTTCAACCCGGCGGAGAAGGAGGAGCTGCTCCAGCTCATCCGGCAGGTCCGGGACACCGGCGTGACCGTGCTGCTGATCGAGCACGACATGCGCCTGGTCATGGGCGTCACTGACCGGATCGTCGTGCTGGAGTTCGGAAAGAAGATCGCCGAGGGGCTGCCCGCCGAGGTGCGGGACAACCCGAAGGTGGTCGCGGCGTACCTGGGGGTGCCGGACGATGTTGCTTGAGATCGACGATGTGAGCCTGCTCTACGGGCGGATCCAGGCGTTGCACGGCATCAGCCTGACCGTGGCCGAGGGCGAGATCGTCGCGCTGATCGGCGCCAACGGCGCCGGGAAGTCGACCACCATGCGGGCGATCTCCGGGATTCGGCCGATCGCCACCGGCAGCATTCGCTTCGAGGGCGAGGACATCTCCAAGCTCCGGGCGGACCTGCGGGTCCGGCGAGGGCTCTGCCAGGCGCCCGAGGGCCGGGGGATCTTCCCCGGCATGTCGGTTCTCGAGAATCTGGACATGGGGGCGTACACCCGGCGCGACCGTGCCGGGATCGCCGAGGACCTGGCCCGGGTGCTCGACCTCTTTCCCAGGCTGGCGGAGCGACGTAAGCAGGCCGGAGGTACCCTTTCCGGCGGCGAGCAGCAGATGCTGGCCGTCGGTAGGGCGTTGATGAGCCGGCCCAAGCTGCTGTTGCTCGACGAGCCCTCGATGGGGTTGGCGCCAATGCTGATCCAACAGATCTTCGACATCATCAAGGAGATCAACGAGCAGGGCACCACAGTCCTGCTGGTGGAGCAGAACGCGCAGCAGGCGCTGGCCCGAGCGCACCGGGCGTACGTGCTCGAGACCGGCAAGATCGTCAAGACCGGAACCGGCGCCGAGCTGCTGCACGACCCGGCGGTCAAAGAGGCATACCTCGGCGTGGCCTGAGCGGCCGTCACACCCCTCATGCAAGGAGTGCAGAGACATGTTCAATACCAACGGTGCCCGCCGGGCGGCGCTCGGTGCCGCCAGTGCGGCGCTGATCGCCCTCTCGCTGACGGCGTGTGGGGAGAAGGAGAACAGCGGCACGCCCGGTGCCGGTCCGACCGTCACGGCGGCGGCTGACTCGGCGCTGGCCGGGAAGGTGCCCGACGCCATCAAGGCCGACGGTGTGATCAAGGTCGGCACCGACTCGACGTACGCCCCGGCGGAGTTCCTCGACGCCGACGGCAAGACGGTGGTCGGCTTCGACGTCGAGCTGTTCAACGCGGTGGCGCAGAAGCTCGGTCTCAAGGCCGAGTACGAGTCGGCGCCCTTCGACGCGATCCTGCCCGGTGTCGACTCTGCCAAGTACGAGATCGGCGTCTCGTCGTTCACGATCAACGCCGAGCGGCTCAAGAGCGTCAACATGGTGAGCTACTTCTCCGCCGGCACTCAGTGGGTGACCAAGGCCGGCAACGCGGCCAAGATCGACATTGAGAACGCCTGCGGCAAGAAGATCGCCGTGCAGACCGGCACCGTGCAGTTCGACGACATCACCGCCCGGTCGAAGAAGTGCACCACCGGCGGCAAGCCGGCGATCACCATCGACCAGTACCAGGCGCAGAGCGACGCCACGGCCGCCGTGTTCAGCGGCAAGAACGACGCCATGCTGGCCGACTCCCCGGTCGGGGCGTACGCGGTGAAGCAGAGCAACGGCTCGTTGGAGCTGGTCGGCGAGATCTACGAGTCCGCCCCGTACGGCTACGCCGTCAAGAAGGACCAGACCGTCTTCGCCGAGGTGCTCAAGGAGGCCGTCCAGGCGGTCATCGCTGACGGCTCGTACCAGACCGCGTTGAAGAAGTGGGGCGTCGAGGGCGGCGCCATCACCTCCTCGGCGCTGAACCCCGCCAACTGACGCATGTCGTCGGAAACGGACACAACCGAACGGGCACGGCCGGAACCCATCCAGGCCGTGCCCGTCCGGCATCCTGGGCGTTGGGTAGCGGTCGCCGTGATCGGGGTGCTGGTGGCCATGTTCGTCCACCTGCTGGTGACGAACAAGGCGTTCAACTGGGCGTTCATGGTCGACGAGATGTTCCGGCCGCCGATCATGGAGGGTCTGCGCGGCACGCTCGCGCTGACAGTGCTCGCGATGGTGATCGGCGTCAGTCTGGGCGTCGTCGTCGCCATCATGCGGTTGTCGGAGAACCCGATCCTGCGGGGCGTCTCCTGGGCGTACACCTGGTTCTTCCGTGCGGTGCCCCGGCTGGTGCTGGCGATCCTCTTCGGCAACCTCGGCATCCTCTGGGCCCGGATCGAGTTCGGGCTCCCGTTCGATCGGCAGATCGGCGCGCTCTTCGGCGTCGACGACTTCGAGGCACGTCTGTTCGGCTTCTCCGCGCTGGAGATCCTCACGGGATTCGTCGCCGGCATGCTGGCGCTCGGGCTCTCCGAGGCGGCGTACATGGCCGAAATCGTTCGGGCCGGGATCCAGTCGGTGGACGAGGGGCAGACCGAGGCGGCGCAGGCGCTGGGCCTGAGCCGCACCCAGATCCTGCGCCGCATCGTGCTGCCGCAAGCGATGCGGGTGATCATCCCGCCGACCGGCAACGAGACCATCGCGATGCTCAAGGACACCTCGCTGGTGGCCTTCGTGCCGGTCTCCACCGAGCTGTTCTTCCAGCTCAAGGCCGTGGGTAACCGGACCTTCCAGGTCTTCCCGATGTACGTGGCGGCCTGCCTGTGGTACCTGCTGCTGACCAGCGTGCTGCTCGTCGGGCAGTACTACCTGGAGCGGCACTTCTCCAAGGGGTTCGGCAAGAGCGCCCAAGCGAAGATCAGACTGCGCGGGATCACCGCTGAGGCCGGCGGTAGCGCGAGCGAGGCGGGTCGGTGATGACGCAGGTGACGACACCGGCGGAGGCCGCGGGAACGGCCGGCGACGGCGTGATGGTCCGCGCTGAGCAGGTGCACAAGTCGTTCGGGTCGGTAGAGGTGCTCAAGGGCATCGACCTGGAGGTCCGCAGCGGGGAGGTCTGCTGTCTGCTCGGGCCCTCCGGCTCGGGCAAGTCGACGTTCCTGCGCTGCATCAACCATCTGGAGAAGATCAACGCCGGCCGGATCCGGGTGGACGGCGAGCTGATCGGTTACCGGGAGCGCGGCGGCAAGCTGCACGAGATGCGGGAGAAGGAGATCGCCACCCAGCGCCGCGCGATCGGCATGGTGTTCCAGCGGTTCAACCTCTTTCCGCACATGACCGCCCTGCAGAACGTCGCCGAGGCGCCGGTGCTGTCGGGCCGGGAGCGCAAGGCCGCCGCCCGGGACCGGGCCGCCGCGCTGCTCCAGCGGGTCGGGCTCGGCGACAAGCTGGGCAGCTACCCTGGGCAGCTCTCCGGCGGGCAGCAGCAGCGGGTGGCCATCGCCCGGGCGTTGGCGATGCAGCCGAAGCTGATGCTCTTCGACGAGCCCACCAGCGCACTGGACCCGGAGCTGGTTGGCGAGGTGCTTGACGTGATGAAGGACCTGGCCCGCGACGGCATGACGATGATCGTGGTGACCCATGAGATCGGCTTCGCCCGTGAGGTCGGCGACTCGCTGATCTTCATGGACGACGGCGTAGTGGTGGAGTCCGGCGCTCCGCGCGAGGTCATCGCCAACCCCCGACATGACCGGACGAAGGCGTTCCTGGCCAAGGTGCTCTGAGTCGTACCCGGCGCGGCCGTTCCGAACGGCCGCGCCGGGCGTCGTGCCGGTGTCCCGTCCTGTCGTAGCGGCGGGCTAGAGTCGCTGCCGTGACAGCTACGACACCGCGCCTGCTTCTCGTTGACGGACATTCCATGGCATACCGGGCGTTCTTCGCCCTGCCGGTGGAAAACTTCTCCACCACGACGGGGCAGCCGACCAACGCGGTGTACGGCTTCACCTCGATGCTGATCAACGTGCTGCGCGACGAGCAGCCCACCCACATCGTCGTGGCCTTCGACGTCTCCCGCCACTCCTTCCGCACCGACAAGTACGCGGAGTACAAGGCCGGCCGCAGCGAGACCCCGACCGACTTCAAGGGCCAGGTCAGCCTGGTCAAGGAGGTCCTGGCCGCGTTGCAGATCCCGGTGGTGGAGAAAGAGGGCTTCGAGGCCGACGACGTCATCGCCACGCTCGCCTGCCAGGCCCGCGACCAGGGCATGTCGGTGCTGATCAGCAGCGGTGACCGCGACGCGTTCCAGCTGGTCGACGATCAGATCACCGTCCTCTACCCGCGTAAGGGCGTCTCCGACCTGGCCCGAATGGACCCGGCGGCGATCGAGGCGAAGTACGGCGTTCCGCCACAGCAGTACCGGGACCTCGCCGCGCTGGTCGGCGAGACCAGTGACAACCTGCCCGGCATCCCGGGCGTCGGCCCGAAGACCGCAGCCAAGTGGATCACCACCTACGGCGGGGTGGAGGGCGTGATCGCCCGGGCCGACGAGATCAAGGGCAAGGCCGGCGACAGCCTGCGGGAGCGGCTCGCCGACGTGATCCGCAACTACGAGATCAACTGTCTCGTCTCCGACCTGGAGCTGCCGCTGCGCCCGGAGGAGACCCGCTGGACGGGTTGGGACCGGGAGGCGGTGCACCAGGTCTTCGACACCCTGGAGTTCCGCATCCTGCGCGACCGTCTCTACCAGTACCTGGAGGCGGTCGAGCCGGAGGCCGAGTCCGGCTTCGACCTCACCGGCGAGGTGCTCACCGAGCCCGGTGCGCTAGCCGGGTGGCTGACCACGCACGTTCCGACCGGCACCCCGGTCGGGTTGGCGGTCAAACTCGACACCGGCCCCAACCGCCGGCACACCGCCTCGATCACCGGTCTCGCGCTGGCCACCGCCGGCGGCGCGGCTGCCTGGGTCGACCCGGCGCAGCTCGACCCGACCGACGAGGGCGCCCTGGCCGGCTGGTTGGCCGACGCGCAGCGCCCCAAGGTGCTGCACGACAGCAAGCCGGCCGTGCTGGCCTGCGCCGCGCACGGCTGGCAGCTCGCCGGCATCGTCCGGGACACCCAGATCGCCGCGTACCTGGCCCGCCCCGACCAGCGGTCCTATGACCTGACCGACCTGGCGCTGCGCTACCTGCACCGGGAGCTGCGGGTGGACGTCCCGGAGTCCGGCCAGCTCACTCTCGACGGCCTCGGCGACGAAGGGGTTGTCGAGCAGAACCTGATGCTCCAGGCCCGTGCCACCCTCGACCTGGCCGACGCGATCGACGCCGAGCTGTCCCGCGACGGCGAGCAGTCCGCCCGGCTGATGGCCGGCGTGGAGCTGCCGCTGATGCGGGTGCTGGCCACCATGGAGAGCACCGGCATCGCCGCCGACACCCACTATCTCTCCGAGCTGGAGGCCCACTTCGCCGCCGAGGTGAAGGCCGCCGCGCAGGGCGCGTACGAGGCGGTGGGTCGGGAGTTCAACCTCGGCTCGCCCAAGCAGTTGCAGGAGATCCTCTTCACCGAGCTGGGTCTGCCGAAGACCAAGAAGATCAAGACGGGCTACACCACCGACGCCGACGCCCTGCAGTGGCTCTACGTGCAGCAGCCGCATCCGGTGCTGGCCCACCTGCTGCGCCACCGGGACGTGGCCAAGCTCAAGTCGACAGTCGACGGGCTGCTCAAGTCGGTCTCCGACGACGGGCGGATCCACACCACCTTCAACCAGACGGTGGCGGCCACCGGTCGGCTCTCCTCCACCGAGCCCAACCTGCAGAACATCCCGATCCGTACCGAGGAGGGTCGTCGGATCCGGCGGGCCTTCGTGGTGGGGGAGGGCTACGAGAGTCTGCTCACCGCCGACTACAGCCAGATCGAGATGCGCATCATGGCGCACCTCAGCTCGGACGACGCGCTGATCGACGCGTTCAACTCCGGCGCCGACTTCCACGCCGCCACCGCCTCGTCGGTCTTCGGGGTGCCGCTCGACGAGGTCACGCCCGACCAGCGCCGCAAGATCAAGGCGATGAACTACGGCCTGGCGTACGGCCTGAGCGCCTTCGGCCTGTCCCAACAGCTCAGCATCAGCACTGAAGAGGCGCGCGGGCTGATGGAGAACTACTTCGCCGGCTTCGGTGGGGTGCGCGACTACCTTCAGCAGGTGGTCGCCCGGGCCCGCCAGGACGGCTACACCTCCACCATCCTCGGCCGACGCCGCTACCTGCCCGACCTGGTCAGCGACAACCGGCAGCGCCGTGACATCGCGGAGCGGATGGCGCTCAACGCCCCCATCCAGGGCTCCGCCGCCGACATCATCAAGGTGGCGATGCTGCACGTCGACACCGCGCTGCGCGAGGCTGGGCTGGGCTCACGGATGCTGTTGCAGGTGCACGACGAGCTGGTCTTCGAGGTCGCCCCGGGTGAGCGGGAGTCGTTGGAGGCCCTGGTCCGGCGGGAGATGGGCGAGGCTTACCCGTTGTCGGTGCCGCTGGAGGTGTCGGTCGGTCTGGGCCGGGACTGGAACAGCGCCGATCACTGATCTGGTGTGCGGGTGGGGGGTTCCGGGGCAGCCCGACCCACTCCGGGCGGTCAGGCTTGATCCCTGCGTGGGTCGGGCTGCCCCGGAACCCCTGACCGGGTCGTCCTGGTCGCGGCCGCTGACGTGGTGGATCAGGGGTCGTCGGGCTGCGCCGGTTACTTCAGGGGGTCGTGGCCCCAGTTCATGAGGGACCAGCGCCACTTGGTGTCGCGGACGTTGCCGGAGGGGCGCTGCGCCATGTGCCGGCGTACGTAGCCGACGACCTTGCGCATGTGCTTGTAGTCGCCGTCAGAGAGGTCACCGCGTTTGCGGCGGAGCAGGTCGATGATCTTCCGCCCGGATTCGTGCCCGACGGATTCGCCACCACCAGCACGACCGCCCTTGTGCCAGCCGACCTGCTTCGACTCGTCGCTCTCCAGCCACGTGGACAGCTCACCGGGCTTCATGTTCACCGCTTCGGTGAACTCCCGGTAGGTGTCCCGGCCGTCGTCACCTCTGCTCATGACGCAGCGCCTCGGGGCGGTGGGCCACGTCGCGACCCGTGCCGTCACTGCGGACCCGGTACTGCGGGTCGTCGGGGGCCGCGTTCACGGCCCGCCCGCGGATCCGCGTCCGCTCGGTGATCGTCCCCCGCACCACGCCGTACGCGCGGCTGCCGTGGGCCGACCAGGAGACATGGTCGCCCTTGTGGAATCTCTGTTCGGCCATGGTCCTCGGCTACCCGGGGCGGCCCGGGCGAAACGACTACGGGGTGATCTCGGCGACCGGCAGCTTGATGTCGAACGGCTCGGTCAACTCGATCACGTCCGGCCCGTCGGCGACCAGTTCGTACTGCCGCTCACCGCCCGGCCCCACCCGGTCGCCGATCCGGTACGCGTACACGTGCACCGGGTCCTGCTCGATCCGCCAGTAGAACGGGATGCCGGCGGCGGCGTACTCACCCGGCTTCGCGAACCGGTCGATCCGTCGCGTGCCGGGCGAAACGATCTCTACGGCGAGCACGACGTCTGACGGCCGCAGAGTGGACCGGTCGGACGGCACGTCGGCGCGGCAGAGCAACAGGTCTGGTTGCCGGCTGGTGTTGCGACTGAGCCCCACTCCGACCGCTTGGGCGACTCGGAGATGGCCCGGCACGCGTGAGTGAAGCCAAAGACGTAGGAGGAACGAGATGTCTTGATGGCCCAGGGTGGGGGAGGGTGTCACCTGGACAACTCCGTCGACGAGTTCGACGCGGGGGGCGTCGTCCGGCAGGGCGAGCAGGTCCTCCAGCGTGTAGTCGGCACGCTGCTGCCGCATCGGGTCCGGACACCAGGGGCCAGGTGATGTCGGGATGGGCTCGGCGCTCATGGGGCTGAGCCTACCGGCGATCGATGCGACGCAGGGCGGACTGCGGGTGCGGCGCGCTCAATCGGCGGGCTTCTCGGTGACGAAGATGGCGGTGCCGGGGAAGAGTCGTCCGCGCAGCGGGCTCCACTGCCCCCAGATCCCCTCGTGGCCCTTCGGCCACTCCGGCTCCACCAGGTCCAACAGCCGGAACCCGGCGCCGACCAGCTCGCGGATCCGGTCGCCGAGGGTGCGGTGCTGCTCGACGTAGGTGGCCACGCCGCCCTCGTCCTGCTCCACGTACGGGGAGCGGTCGAAGTACGAGTGCACGGCCGTCAGGCCGCCCTCGCCGGGGTCGTCGAGGAAGATCCACCGCATCGGGTGGGTCACCGAGAACACCCACCGGCCGCCCGGGCGCAGCACCCGGTGCACCTCGGCGAGCAGCGCCGCCGAGTCGTCCACGAACGGGATCGCACCGAACGCCGTGCAGGCGAGGTCGAACGACCGGTCGGCGAACGGCAGGGCGAGCGCGTCGGCCTGCACCAGCGGTACGCGTACCCCCGTGCGGTCGGCGGCCTCGGCGGCGTGCCGCAACATGCCGGCGGACAGGTCGAAGGCGACCGGCCGGGCGCCCTGGGTGGCGAGCCAGCGGGCGGCGGCCGCGGCGCCGGCGCCCACCTCCAGCACCCGCCGCCCCGACACGTCGCCGAGCAGCCGGGCGTCGGCCTCGCGCAGGCCCTCCGGGCACCACACGAAGTCCACGTCGCCGAGGAACGCGCCGTGTTCGGCCTGGTAGTCGTCGGCGTCGGTGTCCCACCAGCCGCGGTTGGCGCGCCGGGCCTCGGCGTCACCCACCCGGCGCCGGGTAACCCGGCTGTCGTCATCCACGCGCTCACGCTAGGCCCCACCCACCCCATTGGGTACGGCGGCGCGCGTCCACGATCTGCGCGACCCCTCGCGCGGGCCGCGTGGTGCGCGCCGGCGGGGCGGGAGGGGCTGCTGTGACGCAGGAGACAGCAGGGGTGTTTTCCGGGCGATTGTTCGGCTTTCGCAGGTCATCGCACGAAGAGAACCCGGGAGGGCTTGCACGCTGTGGTAATGCGCACGGTAGGCTAGACGATGCGCTCGCGGATCGCGTTGCCTCGGCAGGGAGCAGGTGCGCGGTCGACGGAGCCACATCATGATCTCACTAGGCGATCGTTCGGTGTGCCCGGCGACGGATCCGCTGGCGCGAACAGGTCACTGCGACACACCAGCCTGCTGTGACAACCCACCGACCGGAGCAACCGCCCACATGACGAGCAGCATCGAGGCCCCCTCGAGCGCCACCCGGGTCACCCACGACGATCTCGGTTCCGAGGAGGCATTCCTCGCCGCGATCGACGAGACCATCAAGTACTTCAACGACGGCGACATTGTCGAAGGCACCGTCGTCAAGGTCGATCGGGACGAGGTCCTGCTCGACATCGGCTACAAGACCGAGGGTGTCATCCCCTCTCGGGAGTTGTCGATCAAGCACGACGTGGACCCCGCCGAGGTTGTGACGGTTGGCGACCACATCGAGGCCCTGGTCCTCCAGAAGGAGGACAAGGAGGGTCGTCTGATCCTCTCCAAGAAGCGGGCGCAGTACGAGCGGGCCTGGGGCACGATCGAGAAGATCAAGGACGAGGACGGCGTCGTCCGCGGTTCGGTCATCGAGGTGGTCAAGGGCGGCCTCATCCTCGACATCGGGCTGCGCGGCTTCCTGCCCGCGTCCCTGGTCGAGATGCGTCGTGTGCGCGACCTGCAGCCGTACGTCGGGCGGGAGCTCGAGGCCAAGATCATCGAGCTGGACAAGAACCGCAACAACGTGGTCCTGTCCCGCCGGGCCTGGCTGGAGCAGACGCAGTCCGAGGTGCGCACCGAGTTCCTCAACAAGCTGCAGAAGGGCCAGGTCCGCAAGGGCGTCGTGTCCTCGATCGTCAACTTCGGCGCCTTCGTGGACCTGGGTGGCGTCGACGGTCTGGTGCACGTCTCCGAGCTGTCCTGGAAGCACATCGACCACCCGTCCGAGGTCGTCGAGGTGGGCCAGGAGGTCGAGGTCGAGGTCCTGGACGTCGACCTGGACCGCGAGCGGGTCTCGCTGTCGCTGAAGGCGACCCAGGAAGACCCGTGGCGGCAGTTCGCCCGCACCCACGCGATCCAGCAGATCGTGCCGGGTAAGGTCACCAAGCTGGTTCCGTTCGGTGCGTTCGTCCGCGTGGACGACGGCATCGAGGGCCTGGTCCACATCTCCGAGCTGGCCGAGCGCCACGTGGAGATCCCGGAGCAGGTCGTCCAGGTTGGCTCCGAGGTCATGGTCAAGGTCATCGACATCGACCTTGAGCGCCGCCGGATCTCGCTGTCGCTCAAGCAGGCCAACGAGGGCTTCGTCGAGGGCGAGGAGCACTTCGACCCGACCCTCTACGGCATGGCCGCGACGTACGACACCGAGGGCAACTACATCTACCCCGAGGGCTTCGACCCGGAGACGGGCGAGTGGCTCGAGGGGTACGACAAGCAGCGCGAGACCTGGGAGAACCAGTACGCCGAGGCTCGTCTGCGCTGGGAGGCCCACACCAAGCAGGTGCAGACCTCTCGGGCCGCCGACGCCGAGGCTGCCGCCAACCCGACTCCGGCCGTTCCGGCCGCTGGCGGCGGCGGTGGCGGTGGCACCACCTCCTCGTCCAGCCCGGCCCCGAGCCGGCAGGCCGAGGAGCCGGCCGGCACGCTGGCCACCGACGAGGCGCTCGCCGCACTGCGGGAGAAGCTCGCCGGCGGTAAGTGACCCGCTGAACGACGACGGGCCCCGTCCCCGCGATCTCCGGATCGCTGGGGGCGGGGCACTCGCCGTACCCGCCGTGCCCCGCACTCGCTGCGGACGCTGCGTGCAGGGCGGCGCGAGTTGCGGGGGGCGGGGGGCGGGGGGCGCGGGGCGCGCGGCGCGGGGCGCGGTCGCGGCCCGAGGTGGTGGGGTGGTTTGGGAGGTCGCCGGGCCGTGGGTGGGTTTGGCGGCGGGCTTGTCGATCCGGTTGACTGTTCGGGTGCTGAGGGTGGGGTTGACCGGCGGGATCGGGTCAGGCAAGAGCGCGGTGGCCGCGCGGCTCGTCGAGCGGGGTGCGGTGCTGATTGACGCCGACCGGGTGGCCCGGGAGGTGGTGGCGCCGGGTACGGACGGCCTGGCCGAGATCGTCGCCGCCTTCTCCGACACGGTGGTGGACGCCGACGGCGCACTGGACCGTGCCGCACTGGGAGCTGTGGTGTTCGCCGACGAGACCGCCCGTCGTCGGCTGGAGGCGATCACCCACCCCCGGGTCCGGGCCCGCACCGCGGAGCTGGCGGCCGCGGCGGCACCCGACGCGATAGTCGTCAACGACGTACCGCTGCTGGTCGAGGTGGGTCTCGCGCCGACGTACCACCTGGTGGTCGTGGTGCAGACGGCCGTGTCGACCCGACTGGAGCGGCTGGCGCGCGACCGGGGGATGGGTCGCGCGGAGGCCGAGCGGAGGATCGCCGCGCAGGCCGACGACGCCCGCCGCCGGGCGGCGGCGGACGTGGTGCTGACCAACGACGGGAGCCTGACGGCGCTGCACGACGCCGTCGACCTGCTCTGGAAGCAGCGGTTGGTGCCCTATGAGGACAACCTGCGCCAGCGGCGGGTGGTCCCGCCGGACGCGGCCGAGCTGGCCGGGGCCGACGCGAGTTGGCCGGAGCAGTACGCGCGGCTGGCCGCCCGGATCCAGCACGCCCTCGGCGCGGATGCCCTACGGATCGATCACATCGGTTCGACGGCGGTTCCCGGCCTGGCCGCCCGGAACGTCATCGACGTGCAGGTGGCGGTCTCCAGCCTCGCCGACGCCGACGGGCCGTTGGCTGATCGGCTGGCGAACGCCGGGTTCCCACGGGTGCCAGGGCAGTGGTGGGACGACCCGCGTCCGGCCGGCCGGGGCCGCTGGGAGAAGCGGCTGCACGGCAGCGCGGACCCCGCCCGCCCGGTTCGTCTGCACGTGCGGTTGGCGGATTCGCCGGGCTGGCGGTACGCGCTGCTGATGCGCGACCACCTGCGTGCCGACCCGGATCAGCGGGCCGCGTACCTGCTGTTCAAGCGGGACCTGGTCGACGCGGCGCCGGAGGCCGGCGATTCCGGCACGGCCCGTAACCCATGGTTCGACGAGGAGTACCTGCGGGCCGAGCAGTGGGCCGCGCAGACCGGCTGGCGTCCCTGAGGCACCGGTCAGCGGGCACCGGGGCGAGGGGTCGAAGACCGAGGGGCCGAAGGCCGAGGGGTGGCGGGCCGAGGGTTGGCAGCCAGTCGGGGTACGACGGCGGGCTGGAGATCCAGGTATGCCCACGCGCCGGCGTCGGTCTGCAACTCGAGCCGGCGGAGCGACCCGTCCCGGTCGATCCAGTAACGCAGCCGCGCGTTGGCGGGACCCGATTCGATGACGTCCACGGTCCGTCCGGCGGTGACGTCCTCGCGTACCCGCACGGCCGCGCCGCGCTGCCCGACCGACCCGGCGGCGACTGCGGCGTCGACCAGCACGCTCAGGTCGTCCCGGCCGGGCCGGGAGACCCGCCATCCGGCGGTCGGGGGCGGCAGCGGCGGCCGGGCCGGCGCCTCGGCGGTGCCGCCGCCGGCATCGGCCGCCGGCAGGTCCGCCCGGGCCAGACCGGCGGCGTCGCGGCGCAGCAGGGTCCGGCGGTCCGGTACGCCCAGGTCGGCGACCGCGAGGTACGCGGTACGCGCGGTCCAGCTCAACCAGCCGGCGGCCCGCAGGTTCGTGTCCGTGCCCAGCGGTGCGGTCAGCGTCACCGTGGCACCGCCGTGGGCGCGAAGCCGGGCCGGCAGCCGGTCGAGCCGACGCTGCTCGGCGTCGGTCAGCGCGCGGGGCAGACCGGGGCGGCCGCCGAGTAGGTCGACCGGCCGTAGTGTCGGCCGATCCGCTCGGTTGAAGATCATCGTGACTGGTCCGGCGCCGGGCAGCGGGGTCACCAGCTTGTGCAGCCGGGCGTCCTGATCGAGCCAGTACCGGGTCTGCCCGTCCGGGGCGGGCGTCGCCGCGCTGGGGGTGCCGATCGTCGTGCTGGCGGCTGGCGCGCCGGTAGGCAGTGGCGCCTGTATGACGTCCAGTGGGCCGGCCGGGACGGTCTCCCGGGCGATCCAACGCGCCCCGTCGGGCGGTGCCGTCCGGGTCGTGGGGTCGGGGCGGTCGGCGGCGAGATTGAGGAGCAGGTCGAGCACCGGCGCCAGGTGCGCCCCGGGTGCCAGCCGGTGCAGCCGCCACCGGTCCGCCGGGGGCATCAGTGGTGGGGCGGCGGGAGTGGGCACCGCCGCCGGATCGGGCCGGATCACCAGCACCGGACCGCTCTTCTGCAACAGTCCGCGTTCGGCACCCGCTCCCGGCCCGCCCACGTCGAGGTAGAGCAGCGACCGGGACCAGTCCACCCAGCCGACCAGTTCGATGCGGGCGGCGCCGGTGCCGGATGTGACCCGTACGCCGGCGCGCAGGTCGCGCAGGTTGGTGACCCGCACGGCGGCCAGCCGCTCGCCTTCCGCCAAGGTCAGCGGCCGGGCCGGCTCGGGCGGGTCGGGCGCCCAGCTCAACAGCCCGAGCACCAGCGCCGTCGCGGACGTCACCGCCGTCAGACCGAGCAACAGCAGCACCGTACGTCGACGACGGCCGGCCGAGGACGGCCCGGTGGTGTCGGCGGCCCCGGTGGTGTCTGCGGTGTCCGGGGTGTCGTCGCGGCGGGTGGTCGCGCGGTTTCCCGCGAGGCTTCGCTCGGCGGCGGCCCGCCGTGTGTCGTCGGTCTTGCGACCTGCGGTGGCTCGGCGCGCGCCGCCGCTGGTCCGGCCGGCCGTGGGCCTGCCTCCGGTGTCGCTGGGGGTGCGGCTGGTCGCCGAGGCGCTGCCGGCCGGGCCGGTGCGGTGCCGCCCGCTGCCGGTGCCCGGGTCGTCCGGCGGGGGTGTGGCGGTGCGGGCGGTGCTCGGGTCGTCAGGCCGGGGTGTGGCGGTGCGGGCGGTGTCGGGCGCCGGGGTCGGAGAGGTGTCCACGGAGATGAAACGGGCGGGGAGGCACCGGGGTGACGAGCAGGGGCGCTCGCGGCGGCCGGTCTGCGCCTCGAGCGCGACCACACGGGTGCGCACGCCGGACGAGCCGGGTGCTGCGACCGCAGTGCCGGGGGTGACCGGCCTGATGTTGGCCTGGCCACCGGCCCGGTCGGCCGCCGCGAGCGGCCTACATGAAGAGGGTAGTCCCGGTGACATGGGCCACACAATGGGAATATTGAAGCTGATCACGTACCTGGCGTGACGGCCGTTCCTGTCGGACCTCCGGCGTACCGTTGGTGGCATGGCGCTCGACATTCCCCGGCTGGACAGCCGCTTCCAGGTCGTCAGTGAGTTTCAGCCGGCCGGCGACCAACCGGCGGCCATCGATGAGCTTGAGCGCCGGGTTCGGCGCGGCGACCGCAACACCGTGCTGCTCGGCGCGACGGGCACCGGCAAGAGCGCGACCACGGCGTGGCTGATCGAGCGGCTGCAGCGCCCCACCCTGGTGCTCGCCCCGAACAAGACGCTCTGCGCGCAGCTGGCCAAGGAGTTCAGCGAGCTGCTGCCGCACAACGCTGTCGAATACTTCGTCTCGTACTACGACTACTACCAGCCCGAGGCCTACATCCCCCAGACCGACACCTACATCGAGAAGGACTCCTCGATCAACGAGGAGGTGGAGCGGCTGCGGCACTCGGCGACGATGTCGCTGCTCACCCGCCGCGACGTGATCGTGGTGGCGACCGTCTCGGCGATCTACGGCCTGGGCACCCCGGAGGAGTACCTCAACCGGGCGGTGAAGGTGCAGATCGGGCAGGAGCTCGACCGCGACCAGTTGCTGCGTCGGCTCGTCGACATCCAGTACACCCGCAACGACATGGCGTTCCAGCGAGGCACCTTCCGGGTCCGCGGCGACACGCTGGAGATCATCCCGGCGTACGAGGAGCTGGCGATCCGGATCGAGCTGTTCGGTGACGAGGTGGAGAAGCTCTACTACCTCAACCCGTTGACCGGTGATGTGGTCCGCGAGGTCGACCAGCTGGTGATCTTCCCGGCCACCCATTACGCGGCCGGTCCGGAGCGGATGGAACGCGCGATCCGTGACATCGAGGTGGAGCTGGCCGAGCGCCTCGCCGAGCTGGAGCGGCAGGGCAAGTTGCTGGAGGCGCAGCGGCTGCGGATGCGCACCACCTACGACATCGAGATGATGCGGCAGGTGGGCTTCTGCTCCGGCATCGAGAACTACTCGATGCACATGGACGGGCGGCTGCCCGGCAGCCCGCCGCACGCCCTGCTCGACTACTTCCCCGACGACTTCCTCACAGTGGTCGACGAGTCGCACGTGACCATCCCGCAGATCGGCGGCATGTACGAGGGCGACGCGTCGCGCAAGCGGATGCTCATCGACCACGGCTTCCGGCTGCCCAGCGCGGCCGACAACCGGCCGCTGCGCTTCGACGAGTTCCTGGAGCGGGTCGGCCAGATGGTCTACCTCTCCGCGACCCCCGGCACCTGGGAGATGGAGCAGGCCCAGGGCGAGTTCGTCGAGCAGGTGATCCGACCCACCGGTCTGGTCGACCCGGAGGTCGTGATCAAGCCGACCAAGGGTCAGATCGACGACCTGATGCACGAGATCAAGCTGCGGACCGACCGGGACGAGCGGGTGCTGGTCACCACGCTGACCAAGAAGATGGCCGAGGACCTGTCCGACTACCTCCTGGAGAACGGCATCCGGGTGCGCTACCTGCACTCGGAGGTCGACACGTTGCGCCGGGTGGAGCTGCTGCGCGAGCTGCGCAAGGGCGACTACGACGTGCTCGTCGGCATCAACCTGCTCCGCGAAGGTCTGGACCTGCCCGAGGTGTCGCTGGTGGCGATTCTCGACGCCGACAAGGAGGGCTTCCTGCGCAGCGGCCGGTCGCTGATCCAGACCATCGGGCGGGCCGCCCGTAACGTCTCCGGCCAGGTGCACATGTACGCCGACAAGATCACCCCATCGATGGCGGCGGCGATCGACGAGACCGATCGGCGTCGGGCCAAGCAGATCGCGCACAACGAGGCGCACGGCATCAGCCCGGAGCCGCTGCGTAAGAAGATCCACGACATCCTGGACGACATCTACCGCGAGGCGGAGGACACCGAGAACTCCCGGGTTGGCGGCGCGGTGCGTCAGCTTTCCCGAGGCAAGGCGCCGGTCAAGGAGACCCGCAGCCGGAGCCGGTCCGGGGCGA
This sequence comes from Micromonospora sp. CNZ322, assembly GCF_007827755.1. NCBI lineage: Bacteria > Bacillati > Actinomycetota > Actinomycetes > Micromonosporales > Micromonosporaceae > Micromonospora > Micromonospora sp. CNZ322. Next base: position 144,853 of record NZ_VITD01000016.1, read on the forward strand.
GCACCACCTCACGGGAGGGAATGGCCCGTGCCGACCTCGCCCAGCTCATTCAGGAGCTCAACGACCAGATGTTGGCCGCCGCACGCGAGCTTCAGTTCGAGTTGGCGGCCCGGATCCGCGACGAGGTCTCCGACCTGAAGAAGGAGCTGCGCGGCATGGACGCCGCCGGCGTGAAGTGACGGCCACCCGGTCGGCCCCGCCCAGCGCTCTGCTCGGGCCCGGCCGGCCGGGGCACGCGAAGGGCGGGCACAGTTGACGGCGGTGGCGCCGATCGGCGAGATGGTCCTCGGGGTGCCCGACGCCAGCCTGCGTCCGTTCGTCGACAGGTACGTGGGTTACCGGGAACGGGCTGACGTGCCACTGGTCCGCCGGGAGCCGGCTGGCGTCTTCGTGGTGCTGATCCTGGGCTGGGGCGCTCCGCTGGACGTGACCGATCCGCGTAGCGAGCAGCGCGGCGTCACCGCTGTCGACTCGTTCGTGGCCGGCACCTTCGACAGTTGGTGCACCACGCGCACCGTGGGCGTGGGGGAGGGCGTCGAGTTGCTGCTCGCCCCCCTCACCGCCCGCCGGCTTCTCGGTCTGCCTCTGAGTGAGCTGACCAATCGGGCCGTCGGCGTCGGGCAGCTCCCGGGCCGTTGGCTGGATCGGCTGCGCGGCCGGCTCGCCGAGGCCACCGGCTGGTCGGAACGGTTCGACCTGCTCGACCGGGTGCTCGCCGCCCGGCTGGCGGCGTCCCCGCCGGTGGACCCGCGGCTCGACTGGGCGTGGCGGTGGCTGGCCACCAGCGGTGGCCGGGGGAGCGTCGGTGTGCTCGCCGACGAGTTGGGCTGGAGCCGCCGGCACCTCGCGTCCCGGTTCCGGCGGGAGGTCGGGCTGCCGCCCAAGATGGCCGCCCGGCTGCTTCGCTTTCAGCAGGCTCACGCCGCGTCGACCCAGGCCGGCGGGGTCGGGCGGGGAGTCGACTGGGCCGCCGTGGCGGCGGGCTGCGGCTACTACGACCAGTCCCACCTGATCCGGGACTTCCACGAGTTCGCGGGGGCCACCCCGGCCGCACTGCTCTCCGGCCGCTGACAAGCACCGGCCGACCGGAGCCGGGCCGGCGACCGCCGAGCCGACCGAAGCCGGGTCGGCGACCCGCCGAGGTCACATTCGTCCAATCCGGAGCCACGCCGCCGGCCGCAGAATCGGGTCATGCGAACCATCTATCCGATCTTCCGTTATCCCGATCCCCGCGCCGCGATCGACTGGCTCGGTGCCGCCTTCGGTTTCCGGGTGCATGCCGTGCACGAGGCGCCGGACGGTACGGTCGCGCACGCCGAGCTGGTCCTCGACACCGGCATGATCATGCTGGGTGCTCGGGCCGACGCCCCGCCCCGTCCGGCCGACGACGACTGGTCGGTCTACGTGGCCGTGTCGGACGTCGACGCCCACTGCGCCCAGGCCCGCGCGGCCGGCGCCGATATCATCCGCGAGCCGTTCGACACCGACTACGGCTCCCGTGACTACTCAGCCCGCGATCTGGCCGGCAACGTCTGGTCCTTCGGCACGTACCGACCCTGAGCCGGCCACGCCGACCGGGGGCGGGCGGCCCGCCGGGACCAGCCTCAGCGGCTTGAAACCGCACTGACCTGCGGAGACGGTGTGTTCGGGCTGGCCCGGCCGGTCGGCGGCGTCGAATACCCTGATTGCGGTGCGCGAGCGAGCTATTGCACTGGGTGATCGTCCTGCGTAGTCTCCCTCGGTGGGGAGGCCGGGATGCCGCTGCCAACAAGTCCTGTCATTCGACGTGCACGTCTCGGCGCAGAACTGCGCCAACTCCGTCGGCGCGAGTCGCTGACCCTGGAGCAGGTCTGCGACCGGCTGGGCTGGGCCTCGACGTCGAAGCTGTCCCGCATCGAGCTGGGTCAGAGTCGCCCGGACCTCGCCGACGTGCTCGATCTGCTGGATGTCTACAAGGTGCCCACGCCTGCCCGGGAGGCGCTGATCGTCATCGCCCGGGACGCGGCGACCAGTCGAGGCTGGTGGAAGACGCTGGGCGAGATGAGCGAACGGCAGCGCACCTACGCCGAGTTGGAGGCCGGCGCCGCCGACATCGTCGAGTACCAGCCGTCGGTGGTGCCGGGGCTGCTCCAGACGCCCGCGTACGCCCGGGTGTTGGTCAGCGCCGGCGCCCAGCTCACGCCGGAGGTCGATGTGGAGGCTGAGGTGCGCGCGAGGGCACTGCGGCAGGAGGTGCTTCGGAGGGCCTACCCGCCGCGCTACACGGCGGTGCTCGCCGAGGCCGTCTGCGAACCGGGTGACCTGCCGGTGGCGGTGTGGCGTGAACAGCTGCGTCATCTGGTCGCGGTGACCGGCCTGTCCCACGTCACGGTGCGACTGTTGCCACGTGGAGCGGCCGGTGGCGGGCTGCATCCGCTCACACCGTATTCCTGCTATGCCTTTCCCGACCCGGCGGACCCGCGCACTGTCATGCTCGAGGCGTTGACCACCGACGTCCGGTTGGCCACAGTGCTCGACGTGGACCGCTACGAGCGGATGACAGCGGCGCTGCTGGCCGCGGCGCTGTCATCGGAGGAGACGGTCACCGTGCTGGCCCGCCGCGTCGGCGAGTAACGGTTGAGGGTGCCGACGGTGAAGCGCCGCGCGGCCACCGGGCCCGGCGCCCCCGAGCCCGTCGGGACCGGCGGCCGGCGCGTGCGCCCGGCACGATAACCGTGGGGTACGACAGCTCGGCTCAGGCCGGTACGTCGAGGAAGTGTTCGACCACGGGTGGTCCCGCGAAGTGCGGCCCGATCAGCGCCCGCCACCTGTCGAACCGTTCGGTGGCCCGGAAGTTCTTCTCGTGCGCCTCGACCGAGTCCCATTCGACGAGCAGCACGAAGCGGGTCGGTGACTCGATTCCTCGGGTCATCCGCACGGACCGGCAGCCGGTCGCTCCGGCGAGCACCGGGTGACCCTCGGCGTACGCGGCGGCGAACGCGTCCTCGTGTCCGGGAAGTACGTCGATCAGCGCGACCTCAAGCACCATGTCGGACAGCCTCCCACGGCGGTCGGGGCAGTGGGTGTCGCGGGTCTGTGCCGGACCACTGCCTGGACTCCTCCCCGGCTCGACCGGGGGCGTTGACACAGACCCTAGGGTGGCCTCGTGATCATCGACTGGCTCACCGGCACCGCGTTTCGGGTGGCCGGTACCGGCACCACCTGGGCGGAGCTGCTGGGGTTCGTGACCGGTGTGCTCAACGTGTGGCTGGTGGCCCGGCAGAAGGTCGCCAACTGGCCGATCGGCATCGCCAACGTGCTGCTGCTCATGGTGCTGTTCTGGACCGCCGGGCTGTACGCCGACGCGGGGCTCCAGGTCGTCTACGTCGCGCTCGGCTGCTATGGCTGGTGGCACTGGCTGTTCGGGGGCGAGCGGCGTACCCGGCTCACGGTCAGCCGGACGGGGCGGCGGGAGTGGCTGGCGCTGGCCGCCGCCGGGCTGCTGCTCACCGGCGCGCTCTGGGTGCTGCTGGACCGGGCCACCGACTCGACAGTGCCGCTGCCGGACGCGTTGACCACGGCGCTGTCTCTGCTGGCCACGTACGGGCAGACCCGCAAGCGGGTGGAGAGTTGGTGGCTCTGGATCGCCGCCGACCTGATCTACATCCCGTTGTACGCGTACAAGGGGCTGCACCTGACGGCCGTCCTCTATCTGGTCTTCCTCGCGCTGTGCGTGCTCGGGTTGCGCGCCTGGCGGGCCGACCTGCGTCGGTCCGACCGGCCGAGCGCGGTCCCGCCCGGCCCGGCCCCGGTTACCGTGTGAACGCCGAGACATCCGGCCGTGCACCGGCGCCACGCGGGCCGGCGCGCTCGGCCGCCGCCGAGTTCGGGCAGGGGATGGTGGTGGGCAAGTTCTATCCGCCGCATGCTGGGCACCACGCGCTGATCCGGGCTGCCGCCGCCCGCTGCGCCGAGGTGACCGTCGTCGTGGCGCCCTCACGCCGGGAGTCCATTCCGCTTCCGCTACGCCTTGACTGGCTGCGCGAGGTGCACGCGGACACGCCGTGGGTCCGTTTCGTCGGCCGGTACGACGACCACCCGGTGGACTACGCCGACCCGGCGGTCTGGGACGCGCACTGCGCGGTGTTCCGCGAGGCGCTCGGGTCGGGGTCGGTGGACGCGGTCTTCTCCTCCGAGGCGTACGGCGCCGAGCTGGCGCGCCGCTTCCACGCCGTACCCGTGTCGGTGGATCCGGATCGGCGGACCGTGCCGGTTTCCGGGACGGCCGTGCGTGCGGACCCGGCGGGTCACTGGCGGTGGCTGAGCCCGCCGGTGCGGGAGTGGTTCGTCCGGCGGGTGGTGGTGGTCGGGGCCGAGTCGACCGGGACCACGACGATGGCGGCGGCGCTCGCCGGGCACTACGGCGCGTCCTGGGTGCCGGAGTACGGCCGGGAGTTGACCGCTCGCAAGCTGGCCCGGCTGCGGGAGCGGACGCCGGAGGCGACCGTCTTCGACGTCGCCTGGGACCGGGACGACTTCCGCGCGGTGGTCCGCGAACAGCAGGCGGCCGAGGACGCGGCGGCCCGGACGAGCGGGCCGCTGCTGGTCTGCGACACCGACGCGCGGGCGACGGCGGTGTGGGAGGAGCGCTACCTGGGCAGCGCGTCCGAGGAGGTACGGGCGGCGGCGCGTCGACCGGCGCTGTATCTGCTGACGGATCACCAGGGGGTGCCGTTCACCGATGACGGTCTGCGCGACGGTGAGCACCTGCGGGCCTGGATGACCGAGCGCTTCCGGGCCGAGCTGGCCGGGTGCGGGGTACCGGTGGTGGAGTTGGCCGGATCGCACGCCGATCGGTTGGCCCGGGCGGTGCGGGCCTGCGACGACCTGCTCGCTGCCGGCTGGTCGCTCGCCGACCCGATCGCCGCACCCGACGTGCACTAGCCTCCTAGGAAGCATTAGCCGGTGTGAGACGTCGAACGGTGTCCGGCGCCACCGGGTGCCCGGGGTGTGATCACGGGGCGTGGTGGGCAACAATGGTCACCGAGGAGGGGAGTATTCCCCCGCAACGGAGTCGTCAGCACGGTCGATCGCCGGAACCACGGCGGCCCGACCCGGCCCCGTAGGTCGCCGCCCCGCACCGGGGCGACGGCGGAAGAGACCTCCGACAGTCACCAGAGTGAGCGACAGCGGCACGCCGGCTCCCGCAGGGGCGTACGGTGTGCCCGACGCCGCGTGTCTGCCGGAGGAATGAACGTTGGACGTGTCCGGATTGGTGTGGGCGGGGACGCTTGTCGCACTGACTGCGGTCCTGCTCGTCGACCTGTTGATCATTGGTCGGCGCCCGCACGAGCCGAGTGTGCGGGAGTCGAGCCTCTGGGTCGGCTTCTACGTCGGTCTCGCCCTGCTCTTCGGCGCGGGTGTCTGGCTGACCTCCGGGGCCAGCGCGGCCGGCCAGTTCTACACCGGCTGGCTCACCGAGTACAGCCTCTCGGTGGACAACCTCTTCGTCTTCGTGATCATCATGGCTCGCTTCGGGGTGCCCCGGCAGTACCAGCAGAAGGTGTTGCTCGTCGGCATCGTGCTGGCGCTGGTGATGCGCGGCGGGTTCATCGCTGCCGGTGCGGCGCTGATCACGCAGTTCTCCTGGGTCTTCTACATCTTCGGCGCGTTCCTGATTTACACCGCGGTGAACCTGGCCCGGCAGGGTGAACCGGACGAGGACGAGTTCTCCGAGAACGTGCTGATCCGGTGGAGCCGCAAGGCGCTGCCGATCTCGAAGGACTACGACGGCGCGAAGCTCACCACCCACGTGGCCGGCAAGCGGCTGTTCACCCCGATGCTGATCGTGATGATCGCGATCGGCACCACCGACCTGATCTTCGCGTTGGACTCGATCCCGGCGATCTTCGGCATCACCCAGGAGCCGTACCTGGTCTTCACCGCGAACGTCTTCGCGCTGATGGGCCTCCGGCAGCTCTACTTCCTGCTCGGTGGCCTGCTGGACCGGCTGATCTACCTGAGCTACGGCTTGGCCGTCGTGCTCGGCTTCATCGGGGTCAAGCTGGTGCTGGAGGCGTTGGCCGACAACAACCTGCCGTTCATCAACGGTGGCGAGCACGTCGGCTGGGCACCGCACATCCCGATCTGGTTGTCGCTGCTGGTCATCATCGGCACCCTGGGCATCGCCACCGCCGCCAGCCTGATCAAGTCCTCCCGCGACCGGCGTCGCGAGTTGGCCGACGCCCGACGCTGACCGGTCACCGGCCGGGTGCGGACACGCGCCCGGCCGGTGAGACCCGGTGCGCGCCGACCAGCGTGGCGGTCCGGTCGGCCGGCAGTTCCTCTTCGATGACCCGCCGCCGCCGGTAGCAGGCGTGCAGCATCCGGCGCTGGCCGCCGTCGCCGGGGGTGGCGGTGACGATGCCGATGTGGTGGATCTTCCGGCCGGGTCGGGCGAAGAAGTAGAGATCGCCAGGGCGTTCCGCGCCCAACGACAGCGGGGTGGTGGCCACTGCCTGGTCGTCGGCGTCGCGGGGCAGCAGCACCCCGAACCGCCGCCAGGCCAGATGCACCAGCCCCGAGCAGTCGATGCCGTGCGCGGAGAGACCGCCCCAGATGTAGACCACGTCCAGCAGTCGCTGTGCCACAGCGAGCGCCTGCTCGGCGGTCGGCGACGCGGCCGACGCCGGGACCAGGTGCCCGTCCGGCAGCCAGAGCGGTGCGGCCCGGCCGGGGACGTGCACCGGCCGCCAGTCGTCGAGCGCGGGGCCGGCCGGGACGAGGCGGGTGCCGACGACGACGCCGGGCAACTCCACCGGCCCGTTCGGGGCGGCGTGCAGCCCGGTGACCGTGGCGTCCACCACCAGCGGGCGGTCGGTGCTGGTGTGGGCCGGGTCGGGAACGGCCAGCTGCCCGGCGGGGAGCCAGCCCGGGTAGCCGCGCGGGTCCAGCTTGGCGGCTGGTTGTTCGACGGCGACGACCCGGGCCCAGCCGTCCGGGCGGAGCTCGCTGACGAGGACCCGTTCGCCGAGCAGGAGTTGGCTCAGCACGCAGTCACCGACCTGCTGGTCGGTGTCCAGTCCGGAGACCCAGGTCGGGATGTCGACACCGGCGGTCAGCGCTGGGCAGTCGACCGGGCGGACCGCCTCGGGGGAGGTCCACAGCGTCGCCACGGCGACCCGGACGACGGCCTCACGGCCCGGTTGCAGCTCCACATCAACCCCCAGATCGTGTCGGCTGTCGAGGGAAACCTTATGAAAGAAACCGACAGCCATCAACCACGAGCCTGCACTTTTGCTTCAGCGAGGCCAGAGATGCCCAGGCCAGGGGCATCCGGCAGCACCACTGTCGCCCCGTCGTAGCGGATGCCGCCCTGCACCGGTGACCAGGCCAGCCACCAGGCGGCGTCCAGGTCGGCGACGGCTGTGGTGCCGTACGCGGCTACCAGGCTCGCCGCCGCCCCGATGCCCACCTGGCTCTCCATCATCGAGCCGACCACAGTGCCGAGCCCGTGCGCGGTGGCCAGGTCGAGGAGGGTACGGGCCGGATGCAGCCCACCGCACTTGGCCAGCTTGACGTTGACCAGGTCGGCGGCCCGGCGGCGGATCACCTCCACCAGGTCACGGACCCCGAAGACCGCCTCGTCGGCCAGGATCGGCACGGACACCCGGTCGCTGACCCAGGCCAGCCCGTCCAGGTCCCAGCGGGCCACCGGCTGCTCGACCAACTCCACGTCGAGCCCGGCGTCCTCGATGCCGCGGATCACCCGGACCGCCTCCCGGGGCGTCCAGCCCTGGTTGGCGTCCAGCCGGATCCGGGTGGCGGGGCCGACGGCCGCCCGCACCGCGCGCACCCGGTCCAGGTCGCCGGCCGCGTCGGTGCCGACCTTCAACTTGAGCACGCCGAAGCCGTCGGCCTGCCGCTGCCGTGCCGCGGCCGCCAGGTCCACCGCGTCACCCGCCGCCAGCGTCACGTCCGTCGGGACCCGCAGCGTGGTGCCCCCGAGCAACCGCACCAGGGGTACGCCCAGCCGCCGCGCGGCGAGGTCGTGCAGGGCGACGTCCACCGCCGCCTTCGCGGCCTCGTTGCCGACCACGGCGCGCTGCACCTCGGCGCAACGGGTCACCAGGTCGTCCGGGTCGCGGCCGATCAGCTGTGGGCCGAGCAACTCGCGGACGCACGCCTGCGCGCCGGCGACCGACGCGCCGGTGACCTGCCAGACCTGGGGCGCCTCGCCGAAGCCGGACCGGCCGTCGCTGTCGACGAGCTCGACGACCAGCGTGTCCACTGTGGTGGTACGGCGTAGCGCGGTCACGAATGGGGTGTGTAAGAGGGCGGAAACCCGGTGGGTGCGTACCGCCGAGATCGTCATGTGAGGCACCCTATACAAAGGTTCACCGCGGGAGGGGAGACCGGATGACCGGGCAGGGCTGGGAGCTGGTGGGTGCACCGAACGCGCGTGACCTGGGCGGGCTTGTCGGCGCGGACGGGCGGCGGGTCCGGGTCGGCCAGTTGATCCGCACTCCGGCGCTGGGTCGGCTGACCGACGAGGACCTACCGGTGCTGGCGAAGCTGGGGCCGGCGTGCGTGGTGGATCTGCGCGACGCCTCGGAGATCGCGGTCGCACCGGACGACCGCTTCGCCGGTGAGCCACGGGTGGTGCGCCTGCCGGTGCACGACGCGGAGCACCCCATCTTCACGTACGTCTCGGCGGTGCTGCTCGGTCACGACCTGAACGCGTACGCGGAGCTGGCCCGGCAGGGCACGGCGGGGGCGATGGCGGCGATCTACCGCTGGTTCGTCACGGGTGAGTCGGCGCGGGTCGGTTTCGCCGAGGCGGTGCGGCTGGCCTCCCGGCCGGAGAATCTGCCGCTGCTCTACCACTGCTCCGCCGGCAAGGACCGCACCGGTTGGCTGACCGTCATCCTGTTGACGGCGCTCGGGGTGGACGAGGCGGCCATTCGCGCCGACTACCTGCGCAACAACGAGCTGACCGACAGCCTGCGGGCGGTGATCGTCGAGGCGATGCGCCGACGAAATCCGGAGTTGGACGTCGACGCGGTGTTGCCGGTGCTGGAGGTCCGGGCCGAGTATCTCGACGCCGGTTACGCCGAGGTGCGTCGGGTGCACGGCTCGTTCGACGCGTACCTGCGCGACGGGCTGGGGCTCACCGACCCCGACCTCAGGGCGTTGCGGGCGCAGTTGCTGGAGTGACCGGTGCGTCGGTGGGTGTGCCGGTGCGGGCGGCGCGGCCGGTGACGATCAGTGCCTGGCCGGCGGCGTAGGTCGCCATGACGAGCACCGGCGCGCCGGGTGGCTGGGTCACCTCGGCCACCCCGGCGGCGATCAGCAGGTCGGAGCCGAGGAAGAACGCGGCGCCGAGACCGACCCGCCAGCCCTGGGTGGCGGCGGTGCTCGCCATGGCGGCCAGCGCGATCGCGTAGCCGGCCACCGGTACGGCAAGCCCGACGTCGGTCAGCCCCGCCCACATCCAGGTCAGCGCGACGACGGTCAGCACCGCGTACCCCAGGGGGACGGCGACCAGCGGCGTGCGGCGCAGCGCGGTCGCGGCGCCGTGTCGGAAGGCCGCGAGGTAGCAGAGGTGCGTGCCGAGGAAGCAGGCCATGCCGGCGAGGAACCAGCCGGTGCCGTCGATCATCAGGGCGACGTCGCCGCCGGTGGCGAAGGCCAGCGCGGCGAGCAGCAGCCGGTCCGGTCGGGCCGCGCGTTCGGCGCTGACCCGCCAGAGGTACGCGGCCAGCAGCGGCATCAGCAGCGGCTTGGTCAGTAGGAAGGCCAGGCCGCCGCCGGTGGCGTTGGCCAGCAGGTTCGCCGCCGTCACGACGAGGAAGGCGATCAGCACGGTGCGACTGCGGGGCATCGGCGGCTCCGGGGTGGGGGGTGGGAGCAGCCTAGCCCGCACGTACCGCAGTAGTCGGTCGGGTCAGAGCTGGTGGCGGGCGGCCCAGACCTGCGTCGAGATGTGCGCGAGCAGCAGGCAGGCGTCGTCCTCGACCTGGTCGTCGCCCCCGGCCAGCTCGGTGGTGGTGCAGACGGCGATCAGGTACGGCGGGGCGTCGTCGGGCAGCACCAGGCCGGCGCCGTGGCGGACGCCGCGTACCCAACCGTTCTTGTGCGCGATGCGGGTGCCCGCGGGCAGGCCGGCGGCGAGGTCCTCGCGGTGTTCCTGGGCGAGCAGGACGTCCAGCATGGTGGTGCAGGCGGCCGGTGAGGCGAGTGGGCCGGGGGAGTCGGCCCCGGTGGCCAGGGCGCCGAGCAGGGCGGCCAGGTCGGCGGCGGTGACCGTGTTGGTGATGCCGGCCTCGCGGGCGGCGAAGTCCTCGATGCCGCGGCCGGTGATGCTGTTGCGGGCACCGGCGAGCGCCCAGACCTCGGCGACCGCGGGCAGCCCGACGTGGCCGAGGACGAGGTTGGTGGCGAGGTTGCTGGAGCGCACGATCATCCGGTCGGCCAGCCAGCGCAGCGACGCGGTGCCGCCGATGCGGTCCCAGACCGCGTCGTCGTTGTCGTAGGGCTGCGCGTTGGCGAAGCGGGGTGCGCCGGGCTGGGCGGAGTCGAAGTCGTTGACGACCGGGACCGGGGCGTCCAGGTCCAGGGCGCCGGTCTCGGCGGCGCGGTGCAGCGCGGCGAGCACCGCCACCTTCATGGTGCTCGCGGCGTAGTGGCCGGCGTCCGCGTGGCGGGTCCAGGTCGGCGGCGCGTCGAGCCGCCCCACGTACGCGGAGACGGTGCCGGGCACCCGGTCCAGGTGGGCGTCGAGATCATCCCAGGTCATGCCGGTGACCGTAGCGGATCAAGCGTGGGTGGGCTCGCGTACCCGTCGGGGGAAAACGACGGGCGCGCCGGCCGCAAGCGGCCGACGCGCCCGGTGTCGGGTGCTGGTGGGTCAGCCGGCGTGCTTGCGGCGGGCGGTGGCCCGGCCCCGCAGCTGCTGGTCGAGCACCACCTTGCGGATGCGCACCGTGGCCGGGGTGACCTCGACGCACTCGTCCTCGCGGCAGAACTCCAGCGCCTGCTCCAGGGTGAGCTTGCGCGGCGGGACCAGCTTCTCGGTCTCGTCGGAGGTCGACTGCCGCATGTTGGTGAGCTTCTTCTCCTTGGTGATGTTGACGTCCATGTCGTCGGAGCGAGAGTTCTCCCCGACGATCATGCCCTCGTACACCTCGGTGGTGGGCTCGACGAAGAGCTGACCGCGCTCCTGAAGGTTGGTCATCGCGAAGGCGGTGACCGCGCCGGCCCGGTCGGCGACCAGCGAGCCGTTGTTACGGGTGCGCAGCTCGCCGAACCACGGCTCGTACGACTCGAAGACGTGGTGCAGGATGCCGGTGCCCCGGGTGTCGGTGAGGAACTCGGTGCGGAAGCCGATCAGGCCGCGCGCCGGCACCAGCCACTCCATCCGGATCCAGCCGGTGCCGTGGTTGACCAGCTGCTCCATCCGGCCCTTGCGGGTGGCGAGGAGTTGGGTGATCGCGCCCAGGTATTCCTCCGGGGCGTCGATGGTCAGCCGCTCGACCGGCTCGCAGGTCTTGCCGTCGATTACCCGGGTGACCACCTGCGGCTTGCCGACGGTCAGCTCGTAGCTCTCCCGGCGCATCTGCTCGACCAGGATGGCCAGCGCCAGCTCGCCGCGGCCCTGCACCTCCCAGGCGTCCGGCCGCTCGGTGGGCAGGACCCGCAGGGACACGTTGCCGATCAGCTCCTTGTCGAGCCGGTCCTTGACCATCCGCGCGGTGACCTTGGAGCCCTTGAGCCGGCCGACCAGCGGCGAGGTGTTGGTGCCGATGGTCATCGAGATGGCGGGCTCGTCGACGGTGATCAGCGGCAACGCGACCGGGTTCTCGACGTCGGCGAGGGTCTCACCGATCATGATCTCCGGGATGCCGGCGACGGCGATGATGTCGCCCGGGCCGGCGGTCTCGGCCGACGTGCGCTCCAGGCCCTCGGTCATCAGCATCTCGGAGATGCGGACCCGCTGGGTGCTGCCGTCGGTGCGGCACCAGGCCACCGTCTGACCCTTGTTGATGGTGCCCTGGCGGACCCGGCACAGCGCCAGCCGGCCGAGGAACGGCGAGGCGTCCAGGTTGGTGACGTGGGCCTGCAACGGCGCGCCCTCCTCGTACGAGGGTGCCGGGATGGTGTCCAGCAGGGTGCGGAACAGCGGCTCCAGGGAGGTGCTGTCGTCGGGCACCGAGCCGTCGGCGGGCTGGGTCAGCGAGGCGATGCCGTCGCGGGCGCAGGCGTAGACGATCGGGAAGTCGATCTGCTCCTCGTCGGCGTCCAGGTCGAGGAAGAGCTCGTAGGTGTCGTCCACGACCTCCTTGATCCGGGCGTCCGGACGGTCCACCTTGTTGATCACCAGGATGATCGGCATCCGGGCCCGCAGCGCCTTACGCAGCACGAAGCGGGTCTGCGGCAGCGGGCCCTCGCTGGCGTCGACGAGCAGCACCACGCCGTCGACCATGGTCAGGCCGCGCTCCACCTCGCCACCGAAGTCGGCGTGGCCGGGAGTGTCGATGATGTTGATGGTGACCGGGTCGGAGCCGTCCGCCGGCAGGTAACGCACGCCGGTGTTCTTGGCCAGGATCGTGATGCCCTTTTCCCGCTCCAGGTCACCGGAGTCCATCACCCGCTCGGTGTTCTCGCCGCGTGCGCCGTACGCGCCGGCCTGCCGCAACATGGCGTCGACCAGGGTGGTCTTGCCGTGGTCGACGTGAGCGATGATGGCGACGTTGCGGAGGTCGGTGCGAAGCTGCATACCCTCTATCCTTCCGCCTGCGCTCGCGCAGGCTGCGTCGGGGTCACCCCCAGGTGCCCCTGATCTATGGTGAAACCGCTGTGCCGGTGGTTCTCCCGGCTGGCATGCTGGCACCCGTGTCCCGGGGGCCTGAGTGCACGACCTGCTGACCTGGGTGCAGGGTCTGCCCACCCTGTGGATCTACCTGGTCGCCGCGCTGATCGTGGCGGGCGAGACCGCGGTGATCTTCGGCCTGCTCGTGCCGGGTGAGGCTACCCTGCTGCTCGTCGGCTTCCTCACCTACAACGGTACCTTGCGGCTCGGGCCGGCGTTGCTCGCGATGATCGTCGCGGCGGTCCTCGGCGATGGGCTGGCCTTTCGCGCCGGACGGCGCTACGGCTCCCGGCTGCGCGCCGGGCTGGGTCACCGGGTCGGGCCGCAGCGGTGGGCCCGCGCCGACGCCATGCTCGCCCGCCTCGGAGGGCGGGGGGTGTTCGCCGCCCGATGGGTGGCTTTCGCCCGGACCCTGGTGCCTCGACTGGCCGGTGCGGCCGGTATGCCGTACCGGCGGTTCGCCCTCTGGAACCTGGCCGGAGTGGTGACCTGGGTGGGCGGCTCGGTGCTGCTCGGTCACCTCGCCGGTGAGTCGTACGACACCGTCTCCCGGCTTCTCGGCCGGGCCACCGGGGTGGCGTTCCTGCTGCTGGCCGGCTTGGTGGGTGTGGTGCTCGTGGGGCGGTGGCTGGGCCGTAACCCCGACCCGGTGCGCGCGCTGCTGTCCCGGGCCGGTGCTCTGCCCCCGGTGCGGTGGCTCACCGCCCGCTACGGGGTGCTGTTCTTCCTGGTGGCCATGCGGATCGGCCCGGCCTGGACGCTGCTGCTCAATCTGGCCGCCGGGCTGCTGCTGCTGTTCGCCGCCGGGCTCGCCATCGCCGGTCTGCTCGCGGTGGCGGTCCGCAACAGTGGGCTGGCCGCGCTGGACGGCGCCGTCGCGGGGTGGTTCGCCGCCCGGCGTACCCCGGACGCCGCCGAGGCCACACTGGTCGTGGTGTCGGTGGTACGGGGGTCGGTGCTGATCCTGTTGGTGGCCCTGGTGGCGGCGGTGCTGGCGTGGCGCAACCGACCCTGGCGGGCGGATTTGCTCAGCGTGGTCGGCACTGTGGGCGCGTTCGTGCCGCTGGTGGTGCTGGCCGTGGTGGCCGAACTGACCGGCCCGAACGGGACCGCCCCGGGCGGCGGTGAGGCGGCCCCGCTCTCCACCCAGAACGCCGTGGTCGCGGCGAGCTTCTGCACCCTGGCGTGGCTGGTGTCGCGCAGCGCCCGCTGGCCGGTGGCGGTGGCCGCCTGGACCGCCGCGGCGGCGGGGGTGCTCGGGATCGGCGGCGCGCGGCTCTACCTCGGACTGGACACGGCGAGCGGGACGGCCGCGGCGGTGCTGCTCGGGGTGCTCTGGACTGTGGTGTTCATGGTCGCCTGGGCGACCCGGGACCGGGCGGTGGGCAACGGTCAGCCCCCGGTGGACCAGACCCCCCGGCGGCCGTCGCAGGGGCACCGCCGCCCGGTCGAACCTTGTTAGGGTGCGGCGACAATCACACGGGGGAGGCAAGGGCATGGTTCGACGCACCGATCGGCTGGGCGCCGCAGTGCTCGCCGGGCTTCTGCTGGCGGGCGCGCTGGTCGGCTGCGCCGCCAAGGGGGAGAGCCCATCGGGCCTGGCAGCGCCGGTCGCCGTCACCGACGGGTCGACCAATGCCCCGTCCGACGAGGTCGACGGGGAGCCGAGCCCGTCGGTGAGCGCCGTGGAGTCGATGGGCGCCGCGCCGAGTCGTAGCGCGACCCCGACCCCGAAACCGACGAAGAAGCCGACGCGGACGGCACCGAAGCCGCGTGCGGTGGCGAAGCCGCCCACCGAGACCGAGGTTCCACCGGCGCCGCCGAAACCGGCGCCGAGCTCCTGCAAGCCGACCTACAAGGGCAGCCAGGCGACCCGGTCCGAGGTGAAGACGGCGCTGACCAATGCGGCCAACCGCACCTACTGGCCGGTCTCCGCACCGGACATCAAGATCCCGCTCAACCTGCTCAAGGCCACCGCGTGGCAGGAGAGCGGCTGGCAGTCCAACATCTACGCCTGCGACGGTGGGGTCGGGCTGTTGCAGGTGATGCCGGACACCGCGACCTGGATGAACCAGCGGTTCGAGAAGAGCTACAAGATCGACGCCTACCAGGACAACGCCTACCTCGGCGCCACCTACCTGGCCTGGGCGACGAAGTACATCGGCGACATGTACTTCGAGTCCGACTTCCGGCTCGACCCGGCACTGTGCACCAGCGAGCTGAATTCCTGCCTGCTCAACGCCGTCGTCGCCGCGTACAACTTCGGGCACGGTGCGGTGGCTCAGGAGGGGAAGCCGCTGGCCATCCCCAACCCGTCGTACGTGCGCAACGTGCGGGCGCTGATGAGCGAGTGCGTCTGCCTGGCGTACTGACCCCGTCGGGGCCGTGGCGGATCCGCCACCGCCCCGACGAGGCGGTCAGTCGTGCGCGGCGACCGGCTCGGGCGAGCTCGGGGCGGCCTGCACCGGGTCGCGCGTGATGCGGCCGGGCCACCAGAAGCGGTCGCCGAGCAGGAACGCCAGCGCCGGCACCAGGACCGTACGGACCAGCAGGGTGTCGAGCAGGACACCGATGCAGACGATGATCCCGATCTGGGTCAGGGTGATCAGCGGCAGCACACCGAGCACGGCGAAGACCGCGGCGAGCAGCACTCCGGCGCTGGTGATCACACCGCCGGTGACCCGCAGGGCGGAGAGCATCCCGGCGCGGGTGCCGGCGCTGCGGGCGTCCTCCCGGGCCCGGGTGACCAGGAAGATGTTGTAGTCCACCCCGAGCGCCACCAGGAACACGAAGGCGAGCAGCAGCACACCGCTGTCCAGGGCCGGGAAGCCCAGCACGTGGTCGAAGAGCAGCCAGGCCGCGCCGAGGCTGGCGAAGTACGACGCGATCACGGTGAGCACCAACAGCAGCGGCGCGAGCAGACCGCGTAGCAGCAGCACGAGCACGGCGCCGACCAGCAGCAGGATGATCGGCAGGATGAGCCGCAGATCCCGGTCGTTGGCCTCGTCGGAGTCGTACGTGGCGGCCACGGAGCCACCGACGATCGCCCCGGACGGGGCGTCGGCGCCGGCGGCGGCCGGCGGCGCGGAGTCGGGGACGGCGGCGACCGCCGCCCGCAGCGCCTCGATCGCGCGGTCCGAGGCGGTGGTGCCGGGTTCGGCGTCGAGGACCACGTCGACCTGGGCGACGGCCGCGCCGGCGTCGCCGGCGCGCGCCGAGGCGACACCGGGTACGGCGGTGGCGGCGTCGGTGACCGCCCGCACCGCCGCCGGCGTGGTGATCACGGCGACGGGCTGGGTGCTGCCGGCGGGGAAGGCCCTGGCCAGGGTCTGTGCCCCGGTCACCGCCTCGGGCTCGGCCCGGAACTGTTCGGTCTCGGACAGGCCGGTACGGATGCCGAGCCCACCCAGTGCCAGGCCGCCGAGCAGCACTGTGGCCAGCGCCGCGACCACCACCGGACGGCGTTGCACGGCGGCGCCGAGTCGACCCCAGAGCCGACCCTCGCGCACCGGGCCGCCGACCCGGGGTACGAACGGCCAGAACAGGCCGCGACCGAAGAGCACCAGCACGGCGGGGAGCACGAACAGGGCCGAGAGCATGGCGAAGACCACACCCGTGGCGCACGCCACGGCCAGCGCCCGGTTGGTCTCCTGCTCGCTGAGCAGCAGGGTGAGGACGCCGAGCACGACGGTGCCGCCGCTGGCGAGGATGGGCTCCGCGGTGCGGCGCAGCGCGGCGCGCATCGCCGCGAACCGGTCCTCCTCGCGGCGCAGCTCCTCCCGGTATCGGGCGATGAGCAGCAGCGCGTAGTCGGTGGCGGCACCGAAGACCAGCACGCTGGCGATGCCGGTGACCTGACCCTGTTGGAGGTTGATGCCGACGCCCGGCACGATGACGTCCACCGCGCGCAGGGTGAGCTGCTCGGTGGCGGCGACCACGACCAGCGGCACGATCCACAGGAACGGGCTGCGGTAGGTGATCAGCAGGAGCAGCGCGACCACGGCGGCGGTCACCACGAGCAGGGTGACGTCCGCGCCGTCGAACACCGAGGAGAGGTCGGCGGTGAACGCCGGGGCGCCGGTCACCTCGGCGGTCAGCCCGTCGGGAAGGTCCGCGAGGGTGGCGCGTAGTTGGGTCACCGTGTCGGTGACGACCTCCTGCCCGCCGGCGGTGTCCAGCGGCACGGCGACCAGGGCCACCGCGCCGTCCGGGGAGACCTGGGCGGGGCTGACCTGCCCACCCACCGCGAAGCGGCGCAGGTCGTCGGCGCGAGCGCCGACGGTCGCCCGGTTGGTCTCGCTCAGCGCGCCGCCGTCACCACGACTGATCACCACGATGGCCGGCTGTACGTCGCGCGACGGCAGCTGATCCTGGAGACGTTGCACCTGGGTCGACTGCCACTGCACTGACAGGCCGGTGGCGGAGACCGGGGCCGGGTTGTCCGGCTGGGGTGTCCCGAAGACGGCCGCGCCCACGACGATCGCGGCGGCCACTGTGAGCCAGGCGGCCAGCCGGCCACGAGCGACTCTGGTGAACACAGACATCAGGTGACCTCAAGGTCCTTCGAAAGCCGAGTATCTTGATGACCGAGATTATCCGGGGCTGTTCTATGCTGCAACCCGGGAACCGACGATGGGAAGAGCGGCGCGAGGTGGCGACTCACGGCATGTACCGACGGCGCGACACGCGCCGCGAGCAGCTGGTCGCGGAGATCACCAACAACCTTCGGCGGTACGCGGTGGACGCCCAGCAGGTCGGCCACGCCTTCGCCAACCTGCACGGTCTCAACCCGACCGACCTGCAGGCGTTGATCGCGGTGATGGACGCCGAGCTGCTCGGTGACCCGATCACCCCCGGCCGGCTCGGCGAGCAGCTGAACCTCTCTTCCGGCTCGGTCACGGCCCTGATCGACCGGCTGGAACGGGCCGGGCACATCCGCCGCGACCGGGACACCGTCGACCGGCGCAAGGTGCTGCTGCACTACGCCGACCAGGGCGCCGCCCTGGCCATGGAGTTCTTCCGGCCGCTGGGCGCCCGTACCGACACGGTGATGGCCCGCTTCAGCGAGGACGAGCTGGAGTTGGTGCACCGGTTCATGGCGGAGATGAGCGAGTCGCTGCGGGGGCACCGCGACGCGGTCCGCGCTGCCCGGCCGGAGTCACCCCGCCGCCCGACGGGCTGACCGGTGCCGGACCTCGTCACCCGCCTCGCCAGCGCCGCGCTGCGCCTGCCACCGACCCGGCCCGGCCGGGTGCGGGTCAGCCGTGACCTCCCGGTGCGGGCCCGCGACGGTGTGGTGCTGCGCACCGACCACTACGCCCCGGCCGTCCGCGGCGCGCCGACCGTGCTGATCCGCACCCCCTACGGGCGGGGCGGACCGCTGCGGCTGCTCGGTCGGCTGCTCGCCGCCCGGGGTCGACACGCGGTGATCCAGTCGTGCCGGGGCACCGGCGGCTCCGGTGGAACGTTCGCCCCGCTGGTGCACGAGCGCGACGACGGCGCGGACACGCTGGACTGGCTGCGTCGCCAGCCCTGGTGGTCCGGACAACTCGGCATGTTCGGGGTCAGCTACCAGGGCTTCGCCCAGTGGGCACTGGCCGCCGACGCCGGCGAGGAGCTGCGCGCGATGGTCGCCGTGGTGACCGCCTCGGCCACCCGCGACTCGACGTACGCGGGGGAGTCCTTCGCCCTGGACACCGTGCTGACCTGGGCGGAGCTGCTGCACGCGCAGACCGTGCCGTGGCTGGCCCGGCAGTGGGAACTCAAGCGCGGGCAACCCCGGCTGGCCGCCGCGCTGGAGCACCTCCCCCTGGCCGACGCCGACCGGGTGGCCACCGGCGTGACCATCCCGTTCTTCCAGGAGTGGCTGCGCCACCACACCCCGCAGGCCGCGTACTGGCGAACGCGGGTCTTCGCCGACCAGGTCGCGAAGGTGCGGGCACCGGTGGTCATGGTCACCGGTTGGCACGACATCTTCCTGCCCGCCCAGCTCGACGATTACGCCGTGCTGCGCGCCGCCGGCACACCACCGCGCCTGGTGATCGGCCCGTGGACGCACGGCAGCCCCGGACTGTTCGTGGCCGCGCTGCGCGAGGGGTTGGCCTGGCTCGACGAGCACCTACCGTCCGCGCCCCGACCGCCCGTCCCGGCGGGACCAGCCCTTTCGCCCGTGCGCATCCACGTCAGCGGCGCCGGCGGCGGTTGGCGGGACCTGCCGGACTGGCCACCCCCGGCGGTCGAGACCGCCTGGCACCTGCAACCCGGTGGCGAGCTGGCGGCACGCCCACCTGTCGCGTCGACACCGGACGCACTCCGCTACGACCCCGCCGACCCCTCCCCGTCGCTGGGCGGTCCACTGC
This sequence comes from Micromonospora sp. CNZ322, assembly GCF_007827755.1. NCBI lineage: Bacteria > Bacillati > Actinomycetota > Actinomycetes > Micromonosporales > Micromonosporaceae > Micromonospora > Micromonospora sp. CNZ322. Next base: position 164,062 of record NZ_VITD01000016.1, read on the forward strand.
TCGTCGCCCAACGGGCCGGCCCGGTCGACAACCGGCGTGTCGAGGCCCGCGCTGACGTGCTGACCTACACCAGCGCCGCACTGACCGCGCCGGTCGAGGTGATCGGCCCGGTCCGCGCCGAGATCCACGTCCGCAGCGATCTGCCGTACCTGGACGTCTTCGTTCGTCTGTGCGACGTGGACCGCCGGGGTCGCTCGTGGAACGTGTGCGACGGGCTGGTGCGGGTCACGCCCGAGCGCTTCCCGGCCGACCCTTCCGGGGCGCTGCGGATTCCGGTGCCGCTCTGGCCGACCGCGTACCGCTTCGCCGCCGGGCACCGGCTACGGGTGCAGGTCTCCGGCGGCGCCCATCCACGGTGGGCCCGCAACCCCGGCACCGGGGAGCCGCTCGGCACGGCGGTGACGCTGCGTGCCGGCTGGCGGCAGGTTCTGCACGACCCGGCGCACCCCTCGGCGCTGCTGCTGCCGATCGTCCACTCTGCCCCGCCGCAACCTCCAATCTGAACAGACCCCTCCTGAGCTGGGCGTTTAGCGAAACTGCGGGCTATGGTTGAGCCAACGCCCGGCGCCGTGCACCAGTAGGCCGGGCTCGCCCGAAGCCCAGCACCGCGTACGCGGTGTGACGTCGTGCCCGGTCCCCGCCTCTCGGAAAGGGGGACCCCATGACCCGGGCCCCGGCTAATCTTCTGGCCGTCCGAAGCCTCCTTCTCACTCACCTCGACAACGCCCCTGGGCCGGACGACCTGGACCCGGGCGAGGTCGGCATCGTTGGCGACTCGGCCCACCGGGGTGGCTACCACTGCGGATCGGACCGGGTTGTCACCAACGACTACTCAGTGGTCGAGTCGCCCCGCGACCGGGCCGGGCTGACCCTCGACGCGGCGGCGCTGGATGTCGGCCAGTTCAACGTCCGCTCCGGTGGTCGTACGAACACGCTGCCCAGCTTCTCGGTCTGGTGCGTCGCGCAGTGCGCAGCGAACGCGGCCGACACCCGGGACATCCGGGAGATCATCTACAGCCCCGACGGCACCACGGTCAGACGGTGGGACCGCCTCGGCAAGCGCACCAGCGGCGACAGCTCCCACCGCTGGCACACCCACTTCAGCTTCTTCCGCGACGCCATCAAGGCGGGCCGCGACCAGCGGCCCCTGTTCCGCCGCTACCTCAGCTCCATCGGACTCCTGGAGGACGACGACATGACCCCCGAAGAACACAACTGGCTGGCCACCGTCCACAAGAACCTCACCGTGCTGGACGGCCGCAACCCGATCGGGCAGATCTACACCCGGATGGCGATGGGTGAGGATGCCACCGTCCCGAACTTCGTCTCGGCGCACCCGACGCTGACGTCGCTTGCCGCCCAGGTGAGCGCGTTGCAGGCGGCGCTGACCGCGCTGTCCAACCGGGACTTCACCGATGAGCCGGCGATCGTCCAGGGCGTCCTGGCCTCGCTGACGCCGGAGAAGATCGCCGCAGCCATCCCGCCCACCATGGCCAAGCAGGTCGCCGACGAGCTGGCCCGCCGGCTGGTCGCCTGAGCGAGGGGCGGCCCGAGGCCGCCGGGCCGTCCCTCTTGGCGGCATTCCGCAATGACTGTTGAGCAATAGACATTGCGCAAGAGCTGTTGCGAATGTCATCCTGTCGGCATGGACAGCTCTGACGTACGCCAGATCACCGACTCCCGGGTGCTGGCCGCCATGTCCCACCCGCTGCGCCGCCGGCTGATGGACGTGTTCAAGGTCCACGGGCCCTCCACCGTCGGGCTGCTCGCCGAGCGCACCGACCAGGCCCCCGCGAACGTCAGCCACCACCTCAAGGTCCTCGCCGCCGCCGACCTGGTCACCGAGGCGCCCGAGTTGGCCCGGGACCGGCGCGAGCGGTGGTGGCGCCTGGTCACCCGAGGGCTGCGCTGGTCCAACGCCGACTTCGACGCCGACCCGGCCTCCCGAGCGGTCGCCGACGCCGCCACCTCGCTCAACCTGGACCGGCACGTCGCCCTGGCCCGGGCCTGGCACGCCGCCGACGAGAGCACCCAGGCCACCTGGAACGACGCGCCGTTCTCCACCGACCACTGGCTACGCCTCACACCTGAGGAACTGGCCGAGCTGAGCCGCGAGATGATCGACGTCCTCGCGCGCTGGGCCGACCGGGAGCTACCCGACGACGACGCCGACCGCAGGCCGGTCTTCGTGTTCGTCCACGGCGTACCGGCCCGACCGTGACCACCGTCACCCGCGGCGACACCGCCGACGTCCGGCCGCCCGGAGGGCTGCTGCGGCACCGCGACTTCCGGCTGCTCTGGGCCGGCCAGGCGGTCAGCAGCGTCGGCAGCAACGTCACCACTGTCGCGCTGCCACTGGTCGCGGTCGCCGTCCTCGACGCCGGCACCTTCCAGGTGGCGGTGCTCACCGCCGCGGCCTGGCTGCCCTGGTTGCTGATCGGCCTGCCGGCCGGCGCGTGGGTCGACCGGCTGCCCCGCCGACCGGTGATGGTGATCTGCGACCTGCTCTGCGCGGTGGCCTTCCTCAGCGTGCCGCTCGCCGCACTGCTGGGCCGGCTCACGGTCGCGCAACTGCTGGTGGTCGCCCTCAGCGCAGGCGCTGCGCGGGTCTTCTTCGAAACCGCCGACCAGGTCTACCTGCCGGTGCTGCTGCGACCCGGGCAACTGCCCGAGGGCAACGCCAAGCTCCAGGCGACCCAGACTGTGAGCTACGTCGTCGGACCCGGCCTCGCCGGTCTGATCGCCCAGCTCACCGGCGCCGTCGCCGCGCTGCTGCTGGACGCGCTCACATTCCTGCTCTCCGCGGCGTTCCTACTGCGCATCCGCACCCGCGAACCACGCGTACGCCCCTCGGAGCGGTCCCGATCGCTGCGCCGGGACATCACCGAGGGGCTGCGCTTCGTCATCAGGAACCCGTACCTGCGGGTGCTCACGCTCTTCGGCGCGGCCAGCAACATCGGGCTGACCGGCTACCAGGCCGTCCTGGTGGTCTTCCTGGTCCGTGAACTGCGGCTCGAGCCGGGCCTGGTGGGTGGCCTCGTCGGGGTGATGAGCGCCGGCGGGATCATCGGCGCGCTACTCGCCACCACTGTGGCCCGGCGCTGCGGCACCGCAAGGGCGCTGCTGATCGCGGCGGCGCTCACCGGCCCGCCCGCGCTGCTCATCCCGCTCGCCGCACCCGGCGTCGGGCTGGCCTGGCCAGCCCTCGGCGGCCTGCTGATCGGTCTCGGGGTGGCCATCGGCAACGTGGTCAAGGGTGCCTTCCGGCAGGCCTACACGCCGCACCACCTGCTGGGCCGGGTGACGGTGAGCATGCATCTGCTCAACTACGGCACGATCCCGCTGGCGGCCGTGCTGGCCGGTGCGATCGGCGCGCGTTACGGCGTCCAGACGGCAATTGTCGTGATGACCGCCTGGCTGGCGCTCACCCCGTTGATTCTGCTGGTAGGGCCAATCCGGAGGCGGCGGGACCTGCCCGCCGCCCCGGCGGCGTCTTGAGTGCGCTTGCGACGGCGGCCGGAGACCGGCCGCCGTCACCGGCACGGAGCTACATCGGGCGGACGTTGTCCGCCTGCGGACCCTTCTGCCCCTGGGTCACCTCGAACTCGACCTTCTGGCCCTCGTTGAGCTCCCGGTAGCCGCTCGAAGCGATGGCGGAGTAGTGGACGAACACGTCCGGCCCTCCACCGTCCTGCTCGATGAAGCCGAAGCCCTTTTCCGAGTTGAACCACTTAACCGTGCCGGTTGCCATGCATCTCTCCCTGTTCAAAGCGGCTGACCCTCGGCCTCTGGCCGATGATCGCCCGTACCTGTTCGACAGTAACGGGCAAAACCCCGATCCGCTGGCCGAAGTGCCGTAGGTATTTGACTGAACTCGGGTGAACTCTGCGCGGCGGCATGCGAAACGTGCCCCGACCAACCGCCGCTGGGGCATGCTTGCGCCGATGAGAGATGCCGCAGCCGACGCGCTGACCGAGCTGGAACGCGAGATCCACGCGCCCGGCGCCGGTCTGGACCGGCTCCGGTTGATGCCCACCCCGTTCGTCCCCGAGGTGCGGTTGCACCTGGCCGAGGACGCGATCGTCTGGTGGGCCCGGATGGAGGCCGCCGCCGGGCACGCGCTGCCGGCGCCGTACTGGGCGTCCGCCTGGGCCGGAGGACAGGCCCTGGCCCGCCACCTCCTGGACCACCCGGAGCTGGTCGCCGGCCGCCGGGTGCTCGACCTCGCCGCCGGGTCCGGACTGGTGGCCATCGCCGCCGCGCTCGCCGGCGCCGCGGAGGTGATCGCCAACGACATCGACCCGTACGCCGTCGCCGCCGTCACCCTCAACGCGCGGGCCAACCACGTCGCCGTCGACGCCACCGGGGACGACCTGCTCGACAGCACCGAAGCGAAGGTCGACCTTGTCGTCGCCGGAGACGTCTTCTACGACCGCGCGATGGCCGACCGGATGCTGCCCTTCCTGCAGCGGGCTGCCGCCGCAGGTGCCGACGTGCTGGTCGGCGACCCCGGCCGCGGGCACCTACCGACGGACCGCCTGACCGTGCTGGCCGACTACCCGGTGCCCACCACCGAACCGTCGGTCGACTCGTCGCTACGCCACGTGCAGGTGCTTCGCCCCGCCTGAGGCGGACCCCGACTCAGGGGCGACCCCGAGGCGGATACCAGGGGTCACTGGGGGCTACGACCCGATGTCCGAAGTGGCGCTACGGCCATAGCGTCGACGCATGACGCAATGGCTGGCCCAGATCGGAGAACTACCGATTCTGCTGCTGATGGGTGCGCTCGGGCTCGTCATGCTCTTCGACGCCGTACCCCTGCTGGGTGTCCTGGTCCCCGGCGACGTCGCGATACTCGCCGCCGTCGGCGTCGGCCGCCCGAGCACCGGGCTGGCCACCTTCACCGCGGTGCTGATCGGCTGCCTGGCCGGCTGGTCGCTGAGCTTCCTGGTCGGCCGTCGCTACTCCGACCGACTGCGCGACAGCCGCGTCGGCGGCTGGATCGGCGAAGCCCGCTGGACAGCGGCCGAAGGAATCCTGCGTCGCGGCGGCGGCCGGATGATGGTGGTCGCGCCGTTCCTGCCGGTCTTCAACGCGCTGCTGCCACTGGCCGCCGGCGGGCTGCGGATGTCGTACCGCCGATTTCTCGGCTGCGCGACGATCGGCGCGGCCGCCTGGACCGGTCTCTACCTCGCCCTGGGCACCGCGTCACGGTCGGTGGCCGGGTTGCTGCCGGGCGACCCCAGCCCACTGCTGGTCACGATGGGGGTCGGGCTGGTGCTGGCTTCCGTCGCGTTGCTGGGGGCGCGGCGGCGGTTGTTCTCCGTCGTTGGCTGAGTTTGTCTTTGTTCTGGGGGGCTCTGGAGCCGGGTTGCGGTGGGTGGGGGCGGGGGCCCACCGTGCCCGGCTCCGGGCGGTCAGGCTTGATCCCTGCGCCGGGCACGGCGGTCCCCCGCCCCCGTCGTGGTTTCGGTCCGTGCGGGGGTGCCGCCGCCGTCGGTGTGGTTTGATCTTGGTGGTTCCTGGTCGACGTCGGGTCTTCTGTTCGGTGGTGGGGTCGGCTGTTTACCAGCCTCTGGCTTTCCACTGGGGGAGGGCGGGGCGCTCGGCGCCCAGGGTGCTGTCCTTGCCGTGGCCCGGGTAGAACCAGGTGTCGTCCGGGAGCTGCTCGAACAGCTTGTGCTCGACGTCACCGATCAGCGCCGCGAAGCGCTCCGGGTCCTTGTCGGTGTTACCCACCCCACCGGGGAAGAGACTGTCGCCGGTGAACAGGTGCGGGCTGCCGGCCGGGTCGCGGTAGAGCAGCGCGATAGAACCCGGGGTGTGCCCCTTGATGTGGATGACCTCCAGCGCGCAGTCGCCGACCGCCACGGTGTCGCCGTCGGTCAGCCGCTCCGCCTCGATCGGCAACCCCGACGCGTCATCGGCGTGCACCAGCGCCCGGGCGCCGGTCTTGGCGACGACCTCCTCCAACGCCACCCAGTGATCCATGTGCTGGTGGGTCGTCACCACGGCGGTGAGTCCACCGTCACCGATCAGTTCGAGCAGCCGGGGCGCCTCGTTGGCGGCGTCGATCAGCACCTGGTCGCCGGTGCCCGTGCAGCGCAGCAGGTAGGCGTTGTTGTCCATCGGACCCACCGACAGCTTGCTGATGGTCAGCCCGTCCAGCTCCCGAACCGCCGGTGCGCCGCCGTGCGTGACGTCTCCGCTGTATGTCATGACGTTTTTATATCCATTCCGGTGGAGTAGGCAGGGGACCGTCAGGGGTGACGGAGAGCAGGGCGCCGTCGGCCCGGCCGATCAGCCAGGCGGCGACGTCGGGGGCGGGGCCGGCGACGACCGGGGCGTCCACGCGCTCCCCGATCACCACCTCATGCTCGCTGCCGTCGAGGCGCAGCACGATCGACGGCGGTGTCGGCCCCGTGGCGTGATGACTGGCCGCCTCCCGCAGCAGACGGTGGGCGAACGTCTCCGACCAGTCCGCGGCCCGGTAGTCGGCGGCCAGATCGAGGTGGTGCACCTCGATCTCCCGCAGCCGGCCCCACACCAGCAGCGCCGCCGGCCACGGGCCCTTACGCGCCTGCACAGTCGCCGCCCAGGCGTCGGCCGGCATCGCCGCGACCGCCTCGGAGAACAGGTCCGCGGTGCGTCGCAGGTCGTCCAGGTGCGCGGCCGGTGGCCGGCCCGAACCGGCTTCGATATCCGCGGTGCGGGCGTCCAGCGAGGCGTACATCGGCAGCGCCGCCCCGGTGCGGGCCGCGGTGAGCAGGTTGACGAAGCCGTCGGCGTTGCGCGCCACGTGCGCCAGCACGTGGCCGCGCGTCCAGCCCGGCAGCAGCGACGCCGCAGCCAGGTCCGCGGTGTCGAAAGAAGCGGCGGTACGCAGTAGTCGGCTGGTGGCCGCGTCCACCTCGCCCATCAGCAACAGCGGATCCGTGGTCACCCGTCGACCCTAGCGGTCCGCCGTCGCGCCGTCGTCGGGGAAATCGCTTTCGGCGCGTCGGCGCGGGACCTACCGTCAGCGGCAGACGCGGCACCGGGACATCGGACGGAGGTGGTGATCATGCCGGACGTGGCACGCGTGTTCCGCCATCACCAGCTTCGACACCGATGAGGATGACATGACGATCGATCTGACCGCCCTCGGCTGGGACGCCGAGCGGACGGCGTACGCCGCGCGCCGCGGCGAGCACCAGCCGGGTCGGGTGGCCCGGGTGGACCGGGGGGTCTGCACGGTGCTCACCGCAGTCGGCCCGGTCCGGGCCAGCCTGGGTGGGGCGGTGCTGACCGTCGCCGCGCGGGACCCGTCCGCGCTGCCCTGCGCCGGGGACTGGGTGCTGCTCACCCACTGGCCGGACCGCCGCATCACAGTGGAGGTTGTGCTGCCGCGGCGAGGCGCGCTGATCCGGCGTACCGCCGGCAAGGACGCCAGCGGTCAGGTGCTGGCCGCCAACCTCGACGCCGCCGCCGTGGTGGAGCCGGTGCACCCCGAGCCGGACGTGGGCCGGATCGAGCGGCTGCTCTCCCTGGCCCACGAGTCCGGTGCCCGGCCACTTGTCGTACTGACCAAGGCGGACCTCGCGGCCGACCCGGCCGCGCTGGCCCGTCAGCTGGCCGCGGTCGCCCCCGGGGTGCCGGTGCTGCCGGTCAGCGCCGAACGTGGCCTCGGGCTGGAACCGCTGCGCGCCGAGGTGACGCCCGGCCGCACGCTCGGCCTGCTCGGCCCGTCCGGTGCTGGCAAGTCGAGCCTGGTCAACGCCCTCGTCGGGGCGGTGATGATGCCCACCCAGGCGATCCGGCGGGTCGACGGCAAGGGTCGGCACACCACCACCTGGCGGGCCCTCGTACCCGTCCCCGGTGGCGGTGCGGTGATCGACACGCCCGGTGTCCGGGCGGTCGGCCTGCTGGACGGCGCGGTCGGGCTCGACCGGGCGTTCGCCGACATCGCCGGGCTGGCCGAGGGTTGCCGGTACGCCGACTGCGGTCACGACGGCGAGCCGGCCTGCGCGGTTCGGGAGGCGCTGCACACCGGCGAGCTCTCCACCCGTCGGTGGGAGAGCTGGCGGCGGCTGCAGGGTGAGGTGGCCCACGAGAGCCGACGGCGGGAGGCCCGGGTGGCGGCGGAGCGACGCGGCGGGTGGCGTTCGGCCCGCCGTCGGGCCGCGCGTCCGCCGGCGCCCGGCGGCTACTGACCAGGCGCCCGCCGACGCGCGGAAGCCCGGCTTTACGGGCAGCGCGCGTTTTCGGGTGGCACGGGCTTCCGGGTGGCGCGGCCGACCGGGCTGAGCTGGGGGAATGTGCGGGCGAGGGAAACTGTCATACCTCGGGGCTAGAGTTGCCGAGGCGTGTTTTCCGCGCCCGCACGACCGCTCAAGACCACCCAGAGCGGGACAGATCCTTCGCTTCGTCTTCTCCCGGGAGTACACGCACCGTGGCCGACCGACTGATCATCCGTGGCGCGCGCGAGCACAACCTGCGTGACGTCAGTCTCGACCTGCCCCGGGACGCACTCATCGTGTTCACCGGGCTGTCCGGGTCGGGCAAGTCGAGCCTGGCCTTCGACACGATCTTCGCCGAGGGGCAGCGCCGCTACGTCGAGTCGCTCTCGTCGTACGCCCGGCAGTTCCTCGGCCAGATGGACAAGCCAGACGTCGACTTCATCGAGGGCCTGAGCCCGGCCGTCTCGATCGACCAGAAATCCACCTCGCGTAACCCGCGCTCGACCGTCGGCACCATCACCGAGGTCTACGACTACCTGCGTCTGCTCTACGCCCGCATCGGTGAGCCGCACTGCCCGGTCTGTGGTGAGCGCATCTCCCGGCAGAGCCCGCAACAGATCGTCGACCGGGTCCTCGCGATGGCCGAGGGCACCAAGTTCATGGTGCTCGCCCCGGTCATCCGCGGCCGCAAGGGCGAATATGTCGACCTCTTCGCCGAGCTGCAGGCCAAGGGCTACGCCCGGGCCCGGGTCGACGGCGTGGTGCACCCGCTGACCGAGCCGCCGAAGCTCAAGAAGCAGGAGAAGCACACCATCGAGGTGGTGATCGACCGCCTCACCGTCAAGCCGAGCGCCAAGCAGCGGCTCACCGACTCGGTCGAGGCCGCCCTGGGCCTGTCCAGCGGCCTGGTCCTGCTCGACTTCGTCGATCTCCCCGAGGACGACCCGGACCGCGAGCGCCGCTACTCCGAGCACCTGGCCTGCCCCAACGACCACCCGCTCGCCATCGAGGATCTTGAGCCGCGGGTCTTCTCCTTCAACGCGCCCTACGGCGCCTGCCCGGAGTGCACCGGCCTGGGCACCAAGAAGGAGGTCGACCCCGAGCTGCTGGTCCCCGACCCGGAGCGCAGCCTGCGTGAGGGCGCCATCCAGCCCTGGTCCACCGGGCACAACCTGGAATACTTCCTGCGCCTGCTGGAGGCGCTCGGCGAGGCCCAGCACTTCGACATCGACACCCCGTGGCGGGCGTTGCCGGCGCGGGCGCAGAAGACGATCCTGCACGGCTCCGACGACCAGGTGCACGTGCGCTACCGCAACAAGTACGGGCGTGAGCGCTCCTACTACACCGGCTTCGAGGGCGTGGTGCAGTGGATCGAGCGCCGGCACTCCGACACCGAGTCTGAGTGGTCCCGCGACAAGTACGAGGGCTACATGCGCGACGTGCCGTGCGCGGCATGCGGCGGTGCCCGGCTCAAGCCCGAGGTGCTCGCTGTCACGTTGGCCGGCAAGAGCATCGCCGAGGTCTGCAACCTGTCCGTGGGGGAGTGCGCCGACCTGCTCGCCGGCATCGAGCTGACCGACCGGCAGAAGATGATCGCCGAACGGGTCCTCAAGGAGATCAACGCCCGGCTGCGGTTCCTGCTCGACGTCGGCCTGGACTACCTCTCCCTGGACCGCCCGGCCGGCACGCTCTCCGGCGGTGAGGCACAGCGCATCCGGCTGGCCACCCAGATCGGCTCCGGCCTGGTGGGCGTGCTCTACGTGCTCGACGAGCCGTCGATCGGGCTGCACCAGCGCGACAACCACCGGCTGATCGAGACCCTGATCCGGCTGCGCGGGCTCGGCAACACGCTGATCGTGGTCGAGCACGACGAGGACACCATCCGCACCGCCGACTGGATCGTCGACATCGGGCCCGGCGCGGGTGAGCACGGCGGCAAGATCGTGCACAGCGGCTCGGTGCCGGCGTTGCTGAAGAACAAGGAATCGATCACCGGGGCGTACCTGTCCGGTCGTCGGTCGATCCCGACACCGACGGGCCGCCGCCCGCAGGATCCGGCCCGCGAGCTGGTGGTGCACGGCGCGCGGGAGCACAACCTGCGCAACCTGACGGTCTCGTTCCCGCTCGGCCAGCTGATTGCGGTCACCGGGGTCAGCGGCTCGGGCAAGTCGACGCTGGTCAACGACATCCTGTACGCGGTGCTGGCCAACCAGATCAACGGCGCCCGGCTGGTGCCTGGCCGGCACACCCGCGTCTCCGGGCTGGAGCACGTGGACAAGGTCGTCGGCGTGGACCAGTCGCCCATCGGCCGGACGCCGCGCTCCAACCCGGCCACCTACACCGGCGTCTGGGACCACGTCCGCAAGCTCTTCGCCGAGACCACCGAGGCGAAGGTGCGCGGGTACGGCCCGGGTCGGTTCTCCTTCAACGTCAAGGGCGGGCGCTGCGAGGCGTGCTCGGGTGACGGCACGATCAAGATCGAGATGAACTTCCTTCCCGACGTGTATGTCCCCTGCGAGGTCTGCAAGGGCGCCCGGTACAACCGGGAGACCCTGGAGGTGCACTACAAGGGCAAGACCGTCTCGGACGTGCTGGAGATGCCGATCGAGGAGGCCGCGGAGTTCTTCTCCGCCATCCCGGCCATCCACCGGCACCTGAAGACCTTGGTCGACGTCGGCCTGGGCTACGTCCGCCTCGGTCAGCCGGCGCCGACCCTCTCCGGCGGTGAGGCGCAGCGGGTCAAGCTCGCCTCCGAGCTGCAGAAGCGCTCCACCGGGCGGACGGTCTACGTGCTCGACGAGCCGACCACCGGTCTGCACTTCGAGGACATCCGCAAGCTGCTGATGGTGCTGGAAGGGCTTGTCGACAAGGGCAACACGGTGATCACCATCGAGCACAACCTCGACGTGATCAAGACCGCGGACTGGCTGATCGACATGGGTCCCGAGGGCGGCCACCGGGGCGGCACCGTGCTCGCCACCGGCACCCCCGAGGAGGTCGCCGAGGTGGCCGAGAGCCACACCGGCGAGTTCCTGCGCCAGGTGCTCAAGCTCGACGGCAAGGCCAAGGGTGCGGCTGCCGCCACCACCCGGGCCGCCAAGGCCAACGGCGTGACCAAGGCGCGGGCCAGCCGTAAGGTGCCAGCCGCCGCGCGTTGACCTCTCTGTGCGTGTACGCGGGGCGGGGCGGGTCGTCAACCGACCCGCCCCGCCCCATTTGCCGGGTCGGACGAGTACCGCGATGAACCATCCGGCACAGTTGCCCGTGTGGAGAAGTGTGGCCGGCTTTCGACCGGCAGCGGGCTAGAGAGAGGCGAGGCATGAGTGACGATCAGGCGCTGACCGGTCCGGGTACGCAGACACGTCGTACCCTGCTCACCGGCGTCGGGGCGGTCGGCGCGGCCGTCGTCCTGGCTGCCTGCGGCAGCGACGACGGCGGCAGCGGCAGTGACGCACCCACCAGTGGTGGCCCCGCCGTGCCCAGCACCGGTGACGCCGGCGGCGGCGACCGGCAGGGCTCCCAGTCGTTGGCCACCACCGCCGACATCCCGGTCGGAGGCGGCAAGGTCCTCGCCACCGATGGTGTGGTCATCACCCAGCCCACGGCGGGCCAGTTCAAGGGCTTCAGCCCGATCTGTACGCACCAGAACTGCCCGGTGACGAACGTCGACGGCGGCACCATCAACTGCACCTGCCACGGCAGCAAGTTCTCGATCGAGGACGGCTCGGTGAAGGCCGGACCGGCCACCAAGCCGCTGCCGCCGAAGAACATCAAGGTCACCGGCGACCAGATCTCGCTGGCCTGATCCGACGCGGGGCCGGCAGGCTGGCCCGGCCGCACGCTGACCGGCCGGTCGGCCCGGCGTCGCAGGGTCGATTCGCGTTTCGGCAAGCCGGGGTGTCAGCCGTGTGCGGACACCCCGACTTCCGGGACGCCGAGTGGATCACGCTTGCGGTGGGCTGTCGGTGCTGCGGACTAGGCTTGTTGGCGTGGCTGACCCCTCGACCTACCGCCCCGCACCCGGCACCATCCCGGAGCTACCGGGGGTCTACCTCTTTCGCGACGGCACCGGCCGGGTGATCTACGTCGGCAAGGCGCGAAATCTGCGCAGCCGGCTCAACTCCTACTTCGGCGACGTCTGGAACCTGCACGAGCGCACCCGGCAGATGGTCACCACCGCCGAGTCGGTGGACTGGATCACCGTCGGCACCGAGGTCGAGGCGCTCCAGCAGGAGTTCACCTGGATCAAGCAGTACGACCCGCGGTTCAACGTCCGCTATCGCGACGACAAGTCGTACCCCTATCTCGCTGTCACCCTCGACGAGGAGTATCCCCGGCTGCAGGTGATGCGCGGCGCCAAGCGCAAGGGCGTGCGTTACTTCGGTCCCTATTCGCATGCCTGGGCCATCCGGGAGACCCTCGACCTGCTGCTGCGGGTCTTCCCCGCGCGGACGTGCTCCGCCGGTGTGTTCAAGCGGGCCGGCCAGGTCGGTCGTCCCTGCCTGCTGGGCTACATCGGCAAGTGCTCGGCGCCGTGCGTCGGGACCGTCTCCGCCGAGGAACACCGGGCCATTGTCGACGGGTTCTGCGACTTCATGGCCGGGCGCACCGACACCATGGTCCGCAAGATCGAACGTGAGATGACCGAGGCCAGCGAGCAGCTGGAGTTCGAGCGGGCCGCCCGGCTGCGCGACGACGTGGCCGCGCTGCGCCGGGCCATGGAGAAGCAGACAGTGGTGCTCGGCGACGGCACCGACGCGGACGTCGTCGCGTTCGCCGACGACCCACTCGAGGCGGCTGTGCAGGTCTTCCACGTCCGCGACGGCCGGGTCCGCGGCCAGCGCGGTTGGGTGGTGGAGAAGACCGAGGAGCTGACCACCGGGGACCTGGTGCACCACTTCTGCACCCAGGTGTACGGCGGCGAGCACGGCGAGGCCGACGTGCCTCGCGAACTGCTGGTCCCCGAGTTGCCCGCCGACGCCGACGCGCTGGCCGAGTGGCTCTCCAATCACCGCGGCAGTCGGGTGTCGCTGCGGGTGCCGCAGCGTGGCGACAAACGCTCACTGATGGAGACGGTGGAGCGCAACGCCAAAGACGCGCTGGCCCGTCACAAGCTCAAGCGCTCCGGTGACCTGACCACCCGGGGCAAGGCACTGGACGAGATCAGCGAGGCGCTGGGCATGAGCACGTCGCCGCTGCGCATCGAGTGTTTCGACATCTCCCAGATCCAGGGCACCGACGTGGTCGCCAGCATGGTGGTCTTCGAGGACGGGCTGCCCCGCAAGAGCGAGTACCGGCGGTTCATCGTCCGGGGCGCCACCGACGACCTCTCCGCGATGTCCGAGGTGCTCCGTCGCCGCTTCGCCCGCTACCTGGACGCCAGATCCGAGACGGGCGAGGTGGGCGTGGAGTCGGCCGACGATCCGGCCGCCCCCCAGGACGCGGTCGAGCCGCAGGTCGGCGTCCTGATCGATCCGACCACCGGCCGGCCACGAAGATTCGCGTACCCGCCGCAGCTGGTGGTCGTCGACGGCGGCGCCCCACAGGTCGCGGCCGCCGCGCAGGCCCTCGCCGACCTGGGCATCGACGACGTGGCCCTGTGCGGGCTGGCCAAGCGGCTGGAGGAGGTGTGGCTCCCGGACGACGAGTTCCCGGTCATCCTCCCGCGCACCTCGGAAGGGCTCTACCTGCTGCAACGGGTGCGTGACGAGGCGCACCGGTTCGCCATCACCTTCCATCGGCAGCGCCGCTCCAAGCGAATGACCGAGTCGGCGCTGGACCACGTACCCGGCCTGGGCGAGGTGCGTCGCAAGGCGCTGCTGCGGCATTTCGGCTCGCTCAAGCGACTTTCGGCCGCGACGGTCGAAGAGATCACCGAGGTGCCAGGGGTGGGGCGGCGCACCGCCGAGGCGATCCTGGCCGCTCTCGACAAGGACACCAAGGCTGGCGACGGCGCCGAGGCGAAGCCCGGCACCTGAGCAGCGTGCCCGCTCGTCCAGCCGATCGGCTCACGCTGGCTGTCCTTGCTCGCCCCTTGATGGGCGGTCGTGCCCCCATGATCGTGCTCGTTCCTGGATGTAGTGGCCTCGTGGCGCGGGGAGGGGCCTGTTTCCTGGATCGAGCACGATCTAGCTGTACTGCCCAGGGACGTTGGTCAACCTGGTGATGGGTGGTTGGCCTTTGGTGGCGGTGTGGGGTCGGTGGTGGTTGTAGTGGTGGAGCC
>NZ_VITD01000017.1:0-149148 GCF_007827755.1 Micromonospora sp. CNZ322
CAGATTGAAGTGCTGCATCACGCCGGGCAGGTCACAGAAACGAACGTCGACGAACTTCACGTCCTCGTTCTTGAGGTATCGCAGCAGTTCCTCGGGATTGGCGAACACACATCCTCCTGGCACGTCCACGGGGTGGCTAGGCTTCTGGCGACGCTAGGGCCGGGGGGTTGCCCAGCCGTGTCTCCGTTGTTTCTGCCGTGTTACGTCCCTCGCGGAGCGTCAGCGACGCCCCGGTCCACGCCTCCGGCCCGCCAGGAACGCCGTACCGACTGTGCCAGTGTAATGACATCTGATCGCTTTAGCCTGAATCGGCACACAGCGGCGGCGGCACCCGGCAAGCCCTCATCCCGGCGCGGATACCCTTGACCGCTGTGACCAATCCGCACCTCCCGGCAGCGCCGGCCACCGACCCCACCTTCACCGCGCCGACCCTCGGTCGGCGATTCGGTGCGCTGATCATCGACTGGGTGCTCTGCCTGCTGGTGTCCAACTTCTTCGCCGACCCGGTACGCGACGGCTGGGCCCCGGTGCTGGTGCTTGTCCTGGTGTACGGCATCTTCCTCGGCCTGTTCGCCCAGACGCCAGGCATGTACATCACCAAGATCCGCTGTGTGAACTGGCACGACGGTGGCCGGATCGGCGTGCTCCGGGGGCTGATCCGTGGCCTGCTGCTGGCCCTCGTCGTCCCCGCACTGATCATGGACGAGCACCGGCGCGGCCTGCACGACCGAGTCGCCGGCTCGGTCATCGTCGACGCCCCCCGCGGCTGAGCCAACCCCGCCAAGGCCGGTCCGGGGCCGCGCGAACCGCAAGATCGCACTCGATCCAGGATGTAGTGGCATCCTCCGCGCGCGAGGCCACTACATCCAGGATCGAGCACATCATGGCGAGGGGCCGGGGGCGGCGGCGCGTCAGGGCCGGTGCACAAGAGGGTGTACGTAAAGGAGCCGGACCCGTGCGGGTCCGGCTCCTTCGCGTACACCTGAGGGGTCAGCGGCCCCGCGACTGGCGGAAGGCGCCCGGCGGCCGCATGTTCTTCGGGATCGCGCCCTTGGGCATCTGTGGCCGGGCGGTGAGCGCCTTGAGTCGCTTGTCCAGCGAGTTGACGTCCTTGCCGGAGAGGGCGCGGGGCAGCCGCAGCAGCGTCGTCCGCAGCTTGCGGATCGGCAGCTCGCCCTCCTCCTGCCCGATCACGTAGTCGTGCAGGGGAGCGGAGCCGATCACCTTGGAAAGCCGCCGCTTCTCCTGGCCGAGCAGGCCGCGCACCCGCTGCGGGTTGCCCTCGGCCAGCAGGATCACGCCCGGGCGGCCGATCACCAGGTGGACCATGTCCATCTGGGTGGTCGAGCTGACCGCCGGGGTCACCCGCCAGTCGCCGCGCATGTTCTCCATGATCTGCGCCGCCGCGCCGGGTTGCCCCTCGGCGGCGTTCATCATCGCCTTGTTGGACCGCAGGTTGAGCACGATCAGCACCGCGAGCAGGACGAACAGGATGCCGATCGGCAGCCAGATCCAGCTCCAGAGGATGACCGCGACCACGGTGAGGGCGAGCGGGATGAGCACCGCGGCGGCGACCAGCGGCGCGAACCACCGGTCCTGCTTGGCGGTGAACTGGAACACCATCCCGATCTGCTTCAGCCGCTGGCCGAACGAGACCTTCTCCTGGGGCTTTGCCATGCCGCAGAGTCTAGTGGTCGCCGCCGGCCCGGTTGATCCGCGTCCGGGTGCCGGGGCAGCTGAGTACCTTACGTCGCCGTACGCGCCTGGAGCGGCCGGGTAAGGAGGCTGTGGGCGGGGAAGATGAGGCGCCATGCCCATGCTCGGGCGGGGCCTTCGCGCGGAGAGTCGTCAGCAGAAGACGACGACGACCCCACGAAGGAGCCCGACATGTTCGGCAACGACGCAGATTTCCTGCTCACCCTGCACCGTACCCACGCCGCCGAGCTGCGCGCCGACGCGGCCGCGGACCGGCTCGCCCGGTCGCTGTCCCGTCCGGTCAGCCGCGGGTGGTTGGGCCGGCACAGGCAGGCCGGTCGCACCGGCGACGCCCGCCGGTGACCGCGCCCAGCGCGGCCGCCGCGTCCAGCGCGGCCGCCGCGTCTCCCGCACCCGGCGGACTGGCCGCTCGACCCGATCCGACCCCGTCGCCCGGCCGCCGGCCGATCGGCGGGGCCGGCGGGGTGGGCCGCCATGGCATGCTCGAACACGTGACCGTACGCGCCGCCAGCTCCGTCCTCGTCGGGCGCCACCGCGAGACCGTGGCGCTGCGAGACGCCCTGTCCCGGGCGCGGGCCGGGGAGCCGACCACAGTGCTGGTCGGCGGCGAGGCGGGTGTGGGTAAGACCCGGCTGCTGGAGGAGTTCGCCCGCTGGGCCACCGACGGCGCGGCACGGGTGCTCGTCGGCCAGTGCCTGGAGCTGGGCGAGGCGGGTCTGCCGTTCGCGCCGTTCGCCGCCGCGTTGCGGGCGGTGCTCCGCGCCGACGGTCCCGAGGTCTTCGCCGGCTACGAGGCGGAGTTCGCCCCGCTCCTACCGGAGCTGGGCCGCGCCTCTGCGGCGCTGACCACCCCGCGCGCCGTCCCGCTCAGCGACGCCCCGCGCGGCTACCTGTTCGACCTGGTCGCCGAGCTGTTCCAGCGGCTGGCCGATGCTCGCCCGCTGGTCCTGATCATCGAGGACCTGCACTGGGCCGACCGTTCCACCCGCGACCTGATTGGCTTCCTTGTCCGGGCGGCGAGGCCGGGCCGGCTGTTGCTGGTCTGCACCTACCGCACTGACGAGTTGCAGCGCGGGCACCCACTGCGTCCGTTCCTCGCCGAGCTGGATCGCGCCCGGGGTGTGGAGCGGGTCGAGCTGGCTCGCCTGGACCGCGAAGGCACCGCCGCGATCCTCGCCGACCTGCTCGGCGCCGAGCCGCTCGCCCGCGCCGTCGACGATGTCCACGACCGCACCCAGGGCAACCCCTTCTTCATCGAGGAGTTGGCCGTCGCCGGTGACCCGATCGGCTGCGCGGCGCTCCCCGAGACGCTGCGTGACCTGCTGCTGGCCCGGGTGGACCGGCTCCCCGAGCCGGCCCAGCGGGTGTTACGGATCGCGGCCGCCGGCGGCACCCGCTTCGCCCATGACCTGCTCGCCGAGGTCGCCGGGCTGCCCGAAACCGAGCTGGAGGACGCGTTACGCGCCGCCGTCGCCGCCCAGTTGGTGGTGGCCGACCGGGACGGTGACTACGAGTTCCGACACGCGCTGGTCCGCGAGGCCGTACACGACGAGTTGTTGCCCGGTGAGCACGCCCGGCTGCACGCCCGCTTCGCCGCCGCCATCGAGGCCCAGCCGCATCTGGTCGCCGCCGGCCGCGCCCCGGCCGAGATCGCCCACCACTGGCACGCCGCGCACGACCACCCGCGCGCCCTCGTCGCCGCACGAGCCGCCGCGCGCGCCGCGGCCGACCGGTACGCGTACGCCGAGCAGCGCCGACTGCTGGAGCGGGCGCTGGAGTTGTGGGAGCTGGTGCCGGACGCCGCCGACCTGCTCGGCATGGACCACCTGGCGTTGCTGGAGCAGACCCTGGACGCCGCGGTCACCGCCGGCGACTTCAGTCGGGCCATCACCCTGACCCGGGCCGGGCTGGCCGAGGTGGACGTCGACGCCGCGCCGCTGCGCGCCGCCCGCCTGCTGGACCAGCGCGGTCGACTGATGGCCCTGCTCGGCAAGAGCGACGGCAGCCGAGAGCTGGATGAGGCGTACCGGCTGGCGGCCGGTGGCCCGCCCGGCGCGGAGCGGGTCCGGCTGCTCGCCGACATCGCCACCCACCTGGTCAAGATCGACCCGCAGAAGGCGGCCCGGGTGGCCGCCGAGGCCGCGGCCGACGCCGAGGCGCTCGGAGAACACGTGGCCCTGCTGTCCACGCGGATCGCGCTGCTCTGCCACGGCGAGCGGGACCTGACCGGCGGGCTGGCCGAGCTGGGCCAGGCGGCCGCCGCTGCCCGTGCGGCGGGAGACGCGCCGACCCTTGTGCTCGCCATGGTGTTCGAGTCGGACATGCTCTGCGAGTTGGGCCGCTACGCCGAGTCCGCGCAGGCCGCCGAGGCCGGTGTGGCCGAGGCGCGACGGGTGGGGATCAGCCGCTCCACCGGGGCGTACCTGCTCTCCAACCGGGCCGAGGCGCTCATCGCGCTTGGCCGGTGGGACGAGGCCGAGGCGGTCTGTGCGGAGGCCGCCCGGATCGACCTGTCCGGTGTCACCGGTCTGCACTGGCTCCAGTTGGGTGCCGGGCTGCGGCTGGCCCGCGCCCATCCGGGCGCCGACGAGCTGGTCGATCGGGCGCTCACCTTCCTCAACCGGCCGTACCTGTGGCCGAACCACCGCCTGCCCCTCCACGAACTGGCGATCGAGGCGGCGCTAGCCGCGGACGACAAGGTCGAGGCGGTACGGGCGGCCCGCGTCGCGGTGGCCGACGAGAGCCTGCCGCTGCTGCCCCGGGAGGGTTGGCCGGTGCTCAGCGCCGCCGCGCGTACCGCGGCCCGGGTGGGTGACCGGGAGTTGGCGGTCGCGGTGGCGGCGCTCGCCACTGACCTGCCGGCGCGGCACCCGGCGGCCCGTGCGCACGCCGCCCAGGTCACCGCGCTGCTCGCGGTCGGCGACCAGGCGCTGCCGGCGTGGCGTACGGCGGTCGACGCGTGGCGGGCCGACGGGCAGCCCTACCCGTTGGGCAGGGCGCTGCTGGCGCTGGCCGAGGCGACCGCCGCAGCCGGGGAACGCGACGAGACGGCGGCTGCGGTCACGGAGGCGACCGAGATCGGCCGGCGGCTGGGTGCGACCCCGCTGGTCGAGGCGGCCGCCACCCTGGCGCGGCGGGTCGGCCTGCGCGGTGCGGCCGGGGGCGGGGCCGGCGCCGACCTGCTGACCGCCCGGGAGCGGGAGGTGCTGCGCCTGGTCGCGGAGGGGCACAGCAACAGCCGGATCGCCGAGCGGTTGTTCATCTCGCCGAAGACGGCAAGCGTGCACGTCTCCCGGATCATCGCGAAGCTGGGAGTGACCAACCGGGTGGAGGCCGCCGCCCTGGCCCACCGCCTCGGCCTGCTCACCGAGACCGCGCCGCGCTGACACCCGGCTGGATCAGCGCGGCAGGTAGATGCGCCAGCCTTCGATCGTGACCAGGTCGAGGCTGCCCGGCGTGACTCGCTGCCGCTCGTCGAGCACCTCCGCGAGGGGTGAGCCGGCCGGCGCGACCCAGGCCGGTGCCGCCGCGCTGTCCACCTCCCGCCGATACGCGGGGTAGCGGTCGAAACCGGGGCGCAGGGTGTCGTCGACGACCGCGCAGACCACCTGCTCCGCGCTGGCGAAGGTGAGCCGGTTGCAGGTCCAGTAGCCGGCGCGCACGTGCCGTACGCCCAGTTGACGCAGGGTGTTCACCAGCTGGGTGTGGCGGGCCTCGGCGGCCTGGGTCGCCGGGACGGTCTGCGCTGCCCGCCAGGTGGCGTGGGCGGCGGTGCCCAGCGTGGCGGCGAGCAACACCACAGCGACCGACCCGGCCAGCGTCGACCCGACGCCGTGCCGGCCGGTCGCCGCCGGACGCAGCCCGTGCCGGGCCACCGTCCACACCGGCCAGAGCAGCGCCGGCAGGGAGATGAGCAGGCAGGACAGGTAGCGGGAACTCTCCACGGGGGTGAGCCCGGCGGAACTGCTCACCGCGTACGCGCCGAGGGTGGCCACCGCGGCCAGCACGAGCGCCAGCCGTGCCGCCGCCGCCACCCGAGGCGACACCGCGTCGGGGCCGACGGCGGCAGAGCCAGCAGGGCCGGGGTCGGGGATGCGCAGGGCCCGCCAGGCGGTGGCGGCGGCGATGGCCAGCAGCAGCGGCAGGGCGAGCGCCCACCACAGTTGCCAGGTGCCGCACTGGCCGGGAGCGCAGAAGCCCATGCCCAGTCCGGGGCCGAGCACCAGGCCGCCGTGCAGCCGGTCCGGCCAGCCTGCGCTGGCGTTGGCACCGCTGGCCGCGAGCACGGCGTGCAGCGGGTTGCGCCCGGTCAGCAGGCTGTGCAGCAGCAGTGGGGCCGCTCCCAGCACGGCCGCCGCTCCGAGCAGCGCCCCGGCGGCACCCCACAACTCCCGGCGGCAGAACCCGAGAAGGACCGCGCCGGTCGCCGCGACGTACGGCAGCACGAGCGGGTCGACCCAGAGCATCAGCCCGGCCAGGAACCCCCACGCGCCCCAGCGCGCCAGCCGCCGGCCGGGTCGCCCGGTGTCGGCCGTCCGCCTGCCGGGTCGCCCAGCGTCGGCCGGTCGCCGCCCCGGTCGACCGGTGGCCAGATCCACGGCGAGCAGGGCCAGCGCTGCCCCGGCCGCGTTCATCTCGGGGTAGCCGCCGCCGGCGATCAACTGGTTCTTGACGATCCGGTCGGAACCGAGGGCCAGCAGCGCCACCATCAGCAGCCCGAACCACCGGTCCCCGGTCAGCCGCAGCGTCAACCGCCAGGCCAGCAGCAGGAACAGCGCGTACAGGGCCAGCGTGGGCAACCGCAGCCCGAGCAGCGACGGCCCACCGGCGAGGGCGAACACCGGCGCGGCCAGGTACGCCTCCAGCGTGCCCATGTACTGCTGACCGTAGAACCAGACCGGGAAGCCCTCACCCCGGGCGATGTGCAGCGCGGCCAGCCCCATGGTGGCCTCGTCGCTGTTCGTCGGCGGGGCGGCGTGCAGCAGCAGCCAGAGCCGGTAACCCACCCCGGCGAGCACTGCCAACCCGGTTAGCCAACCGACCAGGCCGGGACGTGCGCCGGGTCGAGGGCGGGGCGAGTCGGCGCCGCGCGGCTGCTCGCGTACGCCGACGGTCATCACAGGATCATGACACCCGGACGCCGAACGGCCGTGCGGCGCTGCCGTCGGAGTCAGCTGGCGGTGGCGACCGAGGCGGCGGCGCGGGCGTCGATGGCCTGCTTGTAGAGCCGGCCGGCCCGGTACGACGAACGCACCAGCGGCCCGCTCATCACCCCGGCGAAGCCGATCTCCTCGGCCTCCTCGCGCAGCTCCACGAACTCCTCCGGCTTGACCCAGCGGGTCACCGGGTGGTGCCGGGGCGAGGGGCGCAGGTACTGGGTGATGGTGATCAGCTCGCAGCCGGCCTCGTGCAGGTCGCGCAGCGCCTGCGAGACCTCGGCCCGCTCCTCGCCCATGCCCAGGATGAGGTTGCTCTTGGTGACCAGGCCGTCGGCGCGGGCCTGCCGGATCACGTCCAGCGAGCGGTCGTAGCGGAACGCCGGCCGGATGCGCTTGAAGATGCGCGGCACGGTCTCCACGTTGTGGGCCAGCACCTCGGGACGGGAGCTGAAGACCTCGGCCAACTGCTCGGGGACGGCGTTGAAGTCCGGGATCAGCAGCTCGACGCCGCAGCCGGGCTGCAGGGCGTGGATCTGTCGGACGGTCTCGGCGTACAGCCAGGCGCCGCCGTCGGGCAGGTCGTCACGGGCGACACCGGTGATGGTGGCGTACCGCAGCCCCATCGAGACCACCGACTCGGCGACCCGACGCGGCTCGTCGGCGTCGAACTCGGCCGGCTTGCCGGTGTCGATCTGGCAGAAGTCGCAACGCCGTGTGCACTGGTCGCCGCCGATGAGGAAGGTGGCCTCCCGGTCTTCCCAACATTCATAGATGTTGGGGCAGCCGGCCTCCTGGCAGACGGTGTGCAGCCCTTCGCGCGAGACGAGCCCGCGCAGCTGGGTGTACTCCGGGCCCATCTTGGCCTTGACCTTGATCCATGGCGGTTTGCGCTCGATCGGCGTCTCGGCGTTACGCGCCTCGATCCGCAGCAGACGCCGCCCCTCGGGGGCCGCCGTTGCGGTGCGCGCTGCCTGGCCGGTCGTCGGCGCGGAGTGCTCGATCGTCACGAAATGAGCCTACGCCGGACGGCAGGTGTCTATGTGCGTCAGGCGACCGGCGTCACGCCCCGAACGTTGTGACGCCGGACACCGGGGTGTCGAAAATGTGCGTCACACGAGCGGGATTCGGGTGCTACGGTCACCGCCAACAGCGACGACGGAGCCGAGTAGCCCCCGACCCGCCAGTGCAGAGAGCCGCCGGTGCTGAGAGGCGGTCTGGCGCCGGGGCGCGAAGACCCTCCCGAGCTGCGGGAAGAACGGCCGCGGGTCACCCGCGCCCAGTAGAGCCCGCCCGGCTGGCCCCGGTCAACAGGCGACGAAAGAGGCCCCCGCTTCGGCGGGGGTGAAGGTGTGGTGGCACCGCGAGGTTCCCGCTCGCCCACACCTCCCTGGGGCTGATGCGGCGCTTCGCCACCCCAGGGCGGCGACGGCGTGGCGATCGACCGAGGAGCTGTACGCCATGCAACGAACCCTGTCCCAGCAACTGCCCGCCAGGATCGGCACGACAGTGCGGATCGCCGGCTGGGTGCACCGCCGCCGACTGCTCAAGTCGGTGGCCTTCCTGATCGTGCGGGACGCCACAGGCCTGGCCCAGGTGGTGGTCACCGACCCGGCCGTCCGCGCCGAGCTGGAGAAACTCACCGAGGAGACGGTCGTCGAGGTCACCGCGACGGCCACCGCGAACGACACCGCGCCCGCCGGGGTCGAGCTGACCGACCCGACGGTACGTCCACTCGGGCCGCCCGCCGTGCCGCCACCGTTCGACCTGTACCGGCCGGCGCTCACCGCGAGCCTGCCCACCCAGCTGGACAACGCGCCCACCGCGCTGCGGCACCCCACCCGGTCGGCCGCGCTGCGGATCTCGGCGGCGGCGGTGGCGGGGTTCCGGGCCGCACTCGACGCCCACGACTTCGTGGAGGTCCACACGCCGAAGGTGGTCAGCTCCAGCACCGAGAGCGGCGCGAACGTGTTCGCGCTGGACTGGTTCGGTCGGCCCGCGTACCTGGCCCAGTCACCGCAGTTCTACAAGCAGCTGATGGTCGGCGTGTTCGAACGTGTCTACGAGGTGGGGCCGGTCTTCCGGGCCGAGCCACACGACACCGTCCGGCACCTCGCCCAGTACACGTCGCTCGACGCGGAACTGGGCTTCATCGCCGACCACCGGGACGTGATGCGGGTGCTGCGCGACACGGTGGCCGGGATGCTGGACGCGGTCAGCGGGCGGGCCGGCGCCGCCCTGACGACGCTCGGCGTCACACCGCCGCAGGTGCCGGCGCAGATCCCGGCGGTGCACTTCACCGAGGCGCTGACGATCGCCGGCGCGCCCGCCGACGAGCCGGACCTCGCTCCCGCCCACGAACGGGCGCTGGGCGAGTGGGCCCTGCGCGAACACGGGTCGGACTTCCTCTTCGTCACCGGCTACCCGATGGCGAAGCGACCCTTCTACACCCACCCGGAGCCGGCGCGGCCCGCGTACTCCAACGGTTTTGACCTGCTCTTTCGTGGTCTGGAGCTGGTCACCGGCGGGCAGCGGCTGCACCAGCACGCCGACTACCTGGCGGCGTTGGCGGCCCGGGGTGAGCCGGTCGAGCCGTACGTCGGCTACCTGGACGCGTTCCGGCACGGCATGCCACCGCACGGTGGCTTCGCCATCGGCCTGGAACGGTTCGTGGCCCGGCTGGTCGGTGCGGCCAACATCCGGGAGGTCACCGCGTTCCCGCGTGACCTGCACCGCCTCACTCCCTGAACGAGGCGTGCCCACACTCGGCGAGCCGGTCGCGTAGCCGGGCCGCCTGCGGGCCGTTGAGGTCGAGCGCGAGCGCCGCCCGGTACGCCGTGGCGGCCTCGTCGGCTCGGCCGAGGCGGTGCAGCAACTCGCCCCGGGTGGCGTGGAACCACGGGTAACCGGACAGCCCGCCGATCACGTCCACCAGCGCCAGCCCGGCGGCGGGGCCGTCCCGCTCGGCGACCGCCGCCGCCCGGTTCAGCCGCACCACAGGGGTGTCGTGCACGGTGAGCAGCACGTCGTACCAGGAGATCACCGCGTCCCACGGGGTCTGCTGGTACGACGGGGCGAGGGCGTGGCAGGCCGCGATGGCGGCCTGGACGACGTACCGGTCGGGTTGGTCGGGGGTACGACGCAGTCCACCATCGACCAGCTCGACCCCGGCGGTGATCGCGGCCCGGTCCCAGCGCGTGCGGTCCTGCTCTCTCAGGAGCAGCGGTCGACCGTCGACATCGACCCGCGCGGCCCGCCGGGAGTCCTGCAACAGCAGCAGGGCCAGCAGGCCGAGCGCTGTCGGCTCGTCTGGCATCAGCTCGACCAGCAGCCGGGCGAGCCGAAGACCCTCGTCCGCCAGCCCGACCCGGATCAGGTCGTCGCCGACACCGGCCGTGTATCCCTCGTTGAAGATCAGATAGACGGTGGCGGCGACGCCGGTCAGTCGTCCCGGCAACTCCTCGGCCGGCGGTACCCGGTAGGGGATGCCCGCCTGGGTGATCTTCTGTTTGGCTCGGGTGAGGCGCTTGGCCATCGTCGCCTCCGGCACCACCAGGGCACGCGCCACCTCGGCGGTGGCCAGCCCGGCGATGGTACGCAGCGCCAGGGCCACCTGCGCGTCCAGTGACAGCGCCGGATGGCAGCAGGTGAAGACCAGCCGGAGCAGGTCGTCCCGAACCGCCTCGGGTGAGTCCGACGCGGGGTCGAGCAGCGCCACGGCTTCGGCCTCCTTCCCGGCGCGGCGGGCCTCCCGGCGGATCAGGTCGACCGCACGCCGTCGCGCCACGACCAGCAGCCAGCCACGTGGGTTGTCCGGTACGCCGTCGCGCGGCCAGGACTGCAGGGCGCGCAGCACCGCGTCCTGGGCGGCGTCCTCGGCCAGGTCGACACTGCCGGTGACGCGGATCAGCGTGGCGAGGATCCGGGACCGCTCGGCCCGGACCACCTGTTGCGCCGCGACGGCGGCCCGTGCCCGCTGCGCCTCCGCGTCGGCGGTGGCCTCCGCGTCACCGGTCAGCATCGGGTTACAGCGGGATGACGGGACGGACCTCGACCGCGCCGTTCCAGGCCGCCGGCATCGTCGCGACCGTCGCCACGGCCTCGTCCAGGTCCGCGCACTCCAGCAGGTAGAAGCCGGTCAGGGCTTCCTTGGTCTCGGCGTACGGGCCGTCGGTGGTGAGCACGTCACCGCCCTTGCCCCCGGACACCCGCACTGTCGTCGCGGTGGCCGTCGGGTAGAGCGCGCTGCCGCCCCGGATCACCGCACGGGCGGCCGCACCGAACTCCCGGTACTCCGCCATCTCGTCAGCCTGTTCGGGGCTGCTCCAGTCGACGTCCGCCGTGTAGGTCAGCGCGATGTAGGTGGGCATGTCCGCTCCTCGCGTCCCGGGCCGGGCGGTGGCCGCCGGCCTCAGCTGTCGAGCCGGCGCTGATCGCCGACTCCACCATAGGGACGATCGGCCGGACGCCCCACGGGACACTCGGTGCGGAATTTCTGGCCGGCGACCCCGGGGGCCGCCGACGTGACGCTCAGACCTCGACGAGGGTGGAGAGTCGACGCTCGACCACCGGCAGCACGTCGGCGACGCTGACCGGGCGGCCCAGCTCGGCGGTGAGGGAGGTGACGCCCGCGTCCCGGATGCCGCACGGCACGATCCGGTCGAAGTACGTCAGGTTGCAGTCGCAGTTGATCGAGAAGCCGTGCAGGGTCACGCCCCGGGCCACCCGGATGCCGATGGCCGCCACCTTGCGGGCCGGCCCCCGGTCGTCCTCGGGCACCCAGACCCCACTGCGCCCCTCGACCCGACCGGCGGTCAGCCCGACCTCGGCGCACACGTCGATGAGCAGCTCTTCGGTCCGGCGCACGTAGGCGACCACGTCCACCGGGTCGGGCAGGCGCAGGATCGGGTAACCGACGAGCTGCCCCGGCCCATGCCAGGTGATCTTGCCGCCACGGTCCACGTCGACGACCGGAGTGCCGTCCATGGGCCGGTCCCACGGTTCGGTGCGCTTGCCCGCGGTGTAGACGCTCGGGTGCTCCAGCAGCAGCACTGTGTCGCCGCGCTCGCCAGCCACCACCGACTCGTGCAGGCGCCGCTGCTCGTCCCAGGCGGCCTGGTAGTCGAGCAGGCCGGCACGGACGGCCGTCAGGCCGGGGGTCGTCGTCGTCACGGCGTCCAGCCTAGTCCCGCCAGAGGCGATCTTCCCTGGTGAGCCGCCTCACGAGGACCTCGTCGTGCCGGTCGCGGCACCGCTGGGCGGCTCGTTGTCACGCCGAGGCAGGGCCCGTCGCAGCGCGGCGGCGGCGGATCCGCCGGACGACGAGAGCGACAGCGAGCAGCGTCGGCACGCCAAGCGTCAGGTAGACCCAGAGTGGGGCGGCGAACGGTGACGGCCGGGGTTCCGGCCCACCGAACGCGGCAGGGCTCAGCAGGCCGCCCGGCACCAAGAGGTCGGTCGACCCGACCGGCGTGGTCACCAGCACCTCGCGATCGCCGTCGGGCGACAGCGCGGCGAGAAAGGCTTGCCGGTCCGTGTCCTGCTCCGTTGCGCTGACATAACGCAGGATGGGGTCGTCTCCGCGCCAGCCGATGATTCCGCTGGCCGAGGCGCCGGCTGGCAGGGCCTGACCGACGGCGTGGCCGGTGGCCGTGTCCAGAAACTCGATCCGCCAGGTGCGCGCCGCCGCCTGCTCGGACGTGCACCTGGGACCGGCGCAGCCGTCGAAGGCGAGCAGCGCGAGCCGCCGGCCGTCGGGATGCCAGGCGGCCGGGCCAGCCAGTATCCGCCGGTCGCCCAGGTCGACCTGCCAACGAGGGCCGCCGCCGGCCGGGTCGAGGACCACCAGTCGCTGGCGTTCGGCGAGCTGGGCTGGCACGTCCGGTGGGCCGGTGACCGCCACCAGGTCGCCACCGGGTGACCAGGCCGCCCCGTTGTGTGCGGCGAAGGTGCCGGCCGCGACCACCTGCTCGGTGCCCTGGTACGGGTCGACGACGAGCAGGTCGTCGGGCTTCTCCGGGTCGTTGAGCTGCTCGTTGTTCGGTCCGAAGCTGATCACCGGATCGTCGTTGCTGCGGGTGCCGAGCACACGTCGCCCATCCGGCGACCACGCGAAAGGGTCCAGCCCGGGCTTCAGTGTGCGGCGCTGTCGGCCGGTGGTGAGGTCCAGCAACTCGCCGAACCGCGGCCGCAGGTAGTGGCGCCCGTCGGGGGAGAGCAGCCCGTGCCCCTCGGCGAGGCGAATCGGGATGAGCCGGTAGGCGCCGTCCCGGGCGACCAGCACCCCTGTCGACTCGAAATAGCGGGTGCGGTCGGTGAAGAACACCAACGCGGCCGGACCTGCCGGGCGTTGCCCCACTGTGGCCTGCCACAGCCAAGGATCGCGCACCCGGCTCGGCACCACGCCGGCGGTGCTGTCGGCGGCAGTGCTCCCGCCAGCCCTGCTGCCGGCGACGCCGCTGTTCGCGGCTGCGGCGGCTGGCGCGCTGAGCGCGACGAGCCCCAGTGCCACCCCGGCCACTGCGGCGCGCCGAAGTCGCCCACCTATCAATCTCATCGGCCCATTGAACGCGACGACGGCCGGTCGTGACGCCCCGATCGGTCGCGTCGTGGTCTACCGGTCGGCCGGCGGGATGCGCCAGAGCCAGACGTCGTCGACCCGTTGCGGCTCGCCGAACAGGGCGGTGCCGGTACGCAGCAGCGCCGCCTCGTCGACCTCGAACTTCGCGCCGTGCACCTCGTCGGCGAGCAGCACCGTCTCGATGCGCCAGTGCCGCAGGTCCGACTGGACCTCCCGGATCGTTCCGTCGGTGACGATGGGGACCAGCCCGGTGCGGCCGGCCTGGTCCATCAACGCGCTCAGCGTGCGCGGCACCGGACCGATCCGGCCCCGCCCGTCCGGCCCGCCGGGGCCGAGGAAGAAGCCGCCGGGGATCTCGAACTCGCCCTGCCGGTGCGACAACGCGTACGCCTGCCAGCGTTGGCCGTCCGGGTAGATGTCCACCGTCAGCGGCACCGGGGTCAGCACCCCGTCGGGTGAGACGTAGTCCCGCCACGTGCCGGAGGTGATGAAGCGCGGGATCGGCTCCCGCTCGTCGGTGAGCAGCGGGGTGGGCAGCAGCGGCACCAGGGCCGCCGCGAACCCAAGCACCCAGGCCAGCTCCGTGGGGCGGTACCGGGGTGGCGCGGCGCGCAGCTGGTCGATTGCGTACGCCAGCAACAGCCCGACCACTGGCGCGACCACCAGTGCCAGCCGGGCCGGTAGCGCGGCGTTCACCACCGGAAGTTGTCCGACCAGGTCGAACGGCATGGGGAGGTCGGTGCGTCGGCCGTCGACCTTGGCGACCGGCCCGAAGGAGAGCACTGTGAAGATCAGAGCGAGGGCGCCCAGCGCCCAGAGGGTGGCCCGGCGGTGCGGGTCGGCCCGCCGCCAGAGCATGACGAAACAGATCACGGTGAGCACCAGCAGCGGGATGCCGAAGAACGAGTTCTCCTCGGTCGGGTTCGGTGCCAGCGAGGTGCCCAACCCGGCCTCGCCGGCCAGCGAGCGGCGCGGGAAGGCACCGAACGCTGCGATGTCCTCGGAGTGGATCACCGGGTCGAAGCCGGTGCCGTGGAACCGTTGTGGCCCGGCGAAGTGCAACCACAGGGGATACGACAGCAGCACGCCGGCGACCACGGCGGTCACGCCGAGCCCGCGCAGGAAGGTGGGCAGCGCGGCACGTGCCTCCACCCGGTTGGCAGGGTGCAGCGCCCAGATGGCGACGAACACTCCCAGCGCCAGCGCGGTGAAGAAGAGCCCCTCGGCGGCGATCGAGAAGGCCACCGCGACCAGCACGCCGAGGATCACCCCGTCGCGCAGCCAGTGCCCAGCGCGGCGCAGTGCGAACAACCGCCAGATCAGCAGCGGCACCAGCCAACCGGCGGTCCAGTTCAGGTGCGCGTTGGCGTGCGACACCATGCCGGGGGAGTAGGCGATGAACAGCGCGCCGACCCCGGCGGCCAGCCGGCTGCGGACCAGGTGTCGGGAGAGCAGCCAGTACCAGACCAGCGCGGTGGCGAGCAGGTTCAGGGTGAGGATCACCAGGAACGTCGCCGGCGGCCCGATCAGGTACGTGAGCGGGGCGAAGACCACCGCGTACACCGTGATCGAGGTGTTGACCGCGAGGTTCACGCCGTCCGGGACGTTGATCAGGTAGGTGAAGAGCGGGTTGTCCCAGTGGGTGACCGCGTGCCCGCCGAAGGCCAGCAGCCATTCGAAGAGCGCCTGGTCGCTGGAGTTGGCGGTGATGGTGCGGACGTTCGGGTCCCGCCACAGCCCACTGGTCACCCAAACGGCGAGCGCGAGCGCCACCAGCACGACGATCAGGTCGGCCCGGCGGTCCCGGACGGCGCGCGGCGGTGACACGGGTGCGGGCCCGGTGGCCAGCGACGGGGAGGACGGCACGCAGCGGACGTTACCAACCGGACCTGGACGGGCCGGTCAGACCTGCAAGGACGGGACCGTTGGGGACGGATTCCCTCCGCCACGGCGGCGGTCTCGCGTACACAGCGTCCGTCGTGAATGTGTGACTGTGCCCCATGTCATAGCGACGACACATCGTCGTAACGTCACGGCAATTCGACCGTGACCCAGTTCACAGTCCGCCCCCTCAGGAGGCCGCCGTGCGCCGCTCCTCGTCCACCATCACCCGCCTGATCGGCGGGCTCGCCGGGCTCGCCCTGGCCCTGGCCGGCGCGGTCGCCGTCGCCGCACCCGCCCAGGCCGCCACCCTCACCCAGGTCACCGGGTTCGGCTCCAACCCCGGCAACCTCGCCATGTACGCCTACCGCCCGGACGGACTGCCGGCCAACTCCCCGGCCGTCGTCCTGCTGCACGGGTGTACGCAGAACGCCTCCGGCTACTTCGCCAATTCCGGCTGGCAGAAGTACGCCGACCAATGGAAGTTCGCCCTGATCGTCGCCCAGCAGCCGTCCGGCAACAACGCCAACTCCTGCTTCAACTTCTTCGAGGCGGGGGACACCACCCGAGGTCAGGGTGAGGCGCTGTCCATCAAGCAGATGGTCGACCACGCCAAGACGAACTACGGGGTTAACGGCTCCCGGGTCTACGTCAGCGGGCTCTCCGCGGGCGGGGCGATGAGCGCGGTCATGCTGGCCACCTACCCGGACGTCTTCGCCGCCGGATCGATCATCGCGGGGATCCCGTACCGCTGCGCCACCAGCATGGTCAACGCGTTCAGCTGCATGAACCCGGGTGCGGACAAGACCCCGGCCGCCTGGGGCGACCTGGTCCGTGGCGCGTACTCCGGCTACACCGGCCCGCGTCCCCGGGTGGCCATCTGGCACGGCACCTCGGACACCACTGTCACCCCGCTCAACGGCACCGAGTCCCGCGACCAGTGGACCAACGTGCGAGGGGTGTCGCAGACCCCGACCAGCACCTCGTCGCTGCCCGGCAACACCAGCCTCGAGGTGTACGGCAACGACGACGTGCGCCTTTACCGGATCTCCGGGATGGGCCACGGCACCCCGGTCGACCCGGGCTCGGCGGCCGAGCAGTGCGGCACCGCGGGCGCGTACTTCCTGGACACCATCTGCTCGACGTACCGTGACGCGCTCTTCTTCGGTCTGAACGGCGGCGGGACCAACCCGACCCCGACCCCGACGGCCACCCCCACGCCAACCCCGACCACGCCGCCGACCTGCGTGACGGCCAGCAACTACGCGCACGTGGCGGCCGGTCGGGCGTACCAGTCGGGCGGCTACGCCTACGCCAACGGCTCCAACCAGCGCATGGGCCTCTACAACACCTTCTACACCAGTGCCCTCAAGCAGACCGGCCCCAACCACTGGGTGGTCGGCTGCTGACCCCATCCGCCTGCCCCGCCTGCCCCTGTTGATCAAGAGGTTTGCGTCATCCGGAAGCCGGAATCTGACGCAAACCTCTTGATCAACAGGGCTGTCGGCCGGGGGGCAGGTCAGGCGGGAGGGGGGTCAGGTCAGGCGGGACAGGACCGGCTCCAGCGGAGCCAGCGCGTCGCTGCGGACCACGAACCGGGTCACCCCCCAGCGCCGTTCGTGCTCGGCGACCGCCGTGATGATCTCGCCCACCGTGCCGATCAGCACGAACGGGGTGGCCAGCAGCTCGGCGGGCGTCATGCCGTTGCGCCGGGCCTGCTCCGCGGCGGCAGCCTCGGCGTCGTCGGTGACCACCACCGTCTGCACCAGCGCCTCCAGCGCCGGCGGGTCGGCCCGGCCGGCTGCGCCGGCGGCCACGCAGGCCAGCTGCGCATCGATCTGGTCGGCCCGCCAGCGCGCCTCATGCTGGTGGCCGTCGGCGAGGGTACGTCCGAACCCGGTCAGCCCGACCACGTCGGCGTGCGCGCCCGCCCAGCGCAGCAGCGTCGAGTTCGCCGTGCCCATCGTCAGCGGGATCCGGTCCTGCACCGGCCGGGGTTCGCGCAGCACCGCCTCGCGCATCGTCAGCTCGGCCGAGTCGACGGTGACCGAGGCGCCGTCGAGTAGGGCGCGGACCGCCTCGGCGACGGCCACGCAACGGCGGACCCGGCCGGCCACGTCGGGGCGTTCCCGGCCCACCGCGCGCCACTCCGCCGGAGTGTGACCGGCGCCGACACCGAGCCGGGCCCGACCACCGGAGATCAGATCGAGGGTGGCCACGTCGGCCGCGAGCAGCATCGGTTCCCGTACGCCGAGGTTCGACACGTACGAGCCGAGCCCGATCGTCGAGGTGACCGGGGCGGCGGCGGCCAGCGCCACGAACGGTGACGTCACGTCGCCGGGGTGGTCCGCGGCGAGCAGAGCGTCGAAGCCGACGCTCTCGGCCCGACGGGCCAGCTCGGCCCAGCTCGCCGCGTCGGTCGGGGTGGCCTGGAGGGAGAAGGTCGCCATTGCTCCAGCATCGGCCCACGCCGGCCCACCGCCGACCCACCGACCGCCGATTCTGCCGAGGGCCGAACCACCGGGATTAGGGGTCAGGGGGTTAGGGCTGCCTGGAGGGCTTGGGGGAGGGTGGGGTGCTGGTAGGGGTAGGCGGCTCGGGCCAGGACTCCGGGGAGGACCCGGGTGCTGGTGAGGGCCTCGTGGGAGAAGCCGCCGAGGACCACCTTGAGCGCCAGTGCGGGGATCGGGACGATCGCCGGGCGGTGCAGTTGCCGGGCCAGCTCGCGGGTGAACTCGGCGTTGGTAACCGGGTTCGGCCCGACCACGTTGACCGGGCCGGCGATGTCGTCGTGGTCGAGCAGGAAGCGGGTCGCGTCCAGCCAGTCGGCCATCGAGATCCACGGCAGCCACTGCCGGCCGCTGCCCAGCCGGCCGGCGATGCCCAGCTTGAACGGCAGCAACTGCGGCTTGAGCAGCCCGCCCTCGCGGTGCAGCGGCAGACCGGTACGCAGCCGGACCACGCGTACCCCGGCGTCCTCGGCCGGCCGGGTCGCGGCCTCCCACACCCGGCAGACGTCGGCCAGGAAGCCCTCGCCGGCCGGCGCGTCCTCCTCGACCGCCCGGTCGCCGGTGTTGCCGTACCAGCCGACGGCCGATGAGTTGAGCAGCACCCGGGGTCGGTCCGGGGCGGGCAGGCCGGCGATGGTGGTCGCCAGCGTGGTGGTGCTGTCCACCCTGCTGGTGCGGATCAGCCGCCGGTAGTCGTCGTTCCAGCGTTTGTCGCCGACGCCCGCGCCGGCCAGGTTGACCACGGCGTCGGCCTCGGCGACCACGGCCGGGTCGAGCTGCCCGGCCGCAGGGTCCCACCGCCGCTCCTGCGGCCCGCCCGGCGCCCGACGGATCAGGCGGGTGACCTCGTGCCCGTCGCGGACAAGCAGGTCGGCCAGTCGGGTGCCAAGGAAGCCGGACGCGCCGGCCAGAAGGATCCGCATACCCCCATCTTCGTCCAGAACGCCACGGGTGGCTGCGTGGGGTTGCCGAAGGTGGGGCGTTTCGGCGAACGAATGTGCGCGGAATCCTTGTGCGGTGTGAAAGCGCAGGTCAACGAATGTTCCCAGGGTTGAAAATGGCTGCCGCGCGCCGTCGGCGGTCAGCGCGTTTCCGCAGGTCAGGGCAAACATGAATGCCATGTTCGCGATTGCTTGCGGCATCGATCTGGCTGACCATGAGTCATCCGAGAGCGCTCCCGTTTGGCGGGTCGGCTCGCCGTGCCCGCCGTCGGGCGATCCCTGAGGAGGAACCATGCCGATCCTGGTGACCGGCGCGACCGGGACCGTCGGAGGCAGTGTGGTCCGACAACTGGTCAGCGCCGGCCACGACGTACGCGCACTGACCCGCGATCCCGCGTCGCCTGCGGCCGCCGCGCTGCCCGACGGAGTGGAGGTGGTGGCGGGCGACTTCGCCAGGCCCCACACGCTGGCGCGGGCGCTGCGCGGCGTGACGCGGATGCACCTGGTCGCGATGGACGGGTACGGGCCGCTGAGCACTGGTGTGGAGATTCTGGAGCTGGCCCGTCAGGCCGGCGTCCGCCGGGTCACCCACCTCGGCCACAACGATCCGAGCCGGGCCGACGATGATCCGCTTGAGGCGCCCCATCGGCCGCTGCACCGGGCTGTCGAGAACTCGGGCCTGGAGTGGACGCACGTCTTCCCGGGCGAGTTCATGGCGAACACCCGCGAGTGGGCGACCGGCATCCGCACCGAGGGGGTGGTGCGGGCGCCGTTCGGGGACTGGAACAGCGCGCTGGTCCACGAGGCGGACATCGCCGCGGTCATCGTGGCCGCGCTGACCGAGGACGGTCATGACGGCCGGGTGTACCAACCGACCGGCCCGGAGCCGGTCCGCCGCCGGGACGCGGTCCGGACGATCGGCGAGGCGATCGGCCGTCCGGTGCGCTTCGACGAACTGACCCCGGAGCAGGCCCGCGAGTACTGGAAGGACACCTATCCCGCCGAGGTCATCGAGTGGTTTCTGGAGATGGGCCGGTATCTCGACGGCAATGCCTGGGTCGCCCCGGACGTCGAGCAGGTGACCGGACGCCCCGGGCGTACGTTCCGGCAGTGGGCCGCCGATCACGCGGACGACTTCCGGTGACGGCGCCCGGGGCGTGGACCGGCCCGGCGGTCAGGCCGCGTGGGCCGGGCGCAGGTCGGCGAGCAGTCGCTCCACCTCGGCGTACGACTCGGCACTCAGCGGGCCCAGCTCAAGGGTGGCCAGGTTCTCGTCGGCCTGGGCCACAGTGCGCAGGCCGGGAATCGGCACGGTACGGGGGCTGCGCGCCAGCAGCCAGCCGAGCGCGCCCTGTGCGAGGGTGCGCCCGTCGGCGGTGAGCGCCGCGCGGGCCTGGTCGACCCGGGCCGCCCAGCGTGGCGTCGGACGGCCGTCGGTGAACCACTCCAGCCACTCCGGTGCCCGTCCGCGCACATCGTCCGCCCCGACCGCCCGGGTCGACCCGGTGAGCAGCCCCATCGCCAACGGCCCACGGTTGAGGCTGGCCAGGTCGTGCTTGTCGCAGACCGCCAGCACCGCCGCGTTGTCGCGCAGCACCGACTCGTCGTGCTGGATCGCGGCGCAGTGCGGGCCGGCGGCCGCGAACGCCTCGGCCGAGGCCGGGTCGTCGGTGCTCCAGCCGTACGCCCGGATCTTGCCCTGGTCGACCAGGGCCTCCAGGGTGTCGACCAGATCGAGCGCGGCGGGCACCGGCAGTGCGTTGATGTGCAGTTGGTAGAGGTCGACGTGGTCGGTGCCGAGCCGGCGGAGCGAGTCTTCCAGGCTGCGCACCGCGAAGGCCGGGCTGGCGTCGGTGCCGAGCGCCCGCCGGGTGCTCTCCTCGCTGACGTTGCCGAATTTGGTGGCGATCACCACGCTGTCCCGTCGCCCGGCCAGGGCTCGACCGAGGATCCGCTCGCTGTGCCCGGCACCGTAGTTGCTGGCGGTGTCGAACAGGGTCACCCCGAGATCGAGCGCCCGGTGGATGGTGCGGATCGACTCGTCGTCGTCCACCTCACCCCAGCCGAACGGCTGCCCGTCGTCACCCCAGAGCGGGCCGCCGATGGCCCAGCACCCCATTCCGATCGCGCTCACCGTGATGCCGCTGCGTCCCAGCGTCCGTGTCGTCGTCATGGTCACCAGCCTCCAACCTGGAGCGCGCTCCAGGTCAAGCACTACCATCTCGCGACATGAGCGGTTACGCCCCCTCGGAGGCCGCCCGCCGCAGCGGCTTCAGCCTCGACACTCTGCGGTACTACGAGAAGATCGGTCTCCTCGCGGACGTGGAGCGGACGGCAGGCGGGCAGCGGGTCTTCACCGACGACGACCTCGGCTGGCTGGTGCTGTTCCGCTGCCTGCGCGACACCGGGATGCCGATCGCGCAGATGCGCCGCTACGCGCAACTGGCCCGCGACGGCGAGCACACAACCGACGAGCGGCACGAGTTGCTGTGCCACCACGCGGCGCGGGTGGAGGAGCAGATGCGCCTGCTCCAGCGCCAGTACGACCACCTGCGGGAGAAGATCCGCTTCTACGAGCGACTGCCCGGCACCGCACCGGGGTCGGAGCCCGACTGAAGGGAACCGGGCGCGGTCAGGCCGAGCAGTTCCTCGGTCGTTCCGGTTCGACCGGTGAGCGCGTTCAGGGCGCTGACCAGCCGCTTCTCCTCGTAGCGGAAGTGCGACTCCAGCAGGGCGGCCAACCCGCCCAACTCGGCGCGCACCTGGGCGACCGGCACCTTCGCGTCGCCGCCCAGCAGTGCCTCTATCCGTTCCAGGATCCCCGCCACCACCTCGTGATCGGTGATCAGGTTGTCGATGACCGGGCGCAGCTCGGGAGCCTCCTCGGCCAGCAGCCGGAACGCGCCCGCGTCCTCACCGGTGTGGTGTCGGCCCAGCGCGGCGCAGAAGGTCAGGCAGTGCGCCCGCAGGTCCCGGGACGGGGTGTCGAGGCTTGTCTGCAGCCGGGCCAGTTCCGCACTGAGCCAGAGGTGGATCTCGATCATCTGATTGCCGACGGCGGCGAGCCGGCCGGCCGGTGAACCTGTTGGGTGCACGTTTCTTCCCATGCTGTCCCCGCGCCTCCATGCCCACGGCGGCCTTCGGGCCGGGTGCACCGCGACGCTGCGCCGAAGTCTAGGGCCGGCCGGTCACACCCCCAAACCCGGGAATCACGGCGTGGTCGGCTCGTCGGTCTCCCGGACGTCGTGCCAGCGCGCGCGCCACTCGGCCTCGTGGGCCTCGTGGGTGGTCCGCTCCTGGAAGACGGCGGACCGCAACGCGTGCCGGGACTGCGCCATCACCATCACCTCCACGGCCACCAGCGCCACGCAGATCACTGTCGCGAGGGTGAGCGCGCCCAGCGCCGGCAGGTGCTGGCCGATCGGGAGGGCCGCGATGAGCGCCACGATGACGCCGACGCGGGTCCAGGTGACGGTGTGCAGGGTGCGCAACTGGAAGAGCAGGTTGACGGCGAAATAGCAGATCAACCCGCCGAAGAGCATTGGCACCGCCGGTCCCTCGACCTTCTCGGCGATCCCGCCGGCCGGGTCGGTGATCTTGTGCAGGACCTCCTCGTTGCCGATCGAGAAGAGGATCACGCCGGCGATCATCGGCAGGTAGAGGTACGCGTACGCGTCGCGGGCCATCGCCACCCGGGGAGCGCCCTCGGCCGCGTGCAGGGCGATCCGGGCGGCCGGCCCGATGAAGTCGAAGTGCGCCCACCAGAGGGCGGCGGTGACCACGATGCCGAGCGCGGCGGCGGCCACCGCCGGCCAGGTGACCGGCTTGCCGAGCAGGTTGCCGCCGACGCCCGTCGAGATGATCGACTCGCCCAGCGCGATGATCAGGATGAGGTCGTAGCGCTCGGTCCAGTGCTCGGCGCTGGTCACCCCCCAGCCCCAGGTCCCGACGATGAAGCCGGTGGCGTACTGCACCACCACCACGGCGATCCACAGGCCGTCGCGGACCATGGCGGCCTGGTCGGGGTCGGCAATCTGCGGCGGGATGAGCGCGGCGGCCAGCAGCAGCACGATGCTCACCGCCAGCTCCGGGGCGAACCGCCGCAGTTGCCGCCGCTCCTGCGGGCTGTCCCGCACCACGTGCTGATAGAGGATCCAGTGGATACCGCGGACCACGACGTAACTGATCGCCACCAGCATCGGGCCGGCAGCGCTCCCCTTCGGGTCGGTGAACGCCTGTGGCAGTGCCAGCGCGAACGCGAACAGGGCGACCATCGCGATCACCATGAGCACCGGGACGTAGCCCTCGCCGAGCCGGACCCGGGTGGCGACGAGGCTGTGTACCACCCAGATCCACCAGAGCACGGCGAGCACCAGGCCGGCGTGCAGCAGTTGCCGGCTGGAGATGTTCGCGGCGGTGGCCCGGGTGATGATGAAGAACGAGAAGACGAAGACCAGGTCGAAGAAGACCTCGAACTTGTCCACCCGGGCGCCCGGGGCGATCGGGACGGCCGGTCCCAGCTGTCCACCCCGCCGGTAGCCGCCCACGATCCCACTCTGGCAGCGTCCGGGCTGGTCGGAGGCCCGAACGGCGATGGCGGCGGGTCCGGCGTTACCTCCGGCCCGGGTCGGGGAAACACCGGGGCCACGGCCTCTCGCAGCGGGCCGGTCGGTCCGCCCACCCCGGACAAGGATGGACAATGACGACCAACAACCCGATCACCACTTCGTTCACCCATCACTCCACCGCCATGGACGTGATCCGGGGCGTGGACCTCGTCGGGCGGCGGGCGATCGTCACCGGCGGGTCCTCCGGGATCGGCGTGGAGACCGCCCGCGCCCTGGCCAGCGCCGGCGCGGAGGTCACACTGGCCGTCCGCAACCCCGACGCGGGTCAGCAAGCCGCCAACGACATCACCGGCACCACCGGCAACGACCGCGTCCTGGTTGCCCCGCTCGACCTCGCCGACCAGGGTTCGATCGCCGACTTCGTGGCCAACTGGGACGGCCCGCTGCACATCCTGGTCAACAACGCCGGCATCATGGCCGCACCGCTGTCCCGCACCCCGCAGGGCTGGGAGATGCAGTTCGCCACCAACCACCTGGGGCACTTCGCGCTCGCCACCGGGCTGCGCCCGGCACTCGCCGCCGCGGACGGGGCCAGGATCGTCTCGGTCAGCTCCGCCGCCCACCTGCGCTCACCGGTGGTCTTCGAGGACATCCAGTACGACAAGCGGGAGTACGAGCCGTGGCAGGCGTACGGGCAGTCCAAGACGGCCAACGTGCTGTTCGCAGTGGAGGCCACCCGGCGCTGGGCCGACGACGGCATCCTCACCAACTCGCTGATGCCCGGCGCGATCCGGACCAACCTTCAGCGTTACGTGAGCGAGGAGGAACTGGCCCGGCTGCGTGCGGGCAACGCGGCGGCCTGGAAGACCGTCGAACAGGGTGCCGCCACCTCCGTGCTGGTCGCCGCCTCGCCGCTGCTCGACGGCGTGGGCGGGCGCTACTTCGAGGACTGTCAGCAGGCCGCCCCAGCCCAGCCCGGTGGACGGACGGGCGTCGCCGACTACGCGCTGGACCCGGAGGCCGCCGAGCGGCTCTGGCAGGTCTCGACCGCGCTGCTCAAGAGCTGAGGACCGCAGACGAAAGGGCGCCCCGGTCGACGACCGGGGCGCCCTTTCGGCGTTGCGGGTGGATCAGGCCAGGCCCAGCTCCGAGTCGAAGTTGCCGGCCTCCAGCCGCTCCTTGACCGCGGTCAGGAAGCGGGCCGCGTCGGCGCCGTCGATCAGCCGGTGGTCGTAGGACATGGCCAGGTAGACCATCGACCGGACCGCGATGACCTCGCCCAGCTCCGGGTCGTTGACCACGACCGGCCGCTTCACCACGGCACCCGTGCCGAGCATCGCCGACTGCGGCGACGGCACGATCGGGGTGTCGAAGAGCGCGCCCCGGCTGCCCGTGTTGGTCAGCGTGAAGGTCGCCCCGGCCATCTCGTCCGGGGTGATCTTGTTGGCCCGGGTGCGTTCGGCCAGGTCGGCGATCCGCTTGGCGATGCCGCCCATGTTGAGGTCACCGGCGTTGTGGATGACCGGCACGAGCAGCCCGCGCTCGGTGTCCACTGCGATGCCGAGGTGCTCGGCGGCCGGGTAGGTGATCGTGCCGCCGTCCAGGTCCATGCTGGCCTGGATGATCGGGTGGGTCTGCAGCGCCTCGATGGCGGCGAGGGCGAAGAACGGCAGGAAGGACAACTTCACGCCGTGCTTGGCCTGGAACGAGTCCTTCGCCTGGACCCGCAGCTTGGCGACCTTGGTGACGTCGACCTCGACGACCGTGGTCAGCTGCGCCGTCTCGTGCAGCGACTGCTGCATCCGCTTGGCGATCGTCGCCCGGATCCGCGGCAGCTTCTCCGTGGTGCCCCGCTTGGTGCTCGGCTGCGGCTTCGCGGCCGGCTTGGCCGAGGGCGCGGCGGCGGCAGGAGCGGCCGCCGGAGCCGGAGCGGCCTTGGCGGCCTTCGCCTTCTCAGCGGCCTCCAGCACGTCCTGCTTGCGGATCCGACCACCCACGCCGGTGCCGTTGAGCGCGGCCAGGTCGACGCCGTGCTCACTGGCCAGCTTGCGCACCAGCGGGGTCACGTACCCGGCGGCCTCCTCGCCGGCACCCGGTGCCGGGGCGGACGGGCGTGCCTGCGCCGAGGTCGACGCGGCGGGCTGCGCGGCCTGCTCGGTCTTCGCCGGCTGCGCCGAGCTCTCGGTCTCCGCGGCCGGCTCGTTGTACGACATGCCGGGGGTCGGCTCCTCGACCTTCGGCTCCGGCTTCGGCTCGGCCTTCGGCTCCGGCTTGGCCTCCGCCTTCGGCTCGGGCTTCGGCTCGGGCTGCGCCGGGGCGGGGGCCGCACCGGCAACGCCGATGATCGCCAGGTCGGCGCCGACCGCGGCGGTCTCGTCCTCGGCGACCTTGATCTCCAGCACCGTGCCGGCGACCGGCGACGGGATCTCGGTGTCCACCTTGTCGGTGGAGACCTCCAGCAGCGGCTCGTCGACCTCGATGGTCTCGCCGACCTGCTTCAGCCAGCGGGTGACAGTACCCTCGGTGACGCTCTCGCCCAGGGCGGGCATCTTCACCGCGGTGCCCTCGCCCGACGAGGCGGCGGTCGGAGCCGGCGCCTCGGCCGGGGCCTCGTCCTGGGCCACCTCGTCGGCGGTGCCCTCGGCGGCGGCCGTCGGCTCGGCGGCCGGCTCGACCGCCTCGGCCGGGGCCTGCTCCTGCGGGGCGGCCTCGCCGCCGCCGGTCGACTCGCCCTCACCGGCGATGACGGCCAGCTCGCTGCCGACCTCGGCGGTCTCGTCCTCGCCGACCACGATCCGGCTCAGCACGCCCGCAGCGGGCGACGGGATCTCGGTGTCGACCTTGTCGGTCGAGACCTCGAGCAGGGGCTCGTCAACCTCGACCGTGTCGCCCTCCTGCTTGAGCCAGCGAGTGACGGTGCCCTCGGTGACGCTCTCGCCGAGCCGGGGCATGGTGACCGATACCGGCATTTTCTGAGACTCCTTCATTCCCCTGGTGGGATCTTCGCCCGTCGCCGGACGCCGCGGTTTGGATGATCAGGCGTGCGAGTGCAGCGGCTTGCCGGCGAGGGCCAGGTGCGCCTCGCCCAGGGCCTCGTTCTGGGTCGGGTGGGCGTGCACGAGCTGGGCGACCTCGGCCGGGTACGCCTCCCAGTTGTAGATGAGCTGCGCCTCACCGATCAGCTCACCGACCCGGGCGCCGATCATGTGCACGCCGACCACCGGGCCGTCCTCGACCCGGACCAGCTTCACGAAGCCGGTGGTCTTGAGGATCTGGCTCTTGCCGTTGCCACCCAGGTTGTAGTTGTACGTCTTGACCTTGTCGGCGCCGTACTGCTCCTTGGCCTTGGCCTCGGTGAGACCCACCGACGCCAGCTCCGGGTCGCAGTAGGTGACGCGGGGGATGCCGACCTCGTCGATCACGGCGGGGGTCTGCCCGGCGATGTCCTCGGCCACGAAGATGCCCTGCTGGAAGCCCCGGTGCGCGAGCTGGAGGCCCGGGACGATGTCGCCGACGGCGTAGACGTTCGGCACGTTGGTGCGCAGCCGCTCGTCGGTCAGCACGTAGCCGCGGTCCATCTTGACGCCCTGCTCCTCGTACCCGAGGTTGGCGGTGTTCGGGCCGCGACCGACGGCGACCAGCAGCAGCTCGGCCTCGACGGTCTCGCCGCCCTGGATGGTCAGCTTGACGCCGTTCTCGGTCTTCTCGACCTTCTCGAACGGCTTGCCGACCTTGAAGTTGATCTTCCGCTTGCGGAACGCCCGCTCCAGCGCCTTCGAGGACTCCTCGTCCTCGGCGGCGACCAGTCGGGGCAGCGCCTCGACGATCGTCACGTCCACACCGAAGGACTTCCACACGCTGGCGAACTCGACGCCGATCACGCCGCCACCGAGCACGATCACCGACGACGGCACCCGGTCCATCGTGAGGGCGTGGTCGCTGGTGATGATCCGCTCGCCGTCGACCTCCAGGCCGGGCAGGCTCTTCGCGTACGAGCCGGAGGCCAGGACGATGTTGCGGCCGGTGTAGCGCTTGCCGTCCACCTCAACCACGTTCTTGCCGACCAGCTTGCCGGCGCCCTCGACGACTGTGATGTTCTTCGAGCCGCCCACCAGGCCCTGCAGGCCCTTGTACAGGCGGGAGATCACACCGTCCTTGTACGAGTTGACCCCGGCCATGTCGATGCCGATCAGCTCGGCCTTCACGCCGAACTGCTCCGACTCGCGGGCCTGGTCGGCGATCTCGGCCGCGTGCAGCAGCGCCTTCGTCGGGATGCAGCCGTTGTGCAGGCAGGTGCCCCCGAGCTTGCCCTTCTCGACCAGCGCGACCTTGAGGTCGAGCTGGGCGGCGCGCAGCGCGGTCGCGTAGCCGCCGCTGCCACCTCCGAGAATGACAATGTCGAAGGTCGCTTCGTTCGGCTCGCTCACGTCCAACTCCCAGGTCGCGTCGCTGCATCGGGGGTCACGGGGATGTAACACGGACACACCCCACCTCGGTCATCTTGTCACCACTGGGCACAGGGTGCGTACTGAGGTGCCCAACGACACGTCATCGACACGTACCCTTGGCACCGTCGTCGATGACGCAACGTGGGGGAGAGATTCGGTGGGCTTGTTCCGGCGCCGCAAACAGGCGGCTGTGCCGAGCCGTGACCGTGCCGCGAGTCGCGGCGATCTGGACCATTTGGAGAACTTCATCCGGAGTCGGCGCGGCGTCGAGGCGTACATCGAACCCCGGACGACCGTAACGGAGACCACTGTCATCCTGATCGCCGACGACGGGGAGTGGACCCGCCGGCGCATCGACGGCCCGGACGGAGCCCGGCGCTTCGCGTACCGGATGGGCATCCCGGTGTACGACGTCCGACTGATGGGCTACCCGCAGCGGATGCGCGACTTCAACGAGCGCCGCAAGCGTCGCCCCGAGCTGTACTGAGCCAAGCGAAAGGGGCCCCCTTGAGCAGGGGGCCCCTTTCGCGTGTCCCGTCAGCCGTTGGTGGCGACATCCTCGACGAGCTGCACCAGCGTGCGGACCGGAACACCGGTGCCGCCCTTGGTCCAGTAGCCGGTCGGCTCACCCGAGTGGTAGCCCGGCCCGGCGATGTCGATGTGCGCCCAGGCCACGTCGTCGGTCACGAACTCGCGCAGGAACACGCCGCCCTGCAGCATGTGACCGGCCCGGTCCATCCCGGCGTTGACCTGCGAGATGTCCGCCACATCCGACTCCATGCCCTTACGGACGTCGTCGGGCAGCGGCATCGGCCAGGCCGGCTCGCCGACGGCGTCGCCGGCCACCTTCACCCGGTCGCACAGCTGCGGGGTGCCCATCACGCCGGCCATCCGCTTACCCAGCG
Source organism: Micromonospora sp. CNZ322 (assembly GCF_007827755.1). Taxonomy (NCBI): domain Bacteria; kingdom Bacillati; phylum Actinomycetota; class Actinomycetes; order Micromonosporales; family Micromonosporaceae; genus Micromonospora; species Micromonospora sp. CNZ322. The sequence continues at coordinate 28,706 of NZ_VITD01000017.1, forward strand.
CGATGACCTGGCCGCCGGTCAGCGTGGAGGTCTCGAACAGGTAGTCGGTGCCGTCCGCGCAAGCGCGGGCGATGGCATCGCCCAGGATCATCCGGCCCTCGGCGTCGGTGTTGAGCACCTCGACCCGCTTGCCGTTGAACATGGTGATCACGTCACCCGGCCGGTAGCTGGTGCCCGACGGCATGTTCTCCGCCATCGGCAGGTACGCGCTGACCGCCACCGTCGGCTTCAGCGCGGCGATCGCCAGCATGGCCGCGCCCACCGCGGCGGCGCCCGCCATGTCGGACTTCATCTCCCACATGCCCTGCGCCGGCTTGATCGAGATGCCGCCGGTGTCGAAGGTGATGCCCTTGCCGACCAGTGCGACCCGCTTGCCGTTGCCGCCGTCCTGCGGGGTGTAGGTCAGCTTCACCAGCCGCGGCGGGGCCTCCGAGCCCTGCCCGACCGCGACGATGCCGCCGTACCCGCCGGCGGCCAGCGCCGCCTCGTCGAGCACCTCGACGCCGAGGCCCGCCTCGCGTGCCGCGCTGGCGACCGCGTCGGCGAACGACGGCGGACGCAGCTCGTTCGGCGCGGTGTTCACCCAGTCCCGGCTGAGCCGGACCGCGCCCGCCACGGCCTGCGCCCGGGCGACCTCCGACTGGGCGCCCGCGTCGCTGGCGTCCGGCACCGCGATGAGCACCTCGGCCACCGGCTCCCGCCGGGTCGGCTGGGGTCGGGTCTTGTAACCGGCGAACCGGTACCCACCCAGCAACGCGCCCTCGGCGACCGCGCGCAGCTCGGCCGACGCGTTCGCGTCGTCCGGCAGCGGCAGGGCCAGCGCGACCCGGGGTGCGCCCGCCAGTGCCCGGATCGCCGCACCGGCGGCCCGGCGCAGCGTCTCCGGGGCCGGGGCGGCACCCGACGGCTCCGGGCCGAGCCCGACCGCGGTGACCAGCGGGGCGGTCACGGTGCCCAGCGTGGCCAGCTTGATGACCTCACCCGGCCCGCCGGTCGCGCCGAGCAGCGCGAGGGTCTCGGTCAGCTTGCCGTCGAACGCGGCCGCGATGCTCTCCGCGCCGCTGGCGAGCAGCAGGGTGCCGGCGAGGCCGCTGGTGGCGCCCTGCTCTCCGGTCTGGCTGTGCACGCCGATCACGATCGCGTCGACGGCGAGCTCGGCCGGGTCGGTGTCGACCAGGCTCAGGTTGGTGGTGCGGGGTGAAGTCACTGAAGCTACTCCGGGCGGGCCGGGCCGGTCGCGACGTCGCGTACCAGCGGTGAAGGTCTCCGGCGGAACCTACCCGCCGGACGTCATGGCTGTCCCGCCGACAGCGCCAGCGGGCTCCCGCCGATGCTAACCAGCGACGTTGCCCCCGGTAAGTTGCCACCCATGACCGACGTGACCTCCGACGCCGCCGCGACCCGGCTGCGCCGTTCCCCGCTGCACGAGCGGCACACCGCCGCCGGAGCCAAGTTCGCCCCCTTCGGGGGCTGGGAGATGCCCCTGGAGTACGCCGGCGGCGGAGTGCTCAAGGAGCACACCGCGGTGCGTACGGCGGTCGGGGTCTTCGACGTGTCACACCTGGGCAAGGCTCGGGTGAGCGGCCCCGGCGCGGCCGACTTCGTCAACTCCTGCCTCAGCAACGACCTGGGCCGGATCGGCCCGGGCCGGGCGCAGTACACGCTCTGCTGCGACGACGCCACCGGCGGCGTGGTGGACGACATCATCGCCTACCTCTACGCCGACGACCACGTCTTCCTCATCCCGAACGCGGCGAACACCGCCGAGGTGGTGCGCCGGTTGCGCGCCGCCGCTCCCGCGCAGGTGACAGTCACCGACGAGCACGAGGCGTACGCGGTGCTGGCCGTGCAGGGCCCCCGCTCGGCCGAGTTGCTGGCCGCCCTGGACCTGCCCACCGAACACGGCTACATGAGCTTCTCCGCCGCGAGCCTGGCCGGGGTGGAGCTGACCGTCTGCCGTACCGGCTACACGGGTGAGCTGGGCTACGAGCTGGTGGTGCCGGCGGAGCACGCTGTCGCCGTCTGGGATGCGCTCTTCGCCGCCGGCGCGGCGTTCGAGCTGCGCGCCTGCGGACTGGCCGCCCGGGACACGCTGCGGACCGAGATGGGTTACCCGCTGCACGGGCAGGACCTCTCCCTGGACATCAGCCCGGTGCAGGCCCGCTCCGGCTGGGCGGTCGGCTGGGACAAGCCGGCCTTCTGGGGCCGCGACGCGCTGCTCGCCGAGAAGGCCGCCGGCCCCCGGCGTACGCTGCGCGGCCTGGTGGCCGTCGACCGGGCCATCCCGCGGCCCGGCATGACCCTGCACGTGGGCGACACCCAGGTCGGCATCGTGACCAGCGGCACCTTCTCCCCAACCCGCAAACAGGGCATCGCGCTGGCCCTACTGAACACCGACGCCAACCTGACCGACGGCGACGAGGTCGAGATCGACATCCGAGGCCGCCGAGCCCCCCTGAAGCTGACCAAGCCCCCTTTCGTAACCCCCTCAGTGAAGTAACCCCACCGCCTTGCCCCCGGTGATCAAGAGGTTTGCGTCATGTTCGGACGAGATTCTGACGCAAACCTCTTGATCAACTAGGCCGGAGAGCGGGGTTAGCGTGAGGGGGTTGGGGGTTCGCCTGAGTCCAGGACTGCTTGGGTCCAGCCGCCTTCTATGACGCCTGTGGCGTCCAGGACGGCCCAGTCGACCACGTCGGACGTCTCCACTACCACGGGGGTGCCGATGCGCACGCTCTGGTCGGTGTTGGCGTCGCTGGCGCTCACGCCGACGATGCGTTCCGGGGTCTCCCACGAGGTGACGCCCGCCCAGACGTACTCCGGGCCGTCGTCTCCGGGCAGGCCGTACTTCACCACCAGTTGCGACTCGGTGGGGAACTGGCCGGCGACGAATCGGGCCCGCGCGTCGTCCAGCGCGGCCCTGGCGGTGGCGACCGCGCGGCTCATCGCGTCACCCGAGCGGGCGTAGCGCACGTCCGGTTGGATCCCGGAGAACAGGGTCGCGCAGGCGGCGGCGTAGTAGCGCCCGTCCGGGCCGGGGTGCCCGGCCGGCGGGCGCAGGCTGAGGAACGAGTCGGCCTCCGGGTCGGTCGCCGGGTCCAGTTCGAGGCGGAGCAGCACCGGGGCGGTGGCGCCGTGCTGCTCCGGGTTGCCGTACGCCACCGCGATGTCGTGGCCGGTGACCGTGGCGAGTACCGGCAGTTGCACGAACGCCGGCACCTCCTCGCCGGTGAGCCCGTCGGTCCAGTCCCGCAGCAGTCGGCGGGCCGCCCCGGTCATCACCGCACCCCAGGCGCGGGTGAGGTGGTCGGGCACCCCCTGGGTCTGCAACTCCAGCAGACCGAAGCGGCGCAGCCCCTTGGTGGTGAACCACAGGCCCTCGGTGTCCGAGGAGTACGGCACCAGCACCCAGTCGACAAGGCGGATGCGGCCCTGCTCGTCGGGGAGGGAGCGCAGCGCGGTCGCCGGGTCGAGGAACTGGAGGCCGAAGACGTCCACCACGTCGCTGTCGACGGATTCCGCCACGGCGGCAGCGACCGCCCGGGCGGCCCACTCGTGCGCGGGTGGCCAACCGGGCCGGTACTCGGCCTGTACGACCACCAGGTGCGTCGCCGCCGCCAGCCGGTCCAGCTGCTCCTTTGTCGCACCGAACGCGGTGAGCAGGTCCGGTGGCAGCTCGGGGAACTCGGCGATCGGCCGGGTGTCGACGCTCATCAGCGGGCTGTCGAGCATCTGCCGGGCCAGCCCGTGCACCGGCTCGGCCAGCCGCCCGGTCAGGGCCGCCACCGCGGTCTTCGCACTGACCTTCGGTAGCCCCGCCATCGGCACCAGGTAGGTCGCGCTGAGCGACTCCGGCACCGGAACGGGCAGGAAGTCGTCCGTGATGAGCATTGTGGGATCCCCCGGTGGCCGCGCCGGTGTTGTCGAGCCGAACGCTACCCGGCCCGCCGGGCCCGGTTCAGCCGGACAGCACCAGACCCAGGTAGACCAGCGTGGTGACCACCTCGACGGTCGCGCCCAGGACGTCGCCGGTGATCCCGCCGAGACGGCGTACCACGTGGTTGAGCAGCGGTAGCGCGACGGCGATCGCGGCGACGACGGTCAGCGGCCCCTGCCACGGACGGCCCGGCACCGCGGGCACCGCCAGCAGCATGACGGCGACCGCCCCGGCGGCAACTGCCACCGGGCCTACCGTGCCGGCGACCAGCGCGCCCAGCCCGTCGGGCCGGGCCGCCGGCACTCCCCGCCGGCAGGCCACCGTGACGCCGAGCCGCCCGGCCGCGGTCGCCGCGACCACCGCCGCGAGGCACGCCGGCCAGGACCGACCGGCGAGGTCGGCGAGCGCAGCCGCCTGCACCAGGAGTACGACCACCAGGGCGACCACCCCGAACGGACCGACGTCCGGCTTCTTCATGATCTCCAGGGCGGCCGTGCCCCGCCGGTACGAGCCGAGCGCGTCCACGGTGTCGGCCAGCCCGTCCAGGTGCAGCCCCCGGGTGAGCAGCGCGGCGACGCCGACTGTCACACCGGCCGCCACCAGCGGTGGGGCGAGCGTCCCGGTCAGCAGCAGCACACCGGCCAGTAGGGCGCCGAGCAGTGCGCCGACCACCGGGGCGAGGGCCATCGCCGTGCCGGCGACCGGGCGGTCGATGCGCCCGGCCCGCACCGGCAGCGTGGTGAAGGTGGTGACCGCCAGCCGGGCCCCCGCGAGCAGCCGTGGCTCAGCCGGCACGCCAGCCCGTCGCCGGCTGCTCGTCCGCCCCGGTGCTGGCCGGGCCCGGCCCGGCCGGCTCCGGCTCGGCGAAGTCGGGCTCGGTGAGATCCGGGTCGGCGTAGCTCGGGTCGGTGGACTCCGGCTCGTCGACGGCCGGGTCGGTGTCGTCCGTGCCGGCCAGCGACGGGTGCACCGGCAGCGTGGCGGACAGCGCCAGCACCGAGCGCAGCAGCGGCAGCGCGACAAGCGCGTTCGCGCCCTCGCCGAGATCCATCCGCAGGTCGAGCAGCGGAGTGAGGCCCAGCACGTCGGCGGCGAGCCGCACGGCAGGGTGCCCGCCGTGGTCGGCCAGCAGGCACCAGTGCCGGGCCTGCCCGGCCAGGTCGCGGCTCACCATGCCGGCGGCCAACCCGACCGGCCCGTCGAGCAGCACCGGCACCCGGCGGGCGGTGGCGCCGAGCAGCACGCCGGTGGCCACCGCCACGTCGCCGCCGCCCAGCTCGGCCAGGATGTCCTTGGCGCCGCGCGACGAGCGTCGGGTGCGGTGCAGGGCGTCACGCACCGCCGCGCAGCGGATCATCCACGCCGCGTCGTCGATCTCACCGGAGTCGGTGATCACCCGGCCCAGTACGGCGGGCGGCTCCGCGCCCGCGGTCGCCGCGAGCACCGCAGCGGCCGCCGCCTCGGTGCCGGCGCCGCACGCGCCGAGCACCAGCAGTTGTACGCCGGCGTCGGCGGCCTGCTCGGCCAACCGCCAGCCGTAGCGCAGCGCGGACTCCACCTGCTCCGGCGCGAGGGCCGGCTGGTCCTCGATCGGCGCGGAGGCCGGGGTGTCCACCACCTGGAGACTCGCGCCGCTCTCGGCGGCCAGCCGTGCCAACGCGCCCTGGCCGGCGCGGGCCTGTGCGGCGCGGCGCGCCGACTCACCGGCGACGGTGCCGGCCGCCGCCCCGCCGGCGTGGTCGCCGTGCAGCAGCAGCACCCGCACCGAGCCCCAGGCGGCGGGGGTCGAGGTGCCCTGGGTGGCGGCGGCGAAGCCCACCACCCGGTCCAGCACGCCCAGCCCGGCGCCCGGTACGTCCAGCGTGGCCAGCCGGTCGACCGCCTGCGGGCCGGCGTACTCGTCGGGCATCGGCAGCTCCATGCCGGGCTGGATGACCAGCCCGGTGGACACCATCGGCAGCGCCATGGTCGGCGCGGCCCACGGGTTGCCCGGCTCCGCCATCGGGGCGGCCGGCGGCGTGGGGGTCAGCACGTCGGGCAGCTGCACCTCGGGGGTCGGCTCGGTGTCGGCGAGGCTCGCCACGACCGGTGCGGTGGCGGCAGCCGTCGGCGCGGTCACGGCGGCGGGAGCGGGCGGTTCGGTCGCGGTGGCGACCGACTTGAGCCAGACCGGCTGACCGGCGACGACCAGTACGACCGCGTCGCAGGCGTCGGCGACCGCGCGGTTGGCCGCGCCCAACGCGTCGGTGAACGCCCGGCCCAGCGGGGTGGTCGGCACCAGCGACAGCCCCACCTCGGGGCTCACCAGCACCACTCGGGCGGCACACCCGCGGATCGCCTCGGCCAGCTCGGCGATGGTCGCCACGTCGTCGGCGGGCTGGTGGTCCGGGTCGAGCAGCACCGTCACCCAGCCGCCCAGGTCGTCGACGAGCAGCATCTCGTTGGGCTCGGCGGACTCGAGCACGTCGGCCAGCCGGCGCGGGTCCTCGGTGGTCTCCTCGGTGGTCCAGCTGCCCGGCCGTCGGGCGCGGTGTGCCGCCAGCCGGGTCGCCCACTCGGTGTCCTCCGGGTCGCCCTCGGGCGCGGTGGCGACGTAGCGGACCACCGGCGCGTCGGTGACCAGGGACTCGGCGAACTCGGACTTGCCGGACCGGATACCGCCGAGCACCAGGACCGTGTTCCACCCGTCTACGGACATGCCCGTACCTTAAGGCCGCCCAGGGTCGCGGTGCCTGCCGGCCCGTCGTTCAGTCGCAGTGCTCGAACCCGCTGCCGTAGCTGACCCCGCCGGTGGAGCCGCCCCACTTGACGCATGTCCCGGCCGCGCTGGCCCGCACCGGCCCGGCGTAGTAGTCGAAGGACCCGCTGTCGGTGCTGCGCGCCCGCCCCTGCACCTCCAGGTACGCCGAGGCCGCCGACTTCGTGCCGACCGCGGTGTCCTTGAGGGTCACCACGCAGTTGGTGCCGGTGCCCCCGTGGTACAGCAGGAAGACCCGGCCCTTGCGCTGCCCGTCCCCGCCGGTCAGCGTCGCCGAGTCGATCACCTGGTAGCCGCTGCCGCACGCCTGTGCCGCCGTGTACGGGTTGGGTCGGCTCGACGGGGTGCGGCTGGGCGTCGGTCGGCTGCTGGCCGTACCGGTCGGCGTGCCGCCCGGTGCCCCGGTGCGGTCGGGGTCGCTGCTGGTCGTCGCGTCGGCGGGGGACCCGGTCGGTTCGGCCGTCGCGGTGCGGCTGGCACCCGGCGTCGCGCTGGGCCGGGGTCCGGTGGTGGTCGCGTCTCCGGGCGGCAGCGGAGCGTCGGCGACCGCCGCCGACTCGCCGGCCAGCGCGGGTGGCTGGTCCGCCGTACCCGGGTTGGCTCCCGGTCGCAGCGCGACCACGGCCACCACGGCCACCGCGACGAGGACGACCGCACCGGCCCCGACCAGCAGTGCACGGCGTCGGCTCGACGGTGCGCTTCCGAGCGCGTCCTCCCGGGTCGGCTTCGGCTCGGTCGTCGGTTCGGTCGCGGCGCTCGCCGGTGGGCGCGGCGCGGCGGGCCCTGCCGACACCGGCGTGGCGGACGGCGGCGCCGCAGCCGGGCCGGCTGGCGGCGTGGGGGGAGCTGCGGGGGCCGCGAGGCCCGGGGTGGGAGCGGCCAGCGCCCACGGTGGGCGGGCCGAGACCGGAATGCTCGCCAGGGTCGCGTCGCGGGCCTCGGCGGCGGCAGCGGCCAACTCGGCCGCGCTGCCAAACCGGTCCTCCGGACGCTTGGCCAGCGCGCGGGTCACCACGGCGGCAACCGCCGGTGGGGTGTCCGCCGGTAGCGCCGCTGGGTCCTCCTGGGCGTGCCGCAGCGCCACCGCGAGGGGGTTGTCACCGTGGAAGGGCGGCTGCCCGGCAAGGCAGAAGTACGCCACCGCGCCGAGCGCGTAGATGTCGGTGGCGGCCGAGACCGGCTGCCCGGTGGCCTGCTCGGGAGACATGTACGAGGCGGTGCCGAGCACCATGTTCGCGGCCGTGAGCCCGGCCATGTTGCGGGACCGGGCGATGCCGAAGTCGACGAGCACCACAGTGCCGTCGCCCTTGACCAGCAGGTTGCCCGGCTTCACGTCGCGGTGCACGATGCCGGCGAAGTGGGCGGTGTGCAGCGCGTCGGCCGCCTGGGCCAGCACCGACATGGTGGTGGCCGGATCCAGCCGCCCCACCGCGCGCACCCGGGCGGACAACGGCTCGCCCTCGACGTACTCCATCACCAGGTAGTCGACCTGGCTGCCGTCGTCGAGCGCGGCCTGCCCCACGTCGTGCACCGGCACCACCCCGGGGTGCCGCAGCGCGGCCAGCATCCGCGCCTCGGCCCGGAAGCGAGCGGTGAACTCCGGATCGGCGACCAGCGACGGCAGCAGCACCTTCACGGCGACCTCGCGTTCCAGCAGCACGTCCGTGCCGCGCCAGACCGCGCCCATCCCACCCGTCGCCACCCGCTCGCCCAGCCGGTACCGGTCGCCGAGCAGCACTCCCCGTGTCAGCACCGAGCCACCGTACCGGCCGGCGTCGATCGAATTGATCCACCCCGTCGGTCCCGCCGGGGCGAGCGAGCGGCCGTTGCGCGCCGGGCCGACTACGCTGGCGAGGGTTCGTCCCACGGGGACTTCAGCGGCGAGGGGAGACGCGGCATGGCGTGGAGCTGGCGGTACGAGGGCACGGACGGCCAGACGGTCGAGGGACCGGCGGAGTCGTTCGGCAGCCAGGCCGACGCCGAATCCTGGATCGGTCAGGCCTGGCGGGAGCTCGCGGCGTCCGGCGTCACCTCGGTCGCGCTCGTGGAGGACGACCGGGTGGAGTACCGGATGAGCCTGTTGCCCACGGCCGAGTGATGGCCTACGACCGCCCGGGCGGTGACGGGCTGGTCCTCGGCGTCCCCAAGGCGGCGTTCCGGCCCAGCCCGGTCTTCCTCGGCCTGGTCGCGCTCTTCGCGGTCAGCGGGGTGCTGACCTGGAACGGGTACGGCAGCGTCCGGTTCAACGTGTTCCTCTTCGTGGTGTCCGGCTGGCTGGTGTCGCTCTGCCTGCACGAGTACGCCCACGCGGTGGTGGCCTACCGGGCCGGCGACCGGGACATCGCCCATCGCGGTTACCTGACGCTCAACCCGTTGAAGTACACCCACCCGTTGCTGTCGATCGTGCTGCCGGTGGTGGTGGTGCTGCTCGGCGGCATCGGCCTGCCGGGTGGCGCGGTCTGGGTGGACCGGCACGCCATCCCGGGTCGGCTGCGGCACACCCTGGTCAGCCTCGCCGGCCCGGCGACCAACGTGCTGTTCACGCTGGTGTTGGTGGCGGCGGTGCGGCTCGGCACCCAGTCGGAAGGTCCGGTGGAGTTCTGGGCCGGGGTGGCGCTGCTCGCCTTCCTCCAGCTCACCGCCAGTGTGCTGAACCTGCTGCCGGTGCCCGGCCTGGACGGCGGCAACATGATCCAGCCGTGGCTCAACCCGCAGTGGCGCAAGATGTACGACCTGTTCGCGCCGTACGGCTTCATCCTGCTCTTCGCGCTGCTGTGGAACCCGCGCATCGGCGGTTGGTTCTTCGACGCGGTCTTCGCGGTCGGTGACCTGCTCGGTCTGCCGTCGGGGCTCTACGCCGCCGGCCTGGAGCTGATCCGCTTCTGGCGGTGACCGGTGACCGGGCAGAGTTGACCTGACCCGGCCCGGTCGGCGCGAGGGTGTCGCGCCGACCGGGCCGGAACGGCGTCAGGGACGCTGCGCGGGGGACTCGGTCTTTGCCGCGTCCCGCTCGGTGATCGGCTCGATGATGTCGTCGATCGCCTTGAGCAGTTCGGCGTCGAGCTTCACCCCGGCCGCCTTCACGTTGTCGTGCACCTGCTCGGGGCGGGACGCGCCGATGATCGCCGACGAGACGTTCGGGTTCTGCAACACCCACGCCACGGCGAGCTGGGCCATGGTGAGCCCGGCCTGCTCCGCGAGGGGCTTGAGCTGCTGGACCCGGGTGAGCACGTCGTCGTTCATGAACCGGGAGATGAAGCCCGCGCCCGACTTCTCGTCCGTGGCCCGGGAACCGGCCGGCGGCGGCTGGCCCGGCAGGTACTTGCCGGAGAGCACACCCTGGGCCATCGGCGACCAGACGATCTGCCCGATGCCCAGCTCCTCGCTGGCCGGTACGACCTCGGTCTCGATGACCCGCCAGAGCATCGAATACTGAGGTTGGTTGGAGACCAGCGGGATGTGCAGCTCCCGGGCGAGCGGATGCGCGGCGCGCAGCTGCTCGGCGGTCCACTCGGAGACCCCGATGTAGTGCGCCTTGCCGGAGTGGACGACATCGGCGAACGCCTCCATCGTCTCTTCCAGCGGCGTGCTGTAGTCGTAGCGGTGGGCCTGGTAGAGGTCCACGTAGTCGGTACGCAGCCGGCGCAGCGAGCCGTTGATCGACTCCATGATGTGCTTGCGGGACAGGCCACGGTCGTTGCGGCCGGGCCCGGTCGGCCAGTAGACCTTGGTGAAGATCTCCAGGCCCTCGCGGCGCTCGTTCTGCAGCGCCCGGCCGAGCACGTCCTCGGCGCGCGTGCCGGCGTACACGTCGGCGGTGTCGAAGGTCGTGATCCCCGCATCGAGGGCGGCCCGGACGCAGGCGAACGCGGCGTCCTCCTCGACCTGCGAACCGTGGGTGATCCAGTTGCCGTACGAGATCTCGCTGACCATCAGGCCGGAACGGCCCAGGTGTCGGAATTCCATGTACCGACCCTAGCTCCAGTGGATCAACACTGACGACCGGTGACTCAGAGCACCGGGTTGGCGTCGGTGAGTAGCCGGTCGATCTCCTCCAGCACCTCGGCGCGATCGCGGTGCACCGGATCGATGAGCGGCACGCCGCGCCGGTCCAGCGCGCCCCACCGCCCGTTGTCGCTCTCGATCAGGAACGCCACCGGGTGGATGACCAGCATGGGGTGCGCCGGCGGGACCAGCACCGTGCCGGTGCGGTCCACCACGCCCCTTCGACCCGCCACGTCGACCACGGCGAGCCCCTCGTCGGTGAAACCGTCGATCTGCTGGCCGTCGGCCAACTCGGTGACGAAGCCGTGGTAGCGGGTGGGCACGATGACCCGACCGGTCCGGTCGACCGCCCCCCACCCCTCGCGCCGGACCGCGGCCAGCCCACGCCGGAACGGTCGTACCTCGGCGAAGTTGGGCGGGACCTGCACCGCCCCGGTCGCGTCGATCGCCGTCCAACCACCCTCGCCGACCACCCAGGCCAGGCCGTCGCTGAACGGCTGCGCGGCCCGGAAGGACGGCGGGATCACCGTCGTACCGAGCAGGTTGATCAGCGACCAGCGGTCGGTGTCCGGCCGGCGGACCCAGGCCAGCCCGTCGTGGAAGGGCTGCGCCTCGGCGTACCGGGCGGGCACGACCATGTCGCCGTCCTGGCTGGTGTAACCCCACAGCTGCCCGTCGCGGTCTGGCAACGGGGGTCGGTCCCGGTCGAGCACCTCGTCCCGACTCCGGGGGTACGCCCCGAAGCCACCCGCCTCGGCCCGGACGGTGACCGCGTCGAGGGCCACCCGGACCCGGTCCAGCAGTTCGGCGTCGCCCGCGCCGCGCAGGTCGAGCGCCTTCTCGAAGTGCTCGCAGGCCTCCATGAGCCGCCCCTGGTCGTAACACGACCGCCCGGCGTGCTCGTGCAATGCGGCCCGCAACCGGTCGGGCAACTCGACCGAGTTGGCCTGGGCGAAGAGCTGGTCGGCCTCGGCGAAGTCGCCGCGCCAGCGCAGCACGTGGGCCAGCCGGGCCTGGGCCAGCGCGGTCCGGCGCAGCTCGCCGGTGGCCTCGGCGTAGGTGAGGGCGAGCCGACCGTCGGCCAGCGCGTCGTCCAGGTCGCCGAGAATCCGCGAGGCCACAGCCCGCAGGCTGAGCAGCCGGGCCCGGGCACGGTTGTCGACCGCCGAACCCAACTTCTCGGTCAGCCGCCGCCGGATGGCCCGCAGGTCGTCCGGCTCCGTCAGCTCCTCGCGCAGGGTGACCGGGTCCAACCGCCACCGGTACGCGGCCAGCACCTGCTCCGGGTCGCCCGGGTCGGCCAGCGACGGGCGGGTCACCACCGGCGGTGCGTGGTCGGGTGGCGCGGACACCGGCTCGTTCTCCCCGTCCGAGCCGATCCTCGGGCCGGGTACGGCCGAGGCGGGCGGCCCGGACGCCGGCACCACCGACGCTGGCGGCCCGGAGACGGGTGCCGCGGAGGGCGGTGGTGTCGAGGCCGGTGGCGCGGTCATGGGCGTGGCCGCCGGCGGCGCGGAGACGGGCGCTGTTGTGGGCGCTGGCGGCGCGGAGACTGGCGCTACGGAGTGCGGCTGTGTCGGTGCGGGCGGCGCCGAGACGGGCGCGGTGGAGAGGGGCGGCGCGGAGACGGGCGCTGCGGTCGGCGCTGGTGGCGCGGAGACGGGTGCCGCGGGCGGGGCCGATACCGGCGGTGCCGGAGGAGCGTAGACCGGCGTGACCGAGGCGGGCGGTGCCGAGAACGGCGGTGCGGAGACCGGTGGTGCGGAGACGGGCGGTGCGGAGACGGGCGGGCTCGTGTCGTCCACAGCCGTGACGTGCAGCGTCGCGTCGCCCCGCCACTCGTCGCCCCGCGAGCCATCCGCCGGGCTCGCGCTCGGATCGTCGATCGCGTCCGTCGGCTCGTCCGGTGGCGCTAGTTCGTCCGTCGGGTCGTGCTCGACCGGATCGCTGTCCTCGCTGGGCGAAGCGGCGAATGCCTGCTGGTCGGCCTCGCCCTCGGCTTCGAGGTCGGCTTCGGTCCGCTGGCGGGGCATCGCGACAGGTGCGCCGGAGACGGGCTCGTCGCCGTCCACCGTTCCCGTGTCGAAATCGGGCTGCGGGTCGTCGTCCAGGTCCTCCGGCCAGAGCCGAGGGGCACCGGAGACCGGGTGGGCGGGCGGCGCGGAGACCGGGTCGAAGGCGTCGTCTGGCGTCGACCCGCTGGCGTGCTCGTCGGCCACGTCGAGGTGGGTGTCGGCCGCCGCCGCCGACGTCTGTGCGTCCGGTGCGACCGGTGTCGCGGTGAGGTCGGGGTCGCCGGACGTCGACTCGTCGTCGACCGGGTCGAACGACCGCTGGTCCGTCGCCGGCTCGGCCTGGTCGGACTCGGCGGACTGAGCGGGGCTGAACCACGCTTCCGGCCCGCGGGTGCCCGGGACGTCGTCCGGCTCGTGAACGGCCGCCACCGGCTCTTCCGAGGGCGGCGGGGGTACGTAGCGGCGCGGCGTACCGGGGGCCGGCGGGAGCACCGGCGCGACCTCCGCCGCCAGTGGCTGCGAGGCCGCCGGAGCCGGAACCGCCCGGGTCGGGTCGGCCGGGGTCGGGTCGGGGCGGGTCGCCGGTGGCGGCGGTGCCTGCCAGGTGGGTGGCGGGGCAAGCGACGGGCGTGCGTCCGCCGTCGGGGCCAGTCGCTCCGGCGAGTACGGACGCTGCGGCACCGCCGGGCGATCGGCGGGGTGCGGCCGCTCCGCCGGGGGCGAGCGGTCCGGGGCGGTCGGGCGGCGGTCGGTCGGTGGGGTGCCGGTCAGCGGGTCGCCGACCGGACGGCGGTCCGGGCCCGGCTCCTCGCCGCGCCGCTGGTCCGCCGGGCGGTCCCCGGTGTCCGGGCCGGGGTAACGCGGCGGCGGGGCGGGATGCGCCCCGGATGCCGGTGGCGGTTCGGCCAGCGGCTGGCGTCCCGATGCTGGCGGGGCATCCGAGCGCTCGTCGGCGGTGGGCGGGTCCACCGGCGCGGGCAGGTACTCCAGTCGCAGACGCGCGGCGGGTGGCCCCGAGACGGGCCGGTCGGAGGCGGGCGAGACCGGAACGGCCGAAACCGGCCGGTCCCAACCGGTCGCGGCGGGGGAGACGGGGGCGGCCGACACCGGCCGGTCCCAGCCGCGGGCGCCGGGGGAGTCGGGTGCTGGCGACACCGGTCGTTCCGGGAAGGCCGGGGCGGCTGATACCGGTCGGTCCCAAGCGGGGGAGACGGGCGCTGGCGACACCGGTCGCTCCGGGGAGACCGGTGGGACCGGCATGGCACGGCCGGAGGCGGGCGGCGCCGTCGCGGCCGGGCGTGCCTGTCGCTCGTCGTACCGTGCCGGAGCGGCCGCCGGGCGCTCGTCAGGCCGGGACGGGGTGGCCGCCGGCCGGTCGGGCCGGGCGGCCGGCCGCGGCGCGATGCCCGGCTCGGCGCTGCGGTACGGGTCCGCGGTGCGGTGCGGGTCGGGGCTGCGGTGCGGGTCTGTGGTGCGGTGCGGGTCCGGGCTGCCGTGTGGGTCGCTGCGGTGTGGGTCGGTGCGGTGGCCGGGCTCCCGGGTACGGTCCGAGGTGCGGTCCTGGCGCACCGGACCCGGTGCTGGCCAGGGCAGACTGCCGTCCGACCGTTGGCCCGGCTGTGGCCGGGGCTCGCGGTACGCGTCCTCACGAGGCGCGTCCTCGCGGTAGCCGTTGTCGCGATACCCGTCCGGGCGGGCCTGTTCGCGGGGTCGCCGGTCCGGGTACGCGTCGGTGCGGGCCGCCGCCTCACGGGGCTGCTGCCGGTGCGGGTCGGTGTCGGGCCGCCGCCGGTCGTCGTCGAGGCGGGGCTGGTCGGGCAGGTCCGCCTCGGGGCGACGCCGTCGTCCACCGTTGGGTGAGGGCGCTGTGCCGATGCCCTCGTCCGCCCGGTAGCGCGAGTCCGGGCGGTGCAGGTCGTCGGCGGCCCGGTCCGGGTACCCGTCGGCGCTGTATCGCGTGCGGCCGTCCACGGGGGCCCATGGGTCGACCCCGTCGGCGATGCGGCCGTCGTGGTCGCGGGTGGGTCGGCCGCCGTACGCCTCGCCGGTGTGCCGTTCGTAACCAGCGGCCGGTCGTTCCGGTGTGCCGCGCCGACGTGGTGTGTCGTTGGGCTCGGGCACCCAGCCGGGTTCGGGCCGGGGCGCGGGGGAGACCGGCGGAGAGCCCCGGTAACCCCGATCCCGCTCGGTGGGCTCCTGCCGGGGACGGCGGCTGTCGTACCGATCGGGGGTGGGCTGGTCCCGGTGCCAGGCGGCTTCCCGCGCGGGCCCCCGCTCGTCGGCGGGGCGTCGGTCGGACCAGGCGGTACGTCGGTCCGACTCGGGCGAGCGACGGTCGTCGCGGCGGGGTGGCTCGGGCAGCGGACGACGGTACGGCTCGTGGTCGTAGTGGCGGGAGTCGGCGCTGTCGGGCCGGCCGTAGGCGGAGGTGTCCGCCGAGCGCTCGTCGCCGCGGAGTCGGCCGTAGGCCGGTGTCTCGCCCGGCTCGTCGTCCACCCAGGAACGGCCGTGAGGTGCCTGTTCCTCCGGTGGTTCGTCGGACCAGGACCGGCCGAGGTAGGTGCCGTCCGGGCGGGTGGGCGCCAGCGGTGGCACCTCGGCGCGACCGGACACCGTCGCGCGGCCACGCGGTGGCGGCTGGTGCGGCCTGCCGATGTCGCCGGCGTAACGCTGGCCGGGGAACTGGGGGTGCCACTCGGTGGTCGGCTCGACCACCCAGGACGGTTCGTTCGGGTCTGACCACCGGTCGTTGTAGCGGCCGTTCATCCGTCGAGCCCGTCGCCACACCCGGCCGCTGGGCCGATTCTCGCCGGGGGTGAGGTGTCCGCAGCCGCCGTCGGGTGACCGCTGGGCGTCCGGTCGCCGCCTGCCACGCCCCGGTGGCCGGCTCGCGTCCGCTCGCTCACGCGTTGTCACCTCGTTGCAAATTGTCGCGCTGGGGCCGCACGTGCCGGTCAGATCGCTGCTCCGGCAGGCCGTGGCTGCGGATGGAGGGTAACGGCGTGGGCTCGCTCACCGCCACTGTGGTGCGGCCCACCGGCGCAAACGTTATCCCATTGGTTTCGGACATTTGGTCCTATAAGCGAATCTGGCGTCCGACCATACCGCACTCGAAGGCCACCCGGCTGCGGCGGGATCGCCGTCCTCGTTCAGGGGTGCTCCATGATGAGGACGGCGAACGTACCGGGAGCGAGCGCCTCGTAACGGTGCGGGGCGTCGCCGGGGAACGTGGCGTAGTCGCCGGGTTCGAGTTCGACCGGTGCCCCCTCGGGCCCCACCCGCAGCCGGCCGGCAGCGACCACCACGTGCTCGATACTGCGCGGGGTGTGGCCCTGCCCGGCTCGGACCGCACCCGGTTCCAGGCTGATCAGGTAGACGTCCCGGCGCAGGTGCGCCGCACCGGCGCTGAGCAGCGTTCCGCTGAAGTCGGCCTGCTCCGAGCGGACGTGCGGCCCGTCCCCGGCCCGGATGACCCGTACATCGTCGTCGACGGGCTCCACCAGCCGGCTGAACGGCACACCGAGGGCGACGCCCAGCGCCCAGAGCGTCTCCACGCTCGGGTTGCCGCTGCCCGACTCCAGTTGGGAGAGGGTGGACTTGGCCACCCCCGCCCGGCGGGCCAGCTCGGTCAGCGAGATGCCGACCCGTTCCCGCTCCCGGCGCAGGGCAGCGGCGATGGTGGCCAGCGGGGCAGCCGGTTCCGAAGGCATGCCTTCGCTCCATTGGGTCGAACGTTCGGCGTGGCGAACAACGGCAACCCGTTCAGCATGATGAACGCGCGGCAAGATCCGCGCAGATACGGCGAAACTGCTGCCTCGGAGATGTCTGAGGCAGCAGTTTCGCTGAAGTCGTGCGGATCTTGCGGGCGCGGGACGCCAGGGTGCGGGCGTGGGAGCCCGGGGGTCAGACCTTGTCGCCCAGCTTGACCTGGGGCGCCGGAGCGCGCATCCGCCGGAAGGTGATCGACCGCATGACCGCGTAGAGGAAGAGCGAGCCCATCCGCTGGTCGGTCTTCGGGAAGCGCTCCCGGACCAGCTTGCTGATCTTGCGGCAGATCAGCACCGAGTCGACGACCACACCCAGCGCCAGCGCGCCCCAGAGCACGTTGGAGATCAGCCGGACCAGCGGCGGCATGGCCGCGTTCGACCCGACCAGCACGATCAGCGCGCCGCCGAAGAACCAGGTGCCGACGGTACGACGGGAGTCGACCACGTTGCGGGCCAGCAGCCGCTCCGGGCCACGGTCGCGGGGCCCACCCTCGCGGCGGAACTCCGACGCTGCCTCGGCGCGCAGTTGACGGCGACGCTCCCGCTCCTCCTCCTTGGTGAGGGGGCGAGTGGGGCCGGCCGGGCGACGGCCGGCGGTCGGCCGCTTGGGCGTCTCCCGACCCTTGGCCGGGGTGTAACCCCGTGGACGCTCAGCGGTCTCCTCGGGGGTCACCGAGGTGACGGCCTCGTCGACGAGGTCGGTGGACTTGCGGCGAAAGAGCGACGGCACGCGGCAAGGGTAGCCAACGGTCCGCGCCCGGTGCACATCGCGGTACAACGGCCAACGGCTCCAGGTCGCAGCGCGACCTGGAGCCGTCGTAGTCGAACGATGGGGTGACCGAGGTTACGGACGCTCGGCGTGCGCGCCCAGGTCGGCGAGCTTCGCCTCGAAGTCCTCGTAGCCCCGGTTGATCAGGTCCACGCCGTACACCCGGGAGGTGCCCTCGGCCGCGAGCGCCGCGATCAGGTGGCTGAACCCGGCCCGTAGGTCCGGGATGACCAGGTCGGCGGCGTGCAGCTTGCTCGGCCCGGCGATCACCGCGGAGTGCTTGAAGTTACGCCGGCCGAAGCGGCACGGGGTGCCGCCGAGGCAGTCCCGGTAGACCTGGATGTTGGCGCCCATCGAGTTGAGGGCCTCGGTGTAGCCCAGCCGCTGCTCGTAGACCGTCTCGTGGACGATCGACAGGCCGCGGGCCTGGGTCAGCGCCACGACCAGCGGCTGCTGCCAGTCGGTCATGAAGCCGGGGTGCACGTCGGTCTCCAACGCCACCGCGTTCAGCTCGCCACCCGGGTGCCAGAAGCGGATGCCGCCCTCCTGGCCGGGGTCGCCCAGCTTCGGCGCGCGGGCGTCGGTGACCTCGTACTCGCCGCCGACCGAGCGGAAGATGTTCAGGAAGGTCATCATGTCGGCCTGCTGCGCGCCCAGCACCTCGACGTGACCACGGGTCGCCAGGGCGGCGGCCGCCCAGCTCGCCGCCTCGATCCGGTCCGGGATCGGCCGGTGGGTGTAGCCGTGCAGCTTGGGCACGCCCTGAATCTCGATCACCCGGTCGGTGTGGACCTTGATGATCGCGCCCATCTTCTGCAGGATGCAGATCAGGTCGATGATCTCCGGCTCCACCGCGGCGTTGCGCAGCTCGGTGACACCCTCGGCCATCACGGCGGTCAGCAGCACCTGCTCGGTGGCGCCGACGCTCGGGTACGGCAGGGCGAACTTGGTGCCGTGCAGCCCGTTCGGCGCGGACAGGTGCAACCCCTCGGGCCGCTTGTCGACAGTGGCACCGAACTCCCGCAGCGCCTGCAGGTGGAAGTCGATCGGGCGCGGGCCGATGTGGCAGCCGCCCAGATCCGGGATGAACGCGTGCCCGAGGCGGTGCAGCAGCGGGCCGCAGAACAGGATCGGGATCCGACTGGAACCGGCGTGCACGTTGATCTGGTCGGTGCTGGCGCTCTCCACGTTCGCCGGGTCGAAGACGAGCTCGCCATCCTCGGTGCCGTCGGTGACCTTGACGCCGTGCAGGCCGAGCAGACCTCGCACCACCTCGACATCGCGGATCTTGGGCACGTCGAACAGCCGGCTCGGGCTGTCGCCGAGCAACGCGGCGACCATCGCCTTCGATA
Source organism: Micromonospora sp. CNZ322 (assembly GCF_007827755.1). Classification (NCBI taxonomy): domain Bacteria; kingdom Bacillati; phylum Actinomycetota; class Actinomycetes; order Micromonosporales; family Micromonosporaceae; genus Micromonospora; species Micromonospora sp. CNZ322. Next base: position 47,309 of record NZ_VITD01000017.1, read on the forward strand.
CCAGGTTCTTCGCGCCGCGCACGCGGATCCGCCCTTCGAGCGGAGTACCTCCGTGCACAACCAGGACGTCGTCGGTCAACGCAACCTCCAGCGCGTCGGTGCTGCCGTGTTGATGGTGGGGCGCCTGAACCTTGTCGCTACCCCGGATGCGGCCATGTCGAAACGGCCCGCGTGTGTCGTCGCTTGGGCAGCATAGCCCTCGGTGACGAAAAAGGACTCGGTCACATCGGCGTGTGTGGCATTAATCGGTGATCCGGCACTTTTGCGTACCAAGAGCGCTACGGATCGTGATCAGGACGCCGTCGGCGGCGGAGTGTCAGCGCCGGGCAGCGCGAGCATCTGATCAAGCGCGACCCGGGCGTGGTGCGCGGTGTCGGCGTCCACCGTGATCTGGTTGACGACCCGGCCCGCGACCAGCTCCTCCAGAGCCCAGACCAGGTGCGGCAGATCGATCCGGTTCATCGTCGAGCAGTAGCAGACGGCCTTGTCCAGGAACATGATCTGCTTGTCCGGGTGCGCCAGTGCGAGCCGGCGGACCAGGTTCAGCTCGGTGCCGAGCGCCCACGCCGAGCCGGCCGGAGCCGCCTCGATCGTCTTGATGATGTATTCGGTGGACCCGACGTAGTCGGAGGCCGTGACCACCTCGTGCCGGCACTCCGGGTGGACCAGGACGTTGACCCCGGGCACCCGCTCCCGTACGTCGTTGACGCTCTCCAGGGTGAACCGGCCGTGCACCGAGCAGTGCCCCCGCCACAGGATCATCTTGGCGTCGCGCAGCTGCTCCGGGGTGAGCCCACCACCGGGCTTGTGCGGGTCGTAGAGCACACAGTCGTCCAACGACAGGCCCATCTCCAGCACCGCGGTGTTACGGCCCAGGTGCTGATCCGGTAGGAAGAGCACCTTCGACCCCTGCTCGAAGGCCCAGTCCAGGGCGCGCTTGGCGTTGGACGAGGTGCAGACCACGCCGCCGTTGCGGCCCACGAAACCCTTGATGTCGGCCGAGGAGTTCATGTACGTCACCGGCACGGTGTTGCCGGCGATGCCCAGCTCGGTCAGCGTGTCCCACGCGGCCTCGACCTGGCCCAGCACCGCCATGTCCGCCATCGAGCAACCCGCCGCGAGGTCGGGCAGGATCACCCGCTGGCTGTCGGTGGTGAGGATGTCGGCGCTCTCGGCCATGAAGTGCACGCCGCAGAAGACGATGTACTCCGCGTCCGGGCGGGCCGCGGCCTCCCGGGCCAGCTTGAACGAGTCGCCGGTCACGTCGGCGAACTGGATCACCTCGTCGCGCTGGTAGTGGTGCCCCAGCACGAAGACCTTGCTGCCCAGCTTCGCCTTCGCGGCGGTGGCACGGGCCACCAGATCCGGATCGCTGGGCGCCGGCAGGTCGCCCGGACACTCCACGCCGCGCTCGGTGTCGGGGTCGCTGCCCCGGCCGAGCAGCAGCAGAGCTGTCGCCGTGTTGGAGGGTTCCACCCAGGTCGAAGTCACGTAGCCCATGGTCCCACAGCGCGAGCGCGACGCAGCCTCGCTCGGTGTGGGCTGCCACACTGCTCGGCATGCGCGTGCTGCTCTGCCCGGACAAGTTCGCCGGCACCCTGTCCGCACCGGAGGTGGCTGCCGCCGTCGCCGACGGTTGGCGCACCGTCACCGACGGAGACGAGCTGCTGATCCGGCCCCTCGCCGACGGCGGACCGGGCTTCGTGGAGGTGCTCGCCGAAGCCCTCGGCGGCCGGCGCGTGCCGGTGTCGACGGTCGACCCGCTGGGCCGGCCGGCGGCCGGTGAGATCCTGCTCACCGCCGACGGCTCGACCGCCTACCTGGAGAGCGCGCAGGCGTGCGGCCTGCACCTGCTCTCCGCAGCCGAGCGCGACCCGAAGGCCACCACCTCGTACGGGCTGGGTCTGTTGGTGTCCGCTGCGGTGGAGAGCGGTGCCCGCACTGTGGTGATCGGGCTGGGCGGCTCCGGCACCAACGACGCCGGCGCCGGAATGCTCGCCGCGCTGGGCGTGACCCCCCTCGACCAGGGCGGCGCCGCGCTGCCGTACGGCGGGGCGGCGCTCGCCGCGGTGGACGCGCTGGACGGCGCGCCCCGGCTGCGCGGCGTCCGGCTGGTCGCGGCCACCGACGTGGACAACCCCCTGCTCGGCCTGCACGGCGCGAGCAACGTGTTCGGCCCGCAGAAGGGCGCCGACCGCGCCGACGTGCTGCTGCTCGACGCGGCCCTGGAGCGTTTCGCGGCGGTGCTGGAACGGGACCTGGCCGGTTGCCCGGAGGGGCTCGGCGCGCTGCCCGGGGGCGGGGCCGCCGGTGGCATCGGCGCGGCGCTCCTCGCCCTGGGCGGCGACTGTGAGTCGGGGATCGGCCTGGTCACCCGGGCCACCCGACTCGACACCGCGCTGGACACCGCCGACCTGGTGATCACGGGTGAGGGGTCGTTCGACCACCAGTCGTTGCGCGGCAAGGTCGTCGCCGGGGTGGCCGGCGCCGCCCGCGACCGGGGAGTGCCCTGCGTGGTGGTGGCCGGGCAGGTGAGCACCGGCCGGCGGGAAGCCGCCTCGGCCGGGGTGACCGACGCGTACAGCCTGGTGGAGCACTTCGGCGGCGAGGAGGGTGGCGGGCTCGACGCGGCGCTGAGCCGGCCCGCGGAGGGGTTGCGCGAACTGGGCGCCCGGCTGGCCCGGCAGTGGAGCCGCTGAGCGTCCCGACCGCCCGTGCCCCCGCCCCGACCGAGGGCCGACCTGCGGCGGGGGTCACGCCACGCGGGTGAGCCCGGCCAAGGCGGCGTACGATCGGCTGAGGACCACAACCGGGAATCACTGGACGACGCGCGACGTTGGCCAGTGCGTCCGGACCCAAACCGCGCAGGGAGACTTCCACGTGACCACGCCAGCGCAGACCGAGTCGACCGAGGCCAAGGCCCCTACTTCCGTCGTCCTCACCGACGTCGCGGCGCAGAAGGTCAAGGCCCTGATCGAGCAGGAGGGCCGCGACGACCTGCGGCTCCGCGTCGCCGTGCAGCCGGGCGGCTGCTCCGGCCTGCGGTACCAGCTCTTCTTCGACGAGCGTTCGCTCGACGGTGACGTCGTGACCGACTTCGGTGGTGTCGAGGTCGTCGTCGACCGGATGAGCGCCCCGTACCTTTCCGGCGCGACGATCGACTTCGCCGATCGGATCGACGCCCAGGGCTTCACCATCGACAACCCCAACGCGGGCAGCTCCTGCGCCTGCGGTGACTCGTTCAACTGAGTCACACCACACACCAGCGACGATGGGGCCGTTCTTCGGGACGGCCCCATCGCCGTACCGGTGGGCGCTCGCAGCGGCCCGGGAGCGGTCCCGGAGGGGGTCGTGGCGGGCTGGTAGCCGTTGTCCGACCGAGCGGTGAGCATCGGGTTGCCGTCCCGGTAGGCTGACCGCGCCCTGCTCCCGACCCCGAGGGTTGACATGAAGATCGCCGTCACCGGCTCGATCGCCACCGATCACCTGATGAGCTTCCCCGGTCGCTTCGCCGACCAGCTCATCGCCGATCAACTGCACAAGGTGTCCCTCTCCTTCCTGGTGGACGACCTGGTGCTCCGCCGCGGCGGCGTGGCGGCGAACATCTCCTTCGGGATGGGTCAGCTCGGGCTGCGCCCGGTGCTGCTCGGCGCGGTCGGCGCCGACTTCGCCGACTACCGCTCCTGGCTGGAGCGCCACGGTGTGGACTGCGACTCGGTGCACGTCAGCGAGGTGGCACACACCGCCCGCTTCGTCTGCACCACCGACACCGACATGTGCCAGATCGCGTCGTTCTACGCCGGAGCGATGAGCGAGGCCCGCAACATCGAGCTGGCCCCGGTCGCCGACCGGCTCGGCGGTCTGGACCTGGTGCTGGTCGGCGCCAACGACCCCGAGGCGATGCTGCGCCACTCGGCCGAGTGCCGCACCCGCGGGTACGCCTTCGCCGCCGACCCGTCCCAGCAGCTCGCCCGGATGCCCGGCGAGGACGTGGTGGCGCTGATCGAGGGCGCCGAGTACCTGATGACCAACGACTACGAGAAGTCGCTGTTGCAGAGCAAGGCGCAGCTCAGCGACGACCAACTGCTGGACCTGGTCAAGGTGCGGGTCACCACGCTGGGCAAGCACGGCGTGGAGATCGCCGGGCGCGGCATCGACCCGATCCACGTCCCGATCGCGCGGGAGATCCGCGCGGTCGACCCGACCGGCGTCGGCGACGGCTTCCGGGCCGGCTTCTTCACCGCGCTCTCCTGGGGCCTCGGCCTGGAACGCGCCGCCCAGGTCGGCTCGCTGCTGGCGACGCTGGTCCTGGAGACCGTCGGCACCCAGGAGTACGACGTCCGCCGCGACCTGTTCGTCAAGCGGCTCGCCGAGTCCTACGGCGACACCGCGGCGGAAGAGGTCCGCCCCCACCTCGTCCCGGCGTAACTCCCGCCCCCACCCCGGCGATCTTGCACTTTCTGTCGCCGTATCGCGGCTTCTGTACCGCTTTGTCCGCGCAGAAAATGCAAGATCGCGGGGCGCGGGGGTAGCGCGGGGGTCAGTGGGTGCGGCGTACGTCGTAGGCGGGGCCGTCCGGACCGTTGACGGAGCCGAGGAACTCCTGGCCGCGCATCCGGCACCAGGCGGGGATGTCGACCGCCGCCGCCGGGTCGTCGGCCAGCACCCGGACCACAGTGCCGACCGGCACCTCGGGCATCCGTCGCGCCGCCGCGATCACCGGCAGCGGGCAGCGTTGCCCCCGGCAGTCGATCACCTCGTCCGGCATCGTCACAGCCCCACCACCCCGGCGTCGGCGCGCAGACCGGCGACGATCGCCGGCAGCTCGGTCAGGAACCGCTCCACGTCCGCCTCGGTCGTCTCCCGGTGCAGGCTGACCCGCACGTTGCCGTGCGAGAGCACACCCATCGCCTCCAGCACGTGCGACGGACGCAACGTGGACGAGGTGCAGGACGAGCCGGACGACACGGCGAAGCCCCGCCGGTCCAGGGCGTGCAGCAACGCCTCCCCGTCGACGTACAGGCACGAGAAGGTGACCAGGTGGGGGAGCCGGAGCACCGGGTCGCCGACCACCTCCACGTCGGGCACCTCCGCCGCGACCCGCTCCCGGACCCGGTCCACAAGGGCGGCCAGCCGGGTCGCCTCGGCCGCCGCGTCGGCCGCCGCCGCCCGAAGGCTCGCCGCCGCCGCCACGACCGCGGGCAGGTTCACCACCCCGGGGGTACGTCCGCCCTCCCGCTCGTCGGACGGCCAGGGTGACTCCCAGCGAGTGCCCTTCCGGACCGCCAGCACCCCCACGCCGGGTGGCCCACCCCACTTGTGGGCGCTCGCCGTGAGCACCGACCAGCCGGCCGGCAGGGGCACCCGGCCCACCGACTGCGCCGCGTCCACGTACAGCGGCACACCCACGTCGGCGCAGGCCGCCGCCGCCTCGGCGACCGGCTGCACCGTCCCCACCTCGTGACTGGCGGTAATCAACGCGGCCAGCGCCACCCCCGGCGCCCGAACGGCGGTCGACCACGCGGTCAGGTCCAGCCGGCCCAACCGGTCGACCGGCACCGCGGCGGCGGTCCCGCCCGCGCCGACGTGCCGTTCCGCCGCGTGCAGCACCGCCGAGTGCTCGATCGCCGAGTGCACCAGCGTCGACCCGACCCGGCGCCGCCCCGCCAGGCCCCCGAGCACCGCGCCGTGGGCTGCGGTCGTACCACTGGGGGTGAAGGAGACCTCATCGGCGCGGACGCCGAGCGTCAGCGCGGTGGCCTCGCGGGCGGCGTCGAGCAGTTGCCGGGCCCGTCGGGCCTGCGTGTACAGCTTGCCCGGGTCGGCCCAGCCGTCGTCGAGCGCGGCCAGCAGAGCCTGCCGCGCGACCGGATGCATCGGCGCGGCGGTCGCCGCGTCCAGGTAGACCGGGGATGCGCTCACAGACCTGCCTTCGTTCGCGGCTGCGGGGCTCGCAACCCCGCCTCACTCCTCGCGCTCACAGACCAAGACGCTATCGCGGCGGTATGCCCAGGATCCCCCCGATGGGGGTCGGACAGTGACCCCACCACGGCCGAGTCCGTCATGGTCGAGTAATCTGCGACCGTCGGTGACGCCTTTGCCGCGGGTGCTGAGGAAAGACGCACCGCGGCGCGCTAGGGAGGCAGGACCAGGTGGTCGCAAGGAGTTCGGAGGTACGGCCGTCGGCCGTACGGCACAGCGCTTCCCCAGGGGTTGGTGGACGCCGGGGGCGTGGTGCTGGTCGCCTGGCCGGGCTCGGTCTCGGTGGCGTGGCGTTGCTGGTTCTGCTCACGGGCTGTGACGTGGGTCAGACGTTCGACGGCTTCGGCTGGCCGCAGGGCGGCATCTCGCCGGAGTCCAAGCGGATGTACGACCTGTGGATCGCCTCCTGCATCGCCGCGCTCGCGGTCGGCGTCTTCGTGTGGGGCCTGATCTTCTGGTGCGTCGTGCGCTACCGCAAGCGTGGCAACGCGCTGCCGGTGCAGACCCGCTACAACATGCCGATGGAGTTCCTCTACACCATCGCGCCGATCCTGATCGTCTCCGTGCTCTTCTACTACACGGCGATCGTGCAGACCGACGTCGACAAGTTGTCGAAGAACCCGGACGTCACGGTCGAGGTCGTCGCGTTCAAGTGGAACTGGCAGTTCAACTACCGGGACGGCCAGGGCACGGAAGCCCGCACCACCGCGTCGACGCTCGGCACCAGTGAGGTCATCCCGGTGCTGGTGCTGCCGACCAACCGGTCCATCCGGTTCGAGGAGACCAGCCGCGACGTCATCCACTCGTTCTGGGTGCCGGAGCTGCTCTTCAAGCGGGACGTCATGCCGGGCAAGATCCGCAACGTGTTCGAGGTCTCAAGCCTGGACGCCGAGGGTGCCTACGTCGGGCGCTGCGCCGAACTGTGCGGCAGCTACCACGCGTTCATGAACTTCGAGCTGCGGGTGGTCTCGCCGGAGAAGTACGACCAGTTCCTCGCGGCCAAGCAGAGCGGCAAGTCGACCCAGGATGCGCTGTCCGCGATCGGTGAGCAGCCGTACGCGACGACCACGCGGCCGTTCGACACCCGCCGGACGCAGGGCAACTTCAACCCGGACGACGTTCCGGCCCGCACGGGAAGCTGAGGCAGCCATATGAAGACCGAGTGGCGTATCTTCCTGATCATCGCCGGGTTCCTCCTCGGCGCCACCATCCTCTACGGCGCCTGGACGAACGGTGAGTCGGGCGGCATCGAGTGGGTCGGCACCGTTGCCCTGCTGCTGTCGTTCCTGCTCTGCTCGATGTGCGGTGGCTTCTTCTGGTTCGTCTCCCGCCGCATTGACCTGCGCCCGGAGGACCGCCCGGACGCCGAGATCGCCGACGGCGCTGGTGAGGTCGGCTTCTTCAGCCCGGGCAGCTACTGGCCGTTCGGTCTGGCGCTGGCTGCCGCGATCGCCGCGCTCGGCCTGGTGTTCTGGCAGTACTGGCTGATCGGTGCCGGCCTGCTGGCCGTCGTTTTCTCCGCCTGTGGGCTCCTGTTCGAGTACTACAGCGGCACCCGGCGTACCGCCGAGCACTGACCCACCCGGTCGCCGTCGCGACCGACCCGACACGACGAAGGCCCGTTCCCCGAGTGGGGGAGCGGGCCTTCGGTCATGTTCCACCCTGTCCGCGGGCGGCCGGCGGTGCTGTGGTCAGGCGGCGCGACGTCGGGCGGGCTGGTGGCGGCGGGCGGCCAACCGGGTGACCGGGAAGGCGAACGCGCTGACCACGACGGCGGCGCCGCAGTCGGTGCAGATCAGCTCTGGACAGTCGGTGCCGTGGCCGTCGACGCAGGGCGGAGCCTCGAACAGCGCCACGCCCTCGCAGACGTCGCAGTAGAGCTCGCGGTGCGACACGGGCGTCTCCTCTCGGATACCAGGCGGACCGCCCCCGGATGCGACAGTGACGCACCGACGGCAGCAGAGAACTACTCAGCTGTAGTTTCCCAGACGGGTCCGACAAATCTCCGCGCACCGTCGCCCGCTGGTCGCCATCCGCGGCGCCGACGGGTCGGGTGGTGGTGAGGTCAGGCGGTGGCGGTCTCGATCCAACGGTCCAGGGTCGCGGCGGCCGCGCCGGAGTCGATCGAGTCGGCCGCACGGGCCAGGCCGGCGCGGAGCGCCTCGGTCAGGTCGCCGTCCAGCGGGCCCTGGGTGGCCAGCGCCGCCGCCGCGTTGACCAGCACCGCGTCCCGCACCGGGCCCGTCTCGCCGGCCAGCAGGCGACGGGCCACGCCCGCGTTGTACGCGGCGTCACCGCCGCGCAGGTCGGCGAGGGTGGACCGGGGCACCCCCAGGTCCGTCGCGTCCAGCACAGCCTCGCGTACGGTGCCGCCCTGGGCCGCCCAGATCCGGGTCGGCGCGGCGGTGGTGAACTCGTCCAGCCCGTCCTCGCCGCGCATCACGATCGCCGAGTCGCCACGGGCCGCGAACACACTGGCCATCACCGGGGCCATCCGCAGGTCGAAGCAGCCGACCGCGCCGGCCCGGGGGCGGGCCGGGTTGGTCAGCGGGCCGAGGAAGTTGAAGAAGGTGGGCACGCCCACCTCGCGGCGGACCGGGCCGGCGTGCCGCATCCCGGGGTGGAAGCGGGCCGCGAAGCAGAACCCGATGCCGGCCTCCTCGACACAGCGGGCAACCTGCTCCGGGCCGAGATCCAGCGGGATGCCGAGGAACTCCAGCAGGTCGGCGGTGCCGCACAGGGAGGAGGCGGCCCGGTTGCCGTGCTTCACGACACGGACGCCCGTGCCGGCGACCACCAGCGCCGTCATCGTGGAGATGTTCACCGTGTGGGCGAGGTCACCGCCGGTGCCGACCACGTCGAGGGCGGTCCGGCGCAGCTCCTCGGGCAGCTCCACCGGGACCGCGCGACCGAGCATCGCCTCCACCAGGCCGGCCAGCTCCGCAGGGGTCTCGCCCTTGGCCCGCAGCGCCACGGCGAAGGCGGCGATCTGCGCCGCGCTCGCCGAGCCGGTCATGATCTCGTCCATCGCCCAGGCGGTGTCGGCGGTGGAGAGTTCGTCACCGCGCAGCAGCGCGTTGAGCAGGTGCGGCCAGGTCCGATCGCCCATGGCGGGCCTCCCGAGCATGCGAAGTGCGAGTGGGCTGGAACCGGCGCCGAGGAGATCCGGCGCCGTGGGGGTGCCGGAGGAGCGTGGGACGTCAGGCGGGTGCGTGCGTCCGCAGCAGCTCGGCCACCGTGCCGCCGGTGGTCACCGGGTCGAGCGGGTGCACCAGCGTCGCGTCGACCTCGGCGTACGCGGCGAGCCATCGGTCGGCGGCGCGGGCGATCACCAGGCAGGTCGGGGGAGCGTCGTCCCGGTCGTCCTTGACCTGCCGGGCGATGCCGATGCCGCCGCCCGGGCTCGCCTCACCGTCGAGCAGAAGCAGGTCGATCTCGTAGTCGTCGACCAGCCGGATGGTCTCCGCGTAGGTCGACGCCTCGACGAACTCGATCTGCAGACCGGGAGCTGGCCGGGTGCCGACAGCCATCCGCATCCGATCACGGACCTGCGGGTCGTCGCTGTAGAGCAACACGGTGCAAAGACGATCGGTCATGCCGGAACTCCCACCTCGTAGCTGCCCGCAGATCGTACCGGTCGGCGTGACGTAGCCGACATCCCGCCCGGCGTCGCGCGTCGGGGCGTACCGTCCGGGCAGCTCAGGCGGGCGCGGCGTCGGCTGCGCGTTCGCGGGCCTCCTGGCGGTCCAGCTCGCGGTCCACCCGGCGGGCCTCCCGCTCGGACTGCTTGACCCACTGCACCACCAGCACCGCGAGCATGGTCACACTGACGAACTCGCCACCGGCCCACAGGATGCCGCCGGCGACCACCTGGTCCTGCCACGGGTCGACCCAACCGAGGTTCAGCGACGGGTACCAGTCGCCGCCGAAGAGCGTGCTGCTCTGCATGATGGTGAGGCCGAGCACTGTGTGGAACGGCACGGAGAGCAGCATCAGCAGCGCACGCGCCGGGTACGGCCACCGGCCGGGCAGCGGGTCGAGGCCGAGCAGCGGCCAGAAGAACACGCAGCCGGTCATGATGAAGTGCGCGTGCACCAGCTCGTGCGCCCAGGCGTGTTCGAGCGTGTAGCGGTACAGATCACTGAAGTACAGCACGAACGGGTTGACCACGAAGATGGCGAACGCCACCAGCGGGAAGCTGTAGACCCGGGCGACGCGGCTGTGCACGATCGCGAGCAGGCGCTTGCGCGGGCCGACCGGCAGGGTCCGCAGGGCCAGGGTCATCGGTGCGCCCAGCGCCAGGAAGATCGGCGCCACCATGGAGAGCACCATGTGCTGGATCATGTGTACGGACAGCAGCGCGGTGTCGTACGCGTGCAGCCCGCTGACCGTGACGAGCGCAATGCCGCCCAGGCCGGGGCCGAGGAAGAACACGGTACGGGCGATCGGCCAGCGGTCGCCGCGCAGGCGTAGCCGGTAGACCCCGTAGAGGTACAGGCCGGCGGCGAGCACCAGGCCGAGGGCCAGCCAGCTGTCCAGCCGGGTCTCGGTCAGCACCGCGCCGACGGTGAACGGCGGCGGGGCCGAGGTGGCGGCGAAGATCGGATCGACGTGCAGCACGCTTTTCAGGCTAGGCCAGGCGAACCGGACCCTGACGCTCGGGCCACGGAAGGCGCAGGTTTGCCACCCCGCTGATCGGCTGCCCCGGTCAGGGGCAATAATGACGGCGTGACTGCGGCCCCAGCCATTGACAAGAGCCGGATCCACTCTCTGACCCGACCGAACATGGTCAGCGTCGGGACGATCGTGTGGCTCTCAAGCGAACTCATGTTCTTCGCGGCGCTGTTCGCGATGTACTTCTCCATCCGCGCGGCTGCGCCGGAGCAGTGGGAGAAGCACACCGAGGCGCTGAACATCCCGTACGCGACCACCTTCACGGTGATCCTGGTGCTGTCCTCGGTGACGTGCCAGCTCGGCGTCTTCGCGGCGGAGAAGGGTGACGTGCACGCGCTGCGGCGTTGGTTCACCGTCACCTTCGTGATGGGCCTGATCTTCGTCCTCGGCCAGCTGAACGAGTACCGGCACCTGGTCGCCGACGGCATCAAGATCAACGAAGACGGGTACGGGTCGGTGTTCTACCTGACCACCGGCTTCCACGGCCTGCACGTGACCGGTGGTCTGATCGCCTTCATCATCTTCATGGTCCGTACGACCATGGGCCGGTTCACTCCGGCGCAGGCGACGTCGGCGATCGTCGTGTCGTACTACTGGCACTTCGTCGACGTCGTGTGGATCGGGCTGTACGCCATGATCTACTGGCTCCAGTGATCTTGCGCGTCACATTCCGCGCTGCTGCTCCGTCCCCTGAGACAGGTCCAACCGGTTAAGGACACCGCTCATGACTTCTGACAACGACCGCCGACGCGGTCTGCTCGCGCGGTTGCGTGAGCGGCCCGCCGTGCGCAGCAGGGGCCGCCGCCGGCTGGGCGCCGCGGTCCGGCTGATCGCCGCGCTGATGCTCGCCGGTGGCGCGTACACCGTCTTCGCCCCGGGCGCCCAGGCGCAGGACAACCCGCAGCTGACCGGCGCCGCCGCCGAGGGCAAGGCGCTGTTCGACGTGAGCTGCGTGACCTGCCACGGCCGCAACGCCCAGGGCGTCGAGGGCCGCGGGCCGAGCCTGATCGGCGTCGGCGCGGCATCTGTCGAGTTCCAGGTCAGCTCCGGGCGGATGCCGCTGGCCCGCCAGGAGGCCCAGGCGCACCGCAAGCCCCCGGTCTTCAACGACGAGCAGACCCGTCAGCTGGCCCAGTACATCCAGGAGCTTGGCGGCGGCCCGGTCGTGCCCGAGGGCGACGACCTCCGCGAGGACGGCAACATCGCCGCCGGCGGTGAGCTGTTCCGGATCAACTGCTCGCAGTGCCACGCCTTTGGTGGCGGCGGCGGTGCGCTCTCCTCGGGCAAGTTCGCCCCGAGCCTGCACCCCGCGACCGACCGCCAGATCTACGCGGCGATGCTGAGCGGCCCGCAGAACATGCCGGTGTTCGGCGACAACCAGCTCCGGCCGGAGCAGAAGGCCGACATCATCGCCTACATCCAGGAGACGCTGAAGCACGACCAGGACCCGGGCGGGTTCAACCTCGGGCGGTACGGCCCGTCCACCGAGGGCCTGGCGATCTTCCTGGTTGGCATCGTGGCGCTCGTCTTCGCTAGCCTGTGGATTGCGGGTAAGTCGTGATCGAGCAGGCCATCCGATTCAGTGCCGTGGTGCCGCTCGGCGCCACCCGTAGCGAGGTGACGGCATGAGCACCCACACCGAGCACCAGGCCTCACAGGGCCCGGAGCCGCTCGACGTGAACGACCCCAAGCTGACCCGTTTCGACATCGTTCGTGAGGGCGCGCGCCGGGACGACATCGAGATCGTCCACTACGAGCCGCAGGTGCTGCCGGGCACCAAGGCGGAGCGTCGGCTGACCCGGGTGGTCGCCGGCTTCTTCCTGATCACCGGCCTGGCCGCGACCGCCTTCCTGGCCATCTACATCTGGTGGCCGTGGCAGTACGAGGCGGGCCGGGGCGGCGACAAGTTCTACACCCCGCTGCTCGGCTTCACCCTCGGCGTGGCGCTGCTCGCCGTCGGCTTCGGCATCCTGACCTGGGGCAAGAAGTTGCTGCCCAAGGAGGTCTCGATCCAGGACCGGCACGAGGGCCAGGTGGACTCCGAAGGCCGCACCATCACCGGCCAGACCATGCTCTACATGGCTGACGAACTGGGTGTGAAGCGTCGCCCCCTGCTCGGCATCTCGCTGCTGGCCGGTCTCGCGCCGGTCGCCGCGGTCGCCGCGGCGCCGCTGGTCGGCGGCCTGATCTCGCAGCCGCACAAGAACAACCAGATGTTCACCACCGGGTTCGCAGCGGCCGAGGGCGGCCAGCGGATCCGTCTGGTCCGCGAGGACGGCCGGCCGATCCGCCCGGCGGACATCAGCAGCGGTGGGCAGCTGACCGTCTTCCCCGGCATCGACCACGGCGTGAGCAACAGGCACGCCGACTCGCCGACGCTGCTGATCCACCTCCGCGACTCCGACGCGCAGGAGTCGCGCCGGGCCAACGAGAAGGTCGGCCACGGTGACTACATGTGGGGCAACTACGCGGCGTTCTCCAAGATCTGCACGCACGCGGGATGCCCGGCCAGCCTGTACGAGCAGCAGACCAACCGGCTGCTCTGCCCGTGCCACCAGTCCCAGTTCCTGATCACCGACAACGCCCGGCCAGTCTTCGGCCCCGCCAGCCGGCGGCTGCCGCAGCTGCCGATCGAGGTGGACTCCGAGGGCTTCTTCGTGGCGAAGTCCGACTACACCGAGACCGTCGGGCCTGATTTCTGGGAGCGGCCATGAAGCGTCGAAAGTTTGACCTTGCGGCGACGCCGGGCAAGGCCGCGGTGGGAGTGGACGACCGCTTCGCGGTGGCCACCCCGCTGCGCAAGCTGCTGAACAAGGTCTTCCCGGACCACTGGTCCTTCCTGCTCGGCGAGATCGCGCTGTTCTCGTTCGTCGTGCTGCTGCTGACCGGTGTGTTCCTCACCTTCTTCTTCGAGCCGGCGATGACCGAGGTGGTCTACGACGGCAGCTACGCGCCGTTGCAGGGCACCCCGATGTCCGCCGCGTACGCCTCCAGCCTGGACATCTCGTTCGACGTCCGCGGCGGTCTGGTGATGCGGCAGATGCACCACTGGGCGGCGCTGCTGTTCATGGCCGCGATCGTCGTGCACATGCTGCGGGTGTTCTTCACCGGCGCCTTCCGCAAGCCGCGCGAGACCAACTGGATCATCGGTTCGCTGCTGTTCTGGGTCGGCTTCCTGGCCGGCTTCACCGGCTACTCGCTGCCGGACGACGGCCTGTCCGGCACCGGCCTGCGGATCGCCTCGGCGATCATGCTGTCCATCCCGGTGATCGGCTCCTGGGTCACCTCGTCGGTCTTCGGCGGCGAGTTCCCCGGCACGATCATCATCAGCCGGTTCTTCATCGCCCACGTGCTGCTCATCCCGGGTCTGCTGGTCGCGCTGATCAGCGTCCACCTGGGCCTGGTCTTCAAGCAGAAGCACACCCAGTGGCCCGGCCCTGGCCGGACCAACAACAACGTGGTCGGCGAACGGATGTTCCCGCGGTACGCGCTGAAGCAGGGCGGCTTCTTCATGGTCGTCTTCGGCGTCATCGCGCTGATGGGCGGTCTGTTCCAGATCAACCCGATCTGGCTGTTCGGCCCCTACGAGGCGTGGGTGGTCTCGGCCGCCAGCCAGCCCGACTGGTACGTCATGTTCCTCGACGGGTCGACCCGACTCATGCCGGCCTGGGAGATCCCCATCCCGATCGGCGACGGGTACGTCATCCCGCCGCTGTTCTGGCCGACGGTCGTGCTGCCCGGCATCCTGGTTGGCCTGTCGACGATGTACCCGTTCCTGGAAGCCCGGCACCTCAAGGACCGCAAGAGCCACAACCTGCTCGAGCGTCCCCGGGATGCTCCGGCCCGGACCGCCGTCGGCGCCATGGCCGTCTCGTTCTACATCGTGTTGACGCTCTCCGGCGCCAACGACGTGATCGCGGACAAGTTCCAGATCAGCCTGAACGCGATGACCTGGGCGGGCCGGATCGGCCTGCTGGTGGTCCCGCCGCTGGCGTACTACGTCACCTACCGGCTCTGCCTGGGTCTGCAGCAGCACGACCGGGAGGTGCTCGCGCACGGCGTGGAGACCGGCATCATCCGGCGCATGCCGGACGGCCGGTTCGTCGAGGTGCACCAGCCGCTCAGCGCGTCCAACGGGCACGCGGACGGTCACGGCCAGCTCGACTACGTCGGCTGGGTCGTGCCCAAGAAGATGAACCGGCTGGGGGCCCTCGGCCCGGCCATCCGGGGCTTCTTCTACCCGATCGAGAAGCCGGTCGAGGCACCGGTCTCGCCGGGACACCCGCCGGTCGAGGCCCGACCTGAGCGCGAGGAGATCGGCAGCGGCGAAAGCCGCCGCTGACCGCCCAGTCGCACCGTTACGGGGCGCCCGCCGGATTCCGGCGGGCGCTCCGTCGTATCCACACCCCCCGACCCATCCGACCAGGAGTCGGACGGCCCTGACGGGACCGGTCGACCCCGCGCGACGGGCGATCGCAGGAATAACCCCGGTGAGCCGGGTATCCGTGCGGTCCAACGTCTCAAGGGGGGGAAGCATGTTGGGTATCAAACGCCTCGGCCTGTTGGCCGCGCTGGTACTGGTCGGTGTCGCGCCGGCTGCGGCCGCGCAGGCCGCGGCACAGCCGTCAACGCAGGACACCCAGTACCTGCAGGCGGTACACCAGGTCAACCTGTTCGAGATCACCGCTGGTGACCTGGCTCAGCAGAAGGGTCAGGACCAGGGGGTCAAGGACCTGGGCGCGATGCTGAAGACCGACCACACCCAGCTGGACCAGACGGTGCAGCAGACCGCGTCGCAGCTCGGGGTGGAACTGCCGAACGAGCCCAGCGCCGATCAGCAGGCGGTCATCGACAGGCTGAACAACGCAAGCGGTGCGGAGTTCGACCGGCTCTGGGTGACCAGTGAGCTGGCCGGCCACGTCCAGGCCATCCAGGCCACCCAGACGGAGATCTCGCAGGGCTCCGAGCAGTCGGTGGTCCAGTTGGCGCAGACGGCACTGCCGACGCTGCAGACGCACTACGACGAGTTGGTGGCGCTCGCCAACAAGCTGGGCATCCCGGTTCCGCAGACCAGCGCCAGCGGTACGCCCAGCCCGGGCGGCACCGGCACTGAGTCGCCGGCTCCGGGCGGCACTGTCACCGAGTCGCCGGCTCCGGGCGGCACCGGCACCGAGTCGCCGGCTCCGGGCGGCGGCAGCACCGAGGTACCGGCTCCCAGCGAGAGCTGACGTAGCCACAGCAGACGGCCGGTCCACCCTCGCGGTGGGCCGGCCGCCCTGTGCGCGCTACGCGCCGCCGTGCGGCCGGCACGGCCCCAGAAACGGCGAGCGGGTCAGTCGGCGCTGGCCAGACCGATCGCGAACGCCTCCTCCAGGTCGTGCTGCGAGTACGCCCGGAAGGCGATGTGCGACTCGGTGTTGAGCACGCCCGGGACCTTGGAGATGCTGCCCGCGATGACCTGGGCGATCTGGTCGAACTCGCGGACCCGGACGATGGCGATGAGGTCGACGTGCCCGGCCACCGAGTAGACCTCGCTGACACCGGGAAGGTTGGCCAGGTTCTCCGCCACCTCGGGGATCGCATCGGTGGCGCAGTCGATCAGCACGATCGCGGTGATCACGGGGCATTTCTCCGTTCGTCGGCGTCGTCGCCCATGCTAGATGTTCCGGCCCGAGACCGGAGGCGGGAGCCGCCGGGGCTCAGCCCTGGGCGCGGCAGGGCACGGTCAGGTCGCTCCCGGCCCGGATCACGTTCCGCAGCCGCTCACCGGCCCGTACGGTCGCGCCCGGCCACACCACAGTGCGGGACACGTCGCCGTCCACCCGCGCGCCCGCGCCGACGACCGACTCCACGCAGTGGCCGGTCACCGTCGCGGTCTCCTCGACGAGAACGCCGCCGGCCGCGGCGTGCAGGTTGGCCGCCAGGTAGTCGGCCGGGGTGCCGGTGTCGAAGAAGGTGCCCGGGTAGGGCACCACCGCCAGGGCGCCCGCCGCCTCGGCCGGACGCCACACGGCGCGAACCAGGTCCGAGAAGACGACCGGCAGGTCCCGGACCAGCCGCCAGGGCAGCAGCGAGAAGCCGGTGAAGCAGTGCCCGGCGAAGGTGCCCGGCGCCGCCGGGTCCGCGGCGGGCTGGCCGAGCAGGCGTACGGTGTGCCCGTCCCAGCCGTCGAGCAGGGCGGCGACGTCCGGGCCCGGGGGAGCAGCCGGGTCGGCGAGGTACGCGTCGGCGTTGCCGACCAGCACCGGCCGCCCGTCGATCCAGTCCCGCAGGTTGGCGACCCCACCCGCGGTGCCCAGTGGGTCGCCCGGCTCCACCGACAGGTGTGCGCGGTCGCCGACGTACGCCACCACCTGGTCGCCGAGGTAGCAGGCGTTGACCGCGACCCGATCGGGACCGGTCAGGCCCAGGCCGGCCAGCCGCGCCAACGCCCGATCCAGCAGCGGGACGTTGCCCACCGGGCAGAGCGCCTTGGGCACCCGTTCGGTGAGCGGGCGCAGCCGCGTGCCCTCGCCGGCGGCCAGCACCACCGCGCACAGGTTCGCCGGTACACCGGTCGCGACGGTCACGGGGTGTCGTCGGGAACCGGCGGCGGGAACTGCCCGGCCAGCGGCCCGATGTCGTAGTAGGCGAGCAGCCGGGCCGTCGGCCAGGTCAGCTTGGGCAGGTCGTCCAGGGGGTGCCAGGCGGCCTCGAAGACCTCCGCGCCGTCGACGGTCAGCTCGGTGCTGGACGCCGGCACCTCGGCCTCGAAGACCATGTCCACCCAGCCCTTGGCGTGCACGATTGCGTTCGGCACTGCCGGGCGCAGCCGGGACGGTGGGAGCCGGACGCCGGACTCCTCGAACAGCTCACGGGCCGCGCCCACCACCGGGGCCTCGCCCCGGTTGAGCAGGCCGGCGGGGAGTGACCAACCCTTGCCGGGCGGCTGGCGCAGCATGAGCAACCGACCCGCGCCCGTCGCCTCGGTGTCCTGGACCAGGGTCACCGCGCCGACGATGTACTTGGGCACGGCCAGCCGGACCAGGCGCCGACGCACCGGCAGGGGCAGCCGGTAGAAGGCCTGGTAGAAAAGAGCCCGACCGGTGGCGCGGGAGCGGGGGATCATGACTCCAGGCTAGTGGTCACGAATGTTCTTCGGACGCGCTGGGGCCGCCGGGTCACTGTCGATGGTCGACCAGGTCGATGAGCTGGCGGACCACGGTGTCCGGTTCGATCACCCGGTCGAAGACCGCGACCAGCAGGGTCTCCAGGTCGGGATAGCCCAACTCCTCGGAGAGGCGGAGCAGCGGCAGGTCACTGGCGAGGCCCCGGTTGTGCTGGCGCAGGGCGAGCCCGATGGTGGCCCGACCGAGGCGCACCTTGTCGCTGATCGTGATGCCCGGCTCGGTGTGCTCGGCGAACCACCGGTTGATCTGCATCTGCGCGTGCGGCGACTTGACGAAGGTCAGCCACTCCCGCCGCGGGCCCCGCGGCGCCACACCGGCCTCGAAGCCGTTGTCGCCGTCGTTCTCGGTGAAGATCTCCACCACGTCGCCCTCGTCCAGCTCCGAACTGAGCGGGGCCAGCCGACCGTTGATGCGGGCGGCGAGGCAGTGGTCGCCCCGGTCGTTGCCCAGCTCGTACGCGAGGTCGACAGGCGTGGCACCGGCCGGCAGCACTACCTGTCGTCCGTCGGCGAAGACCTGGATCTGCCCCTCGGCCAGGTCGCAGCGCAGCGACTCGTAGAACTGTGCCGGGTCGGCGGCGTCCGGCTCCCAGTCGAGCACCCGGCGCAGCCAGTCCAGCTGCTCGGCACGGGCCGCGGCGGTGCTGCTGCCGGAGCGGGGGAAACGGAAGTCGGCGGCGATGCCGTACTCGGCCGAGCGGTGCATCTCCTCGGTGCGGATCAGCACCTCCACTGTGCGGTCCTGGGGGCCGCAGACGCTGGTGTGCAGCGAACGGTAGAGGTTGTTCTTCGGTGAGGCGATGAAGTCCTTGAAACGGCCGGGCACCGGTCGCCAGGTGCCGTGGATCGCGCCCAGCGCGGCGTAACAGTCGGTGGCCGGGCCATCGACCACCACCACGATGCGGGGCAGGTCGTACGGGGCGGTGTGGCCGCCGGCGATGGTGTCCTTCCAGATCGAGTAGAGGTGCCGGGGACGGGGGCTCACCTCGGCGTCGACCCGGCTGCGGCGCAACGCCACCCGGGCCCGGGTGACCACCGAGTCGAGGTACGAATCCCAGCCCGGCCGATCGTGCACGTGCCGGGCCAGCCGGGCGTGCTCGTCGGGCTCAAGGTGCAGCAGCACCACGTCGTCCAGCTCGCGTTTGAGGGTCTGGATGCCCAGCCGGTCACAGAGCGGGACCAGCACCTCCTGGGTCTTGCGGGCGATCCGTTCCCGCGACGACGCGGAGCGCACCCCGAGCGTCCGCATGTTGTGCAGCCGGTCGGCCAGCTTGATGATCAGCACTCGGACGTCCTTGGCGGCCGCGACGATCATCTTGCGGACCGTCTCCGCCTCGGCGGCCTTGCCGTAGAACGCCTTGTCGAACTTGGTCACCCCGTCGACCAGGTGGGCCACCTCGCCGCCGAAGTCCTCGGAGAGCGCCTGGAGGGTGTAGCGGGTGTCCTCCACGGTGTCGTGCAACAGCGCCGCGACCAGGGTGGTGGTGTCCATCCCCAGCTCGGCGCAGATCTGCGCCACCGCGAGGGGATGGGTGATGTACGGTTCCCCGCTCTTGCGGAACTGCCCGCGGTGCATGTTCTCCGCGATCGTGTAGGCACGCCGCAGCACCGCGGGGTCGGTGCCGGCGTGGATGCCCCGGTGGGTGCGGACCAGCTGGGTGACCGGGTCCGAGTCGGTGGTCGGCCAGCTGAGCAGCGACCGCAGCCGGCGGGCGAGCGGCAGCTCACCCGGCTGTGTCGGCAGGGCGCCCCCCAGGGCGGCGCCGTGTCCGGCGTCGACGTCCACGAGGGACACCTCCTCACCCCGGCTCCGCATCGCCGGAACCCGGCGGGGGAGCAGGCCCACGAATCGGGCAGGACTGCACTTCTCTAACAGCCTAAGCGAGTCGACGTAGTCCGATCGGTCAGTTGGTCATGAGCGTTCGGTCGAGAGTTGGTGGGACGCGCCGCCCTCGGCCTTCGCCAGCAGGTCACGGAACCGGCCCGCGCCACTCGCCGGAGAGGACCAACCGGAGGACATCTCGACGAGTCGGGTCTCCGGTCGCTCCAACCAGGACAGGATCCGCTCGGACTCCTCGGCGGTGGCGGCCGGCACCGGACCGTGCCCGCCCGACACCGTCTCGGCGGTGGCCCGGATCGTGGTCAACGTGGGACGCGGGTGCACGCCCGGCGGGGACACCCCAGCGCCGGCCAGTCGGCCGTGCCGGACCAGCGCCAACTCCCAGCCGCCCCGGGCCGCCGGCCGGGCCGCGGCCAACTCGACGATCCCGGTCAGCGCGGCCAGCCGCTGCATCCGCACTGTGGCCCGCAGCACGGCGGCCAGCCGGGACCGCACCACGGCGGCCTCCTCGTAGCGCTGGTCGCGGGAGAGCACGTCGATCCGCGCGAGCAGCGCGTCCACCACCGGCTGGGGGTCGCTGGCCGTCGCGGTACGGAAGGGCGCGGCGGCGCTGTCGTCGTACTCCTCGGGGGTGATCTTGTGTTCGCAGGGCGCCGGGCAGCGACCCAGCTCGGCCAGCGCGCAGGCCGGCGTGACGGTGCGCAGCGAGAGCCGGTGCGTGCACTGGCGCAGTGGCACCGCGTCGTGGAAACCGGCGGCGGCCAGCTCGGCGGCCCGCCGGGAGGTGAACGGCCCTAGGTACGCGGTGTCGGTGGGGGAGAGGTCGCGGACGATTGACAGCCGAGGGTACGGGCCGTCGGTCAGCTTGAGCCAGACCATTCGTTCCGGGTATTTGGACCGGCGGTTGTACGGCGGGGCGTGCGCGGCGATCAACCGCAGCTCACGGACCTCCGCCTCCAACGAATGGGCGCACTCCACCGCCTCGACCCGCTCGGCCGCGCCCAGCATCTCGGAGATCCGGGCGCGCTTCTCGCCAGCGGTGAAGTAGCTGCGCACCCTGGTGGCGATGTCGACCGACGTGCCCACGTAGAGCGGCCGGTCGTCGGCGGCCCGGAAGATGTAGACCCCCGGAACCTTGGGCAACCCCTCGGCCAGGTGTCGTTTGCGGCGCTGGGTCGGGGTGACCGCACGGGCGAACTCGATGGCGTCGCCGATCGTGTCCACCCGGTGCCCGCCGAGCCGACCGATCAGCCCGTGCAGCACGTCGACGGTGGCCTTCGCGTCGTCCAACGCCCGGTGGGTGGGCTGGGTGGCGGTGCGGAAGTAGGCGGCCAGGGTGCCCAGCTTGCGGTTGGGCACCTCGTCGCGGGTCAGCACCCGGCGGGCGAGCGCCGCCGTGTCCAGGACACGGGGGTTGGGCCAGCGGTAGCCGTGCTTGGCGCAGGCGGCCTTGAGGAAGCCGACGTCGTACGGGGCGTTGTGGGCCACCAGCACCGCGTCGTCGATGAACTCCAGGAAGCTCGGCAGCACCTGCTCGATCGGCGGCGCCGGCACCAGCATGGCCTGGGTGATGCCGGTCAGCACTGTGATGAACGGTGGAATCGGCTGGCCCGGGTTGACCAGGGTCGCCAGCACCCCCAACTGCTCGCCACCGCGCACCTTGACCGCGCCGATCTCGGTGATGCCGCCGCCGTCCGGCGCGCCGCCGGTGGTCTCAAGGTCGACCACCACGAACGTCGTCGCGTAGAGCGGCAGCGCCGGGTCCACCCCGCCCACCGCCGGGTCGAGACCGGCCAGTGACTCCTGGACGTACTCCGCCTGTGCCATCGGCGGCACGCTAGCGTCCCGGTCCGACACTCCCGTCGCAGCCGTCCCATCCGTCACCATGGGGCTAGGATGAGAGATCGGCTCACTCACCGGGCGGTGGGCCCGGTCGCGGTGGGAGACTTGCCACATGCCCCTCACCGAGCCGTACGACGACCACCTCCCGCAGGAGGATCCGGTCGCGCTCGACGGTGCTGTGGGCAACCCGGACGACAACGTAGTCAACGACACATCGGGCGCATCGGACCCAACGACGACGGGCGACGGCCCCGCTGTCGAGCCGGAGCCGACCCTGCCCGAGCCGGTCCGGCAGCGGATCGTGACGCTGACCGCCGCGGTGCTGCCCACCCTCCCCACCGACGAGGTCCCGGTGCCGTTGCGCCGGGTGGCCAAGTTCGCCCCCAACCGGCGCGCCCGGCTCGGCGCGCCGGTCATCGCCGCCCAGCTCACCGCCGACCCGCTGTTCCGGCAGCGGGTCACCGCGCGGGTCCTGACCGACGCCGGTGACCTCGGCGCGGCAGTGGTCGAGGGCACCGCACCGGCCGCCGCCGACCCGGTCGAGGTGGCCGCGCTGGCCTACCTGGCCCGGCCCCGTGGCTGGCGGGAACTGATCGACGCCAGCGGCGCGGCCGTGCGCGCCGAGGCGGACAGCGCCGTCGTCGCCGAGTTGGTCCGCGAGGCCGAGCAGCGGGCCACCCGGGCCGAGCACGACCGCGCGGTGGCCCGGGTCGAGGCCGAGAAGCTCCGCGACGAGCTGGCCCGCGTCCGCGAGGAGCTGGGTCAGCTCCGCGAGGAGTCCCGACAGGTGGCCCGCACCCTGCGGGAGACCCAGGCCCGCGAGCGGAAGGCCACCGAGCTGCTGGCCACTGAGCGCGGCCGGGCCGCCCGCGCCAGCGCCGACGTGGACGCCGAACTCCGCCGCGCCCGGGCCCGGCTGGCCGAGGCCGAGGCCGCCGCCGGGGTGGCCCGGGCCAGCGCCAAGGAGGCCCGCTCGGTCGACGACGCCCGGCTCTGGCTGCTCCTGGAGACCATCGGCCAGGCCGCCGTCGGGCTGCGCCGGGAGCTGGCGCTCGACCCGGTGGACAAACTCCCCGCCGACTTCGTCGCCGAGGCGTTCGCCGAGCAGCCGGGCACCGCCCCGGCCGGCCCCGCCGCCCGCGCCCGCGACACCGACGACCCGGCCCGGCTCGACCAGTTGCTGGCCCTGCCCCGGGCGCACCTCGTGGTGGACGGCTACAACGTCACCAAGCGTGGCTTCGGCGAGATGTCCCTGGAGCAGCAGCGCAAACGCCTGATCACCGGGCTGGGCGGGATCGCCGCGCAGACCGGCGACGAGGTCACAGTGGTCTTCGACGGCGCCGAGCGGATGCACGGGCTGCCGCCCGCGCCGCGCGGCGTACGGGTGCTCTTCTCCCGCAAGGGTGAGACCGCCGACGAGCTGATCCGGCGACTGGTCCGCGCCGAGCCGGCGGGCCGGCCGGTGGTCGTGGTCTCGTCGGACCGCGAGGTCGCCGACGGGGTACGCCGGCACGGCGCCTACCCGCTGGGCGCGGACTCGCTGCTACGGCGGCTCGCCCGCTCCTGACCGCGGCGGGCCGACACGTCGGCGGGGCCGGGTCCCGGCGAGGGTTGGCGAGCCCGGCCGGCGCGCCACACGTCGCACTGTGCCTCAACCTGTCCCACCCCGGCGCTAGCATCGCCGCGACCGCCGAGGGATGGGAGTCGCATGGCACAGGACGACGTCACGGTCTTCGTCGACGAGAACCTGCGGGGTGCGCGGTTCAACCGCTCGACACTGGCCGGTGCGGTGATGCGCGGCGTCGACGTTGATGGCCTGGACATCGACGCGCCGTGGTTGGCCGAAGGCACGCTCGTGGTCAACGGCGTCGATGTCGTGCCGTTGGTCGAGGCCGAGCTCAACCGACGGTTCCCCGGGCGCGATCTCCGGCTGGCCAAGGACCCGGACGACCTGCGCGTGGCGTGGGCGGCGATCGAACGGGCCTGGGCGGCGGCGGTCGACCGGGCTGTGTCCATGCCCGAGGGTGCGGTCGACGTCTCGGTCGATGGGGAGTGGTCGTTCGCGCAGACGCTGCGTCATCTCGTGTTCGCCGCCGACGCGTGGTTGGGCAAAGCGATCCTGCGCCTGCCCCAGCCGTTCCACCCGCTCGGTCAGTCGCACGTCGAGTACGAGACCGACGGCTTCGACATGTCGGTCTTCACCACCGAGCAGCCGACCTTCGAGGCGGTCCTCCAGGTGCGGGCCGAGCGACAGGCCATGGTGCGCGACTTCCTCGCGACGGTCACGCCGGAGTTGCTCGCCGAGTCTCGGCCGAGCGCCTGGTGGCCCGAGCACATCGTGTCCGTCCTGCACTGCCTTCACGTTATCTTCGGCGAGGAGTGGCAGCACCTCCGCTTCGCCCTGCGTGACCTCGACGCGCAGGGCTGAAACCTCGCCCCAACGGTTGCTCGGCCGCTTCGGCGCTCGGCCGGTCGGGCGCTCGGGCGGCCGTCAGCCAGGTGGTCGGTATCGCCGCGCCAGCTCACGTCGCAGTGCGTCGGGACCCGGCCTCATCCAGGAGAGCCGGACGACCAGCTCGTAGGGGCCGCGTCCGGGGGTCGACCACTGTCCGGGTCGCATTTGGGGCCAGGTCTGCTGCGGGTCGAGTGGCGTGAGCACCAGCCGCGGATCCAGGCGGCCCCGGACTCGGGCGCCGGCCATGTTGACCCAGTCGATGCTGAGCCTGGTCCCGTTCGGTCCGGTCAGGTGCAGCGCCTCGTCGGTCAACCGCAGCGGCAGACGAGGTTGACGGCGTAGCTGCCAGTTGGTGGTCAGCGCGACGACGACGCCAAACGACGCCCTTCCGTGGCTTGATCGACACGAGTTCCTTGATGTCGGGGGTTCCGGCCGGGTGGGATACCCCGATATCGCTGATCTGGAGTGGATCTAGCCCTGAAAGGGGCGGTCGGACGGGGTTCCTGTCGTACCCGGTGGTTAGTGTCGATGTCACCGACGGTGTTCGGCCGGCGACGACAGGAGTCGCCCGGGCACAGCGAGCCGATCAGGAGGCGTAATGCTCATCGACTGCGACGGGTGCGCGAAGCGGGCCGACGGCTGTTCCGGCTGCCCGCTGACCGCCCTGTTCGACGAGACGTCCCCGGCGGCCGGGTTGGTCGCCGCCGAGGTCGAGGCCATCGAGGTGCTCGCCCGGGCCGGCTTCGACGTGGAGGTGCTGGCCGCGCCCGCACGCCCGGAGGCAGCTCGCCGTCGCGCCACCCGCCGCGTCGCCTGAGTGCGACACCGCGCCCGGAAGCGGGCTTCTCGCGGCCCATAGGATGAGCGGTCACGGCGGGAGGAGCGCGATGAGCGGGGAACAACGGGCGGTGACGCGGTGACCCCGCGCGGCTGGGCGCTGCTGACCCTGGCCGGGCTGACCATCGCGCTGGTCGTGCTGGCCGCGCTGCTCATCCCGTGGCACCGCCCGCCGGCACCCCGGGCCGACCAGCTCGCCGCGCTGGGCGACCTGCCAGCCGAGCAGGTGGCAAAGGGGCGGGAGTTCCGGGCCGCGCTGCGTCCCGGCGGCTATACCGCGCTCGCCGTTGGGCTGCTGATCGCCCTCGCGCTCGGGTTGACCCCGCTGGGCAGTCGCCTGGTCGAGCTGGTGGGCCGGCCGTTCGGTGGGCACTGGGCAGCGCAGGCGGTGCTCGGCGGGCTGGCGGTGGTGCTCGTCGCCGACCTGGTGACGCTCCCGTTCGCCGCCTGGCGGCAGAGTGTGCTCACCCGCTACGGCTTGAGCACCAACGGCTGGAGCGGCTGGGCGGTCGACCTGCTCAAGTCGTACGCCGTCAGCGCGGTGATCGGCGCCGTGGCGCTGTTCGGCTTCTACGCTGTCATCCGGCTCGCGCCACGCTGGTGGTGGGCGTTCGGTGCGGCCGGTGCCGCGGTGCTGGTGGTGCTGCTGTCGTTCGTGCTGCCGGTGCTGGTGGAGCCGGTGTTCAACCGGTTCACCCCGATGGAACAGGGCCCGTTGCGCACCGAGCTGATGAGCATGGCCGCCCGCGACGGGGTGCCGGTGCGTGACGTGCTGGTCGCCGATGCCTCCCGGCGCACCAGAGCGGTCAACGCGTACGTCTCCGGTCTCGGGCCGACCCGACGGGTGGTCGTCTACGACACGCTGCTGCGCGAGGCGACCCCGGCCGAGGTGATCGCCGTCGTGGCGCACGAGTTGGGGCACGCGAAGGACTCCGACGTGGCGGCCGGCACGCTGACCGGGGCGCTGGGCGCCGCGGCCGCCGTGGTGGCGCTCTACCTGCTCGGCTCGTGGGGGCCACTGCTGCGGCTCGCCGGTGTCGACTCGGTGGCTCAACCGCGCGCGTTCCCGCTGCTGGTCGCCCTGGTCACGGTGGCCGGGTTGGTTGCCGCTCCGGTGCAGGCGCTGATGTCCCGACGGGTGGAGGCGCGGGCCGACGCGCACGCGCTCGCCCTCACCAACGACCCGGAGTCCTTCGAGTCGATGCAGCGCCGACTCGGCTCGGTCAACCTCGGCGACCCCGACCCGCCCCGTTGGGAATACCTCTATTCGGCCTCACATCCGTCCACCGTGGAGCGGATGGCCGCCGCCCGCGCGTACGCCCGGGAGGTCGGCCGATGAGCCGCACCCTGCTGATCACCAATGACTTTCCGCCCCGCCCGGGTGGGATCCAGTCGTTCGTGCACAACCTCGCGGTCCGTCAACCGGCCGGCTCGGTGGTCGTCTACGCGTCGAGCTGGCGCGGGGCCGCGAAGTTCGACGCCGACCAGCCGTTCGAGGTGATCCGGGAACGTACCCGGGTGTTGCTGCCCACCCCGTTGATCGCCCGCAGGGCGGCCCGGTTGGCTCGCGCGTACGACTGCGACACGGTGTGGTTCGGCGCGGCGGCCCCGTTGGGCCTGCTCGCGGCCGGCCTGCGGCGGCGGGCCGGCATCCGCCGGGTGGTGGCGCAGACCCATGGCCACGAGATCGGTTGGGCGGCGGTGCCGGCCGCCCGGCCGGCGCTGCGGCGCATCGGTCGGGGTGTGGACGTGACCACCTATCTCGGCGAGTACACCCGCACCCGGTTGGCCCGGGTGCTGGACGGGGTGACCGAGCTGCGCCGCCTCGCGCCCGGGGTCGACGTGGACACCTACCACCCGAGCGTGGACGGTGAGCAGGTCCGGGCCCGGCTCGGGTTGACCGACCGGCCGGTGGTCGTCTGTGTGTCCCGGCTGGTGCCGCGCAAGGGTCAGGACACCCTGATCCGGGCCCTGCCGGAGATCCGCCGCCGGGTGCCCGACGCGGCGCTGCTGATCGTCGGTGGCGGGCCGTACCGGGCGACTCTGGAGAAGCTGGCCCGCCAGACCGGTGTGGAACGGGATGTGGTGTTCACCGGCACGGTGCCGTCGGTCGAGCTGCCGGCGCACTACGCGGCCGGCGACGTCTACGCGATGCCGTGCCGCACCCGCAACCGTGGCCTCGACGTCGAAGGGCTGGGCATCGTCTACCTGGAGGCGTCCGCGGCCGGCCTGCCGGTGGTGGCCGGTGACTCCGGAGGCGCACCGGACGCGGTCCGGGAGGGGGAGACCGGCTACGTCGTGCGCGGTCGGGACGTCGCCCAGCTCGCCGACCGGGTCGCCCGGCTGCTCGCCGACCGGGACCTGGCCCGGCAACTGGGCGCGGCTGGCCGAGCGTGGGTGGAACGGGAGTGGCGCTGGGAGGCGCAGGCGGAACGCATGGCGGCACTGCTCGCCGGCTGATCGCCGCTCGCGTTCAGCTCTCCCGGGCGGGCGCGTAGCGCGGCACGTACTCCTGGCCGGTGAGCTGCTGGATCGCCGCCATCACCTCGTCGGTGACAGTTCGGATGTCACGCGGCCCGTTGATCCGCTCGGCGACCGGGATCGGCGGGCCGAACCGCAGGGTGATCGGGTGTCGACGGGGCAGCCGCGCGTCGACCGGCAGCACCTGGGCGGTGCCGAGCACGCCGACCGGGATGATCGGCACCCCGGCGTCGCGGGCCAGCCGGGTCATCCCGACCCGGCCCCGGTAGAGCCGCCCGTCCGGGGAGCGGGTGCCCTCCGGGTAGACGGCGACCAGGCCGCCGGCGCGCAGCACCGGGACGGCGGCGTCCAGGGCGCGCAGGGCGGCCCGGCCGTCGGAGCGGTCGACCGGGATGGCGCCCATGCCGGCGACGATCCGTCGGTTGAGCCAGCCGCCCGGACCCCGGCCGTTGAAGTACTCGACCTTCGCCCAGAAGGTGACGTGTCGGGGCGTCGAGGTGACGAGAAACAACTCGTCGGCGACGGACAGGTGGTTGCCGGCGAGGATGGCGCCGCCGTGTCGGGGTAGATGCTCCAGCCCTTCCACCCGGGGCTGCCAGCCAAACCGCAGCACGGTGCCGACGGTCAGCTTGGTGACGTCGTACAGCAGGGGCACGTGTCCTCCGGGGTCGGGTTCAGGCGGGCGCCGGGCCGAGGTGGGCGTCCAACGCGGCGCGCAGCAGGGCATCGTCGTCGGTGGCGCCGGTGGCCAGCGGCAGGCTGCCCCAGGCCCAGAGTTGGGCGATGCCGTGCAGGTTCGCCCACAGCGCGCCGGCGAGCACCGCCGCGGGCGCGTCGGTGGGCCGGCGCGCCTGCGCCACCAGGTCGGCGAGCACGGCGAACAGCGGCAGGCTCGTCTCGCGCAGCCGAAGCCGGCCGCTGTCCAGCAGGTCGTGGCGGAACATCAGCTCGAACATGCCGCGGTGGGCCGCCGCGAAGTCCAGGTACGTCCGGGCCAACGCGGTCAATCGGGTACGGGGGTCCGGATCGACGTCGCGCAACGTTCGCTCGACCCGGGCGGTGAGGTCGGCGAAGCCCTCCCGGGCGATGGCGGAGAGCAGGTCGACGTGGGTGGGGAAGTAGCGGCGCGGTGCGCCGTGCGAGACCCCGGCACGCCGGGCGATCTCCCGCAGCGACACCGCCGACTGGCCCTCGCGCAGCACCAGGTCCACCCCGGCGGCCACCAACCGAGCCCGCAGCCCCGTCTCGTCCGCGTCCATAGACACTGTCTATCAGCCGCCGTAGACGATGTCTACCTTCCCGGTGCCGCCGGCGCTGCCCGTGGTGCCCGATGTCTCGGTGAGCGGTATACCTCTGAGTCATATAAATACCTCTGAGGTATATCGCCTTTCATCGACCTGGCCGCGAAACCCTGGCCCGGTCAGCCGAGGTGGTTGGGGCGGGGTGGTTCAGCGGATGCGGGCCAGGATGCGATCGGCGGGAGCCGGGCGGCCGAAGTGCCAGCCCTGGGCTGCGTCGCAGCCGATCGCCCGCAGCCGCTCGGCCTGCCCGGCGGTCTCCACCCCTTCGGCGGTGACGGTCAGGTCCAGCGCGTGCGCCAGCGAGACCAGGGAGGCGAGGATCCGCTCGTCGGTGCGGCCGACGGACGGCGAGCGCAGGCCAGCCACGAACTCCCCGGCCACCTTCAGTTCGGTCACCGGCAGGTCCCGCAGGTACGCCAGGTTGCTGTAGCCGGTGCCGAAGTCGTCGATGGCGATGCGCACCCCGAGGTCGGCAAGGACCCGCAGGGCGCGGACCGGCTCCTCTGCGGTGCTCATCATCGTGCTCTCGGTGATCTCCAGTTGGAGCCGCTCCGGTGGCAGGCCGGTCTGCCGCAGCAGCGCACGGACCTCCTGCACCAACCCGGGCCGGTGCACCTGCCGTACCGCGAGGTTGACGCTGACGAAGGGCGCGGCGGCACCCCCGGCCGACCACGCCTCGGCCTCGCGGCACGCCTCGGCCAACACCCAACCGCCCAGCTGGACGATCAGGCCGGTCTCCTCGGCCAACCCGATGAAGCTGTCCGGGCGCAGCACCCCCAACTCGGGGTGCCGCCAGCGGACCAGCGCCTCCACGCCGACCAGGCTGCCGTCGCGCAGTGAGGTCAGCGGCTGGTAGTCGAGGTAGAACTCGCCCCGCTCCAACGCCGCCGGAATGGCCGCGGAGAGCGCGTAGCGGGCCAGTTCACGTTGGTTGCGTTCGGCGTCGTAGAGCGACCAGCGCGCCCCACCGGCGGACTTCGCCCAGTGCAGGGTGCTGTCGGCGGCCCGCATCAGGTCCGTGGGGTTGGCCCCGGCCACCTGGCGCTCGACGATGCCGATGCTCGCCGAGATCTGCAGCTCGTGCCCGTCGACCAGGGCCGGTGTGCCTACCGCGGCGAGCGCGGTCTCGGCCACCGCCACCATGTCGTCGGTGCCGGCGGTGTGTTCCACCAGGATGACGAACTCGTCGCCGCCGAGCCGGGCCACCAGGTGCTCACCCATGGCCTTGCGCAGCCGCTCGGCCACCGTGGCCAGCAACAGGTCACCGATCTGGTGCCCCAGCGTGTCGTTGACCACCTTGAAGCGGTCCAGGTCCAGGAAGCACACCCCGACCCGCTGCGCGCCCCGGCCCGGTTCGTTGAGCGCCGCGGCGAGCCGCTCGGTGAACAGCGTCCGGTTGGGCAGGCCGGTGAGCGGGTCGTGGGTGGCCTGATGCCGGAACCGGGCCTCGCTGGCCCGCAGCGCCCGCTCGGCCTGGGTGCGGGCCCGCATGGCGGCGCGGCGGATCGACTCCTGCTCGTCGAGCGTCCGGTCGCGCAGCGCGCGGGCGTAGCCGGTCGCCACCGCCGCCAGCAGCCGGGCCATCCGGTCCTCGACGTCCTCGGCCACCAACCCCAGGTCGCGCACCAGGCGGAGCTGGATGACCTCGACGGTACGACCCAGCCCTTCGGCGGAAGCGATGTGCGCGGCGACCAGCTCGGCGCCGACCCGGTGCCCGGCACGCAGGTCGAACGGCTCAGTGAGCAACGCCCCGGCCAGTTGCCCGGTGAGCCGGTCCAGCAGGGACTCCAACTGGGCCTGGGTCATCGGTAGATAGCTGGTGCCGGAGACCGCCTTCGCCCAGGCCCGGGCGAACGTCCCCGGGCAGGGGGTCGCCCCGGGCGACTCAGTCACCGAGGCGCCCGACGCCGCCCATGAAGACCGCGCGCTCGGCGTCCTCCGCGCTCTCCGGAGTGTCCGGTCGCCACTCGGGTACCCACACCACGCCGGGGTCGAGCAGCTCGAAGCCGTCGAAGAGCGCGGTCAGCTCGGCACGGCTGCGCACCCACAGCGGGTTGTCGGTGCGCCGGTAGACCCGCTCCGCCTCGGCGCGTTCGTCCTCGCTGCGCCCGTCGTCGCTGGCCTGTGACAGCACCAGGTAGCTGCCGGGCGCCAACGCGTCCCGCAGCGTCCGCAGCAGCTCCGCCGGCCGGTCGTCGTCGGAGACGAAGTGCAGGACGGCCACGACCATCACGGCCACCGGTTGGCTCAGGTCGAGCAGCTTGCGGACGTCCGGATGGGCCAGGATCGCCTCCGGGTTACGCAGGTCCTCCTGCACGACCGCGGCCCGCTCGTTGCCGGCGAGGATCTCGCGGCTGTGCGCCACCGCCACCGGGTCAACGTCCACATAGACCACTCGCGACTGCGGGTCGAGCTGCTGGGCGATCTCGTGCACGTTGCCGACGGTCGGGATGCCCGAACCGATGTCCAGGAACTGTCGGATCCCGGCGTCGGCGAGGTGGTGCACGGCCCGGCGCAGGAACGCCCGGTTGGCCTGGGCCATCAACGGCGCCTCGGGCACCGCGGCGACCATCGCCTGCGCCGCGGCCCGGTCGGCGGCGAAGTTGTGCGAGCCGCCGAGGTAGTAGTCGTACATCCGCGCGACGCTCGGGCGCTCGATGTCGATGGTGTCGGGTGCCCAGTCCGGCCGCTGCATGCGTTTCACCCCTCGAATCTGCGACGCGAGCATCGTCGCCCGCGCGGGTATTGTGCACCCGCCACGCACGCCAGACCATAGCGCGCCGAAGGTTGCCCGCCGACGTCGGTCGATGCGCGACGGTCCGCGCCGGCCGAAGCTGGCGCGGACCGTCGGTCGCGTCGTCCCGCTCGACGAGCGGGGGCAGGTCAGAACTTCGGTGCGTCCGGTGCCTCGAGCAGGCCCAGCCGGAGCGCGGTCATCAGGGCCTGAGCCCGGTTGGCCGCGCCGAGCTTCTCGTAGAGCTTCGAGATGTGCGTCTTCGCCGTGGACTCGCTGACGAACAACTGCTTGGCGATGCCCGCCACGCTCATCCCGTCGGCGAGCAGCCGCAGCACCTGCCCCTCCCGCGGAGACAACTGCGGGCCGGACGGGGCGAGCCGGCGCTTCATCGCCTCGGCCAGGTCGGCCGCGGTGAACGCGCTGGGGGAGGAGGCGGCGTGCCGTGCGGCGGCCACCACCTCGTCGGCCGGAGCGGTCTTCGGCACGAAGGCGCTCGCGCCGGCCTCCAGGGCGCCGAAGAGCTGGTCGTCGCCGGCGTACATGGTCAGCACCACGATGCCCATCGACGCGCTGGACTTACGCAGTGCGCGGGTGGCCTCCAGGCCGCTGCCGTCGGGCAGCCGCAGATCCATGATCACCACGTCCGGCTGCAAGGCGCCGGCCTGGCGTACCCCCTCCGCCGCCGTGGCCGCCTCACCGACGACCTCGAACTGGCGGTCGCGCTCGAAGGCGTGCCGCAAACCCTTGCGAATCAGGTCATGATCGTCGACAAGGAGGACCTTGGTACGGGTGGCCGGTATCGGACTTGTGGTCATCCTCGGGTTACTCCCCTTCTGGTGCTGCGCTGCCGCGCACGTTATCGCGCCGGGCCGAGGTGCCGAGAACCACCGCCACGGTCGTGCCGCTGGGTTGCCGCGGCCTGATCTCCAACCGGCCCCGGATACGTTCCGCCCTCTCGGCCATGATCGCAAGACCGTACCGCCCGTCCGGGCGCTGGTCAGCCATCCCCTGACCGTCATCCGACACTTCTATTTGCGCGTACGGGGGGTCGACCTCACACGTGACCCACAAATTCGACGCCCCGGCGTGCTTGCGCGCGTTGGTCACCGCCTCCTGCGCGATGCGCAGCAACTCGGCCTCGGTGGCGGCCGGCAGTCGGGCGGTGGACTCGTCCAGCGAGAGGTGCACCCGCAGCCCTCCGGACGCGCCCACGGTGCGCGCGTACTCGGCGATCGCCGCGGCCAACCCACCCTGCCGGTCCACCTCGCTGCGCAGCTCGAAGAGGCTCAGCCGCAGCTCCTGGATCACCCGGGTCACCTCGCCGCGCAGCGTACGCAGGGCCTCGGCGGTCTCGTCGGCGTCGTCGAAGACGGTGGCCAGGGCGTTGTCGATGCCGTAGCCGACCATCACCAGCTCCTGGGCCACCCCGTCGTGGATCTCCCGGGCCAGCCGCTGCCGCTCCTCGTTGGTGGCCAGCGAGCGGACCTCGTCGAAGAGCAGCGCAGCCTCCAGCCGCAGCGCGGCCGGGCGGGTCAGCGCGGTCACCCGGGACACCACCGGCGGCGGGTACGCGTGCGCGGCGTCCGCCTCCAGCACCACCAGCCCCACCGTGCGCACCCCGGCGACCAGCGGAATGATCAGCGCGGACACGTCGCCGCCGCGGTGCGAGCGGGACTGCGACCGGGCGGCCGTGGTGGCCTGCTGGGTGGCCCAGGCGTCGGCGATCGCGGAGTCCGCGTCCAGCGTCGTCTCCCAGTCCACCCGGTCGACGCCGGCCTGGGCGAGCACCACGAGGCGACCTCCGCCGCTGGCCGACAGCACCGCGCCCCGGTCCGCGCGGGCCACCGTGCGCAGCTCCTCCAGCAGGTGCTCGGAGATGCCGCCCGGGTCCAGGGTCGCCCCGGGCAGCTGCCGGGCCACCGTCCGCAGCTGGGTCAGCAGCCGGGTGGCCTCGGCGTACGGCTGAGGTTTGCCCTCACCGCGGACCGCCATCACCCGGTGCAGCGTGCCGGCCGCGTAGAGCCCCAGCGCCGCCAGGATCAGCCACTGCGCGCAGACCGCGAGGTAACCCAGCTGGCCGAGCTGGAGACCACCGTCGACCCGGGTCAACGCGCCGCTGAGCAGCAGGGTGGCGGCGGTGACCACGAGCAGCGCGGCGCCCTCCGGGAAGCGGCGGCGCAGCGCGGTGACTGTCACCGGGACCGCCAGATAGGGCAGCACCGCCGACGCGCCCAGGCCGTCGACAGTGCCGCCGATGGACGCCACCGCGGCGACGTGGCTCGCTGCCAGCCCCAGCACCACCACCTCGGCCACCCGGCTCAGCGGGCCGACCAGCCGGTGCTGCGGTGCCAGCAGCGACGGCAGCCCGGCCACCGCCAGCAGCGCGATCCACCACAGCTGGGTGACGTCGCGGGTGGCGAACAGGGTCAGGATGGCGATCAGCGCCAGCATCACCACGCGGGCGGCCGCGGCGAGGGGATGCGGGTGCGGGGCGGTGGCTGTGGATGCGGGCACGTGACGGATGGTAGTCAGCCTCGGTAGATATCGGCGATCTCCGCCGCGTACGTCTTGTGGACAACCTGGCGCTTGACCTTGAGCGACGGGGTCAGCTCGCCGGTCGCCTCGGTGAAGTCGTGGGGCAGGACCCGGAACACCTTGATCGCCTCCGCCTTCGACACGGCCTGGTTCGCGGCGTCGACCGCCGCCTGGATCTCCTTGCGGAGGCCCTCGTGCTCGCGCAACTGCTCGACAGGGGTGTCGAGGGGCATCCCTGCGTTCTCCAGCCAGGTCGGCAGCGCCTCCTCGTCGACGGTGACCAGCGCCGCGATGAACGGCTTCCGGTCACCGACCACGACACACTGGCTGATCAACGGGTGCGCCCGGACCAGGTCCTCGAGCACCGCCGGGGCGACGTTCTTGCCGCCGGCGGTGACGATCAGCTCCTTCTTGCGGCCGGTGATGCTCAGGTAGCCGTCGGAGTCGAGCTGGCCCAGGTCGCCGGTGCGGAACCAGCCGTCGGCGCTGATCGTCTCGGCCGTCGCGGTCTCGTTGCGCCAGTAACCCTGGAAGATCAGCTCGCCGGAGATCAGGATCTCGCCGTCGTCCTCGATCCGCACTGTCACGCCGGGCAGCGGGCGGCCGACGGTGCCCATCCGGGTGCCGCTGGGCAGGTTCGCGGCGGCGGCGGGCGAGGTCTCGGTGAGGCCGTAGCCCTCCAGGACCGTCACGCCGATGCCCCGGAAGAAGTGGCCGAGCCGGGCGCCGAGTGGCGCGCCGCCGGAGATCGCGTCCCGGCACCGTCCGCCGAGCGCGGCGCGCAGCTTGCGGTAGACCAGCCGGTCGAAGACCACGTGCTGGGCGCGAAGCGCCAGGCCCGCGCCGCCCGGGGTCTCCAGCGCCTCGCTGTACGCGATGGCGACTTGCTCGGCGCGGGCGAAGATGCCGCCCTTGCCGTCCGCCTCGGCCTTCTGCTTGGCGGCGTTGTAGACCTTCTCGAACACCCGGGGTACGGAGAGCACGAAGGTCGGCCGGAACGCTTGTAGCTCGGCGACCAGGTTCTTGGTGTCGGCGCAGTGCGCCATGGTGGCTCGCGCCTGCACGACGCCGATCTGGATGAGTCGGGCGAAGGCGTGCGCCAGCGGGAGGAAGAGCAGGGTGCTCGCGCCGGCGTTGAACAGGTTCGGCAGCACCGGCACCGCGTTGGCGATGTCGGCGTACATGTTGCGGTGGGTGAGCACGCAGCCCTTGGGGCGGCCGGTGGTACCGCTGGTGTAGATGATCGTGGCCAGGTCGCCGGCGCGGACGGCCTTGCGTCGCCGCTCAACCTCGGCCAGCTCGACCGTGGCGCCGGTGGTGACCAGCTCGTCGACCCCGCCGAGGTCGATCTGCCAGACCTGGCCCAGC
Organism: Micromonospora sp. CNZ322; assembly: GCF_007827755.1. NCBI lineage: Bacteria > Bacillati > Actinomycetota > Actinomycetes > Micromonosporales > Micromonosporaceae > Micromonospora > Micromonospora sp. CNZ322. Next base: position 82,529 of record NZ_VITD01000017.1, read on the forward strand.
TCGGGCAGCCGGTGCCGGACGCCGGCGATCAGGGCGGCGTGCGCCTCGCTCTCCACCACGACGGCGACCGCGTTGGAGTCCTCGAGGATCCACGCGGCCTGCTCGGCGCTGGACGTCTCGTAGATCGGCACGGTCACCGCGCCGACGGCCCAGATGGCGTAGTCGAGCAGCGTCCACTCGTAGCGGGTGCGGCTCATCAGCCCGACCCGGGCACCGGGCTCGATGCCGGCGGCGATCAGCCCGCGGGCCACGGCGGCCACCTCGTCGCGGAACTGGAGGCAGGTCACCTCGGTCCATTCGGTGACGGTGCCGTCGGCGCGTGGGGTGGGTCGGGCGAACTGGACGGTGTCGGGCGCGACTTCGGCGTTGTCCCAGACCGGATCGGTGAGGTTGGCCGCGTCGCCAACGGTGACGATCGGCGGGACGGAGAACTCGCGCACCTGCACTCCTTCGTGCTCGCACTGGTTGGGCCGGCCGCCGCCGTGGCGTCGGCATGTGTCGAAACCTACCCGGCGGGCGGTCGGGGTGAGACAACCAGGAGGCAGGTAGCCTCCCCCCATGGCGGACTCCTCCACCCAGTCGATCATTATCGGCGCCGCACCGGATCGGGTGACGGCGGTCATCTGCGACTTCGCGCGCTACCCGGAGTGGACCGACGCGGTGCGTCGCGCCGAGGTCGTCGAGGAGTACGAGGACGGCTACGCCAGTCAGGTGCATTTCACCATCGACGCCGGGGTGATGGCCGACGAGTACGTGCTCGCCTACGAGTACGCCGAGGATCTGTCCCGGATCGAGTGGCACCTGGTCGCCCCCTCGAAGATGCAGAAGGCCCAGCGTGGTTCGTACGACCTGGTGGGTAACCCGGACGGCAGCACGACGGTGACCTACACGCTGGAGGTCGACCTGTCGGTCGGCATGCTCGGGATGTTTCGGCGCAAAGCCGAGAAGATGATCATGGACACCGCGTTGAAGCAGCTCAAGCGCCGGGTAGAAGCAACCGGTGCGGCGCAGTGACGTGTCCGGTGGCACGGTAGAGGAGCCGACGGTGGGCGGAACGGATCCGGGTTCGGCCCGGGAAGAGGCGGAGCGGCTGGTCGCCACCCTGCTGGCAGGGGCGCGACTGGCCTCCGCCGGCTCGGCGGGCGGCGCGTTCGGCTCGTTGGGCGGGATGCTGTCCGGTGTCCTCGGTCACAGCGCGGGCCCGGACGCCCGCTCCGGCGCCGGTGGTGCTTTCGCCACCGGTTCGGCCGAATGCTGCGTCTGCCCGGTCTGTCGGGGCATCGCCGCGTTGCGGGATCCGAGTCCGGAATTCGCCGAACGGCTCGCGACCGGCGCCGGTGACCTCGCCGCGGGCGTCGCCAGCCTGCTCCGCGCGTTCTCCCCGCCGGAACCGTCCACGCCGAGCCCCACCGCGCCGGCCGCCGAGCCGACCACCCCGCCCGCGCCGGCACCCGCCGCGAGCACCGACGACGTGCCCCCCGAGCCACCCCCGAGCGCCCCGCCCACCGCGACCGTCGACGACCACGTGTGGCGCGATGCCACCCGTACCGGGCATGATTCTCAGCCGGCGCCGGAGCGGGATGTCTGGTCGGTCGCCACCCGGACGGCGGACCCACTCGCCCCGGCCGCCGTACCACCCGTCGACGAGGCCGGGACGGCGACCGTACCGGCACCGACCACCCGTTCCGTGGTGCCCGCCTCGCGGGTGCCCGATGACGCCGACGCGGAAGCATCGGGCGACGGCGCCTGAGCGCGGGACCTTCCGACCCGGACCGGCACTGGGCCGGAACCTGGGCCGGACAGCACAGCAGAGGGGGGCGGTAGCGGTGACGCTGACCATCGGAGTCGACGTCGGTGGCACGAAGGTGGCCGGCGGTGTCGTGGACGACACCGGCACGGTCCTCGTGCAGACCCGACGGGACACTCCCGCCGATGACGTGGCCAAGACCCGCGACGTCATCATCGAGTTGGTCGGCGAGCTGGCTACCGGGCGGACCATCGAGGCCGTCGGCATCGGCGCGGCCGGGTGGATCGACGCCGGCCGTTCGACTGTGCTCTTCGCTCCCAACCTGGCCTGGCGTGACGAACCGCTGCGCGAGTACGTCAGCGAGGCAGTCGGGCTGCCGGTGATCGTGGAGAACGACGGGAACGTCGCCGCGTGGGCCGAGTTCCGCTACGGCGCGGCCCGCGACGCCGACGACTCGATGATCATGTTCACCATCGGCACCGGTGTGGGCGGCGGCATCGTCCTCGGTGGCGACCTGATGCGCGGCGCGCACGGCATCGCCGCGGAGCTGGGCCACATGCTGGCCGTGCCGGACGGGCACCAGTGCGGCTGCGGCCGGCTGGGCTGCATCGAGCAGTACGCCAGCGGCAGCGCCCTGGTCCGGTTCGCCCGGGCCGGCGCCCGGCAGGAGCCCAACCGGGCCACCGCCCTGCTGAAGCTGGCCGGCGGTGAGGCCGAGGCGATCACCGGCCCGATGGTGACCGCCGCCGCGCAGGGTGGCGACCCGGTCTCCGCCGAGGCGTTCGCCCAGATCGGTCGGTGGCTGGGCACCAGCCTCGCCGACATGGCGCAGATCCTCGACCCGCAGACCCTGGTGGTCGGCGGCGGCGTGATCGACGCCGGTGACCTGCTGCTCGGTCCCACCCGCCGCTCGTACCTCGACGCGCTCGCCCAGCGCGGTCGCCTGCCGGTGGCCGAGGTGCTCCCAGCGGAGCTGGGCAACAGCGCCGGGGTGATCGGCGCCGCTGACCTGGCCCGGCGGATCTGAGGCGGTCCGGGATGGGTGTGCCGCTGCGCGTGGTGTCGTACAACATCCACAGCCAGCGCGACGACACCGCCGCGCTGGCGGCGGTGGTTCGTGCCGCGACGCCGGACGTGGTGATCGTGCAGGAGGGGCCGCGCCGGTTCCGGTGGCGGCAGAAGTCCGCCACGTTGGCCGAGTCGTTCGGTCTGGTGGTGGCCGCCGGTGGGCTGCCCGCCCTGGGCAACCTGCTCCTGACCAGCCTGCGGGTCCAGGTGCTCGGCACCCGCTGCCAGCGCTTTCCGCTGACCCCCGGCCGGCACCTGCGCGGCGCCGCGTACGCCGACTGCCGGGTCGGTGACGCCCGGTTCACCCTCGCCGGCTCGCACCTGTCCACCGACCCGGCCGAGCGGCCCTCCCAGGCCACCGAGTTCAAACGTGGCCTGGACGCGGCGACCAGCCCGGTGCTGGCCGGGGCGGACCTCAACGAGGGTCCGGACGGCCCTGCCTGGGCCACAGTGTCGCGGGGGTTGACCGACGCGGCGGTGGCGGCCGACCGGGCCGAGCGGCTCACCTACTCCTGCGCCGACCCGCGCCGACGCATCGACGCGCTCTTCGTCGACTCGCGGATCACAGTGGTCGACTACGACGTGGTGGACACCCCGCAGACCCGCCGGGCCAGCGACCACTTCCCGGTCCTGGTCGACCTGCTGCTGCCCGCCACCGACTGACCCCCGACCCCGGCACGACCGTCGGCGCATCCGGTCCAGGACTGGACATCCGGCCCGGTTGTAGAGAGGATTTCGCGGCGACCGGCACGCCTGCCGTACCAAAGGAGATGTCCCCGGTGTCCACCTCCACCGACCACGGCCGGCCCGACCCGGAGGCGACCTCGCCCACGGCGAACAGCGACGGCCGCCCGGTCTCCGACCGGGGCGACACCGTCTGCGTCATCGGGGCCGGGGCCAGCGGCCTGACGGCCATCAAGAACCTGCGTGAGCACGGGTTCGGCGTGGACTGCTACGAGCGGGAGACGGGCGTCGGCGGCGCCTGGAACTGGCGGCACGACCGCAGCCCGGTGTACGCCAGCACCCACCTGATCTCGTCGAAGCCGTTCACCCAGTTCCCCGACTTCCCGATGCCGGACTCCTGGCCGGACTACCCGCACCACGGTCAGCTGCTGTCCTACTTCGAGCGGTACGCCGACCACTTCGACCTGCGTTCGCACATCTGGTTCGGCACCGAGGTGATCCGGGTCGAGCCCGTCGAGGGGGACCGGTGGGACGTGACCACCCGCTCCACCGGCGGGTACGGCCCCGAACGCACCGCCCGGTACGCCGCCGTGGTGATCGCCAACGGCCACAACTGGTCGCCGAAGCTGCCCCGCTACGAGGGCCTTGAGCAGTTCCGCGGCGAGATCATGCACGCCTCGTCCTACAAGGACCCGGCGCAGCTGCGCGGCAAGCGGGTGCTGGTGGTCGGTGCCGGCAACACCGGCTGCGACATCGCCGTCGAGGCCGCCCAGCAGGCGTCGCGCTGCTGGCACTCCACCCGCCGGGGCTACTGGTACGCGCCGAAGTACGTGCTCGGCCGCCCCGCCGACCAGGTCAACGACAGCCTGTTGGCGCTGCGGGTGCCGCTACGGGTGCGGCAGTGGCTCTACCACTGGACGCTGCGGCTGACCGTCGGCGACCTGACCCGCTTCGGGCTGCCCAAGCCCGACCACCGGGTGTACGAGACGCACCCGATCGCGAACAGTCAGCTCGTCTACTACGTGGGCCACGGGGCGATCGGCCCGGTGCCGGACGTCGCCCGGTTCCACCCGTACGCCGTGGAGTTGGCCGACGGCCGCGAGATCGACCCCGAGGTGGTCGTCTTCGCCACCGGTTACCTGCCGCGCTTCGAGTTCCTCGACGCGTCGGTGTTCGGCGACAGCGCGGGCGCCGGCCGGCCCACGCTGTGGCTCAACGCGTTCACCCCGGGGCATCCGACCCTGGCCGTCGCCGGCCTGCTGCAACCGGACTCCGGGCTGTTCACCCTGTCGCACTGGCAGACTGTGCTCTTCGCCCGGCTGCTCCAGGCCCGTCGGGACCGGCCGGAACGGGCCACGGCGTTCGCGCAGCGCGTGCGGGACCGGGCGGGGGAGCGGTACTCCGGGCCGGTCAAGGACAGCAGCCGGCACTGGTTCGAGGTCGGGCACGCCGACTATCTGCGCGCCATCCAACGCGCCCTGGTCGAGCTGGAGGGCAAGTGAGCGCGAGGAGTGAGCTTGCGAGCCCCGCAGTCGCGAACGAAAGGCTGGCACGGTGAGCGCGAGTAGTGAGCTGCGGATCATGCGGGGTCGGGAGTGGTCCCGGCCGGTCCGGCCGGCCCGGCGGGAGGTGCTCAGCGCGGTCCCCGAGCTGGAGGAGGGGCGTCCGCCGCTGCTGTTCGTACCCGGGTTCGGGCACGGCGCGTGGGCGTTCGCCGAGCACTGGTTGGGTCACGTGGCGTCGCGGGGGTTCCCGGCGTACGCGGTGAGCCTGCGTGGGCACGGTGGCAGCGAGCCGGCGCCGGAGGCGACGCTGCGGGCGTACGCCCACGACGTGGTCCAGGTGGCCGCGAGCCTGCCGCGGCAGGCGGTGCTGGTGGGGCACGGCGCCGGGGCCCTGGTGGTGGCACACGCGTTGGCCCGCTACCCGGCGCGGGGCGCGGTGCTGGTGGCGCCGGTCTTCGGCGGCTGGGGAGTGCTGGGCGCGGCGTTGCGCCGCAACCCCGCGGGCACGTTGCCGGCGGTGTTCGGCGGGCCGTTGCGGCTCAACCGGGGGCAGTTGTTCAGCCGCGAGTTGCCCGACGAGGAGGCCCGGCGGTATGTCGGACGCCTCGGACGGGCGGGTCGGCGGGCGCAGTGGGCGCTGCTGGGTGAGCCGGAGGCCGAGCCGGCCGTGGGCGCGCCCCCGGTGTTGGTGCTGGGCAGCCCGGACGACCGGGTGGTGCCGGCGTCGACGTTGACCCGGGTCGCCCGCCGGTACGGGTCGGCCCCGCTGCTCTTTCCCGGGATGGGCCACGACCTGATGCTGGACGCGCGGTGGGCGGAGCCGATCGACGCGATCCTGGACTGGCTGGAGAAGGAGCCGGTGGCGCACTGAGCGGCCAGGCCGCCGGCGGTCAGCCGCCGGCCTGGTGGACGGCCGGGCTGCCGGCCGGGGTGGCCGGCCGGGGCACCCGAGCGGCGCCGTCGGAGACGGTGTCGGTGCTGGTCAGGCGACTGATCAGGCCGCCGCCGTCGTCCAGGGCGCGCAGATAGGAGCGGGCCCAGGCCCGGATGTCGTGCTGGTGCAGGTGGGCGCGCATGGCCCGCATCCGCTGGGTGGTGTCGGCCGGGTCGGCCCGCAGCGCCTCACGCAGGCCCTGCTTGAGCCCTTCCAGGTCGTGCGGGTTGACCAGGTACGCCTGGGACAGCTCGGCGGCGGTGCCGGCGAACTCGCTGAGCAGCAGTGCGCCCGTGTCGTCGACCCGCGCAGCCACGTACTCCTTGGCGACCAGGTTCATTCCGTCGCGCAACGGGGTCACCGCCATCACGTCGGCGACCCGGTAGAGCGCTGCCAGTTCGGCCCGGTCGAAGGGCTGGGTGAGGTAGTGGATCGCTGGCTCACCGACCCGGCCGAACTCGCCGTTGATCCGGCCGACTTCGCGTTCGATGCGCTCGCGCAGGATCTGGTACTGGCCGACGCGTTCCCGGCTCGGCATGGCGACCTGCACCAGCACCGTGTCGCGGACCTTGACGTCGCCGCTGGCGAGCAACTCGCTGTACGCCTTGAGGCGCTGCTCGATCCCCTTGGTGTAGTCCATCCGGTCCACGCTGAGGACGACCTGCCGGGGATCGCCGAGGTCCTGACGGAGCCGGTGGGCCCGGGCGGCCACGTCCGGACGGTCGGCGAGCGCGGCCATCTCGGCGGTGTCGATGGAGACCGGGAAGGCGCCGATGCGGACGACCCGGTCGTCGATGCCGATCCGCCGGTCGGTGGCCGGCAGCTCCAGCACCCGGGTCACCAACTGGGCGAAGTTGTGCGCCGCCTGCACCCGCTGGAAGCCGACCAGGTCGGCGCCGAGCATGCCGCGCAACAACTCGGCCCGGCGGGGCAGTTGCATGAACAGCTCCGGCGGCGGGAACGGCACATGCAGGAAGAACCCGATGCGCAGGTCCGGGCGGAGCGCGCGCAGCAGGCCGGGGACCAGTTGCAGGTGGTAATCCTGTACCCAGACCACCCCGCCCGGCTCGGCCACCTCCGCGGTCGCCTCGGCGAAGCGCTGGTTGACCCGCTGGTACGCCTCCCACCAGCGGCGGTGGTGTTGCGGCTGCTCCACGGAGTCGTGGTAGAGCGGCCAGAGGGTGGCGTTGGCGAACCCCTCGTAGTGGTCGCGCAGGTCTTCCGGGCTGAGCGCGACGGTGTGCATCCGCACGCCGTCCACGTCCGGCAGGGCGGGGGCCGGACCGATGCCACCGGCCCAGCCGACCCAGGTCGCCGGTGTGTGCCGTAGGAGCGGGTGCAGTGCGCTGACCAACCCGCCCGGGCTGCGCCGCCACTCGCAGGCCCCGTCGGGGGCCTGATTGTCGTCGATGGGGAGGCGGTTGGCCACCACCACGAGAGAACTCTGTCGCATCTCGGGCATTCCGATCAGCAGAGGACTGACCGCCGCGAGCAAGGAAAAACCGGTCAGTCAGCGGGGGAAGTGACGTACAGCGGTATTCCTACTGACAGTAAGTTACACCACTGTTACGCCCATGGCGGGGCGCTGCTGTCCCGGGATGCGGGCCGACCCTCAGACGACGGCGCCGTTGTCCGGGTCGTCCTCGTCATCGTCGCCGGGGCGCAGCCGCCAGATCAGCGTGACGAAACCGGCCAGGATGCCGGTGAACCCGAACAGCGTCACCGCGGAGCGGTCGATCGGGAGCAGCCACGGGAAGAGGAACAGCACGAACCCGACGACCACCCCGAGCACGCCGATCACCGCGTACTTGCTGACCCGCGGCAGCGGTGGTGGTGGCGGCGGATGGTAACCCTCGTCGTCCTCGTCGTCGGGCAGGTCGGCGCCGAAGGTGTCCAACCCGTCCAGCAGCGACGGCTCGTCCGGTCGGGTGCCGCGCCCCACTGAGATCCCGGAGATGTCCGTCGCGGACGGCAGCCGGCGAACGTCGGTGGCGGTCGGACCGGGCTCGTCGGTGCCGGAGCGGGTCAGCGGCCCGGAGGTCGACTCGTCCCGGTTGTCCCGCTCGTCCACGTCCTCCGAGGCTGGCCACGGGTGGTCACCGGGCGTGGAGGTGGTGTGGAAGCCCGCCACGATCCGCGCCCACTCGGCGTCGATGTCCGGCTCGTCGCGAGCCGGTGGCTGCTCCGGAGCGGTCTCGTCGGCGAGCTGGGTCAGGTAGTCCCGGGCGGTGGTCAGGTGCGAGCGGTCGACGTAGAGCCGGTCGACCGGCCGGGCCGGCACGGTGGTGGTGCGGGTGACCGGGTTGAGGTCGGCGGAGGGCTGGAGGTAGGCGGCAATCCCGCCGGCGGCCAGCACGTCGAGCAGGTGTTCACCGACGCGCGGATCGACGTCGCCGACGACGGCATACTCGTTCGCGTCGAGCCCGTTGTCCCGCCGTCCCCGGCGGGCCCCACCCGCTGACACCCGGACATCCCCCTTAACGCGCCTTCCGGCGCGGCCACCGCTGCCCTTCGGCGCCCGTCCGCACGCCGTGCTCTGAATCGTGACACGTCAGGGCATGGTTCCGGGAGTGCGTTGTGTCGCGTCTTCCAAAGTCACGGCTGCTCCCGCAGGTCGCGGCGCGGCTCCTTTGTCCGTTCTTGCGCGACAAGTGCGATCTCGGTGATCGCGGCCGGCGATACCTCGGCCCCCGAACGTCGTCCGTTGTGGTGAGAGCGCTCGCTTCGTAGGCTCGTCGGCGACGACGGCTGGCGCTGTCGCGGGCACACCACGGGAAAGGACGCCGGTGCTCTACTGGCTGCTGAAGTACGTCATCCTCGGTCCGCTGCTCAAACTGATCTTCCGCCCGCAGGTGGAGGGCCTGCGCAACGTGCCGGCGACCGGCCCGGTGATCCTGGCGAGCAACCACCTTTCCTTCTCCGACTCGATCTTCACACCGTTGATCACCGCCCGGAAGGTCACCTTCGTCGCCAAGGCCGAGTACTTCACCGGCAAGGGGATCAAGGGCTGGCTGACCAAGATGTTCTTCGTCGGCACCGGCACGATTCCGGTGGACCGCTCCGGTGGCCGGGCCGCGCGCGCCGCCCTGGACACCCAGTTGCAGGTGCTGCGGGCCGGGGGAGTGGCCGGCATCTACCCCGAGGGCACCCGCTCCCCGGACGGGCGGCTCTATCGGGGCAAGACCGGGGTGGCCCGGCTCGCCCTGGAGAGCGGCGCGGTGGTGGTGCCCGTGGCCATGCTCAACGCCGACGAGATCCAGCCGCCGGGCAAGCTCATCCCCAAGATCGACCGGGTGAGGATCCGGTTCGGGACGCCGCTGGACTTCTCCCGCTACGCCGGGCTGGCCGGCGACCGGTTCGTCGAGCGCGCGGTCACCGACGAGATCATGTACGAGTTGATGGAGCTCTCCGGTCGGGAGTACGTGGACGTCTACGCCCAGAAGCTCAAGCAGCCCGTCCCGACGCCGCTGGCCGCCTGAGCCACCGCCGGGCCGGCCCGGTCGGCGGTCAGGGCAGGTGGAGCAGGGCGGGCGCGCGGTGACGGGTGGCGAAGTCGTGCAGGCGGGCGCGGGTCGCCGCAGCGGCGGGTGGGTCGGTCTCGGCCAGCGGGCCGATGGCCAGCGCCAGCGTGATGATCTCGTCGGTCACGTCGGTCATCCGGGCGTAGCTCGCCGCCGCCGAGCGCAGCAGGTTCGCCGCGGTCGAGGCGTCCCCGGCGTGCCGGGCCAACGTGGCGTCGGCGACCTGACCGGCCGCGTGAGCCCACGGAGTCATCCGGGGCGCCCGGTCGAGCAGTTGCCGGACCAGCCGGGCCGCGTCCGCGCCGAGCACCCCGGCGACGTGCCCGACGGCCGGCACCCACTCCGCGAACGGAATCATCCGGGTCCGTTGCCAGTCGTCGTCCAGCTCGGTGAGCAGCGCCATCGCCTCGTCGCGGCGGCCCTGCACCGCCCGGCAGAGGGCGGCGTGCGCCAGGGTGGAGCGCAGCACCCGGTGGAAACCGGTGCGCCGCGCCGCGACTAGCGCCTGCTCGACCAGATCCCCACCCGTTGCGGCCGGCCCCGCAGTTTCGTCGGGCCCGTCGGGTCCGACCAGCTCGGCTCCGGCCAGCCCGCGCATCCAACCCGAGACCGCCACGATGTGCAGGTCCCACTCGGCGGTCGGCCGTCGGGTCGACTCCGCCGCCATCGCCAGCGCCGCCGTCCAGTCACCCGCGTAGTACGACCGCGCCCACTGGTCGGCGAAGCTGGTGGCCAGGCTGTGCTCGCCGCCCAGGTCGAGGGTGAGCTGCTCGTCGACCAACCGGGCCGAGCCGGCCAGGTCGCCCTCCTCCTGCAACGCCCAGGCGAGGTTCTGCACCGCCCGGCGCCGACTGGTGAGTCGCTCCACCCGGCAGTGCTCGGTCACCTCCGCCAGCTCCGGGAACGCCTCGGCGGAGCCGGCCAGGTAGCGCGCCACGGCCAGGGTGATCCGCGCGTTGGCCTGGACCTCGCGCAGCTGGAGCCGCTCGGCGAGGGACTCCGCCGCCCGCGCCGCGGTGCACGCCGGTTCGGTCTCCGCGTTCAGCATGTGCACCCGGGCCAACTCCAGCAGGGCGCTCGCCTTCTCCTGACTGTCCGGTAGGTCGCTGTAGATGCCGATCGCCTGGTCCAGGAAGTGCAGGGTCGTCGAGCGGTCGGCGCGACTCCACGCGGCGGTGGCGAGCAGCGTCCAGGCGCGGGCCGCCCCCGTCCGGTCGCCGCTGGTGGTGAGCCGCTCGGCCAGCCGGGTCAGGGTGTCCGTGCCCCCCGCCACCAGGAAGGCGTCCCCGTCCCGATAGAACGCCAGCTCGGCGTCGAACAGCTCCAGCGCCGGGTCCGGCCCGACGTCCAGGGCCAGCGCCCGGCCGACCAGCGCGGCGGCGGTGTCCAGCGCGTGCAGCTCGTACGCCCGGCGGGCCGCCCGGTGCAGCGCGGCCCGCGCCGGCGGGGCGTAGGGGGCGGTGTCCAACCCGACGGTCCTGGCGATCTCGTGTGCCGCCCAGCGATGGTTGGCCAGCACCTCGGCCAGGTCGTACTGCCGGCCGTCGGTGAGCTGCGCCATCCAGTCGGCGGTGCGTTGGTGGCGCAGCACCCGCTCGGCCCTGGGCAGCCGCTGGTAGCAGACGTCGCGCACCAGGATGTGCCGGAACCGGTACTCGGGCTGGCCGGGCATCGTCGACGTGCTCTGCTCGTACACCAGGTCGCGACGTTGCAGGCGGTCCAGCGCGCGCTCCACCCACTCCACCGGACGCCCCAGCGCCATCGCCACCGGCGCGGCCCAGAACACCACGCCGACCACGGCGGCGGCCTGGAGCACCGCCCGGTCGGCCGGGTCCAGCAGGTCGAGCCGGTTGGCGATGACCGCCTGCACGGTGCGGGGCATCTCCGCGCCGCCGTCGAGGTCGAGGCGGGGTGTCGGACCGACCGCGTCGAGCAGGCCGCCGTCCAGCAGCATCCGGGCGTACTCCTGGGCGTAGAGCGGGTTGCCGTCGGCGAACTCGATCAGCGGGGTACGCGAGCTGGACGGCAGCGTCGCCTGGCCAAGGAGCAGCGAGTACAGCGTGTCGATGTCGGTGTCGTGCATCGGCGGCACCGAGATGGACATCGCGCCGCTGATCGTGCCGGTCCAGGCCGGGTTCCGTTCCCGCAGCTCCGGCCGGGCGGTCGCGACGACCAGCAGCGGTACGCCGCGTGCTGACGCGCCCAACTGCTCGACGAAGGCGAGCATCGCCTGGTCCGCCCAGTGCATGTCCTCGAAGACCAGCACGGTCGGGCCGGTGGCCGCCAGGGCGAGCAGGAACCGCCGCCAGGCGGCCTCGGTCTCGCCGGGGGTGAGCCGTTCACCGGGTACGCCGATCAGCGGCCCGAGCGCCTCGGCCAACCGGGTCGCGTGCGGGTCGGCGAGCTGCCCCAGCCGGGCCCGCAGCCGTTCGCGCAGCGCAAGTGGGTCGTCGACCTCCGGCACGCCCACCCAGGTCTTCACGATGTCCGACAGCGCGGCCCAGGTGACGTTCTCACCGAACGGCGGGCACTGCCCGACGAGCCAGGTGATCGGCGGGCCGGGCATGCTGCCGGCGTGCCGGGCCAGTTCGCGCAGCAGCCGGCTCTTGCCCACACCGGCCGGGCCGAACACCGTCACCAACTGGGAGGTCCGCTCGGTCACCATCCTGTGCAGCGCGTTGACCAGCAGGCCGCGCTCGTGTTCCCGGTCCACCATCGGGGTCAGTTCGGCGCCGCGCGGGTCCCGGTGTGGTCGCACCTGGACGGCCAGCCAGATCCGGCTCACCGCGGACCGGCCGCGCAGGGTGACCGGTGGCTGGTCGGCGTACTCCATCTCGTGTCGGGTGGCCGACCAGGTGCTCTCGTCGACGACGACACCGCCCGGAGGGGCGAACCCCTGTAGGCGGGAGGCCGTGTTGACCACATCTCCGGTCACGAAGGCCTGCCCACCGTCGCGGGTGGCGGAGAGGTCGACCAGGGCCTCGCCGGTCGCGATGCCGACCCGGAAGCTCAGCGGCGGCTGCGGACCGGCGGGCTGGCGAGCCAGGTTCCGTTGCAGCTCCAGGCCGGCGCGGACACACCGCAACGCGTCGTTGTCGGTGGCCACCGGCGCGCCGAACAGCGCCATCGCCGCGTCGCCGATGTACTTCTCGACCACCCCGCCGTACTGGTGCACGATCCGGCGCACCGTGGCGAAGTAGGTCTGCTGCAGACCGTGGGCCTGCTCCGGGTCGGCCCGCTCCGCGTAGCTGGTGAAGTCCACGATGTCGACGAAGAGCACGCTGACCTGACGCCGGTCCTCCTGCACCGCGACGGCGTGGTCCCGCAGCGGTTGACCGCAGCTGGTGCAGAAGTTGACCTCGGTGCTGTTGGCATGCCCGCAGTGCGCACAGTTGACCCCGAGCGGCTGGCCACACCCGCCGCAGAAGCGGTCGTCCGGCCCGGCCGCGCGTGCGCAGTGTCCACACTTGAGGTCGATGTTCAGCTCCGTGGGCAAGAGAGGTCAGTATCGCGGCCGGTCGGCCAGTCGGCTACCCGACGTGCGGACGGGCAACGGCATCGATCGGTCGGGGTTAGTGTTCCGTACCAGGAAGTTTCATGTCAGGGAGAGTGCCGTGCAGGTACGACTGTCCGCCTCGTGGACCGATCCGGGTGGCACGCTGTGGGCGCCGGGCGACACGATCGACGTCGATGCGGTCACTCTCGCCGAACTGGAGGAGCAGGGCATGGTGGAAGAGCCTGAGGGTCAGTCGGGCGGGTCGGGGGAGACCACGACCACCTCGTCGAGCACGTCCACGGCTGGTAAGCCGACCGATCCGAAGAAGATCGGGCCGGGGCCGGGTGCGCCGCCGGCCGACAGCACGGAGAACTGATCGTCCGGGTGCGGTCGGCGGGCCATCGGTCCACCGGCCGCACCCGTCTGTCCGGTCTCACCCGTTGGCCGCTGCGAACCTGCCCGGCGTCGGCAGACGTAGCCCCAGGGCCCGGGTGAGCAGGGGAGCGATCAGCCCCAGGGTGGCCAGCACACCCAACCCCGAGACGACCAGCACCCATCGTGGCCCGACCACCGCCAACAACGGTGCGCCGACGGCGTAGGCCAGTGCCTCCGCCGCGTACGGGAACATGTAGACGGTGCCGAACACCACGCCGAGCCGTTCGACCGGCACGTTCTGCTGGATGAGGGTGTCGACGGCGACGTTGTGCCAGCCCGCGCCGACACCGGCCACCGCCTGACCGGCTATGGCGAGCGCGATCACCGGGCTGAGGCCGGTGACCAGCGTTCCGGCGCCGAGCGCGAGCAACGCGCCGTAAAGGACCAGGTCCATCCGGATGCGTACGCCGGTTCTCGCCAGGCACATGGGACCGAGCACCATGCCGACGCCGTAGGCGGTGCCCAGCAAACCGATAGTGACCTCGGTGGCGCCCAGTTCGGCGCGTCCGAGAGGGACGATGGCGAGGTTGTCCAGCGCGGCGAACATCACCATCACCAGGAACCCGACCGAGACCGCACGGACGACGCTGTGCCCTCGGACCACCCCCAGCCCTTCGCGCAGCACCGTGTGCAGTGGCTCGGACCGGCGGGTCGCGACGGTCGTCGAGAGCGTCCGGACTCCGCCGATCAGCAACGCGGAGAGAACGAAGGTCGCCGCGTCCACGAGCAGCGTGACGGTCAGCCCGAGGGTCGCCAGCAGGAGGCCGCCGACGGCCGGCCCGGCAGCGAGCCCGATGTTGACGCCCGTCGCGAGTTGCGCGTTCGCCGCCGGCAGTTGCTCGCGATCGACCAGGCGGGGGAGCAGGCTGCGTCCGGCGGGAGTGAACGCGGTGGCGGCCGTAGTAGCCGCGGTGATCAGCGCCAACAGGACGGGCAGGGGCGGCGCGAGCAGCGCGACGGCGAGGTACGTCAACGCCTGGGCGGTGTCGCAACCGATCATCAGCCGGCGCTGGTCGAACCGGTCGGCCAGGGCACCGAGCAACGGTCCGAGCAGCCGGGGCACCGTCGATGCCAGCAGCAGCAGGGCGACCGCGCCGCCGCCGTGCCGGTCGTAGACAGCGATCAGCAGCGCCGTCCGGGCCAGCTGATCACCGGTGTACGACACCAGGCGCGCCGACCAGTACCGACGAAATGCGACATTGCCGCGGAGTAATGACATGACCGGTGGCTCCTCACTGCTGCGGGTATGTCGGCACGGGCCCTGGAACAGGGGCGGGCGCGGCAACCTTGTCAGCGCGGTGTGGAGGCCAACAACCGCTCTTCAGCCAGTGATTCATGTCGATTTGTCCTATTTCGTCCCACCGCTCTACGCCGTAGCGTCCTCGGCAAGACAGGCACGACAGGCACCACACAATCGACCAGGGGGACGACATGGCGACCACGACGACGACCACCACCACCGCGAGCGGCTGGGCCGGACCGGGCATCTGGGCCGGACCGGGTTTCTGGGCCGGACCGGGTTTCTGGGCCGGACCGGGCTACCAGTCGACCGCGGCCCGTTGGCCGGGCGCGACCCGCTGAGCCCCGCGCGCTGAACCGCGTGCACGGTGACGCCGGCTGCCACTGGCAGCCGGCGCAGCCGTGCGTACGGGTGGGGGAGTTGGTCGGCGACGGGTGACGGCCGTCCAGATCGAACGCTCGGCCGCCGACGAAACCGGGGCGGGCCGGTCGGTCAGCGGTCGGCCATGCCGGCGCGGCGGCGCAGCGCGGCCACGTCGGTCACCACGATGCGGCGGCCCTCGGTGCGCAGCCAGCCACGGCTGGCGAACGAGCCGATCGCCTGGTTGACGCTCTGCCGGGAACCACCGGCCATCTCGGCCAGTTGGCTCTGGTTGAGCTCGATCGTGATCATCGGTGCCTGGCTCTCGCCGGCCAACCGCACCAGCGTCTTGGCCACCCGACCGGGCAGGTCGAGGAAGACGTGGTCGGCGTTCTGCTCGGTGAGTCGGCGGATCAGCCCGCCCAGTGAGCGCATCACCGCGTCCAGGATGCGGGGGTTGGAGTGCACCAACTCCATGAACGCGCCCCGAGAGAGCGCGAGCGCCGCGCAGTCCTCGATGGCCTCCGCCGAGGCGGACCTGGTGGACGCGTCGAGCAGGGAGACCTCACCGAGCACGTCCGGTGGACGGATAACCGACAGCACGGCCCGCTCGCCGGTGGGTGCGGTGCGAAAGACCGCCACCGCGCCGCGGCGCAGCACGATCAGGGACTCGCCGGGGTCGTTCTCCACGAAGAGCAGTTGGCCCTTGCGATAGGTGCGCGGAACGGCGGCGGCGATGACACGCTGCCGCACCTCGGGCTCCAGCCCGGCGAACATCTCGACACCCGTGAGCGCGTCACCCGGCTCCGGCAGGCGAACCTCCACGGCCCAACCCCTCCCCCGGTCATGGACCACAACTCGCTCACCGGGCGAACCTGATGGGCCCCGACAAGGTGAACTGACACCGATTCGGCGTCCGGTAGCGGTACACATCAGATCATGACGGTCCGGTCGCTTGCTGTACACCCCTCGAAGCACTTCCGTGACCGTCACGAGCTGCGACGCGTCGTTCACGAGGTGTCGCCGTGGCTCGACGGGCCTCCGGACGGGCCCCGCCGGGCGCGGCCCTACGGCGGTGGGCGAGGATGCCCGGAATGGTCTACCGCTACTTCTACGACTGCGAGTTCATCGAGGACGGCACGACCGTCGACCTCGTCTCGATCGGTGTCGTCGACGAGTACGGCCGCGAGTTCTACGCGGTCTCCACCGAGTTCGACGACTCCCGCGCCGTGCCCTGGGTCCGACGCAACGTGCTGGACAAGCTCCCCTCCCCGGCGGACCGGGCCTGGCGCTCGCGTGAGCGCATCCGCGACGACCTGTACGACTTCCTGATGGAGCCGATTCGGGACCGGCCGGGGGAGCAGTTGGAATTGTGGGCCTGGTTCGCCGCGTACGACCACGTGGTGCTCGCCCAGCTCTGGGGTGCGATGCCGGCGCTGCCCCGGGAGATTCCCCGCTACACCAAGGAGCTGCGGCAGCTCTGGGACGACCGGGGCCGGCCGCCCCTGCCCGACGCGGACGCGGCCCGGCACGACGCTCTGGTCGATGCCCGGCACAATCTGGCCCGCTGGCGGGCGATGACCGCCCGCTGAGTGGTGGCCGCGCCGCCGTAGGTTTGACCGGTTCTGTCCCGGGCAACGGTTCGACCAGCCGAGCCGAGGGAGATTGCCATGAGCGACCAGCCGAGCAGCGCCGCGGAGGCACGCGCCCGGGTCACCGGCCTGGCCCGGGCCGCGCGGATCTGCATGCTCACCACGACTGCCCTGGACGGTCGGCAGGTGAGTCGACCGATGGGGCTCCAGGAGGCCGAGTTCGACGGCGAGCTGTGGTTCTTCGCCTACGCCGACTCGGCCAAGATCCGCCAGATCCGGGTGAACCCGGAGGTCAATGTCGCCTTCTCCGATCAGAAGCACAACGCGTGGGTGTCGATCTCCGGCACCGCCACCGAGGGGTTCGACCGGGCCCGGGCCGAGCAGTTGTGGAACCCGCTGCTCAAGGCGTGGTTCCCCGACGGGCTGGACACCTCCGGTCTCACGCTGATCAAGGTGCACGCCAGCTCGGCCGAGTACTGGGACTCGCCGAACAGCACTGTGGTGAACCTGCTCGACTACGCGAGGGCCGCGGTCACCGGCCGGCCACCGACGGCCGGCGAGAACCACGAGGTGACCTACTGACCGGGGGTGGGTGCCCGGGGCGCGCTGTCGTCGTACCGGCGGGCCGACTACAGTTCGCAGTGACGGCCCGCCCCGGGCCGGCAACGGCGCCGATGGTCTGACCTGACACATACCCTGGGGCATATCGGGCTTTACCTGATGCTCCAGGAGGATGAGCGGATCATGCGTATCGGCGTGCTCACCGGCGGCGGCGACTGCCCCGGTCTCAACGCGGTCATCCGGGCGGTGGTCCGCAAGGGCGTCGCCACTTACGGTCACGAGTTCGTGGGCTTCCGGGACGGCTGGAAGGGCCCGCTTGAGGGTCTGTCCCGCCCGCTGGACATCGCCGACGTTCGCGGCATCCTGCCCCGCGGCGGCACCATCCTCGGCTCGTCCCGTACCAACCCGTTCAAGATCGAGAACGGCGTCGAGCGGATCAAGGACAACCTTGCCGCCCAGGGCGTGGACGCGCTGATCGCGATCGGCGGCGAGGACACCCTCGGCGTGGCCACCAAGCTCTACGAGCTGGGCGTGCACGTCGTCGGCGTGCCGAAGACGATCGACAACGACCTCGGTGCCACCGACTACACCTTCGGCTTCGACACCGCGGTCAACATCGCGATGGAGGCCATCGACCGGCTGCACACCACCGCGGAGAGCCACCACCGCACCCTGGTCGTCGAGGTGATGGGCCGGCACGCCGGCTGGATCGCCCTGCACGCCGGTCTGGCCGGCGGCGCCAACGTGATCCTGCTGCCCGAGCGTCAGTTCGACGTCGACCAGGTGGCCGGCTACGTCGAGAAGCGCTTCCAGCACCAGTACGCCCCGATCGTCGTGGTCGCCGAGGGCGCCCAGCCGCTCGACGGCCAGATGGTCCTCGCCAACCAGGAGCTCGACTCGTTCGGCCACGTCCGCCTCGGTGGCATCGGCCAGTGGCTCGCCGAGCAACTGGAGGCCAAGACCGGCAAGGAGGCCCGCACCGTGGTGCTGGGCCACATCCAGCGCGGTGGCACCCCGACCGCCTTCGACCGGGTGCTCGCCACCCGCCTGGGCCTGCAGGCCATCGACGCCGTCAACGACGGCGACTGGGGCAAGATGGTCGCGATGCAGAGCACGGACATCGTCCGGGTGCCCCTGGCTGAGGCCACCCGCGAGCTGAAGACCGTGCCGCTGGAGCGGTACGCCGAGGCCGAGGTCTTCTTCGGCAGCTGATCGATCGTCGGCGGCGCGGCGGGCCTGCGGGTCCGCCGCGCCGCGACCAATTCGAGGGGGTACGGGCCGACATGTCCGCCGGAGTGCACACGGTCGCGGTGATCGGCGCGGGCAAGATCGGTGAGCTGATGCTCTCCGGGCTGCTGCGCTCGGGGTGGCCGGCGGACCGGCTGCTGGCCACCGCCCGCCGACCCGCTCGCGCCGAGGAGTTGACCGCCCGGTACGGCGTACGGATGGTCGACAACCTGACCGCGGTGGACGAGGCCGCGGTGCTCGCGGTCTCGGTCAAGCCGCAGGACGCCGCCGCGCTCCTCGACGAGATCGGCCCCAAGGTGCCGGCCGACAAGCTCGTCATCTCGCTCTGCGCCGGTCTGCCCACCAGCTTCTTCAGCCGCCGGTTGCCCGAGGGCACCCCGGTGGTGCGGGTGATGACCAACACCCCGGCGCTGGTCGACGAGGCGATGACCGCGATCTCCGCGGGCGAGCACGCCACCGGGGCGCACCTCACGCTGGCCGAGGAGATGTTCAAGCCGCTCGGCCAGACGATCCGGGTGCCCGAGTCGCAGCAGGACGCGGTCACCGCGCTCTCCGGCTCCGGCCCGGCCTACTTCTACCTTCTGGTCGAAGCCATGATCGACGCGGG
Organism: Micromonospora sp. CNZ322; assembly: GCF_007827755.1. Taxonomy (NCBI): domain Bacteria; kingdom Bacillati; phylum Actinomycetota; class Actinomycetes; order Micromonosporales; family Micromonosporaceae; genus Micromonospora; species Micromonospora sp. CNZ322. The sequence goes on from NZ_VITD01000017.1 coordinate 101,527, forward strand.
GATCCTGCTCGGGCTGCCCCGTCAGGTGGCGCACGAGTTGATCGTGCAGACCGCGATCGGGTCGGCGGTGATGCTGCGCGACTCCGGCGAGCACCCGGTCAAGCTGCGCGAGGCGGTCACCTCGCCAGCCGGCACCACCATCTCCGCGATTCGTGAGCTGGAGAAGCACGGCGTACGCGCGGCGCTGCTCGCCGCGCTGGAGGCCGCCCGGGATCGCGCCCGCGAGCTGGCGGCACAGGCCGACTGAGCGGTCGGGGCGCGTCGCGGGGCCGTGCGTGCCGCATACTGGCCCGGTGTTCACACTTGCCCAGGCCCGGCACCTGGTGGCCACCCTGCAACCGCGCGTCGACGAGTTGATCCGGGTCCGGGCCGACCTGGCCGAGTTGCGCGCCGACCTGGCCGACCACGGCGTGAGCGCGCTCGGCGGGCTGGCCGAGGTCAAGGCGCTCGAGGCCCGGCTGCACGCCGTCGTCGACGAGCTGCACCAGCACGACATCCAGGTCAAGGGCATCGCCCCGGTGCTGCTCGACTTCCCCGGCGAGCGGGCCGGCCGCGCCGTGCTCTGGTGCTGGCTGGAGGGCGACTCCGACGTGCGCTGGTACCACCGGGCAGAGTGCGGCTTCGCCGGCCGCCGCCGCCTCTGACCCCCCGCGCTCCGCGCCCGCGCCTCGCGCCCCGCGCCTCTCCGCCCGTGCAGCCCGGGCCCCGCGCCTTCTTGCGCCCCCACCCGCTTGATCCACTCGGGTTCATGGAAATCGCGGTATCCGAGCGCGGCGGATGCCCCGACTTCCGCGAACCCGAGTGGATCAAGAGCGCGCGACTCAGCCTGCCGCGGACGTCGGCAGGACCGGGTCGGGGACCTCGGTCACCGCGAACACCACCACGTTGTCGACGTAGTGGCCCCGCCGCCGGTCGAAGTCGCCCCCGCAGGTGACCAGGCGCAGCTCCGCCCCGGGCGTCGGGCCGTAGACCACGGCGGTCGGAAACTGGTCCTTGCGGGTACGCAGCGACCCGGTCACCCGGAACGGCACCCGCTGCCCGCCGCGCCACACCTCCACCAGGTCGCCGGGCCGTAGCTCGCCGAGCCGGGCGAAGACCGCCGGGCCGCGTCGTGAGTCCAGGTGCCCGGCGAGTACGGCCGGGCCGGTGTCGCCCGGGGCCGGGCCGCCGCCGTACCAGCCAGCGGTGTGAAAGTCGGTCGGCGGAATCAGCACGCCGGCGCGGTCCAGACCCAGCACGGTGAGCGGTGAGTCGACGTCGATGCGCGGTACGCGTACCCGCGTGGGTGGACCGTGTGGCGTGGGCGCGGCGGCCACCGACTGGCAGTCGTCGCCGCAGCCGGGGTGCCAGCTCGCCGCTGGCGGTGGCGGGCCGGTGGTGGCCAGGCCGACGCCGGTGCCGGCGGCCAGGCAGACCGCCGCGCCGGCCGCGACCAGCGCGGCCAGCGGTATCCGGCGGTCACGGTGCCGCCGGATCGACGGGTCCGGCCCGGCGCTCACCAGGTGGTGCGCCGCCGCCGACGCCAGAGCAGCAGGGCCGCCGCGCCGGCCGCCGCGGCCAGACCGCCGGCCACCAGGGGGTACGCGTCGAGCCCGGCCCCGGCGGTGCCACCGGCGCCGGTGTCCACCCCGCCGGCCGGGACGACGGTGCCACCCTCGGCGTCGCGGCGCAGTTCGGCGGTGAGACCGCCCTGCTTCGCGTCGAGCACCAGCAGCGAGTAGACCGCGCCACCGGTGAGCCGCACCTCGGCGTCGGTGCTGGGCCCGCCGGCACCCGTCAGCTTCAGCCGCCAACTGCCCGGCTCGACCTGCTGGTAGTCGGTCGTGGTGGCGAACTGCACCCCGTCGGCGATCATCGGGCCGTCGGCGGCGGCCACGTCGAGCACCGGGGTCCGCACCGACGCCTGGATGACCCGCACCTTGGCGCGGCCGTCGGTGGGGGCGCTGAGATCGTCGTTGAGCACCCGCAGGCCGAGGTCGGCGTGCCGGCCGACACCGGCCACCGTGAAGGCGTCGCCGCTGGTCACCGCGACCTCGGTGGTGAGCACCGGGGGGTCGCTGGCGGGGGCGCCGGCCTCGCGCATGGCCACCGCGTACCGGCCCGGCGCGAGTTCGAGGTAGTCGGAGATCACGCCGTAACCGACCCCGGGGAAGACCTGCGGCTTCGCCGCGCCCGGCGCGGCAAGGTAGACGTCCACCGCCGGGGTGTCCGGGGAGAGGTGCGCGAGCCGGACGTAACCGACGGTGTCCGCGCCGGTCGCGGCGTTCGCCGGAACAGGAATGGCGGCGGTGGCGAGGGCGGTGCCGAGCAGGAGCGCGCCGGAGCCGGCCAACAGCCGGCGGGGCACGGTACGGAGCGTGTGCATGTCGCCTCCGGAGGCACGTTCGGTGAGCGGGCGGCAACCCAGAGAAACAGGGTCCCGTGAACAGGACTGCGGCGCAAGTTGCCACAGCGATGTTTTTGTCGGCTGTCGTTACCGGTCGCGGAGGGCGAGAAGGCCGAACAGGTCGGGGACCCCGCCTGGGCCCGCCTCGACGACCCGGACCAGCCGAAGGCCGACCGCCACCGTCGCGTTGACCAGGTTGGCGAGGGGAAGGTGCCAGGCACCCACCCGTACCCGCACGCCGGTGGTGTTCCAACTGTCGAAGCTGCGGGACCGGTCGGCGTACCGTGCGTCGACGACGACACGCGGATGCCGTCCCCAGTCGGCGAACGCGCCCACGAAACACGGGTGCACACCCACGTGCACGAAACGCCCGCCGGGGCGCAGCACCCGGGCGACCTCGCGCAGCACGGCCGGGTAGTCGGGCAGGTCGGTGCTGGCCAGCACGCACATCGCGGCCGGCAGCGACGCGTCGGCGACCGGCAGGGCGACAGCGTCACCCCTGGCCACCGGCAACCGCCCCCGCGCGTGCCGCAACTGCCCGCCGGACAGGTCCACGCCCACCGGCGTCCACCCCAGACCCGCCGGCACCGAGGCGTGCGCGCCGGTGCCGCAGCAGATGTCGAGGCAGGGACCCTCGCCCGCGCCGAGCAGGTCCACCACCGTCGCGTGTACCCGCCGCAGATAGTCGCCGCCGCCGGAGATGAAGCCCTCGTACCAGTCCGCGTAGGCGTCGTACGCCGGTCTGCCCGCCGTCCCCATTCGTTGAGGCTACGAATCGCCACCCGTCCCGCGACGCCCGTTCTTCCGAGGGCAGACATGGAGCTGGCCTGCGGCGTTTGCGTTCGCTCACGAGTGGCAACTGGGCAGCAAGGGTGGCGGAGGTCGATGCAGGGGAGATCCAGTTCCGGCGGTCACGCGTGTGCTGATCTGAGCCGGCCGAAGCCCCGGGTCTGCCGTTACGGGGCTCACACGGACCAAGACGGTCGCCTATTCTCGGGCGATGCGGGATCGCCGGGTGGCGCTGGCGTGGGCGGCCTTCGTCGTCGTCGCGCTGGTGTCCTGTGTGCTCGTTCTGCGCCGCCCGGATCGCCTCTCCGACCTGCACATCTACTACGGTGCGCTGTCCGATCTGCGCGCCGGCAAGCCGCTGTACGGGTATGTGGCGGAGAACGGCGGTCCGTTCACCTATCCGCCGTTCGCCGCTCTTGCGCTGTGGCCGATCACCGCCGTCGGCGAGGGCGTGCTCCAGGGGATCTGGCTGGTCGCGACGTGCGCGGCGGTCGTCGCCATCGCCGGGTCGGTGGGTGTCGCGCTGACCACCCGACAGTCCCGGCGCCCGCTCGTCGTGGCGCTGGCGGCCACCGTGCTGATGCTCTCCGCGCCGGTGCAGAGCAACCTACGCTTCGGGCAGGTCAGCATCTTCATCGTGCTGATGGCCCTGCTCGACGGGCTGGGCGTCGTCCCACCCCGAGTGCGCGGGACGTTGGTCGGGGTGGCCGCGGCCATCAAGCTCACCCCGCTGCTGTTCGTTGTCTACTTCCTCGCCGTCGGGCGTTACCGGGACGCCGGCCGGTCGGCGGCCACCTTCGTGGCCTGTGCGGGCCTCGCCGCGGTCGTGCTGCCCCGGGAGAGCTGGGCCTACTGGACCGAGACCGTGCGACAGACCTCCCGCATCGGCAATCTGTCCTCGTTGGGCAACCAGTCAGTGCACGGAATGTTGCTGCGCGTCGGCGTCGACGAGACGGCGCTGCCAGTGCTCTGGGCCGGCATGGTGGCACTGATCTGCGCGGCGGCACTGCTCCGGGCCCGGCAGCTGACGCGGCAGGGCCGCGCTGGGCACGCCGCCGTGCTCGTCGGCTGCGCCACAGTGGCAGCGTCCCCGGTGTCCTGGACCCACCACCAGGTGTGGCCGGTGCTCGCCGCGATGCTGCTGATCGGCGCGTCCGGCGTCACCCAGCGGGCCGCCGGCGCGGCGCTGCTCGCCGCCATGGTCGTCTCGTTGGGCGCGGTGCTCAGCCCGGTCTCGACGCGGCCGGGGGTGCAGTTCCTCTTCGAGAACGCCCGTGCCGTCGGGGTGTGCCTCCTGTGCCTCGTCGGCTTCGGCGGTGTCGCCGTCGCCGCCCAGCGCACGAGCAGACGACCGGCCGCCGGCCGTGCCTGGCTGCGGGTGGGCGTCACGGCCTCGGTGGCGCTCGCGTTCTTCGCCGTGCAGCCGCTGCCGGCCGGAGCCGACCCCACCTTCAAGGCGTACACGCTCGACGACGTGGTCAACCCGCGATACTTCTTCGTCTGCCGTGGCCCGGCCGAATGCGCCGAGTACGCCACCGACGCGCCGGTCACCTTCGGCACCCGCGCCGAGAAGACCAAGGTCCGGGTCAACGGCGTGGTCTCCCCGCAGGTGACCCGCCTGGAGTACTACTCAGCCCCGGGTGGGGCACCCCGGGCCATTCCGCTGCTCGCCCCGTACCCGGGTTCGCGTACCTTCTCGTTCCGGTCGGCGACGATGGCCCACGGTCGGCTCGTCGCGTACGCCGCGGACGGGCAGCCGATCGCCAGCTACGACGACGAACTCGCCGCCGCCCTCCGCACGACCACCCGGTAGGCGGTCGCGGGGAGGGCGGCGGGCTGGCGTTGCTCAGCGGGTGGCGGCGGCCAGGGCGGCGCGCAGCTTCGCGGCGTCGCCTGGGGCCGGGTGCTCCCAGTCCGTCGGGCTGGCGGAGTAGAGCGTGCCGTACGCCGGGGTGTCCGGCTGGTAGCGCCACCCCTCGGCCAGCGGGCCGACGTCCACCGCGTCGTAGCCGATCCGGTCCAGGAGGGCGGTCACCTCGGCCTTCGCGGCGGCGTCGTCACCGGCGATCGCGAGGGCGCTGCGGTCGGCCGCGCCGGACGGCCGGGGGAGCGCGGCCAGGCCCTTGAAGTAGATGTTGTTGAAGACCTTGACCACGCGCGAGTCCGGCAGGTGTCGCTGGAGCAACTCGCTGCTGGTGGTCTCGCCGGAGTCCAGCTCCGGGAAGGTGCCGTCGCGCTGCGGGTAGTAGTTGTTGGTGTCGATGACGACCTTGCCGGCCAGCGGTTCCACGGGCACCGCGCGGTACGCCTTCAGCGGCACACTGACCACCACCAGGTCACCGACCTGCGCCGCGTCCTGCGTGGTGCCGGCGCTGGCGTGCTCGCCCAGGGTCTCCACCAGGTCGGTGAGGGTCTCCGGGCCCCGCGAGTTGCTCAGCACCACGTCGTAGCCGGCGTCAACCGCCAGCCGGGCCACGGTGCCGCCGATGTTGCCACTGCCGATCAGTCCCACAGTTGTCATGCTCGTTCCCAACTCCGTCCACCCGCGACGCATTCCCGACCAGGCTGGTGGGTTATTCGGTTGTCCGTCGCCGGGCGGCTGATCCGGCTGCTCGCGACCTCCGCCGTCCCGGCGGGTGCCTGGCTGGCGCCGCGAGCCCGTCCTGCACAACGTACTGCCCATGCTGGTCGCCGACCGGCTCTCCGGGGACGTGCCACTCTCCGGGGTGGACGCGTGGACCGCCCGGCTGCCCCGCAGTGCCGGCCCGGCAAGATCGCGCTCGATCCGGGATGTGGTGGCATGCGAAGGCTGGGAGGCCACTACATGCACGCTCGAGCGCGATCAAGGCGGTGACGTGGAGTGCCGCCGGGGTGTCAGGGGGTGGGGAGGGTCTTTTCGATGGCTGCGCGCAGGTCGTCGGAGCCGGGCTCGACAGTGGGGGCGAAGCGGGCGGCGACCGAGCCGTCCGGGGCCACCAGGAACTTCTCGAAGTTCCAACGCACGTCACCGGTGTGCCCGTCGGCGTCCGGGGTGTTCACGAGCGCGGCGTAGAGCGGGTGCCGGTCGGGGCCGTTGACGTCGACCTTCTCGGTCAGCGGGAAGGTGACCCCGTAGTTGACCTGGCAGAAGTCGCTGATCTCGGCGGCACTGCCCGGTTCCTGCCCGGCGAACTGGTTGCACGGCACGCCGAGCACCACGAGGCCCTGGTCGGCGTAGGAGTCGGCGAGCGCCTGGAGGCCCGCGTACTGCGGGGTGAGGCCGCAGCGGGAGGCCACGTTGACGACCAGCAACGCCTTGCCGCGGTGGCGGGCCAGGTCGGCGGGGCCGCCGTTGAGGGCGTCGATCGGGATGTCGAAGACGGTCATGGGCCGAGGCTACGCGCCGGCCGGGTGTCGACCCGGGGTGGGCGGAGCGTATGCACTCCGTGCACCAGAAGAAATCGAAACATGCACATCTTGACGAACTGATGACGCCGTGAGTACCGTCTCACCATCTCTTTTGGAAAGTTTCCTAACAGTTCGGGAGACGCCTCATGAAAAGATCGCTCCGCCGGGCCCTCTGGGCCGGTGCCGTGGTCGCCGTGACCGTCGCAGCGGTGCCGGTCACCACCGCGTTCGGCGCCGGCACGGTCACCACCACCTTCACCAAGGCGCAGGACTGGGGGACTGGTCACGAGACGAGGGTGACCGTCACCAACGGCTCCAGCGCCACTGTCACCACCTGGCGCATCGAGTTCGACCTGCCGTCGGGCACCACCATCAGCAGCGCGTGGGACGCCGACGTCACCAGCAGCGGCAACCACTACGTCGCGGTCAAGAAGAGCTGGGCCGGCGGCATTGCCCCCGGCGCCTCGTTCAGCTGGGGCTACAACGGCAGCGGCGCCTACAAGGCACCGCTGAACTGCACCATCAACGGTGCCGCGTGCGGCGGCGGGACGACCCCGCCGACCACCACTCCGCCGACCACCACCCCACCGACGACGACGCCACCCACCACGCCTCCGCCCACCACGCCGCCGCCGACCACCAACCCGCCGAACCCCGGTGGCAAGAAGGTTGTCGGCTACTTCGCCGAGTGGGGCGTCTACGGACGCAACTACCACGTCAAGAACATCCAGACGAGCGGCTCGGCCGCCAAGCTGACCCACATCCTGTACGCCTTCGGCAACACCACCGGTGGCCGCTGTTCCATCGGTGACAGCTACGCCGACTACGAGAAGGCGTACACCGCGGCGGACAGCGTGGACGGAGTCGCCGACACCTGGGACCAGCCGCTGCGCGGCAGCTTCAACCAGCTGCGCAAGCTCAAGCAGATGAACCCCCACCTCAAGGTGATCTGGTCGTTCGGCGGCTGGACCTGGTCCGGCGGCTTCACCCAGGCCGCACAGAACCCGGCCGCGTTCGCCGAGAGCTGCTACAACCTGGTCGAGGACCCGCGCTGGGCGGACGTCTTCGACGGCATCGACGTCGACTGGGAGTACCCGAACGCCTGCGGTCTGACCTGTGACACCAGCGGCCCGAACGCGTTCAAGAACGTGATCAGCGCGCTGCGGTCGAAGTTCGGGTCCAGCGCACTGGTCACCGCCGCCATCACCGCGGACGGCAGCAACGGCGGCAAGATCGACGCCACCGACTACGCCGGCGCCATCGGCAACCTCAACTGGCTGATGCCGATGACCTACGACTACTTCGGGGCGTTCGCCGCCCAGGGTCCGACGGCACCGCACTCCCCGCTCACCTCGTACACCGGCATCCCGCAGCAGGGCTTCAACTCCGACGCGGCGATCCAGAAGCTCAAGAGCAAGGGCGTCCCGGCCAACAAGCTGCTGCTCGGCATCGGCTTCTACGGTCGGGGCTGGACCGGTGTCACCCAGGCCGCTCCGGGTGGCAGCGCCACCGGCGCGGCGCCGGGCACCTACGAGGCTGGCATCGAGGACTACAAGGTCCTCAAGAACACCTGCCCGGCCACCGGCACGATCGCCGGTACCGCGTACGCCAAGTGCGGCAGCAACTGGTGGAGCTACGACACCCCGTCGACCATCAACGGCAAGATGACGTACGCGAACAACCAGGGCCTCGGTGGCGCGTTCTTCTGGGAGCTCTCCGGTGACACGAGCAACGGCGAGCTCATCGGCGCCATCAAGGGCGGTCTCGGCTGAGCCGAGGGCCGACGCACCACCCACACGGCGGGAAGGGGCCCGCACCGTCCCTTCCCGCCCGTGACACAGCGGCCCGGTCGACGCCCAGCGTCGGCCGGGCCGCCGCCGTTGGGTTCGGTCGGCCGAATGTGGCAGACTCGCGGCTCGGCACGTCTCGATCTCACCGCCGACGGAGGTGATCATGCGCCCGACCCACCGCAGGCTGGCGGCGACCGCTGCCGGGCTGATGCTGCTGCCGGTTGCCCTGGTCGGTTGCGGGATCGGCGGCGAGGACGAGGAGAAGTCCGCCGCCAAGCCGGCCCGAGCCCCCGCCGAGGAGGCCGCCACCCGCTCCCGGGAGCGCGTGCAGGCGTACCTCGACGCGATGGCGGCCAAGGACGTCGCCGCCGGCCGCAGCCAGCTCTGCGCTCTGCTGCACGACGGCTTCGACCTGGGCGCCACCGGCCCCAACGGTGACTTCGCCGACCACTTCCAGGTGCCGGAGGCCGCCATTACGGGCATCCGGCCCGGTCCGCGCGGGCAGGAGGTCAGCGTCTCGGTCTCGGTCACCGCGGGCAAGCGCACCGTCGTTCGGCCGTTGGTCTTCACCGTCACCCGGGACGGAAGCGACTGGTGCATCGCCGGCGAGGCGCCGGGTGGGCCGGCCGCCCCGACGCCGACCGGCGTCGCCCCCACCCCCGCGTCCTGACCAGCGCCCGGCAGATTGATCTCCCATCTGCCGGAACCGTCACCCTCGCCGCCCGGCCACCCCGACCATCGCCGTACGCTTTCTGTCATGCGCCATGAGTGGCATCAGCTGAGCCATCCCGCGGTGGGCAGCCCGGGCCTGCAGACCAGCCGACCGACCATCGACTCCGCCGAGGACGCCGCGCTCGGTCTGGACCGATGGCGGGAGCTGCCCCGTGAGCAGGTCCCGCCGTGGTCCGACCCGGCTGCCGTGGCCGCGGTCTGCAAGGTCCTCGACACCGTGCCGTCGGTCGTCGCGCCCTACGAGGTGGACCAGCTCCGGCAGAAGCTCGCCCTGGTCTGCGAGGGCAAGGCGTTCCTGCTGCAGGGTGGTGACTGCGCCGAGACGTTCGTGGACAACACCGAGAGCCACCTGCTGGCCAACGCCCGCACCCTGCTCCAGATGGCGATCGTGCTCACCTACGGCGCGTCGCTGCCGGTGGTCAAGGTCGCCCGGGTCGCCGGGCAGTACACGAAGCCCCGCTCGCTGCCGACCGACGCCCGCGGCCTGCCCGCGTACCGCGGCGACATGATCAATTCGCTGGAGGCCGACCCGGCCGCCCGGGTCGCCGACCCGCAGCGCATGATCCGCGCGTACGCGAACTCGGCGGCGGCGATGAACATGCTCCGGGCGTACCTCGCCGGCGGGCTCGCCGACCTGCACGCCGTGCACGACTGGAACAAGGGCTTCGTGAAGAACTCCCCGGCGGGGGAGCGTTACGAGGCGATCGCCCGGGAGATCGACCGGGCGCTGGCCTTCATCCGGGCCTGCGGCATGACCGACGACGAGGCGCTGCGTACCGTCACGCTCTACTGCTCCCACGAGGCCCTGGCCTTGGAGTACGACCGGGCGCTCACCCGGGTCTCCGACCGTCGGGCGTACGGGCTCTCCGGGCACTTCCTCTGGATCGGCGAGCGCACCCGGCAGATCAGCGGGGCGCACATCGACTTCATCTCCCGGATCGCCAACCCGATCGGGGTCAAGCTCGGCCCGACCACCTCCCCGGACGAGGCGATCGAGTTGTGCGAGAAGCTCAACCCGGACAACATCCCCGGTCGGCTCACCCTGATCAGCCGGATGGGCAACCACCGGGTACGCGACGCGCTGCCGCCGATCGTCGCCAAGGTCACCGCCGCCGGGGCCAAGGTGGTCTGGCAGTGCGACCCGATGCACGGCAACACGCACGAGTCGTCCAACGGCTACAAGACCCGGCACTTCGACCGCATCGTCGACGAGGTGCTCGGCTACTTCGAGGTGCACCGGGGGCTGGACACCCACCCCGGCGGCCTGCACGTCGAGTTGACCGGCGAGGACGTCACCGAGTGCCTCGGCGGCGCCCAGGGGATCGAGGATCTCGACCTGCCCGACCGGTACGAGACCGCCTGTGACCCGCGACTGAACACTCAGCAGTCGTTGGAGTTGGCCTTCCTCGTAGCGGAAATGCTGCGTGGCTGAGCTTGCGAGCCCGCAGTCGGCAAGTCAGAGGATGACCATGGCTGACGCGAGGGTGAGCTTGCGAGCCCGCAGTCGGCAGTTGAAAGGATGACAGTGCCTGATCTGTTCGTGGACCTGCGGTCCGACACGGTGACCCGACCCACCGCCGGGATGCGGGAGGCGATGGCCGCCGCTGAGGTCGGTGACGACGTCTACGGCGAGGACCCGAGCGTCAACGCGCTGGAGGCCGAGGTCGCCGCGTTGTTCGGGCACGAGGCGGCGCTGTTCGCCCCGAGTGGTTCGATGGCGAACCAGATCGCCCTGCAACTGCTGGTGTCGCCCGCCGAGGAGTTGCTCTGCGACGCCGACGCGCACGTGGTCACGTACGAGATCGGCGCCGCGGCCGCGTACGGCGGGATCTCCTCGCGGACCTGGCCCGCGGTGGGCGCGGACATCGACCCGGAGGTGGTGGCCGGGATGATCCGGCCGGACGGTTACTTCGCCGTCCCCACCCGCGCGATCGCCGTCGAGCAGACCCACAATCGCGGCGGCGGCGGGGTGATTCCGCTGGCGACCCTGCGGGATCTGCGCGGGGTCGCTGACGAGGCGGGCGTCGCGCTGCACTGTGACGGGGCCCGGATCTGGCACGCGCACGTCGCCGACCAGGTGCCGCTGATCGAGTACGGCCGGCTCTTCGACACGCTGTCGGTGTGCCTCTCCAAGGGCCTCGGCGCGCCGGTCGGTTCGCTGGTGGTGGGCAGCGCGGACAAGATCGAACGTGCCCGGTTGATCCGCAAGCGGATGGGCGGGGGCATGCGCCAGGCCGGCATTCTCGCCGCCGCCGGCCGGTACGCGCTCGCTCAGCACATCGACCGGTTGGCCGACGACCACGCGAAGGCGGCCCGGCTCGCCGAGGCGGTCGCGCCGTTCGGTGTGCTGGCCACCACGGTCCGTACCAACCTGGTCGCGCTGGACCTCACCAAGCACACCCTGGACGCGCGGGCCCTGGCCGCCGCGGCGCGGGCCGAGGGCGTACTGATCTCGGTGCTCGGCCCCCGTACCGCCCGCCTGGTCACCCACCTGGGCCTCAGCGACGCGGACATCGACCGCGCCCTGGCAGCCCTACCCCGCATCCTCGCCGCAGCCTAAAACCCCACCCCGCCCGCCTCACCCTCCGCTTCACCTCGGTGATCAAGAGGTTCGCGTCAGATTCCGGTCGCCGGGTGACGCAAACCTCTTGATCAACGAGGTTGGGTCAGGGGTGGGACAGGCGGGTGAGGGTGGCGATGTCGGCGGCATGGCCCACGTGCTTCTCGGTGGGCGTTTCGACGACGATCGGGACGCCGGCGGTCGCCGGGTGCGCCATCAGCTCGGCGAAGGCGGGCTCGCCGATGCTGCCCTTGCCGATGTTCTCGTGCCGATCCCGGGTGGAGCCGCACAGATCCTTCGAGTCGTTGGCGTGGACCAGCCGCAGCCGGTCCGCGCCGACAGTGGCCACCAGGGTGTCCAGGGTCGCCGTCATGCCGCCCTCGGCCGCCAGGTCGTGGCCGGCCGCCCAGGCGTGGCAGGTGTCGAAGCAGACCCCGAGCATGGGGTGCCCGTCCACCGCGTCCAGGTAGGGCCCGAGCTGCTCCACCCGGGAGGCCAGTGAGCGGCCACCGCCGGCGCTCGGCTCGACCAGCAACATCGGCCCGCCAGCGGCGGCAGCCCAGTCGAGCAGCGGCAGCAACACCTCGCGGACCTGTCGCATCGCCGCCTCGGCGTGCCCCTCGTCCACCGAACTGCCCGCGTGGAACACCACCCCTCGCGCGCCGATCGCCACGCCCCGACGCAGCGCGTGCGCCAGCGTCTCGCCCGACTTCTCGACAGTGGCCGGGGTGGGCGACCCGAGGTTGACCAGCAGCGCGGCGTGGATGAACGCGGGAATGCCCCGCTCGGCGCAACCGTCGCGGAACAGGGCGTCCTGCACCGGGTCGCCGTTGGGCAGTGCCCAGCCTCGCGAGTTGGAGACGTAGACCTGCACCACCTGCGCACCGGTCACGTCCGCGTACGGCAGGGCAGCCTTCGCCAGCCCACCCGAGGTCGGAGTGTGCGTGCCCACCGGCCGCGCAGAGATCGTCGGCATCAGAAGCACGTCAGTGTGACCGGTGTGCCGGGCGCCACCTGCGAATTTTCGCCCGGGAGCTGGATCCGGACCACGGCGTTCGGGTTGATCGCCATCGTCACCGGGAAGCCCTGACCCTCCAACGCCTGCTTGGCCTGCTGGCACGGCAGGTCGATCACCCGCGGCATGGCGACCAGCGGTGGCCCCTTGCTCACGTCCAGCTTGACCTCGGTGCCCTTCTCCACGCCGGCGCCATCGGCCGGGCTCTGGCCGAGGATCTCGTCCCTCGGCTTGTCGGAGTCCTTGTAGGTCTCCTTCAGCACCAGGTTGAGCTGGGCCAGGGTCGTCCGGGCGTCGGTCAGGCTCTTGCCGACCAGGTTCGGCACCGTCACCGGCGCCCTGCCCCGGCTCAGAATGAGGGTGACCTTCGCACCGGGTTTGACCTCGGTGCCCACCTTGGGAGAGCTGTCCACCACGACCCCGGCCGGCAGGCTGTCGTCGTAACGGGCGGTGCCCCTGGCCACCACCAGCTTCACGTTGACCAGGTCCGCCTCGGCGAGCTCGAACTCCTTGCCGATCACGTCCGGTACGGGGAAACGCTCCGGGCCGAGGGAGAGGGTCAGGGTGATCGTGCCACCCTTGACGATCTTGGCAGCGGACGCCGGGCTCTGCTCCAGCACGCTGTCCTTCGGGGCCTTCTCGTCGAAGCGCGGCTCAGCGTACTTGACGAGAAGCCCGGTGCGGTCGGCCTGCGCCTGCGCCTGCGCCTTGCTCAGGCTCACCAGTTGCGGAGCGTCCGTGTAGCGGCCGACGCCGAACCACCAACCCCCGAGCGCGGCCACCAGGCCCAGCGTCACGACCACGGCCGCGACGGCCAGCCGGCCACGGGGGTTGCTCAACACCGTGCTGCGCAGCGCGGCGAGCCGGACGCCCAGGCCCTCCGCCGGCTCCGGGGCGGCCCGCCGCCGCCCCGGCCCCTGGCTGCTGGCGCCCTCGGGCAGTCGTGCCCACGACGGGCGGTTGGGCGGCTGGACCGTCGCGACCATCATGGTCGGCTGGGAGAGCGACGGTTCGTCACTGACCGGGCGGAGTACGGCGGTGTGGCTGTTGGCGTCGCCCAGACGATCCCGGGCCACCTGCACCTCGGCCAACAACGCGCCGGCGTCTGCGGGCCGCGCTTCCGGATCACGCCGGGTGGCACGCTGCACCAGGTCGTCGAGGACCGACGGCAGGCCCGGCACCAGCGTCGAGGGCGTCGGCACGTCCCGGTCGACGTGCTGCCAGGCGACGTCCACCGGGCGGTCCCCGTCGTACGGCACCCGGCCGGTGAGCATCTCGAACAGCACGATGCCGGCCGAGTAGACGTCGGTGCGCGGATCGGCGCGGCCCTCGGTGACCAGCTCCGGGGCGACGTACGCCACGGTGGCCATCAGCTGGTTGCCCTGCTCCTCGTCGGCGCTCGCCTCGACCGCCCGGGCCAGCCCGAAGTCGGCCACCTTCACGACGCTGTCGACCAGGTTGGCGACGCCACCGGTCGGCGCCTCCGCGACCAGCACGTTCTCCGGTTTGACGTCGCGGTGCACCAGACCGGCCCGGTGCGCGGCGGCGATCGCCGCGAGCATCTGCTCGGCGATGGCCAGCGCCTCGTCCGGGTTGAGCCGGCGTCGCTCGGCCAGCACATCACGCAGCGTGCGGCCACGGACGTACTCCATCACCAGGTACGGCAGGCCGGCGTGCGTGCCCTGGTCGTAGACCGCCACCACGTTCGGGTGGGTCAGCCGGGCGATGGTCTTCGCCTCGTCGGTGAACCGGGCCACGAAGTTGGTGATCCGGGCCCGTGCCTCGCTCGCCTGGGTCGGGTGAATGATCTTGACAGCGACGGTGCGCTCAAGGCGTTCGTCGGTGGCGGTGTACACGGTCGCCATGCCACCACGGGCCACGCGACCGCGAATGCGGTAGCGCCCGTCGATCAGCGAGCCCAGCAACGTGTCGGCGACCTGAGTGTCCATCGGCAGGCAGTCTATGTGTCCAGGGGGTGAAGGATGAACAGGATGCTACAGCCGTACGCCGAACCGGTCCGTCCCGCCGCGTTCCCGGCCCCTTATTCGCTGGTCAGCGGCGATCAAGGAGGAGGACGCAGATGGGCCGCCCGGGGTGCCGGTGGCTCGTCGCGGCGGCGGCGTGGCAGGGTGGTCGGGTGACCGAACCCGTACCCGACCAGGCCGCGCCCGGCCTGGAGCTCGCCGGCCCCACCGACCCGGCCGACTGGTTGACCCTGCCCGACGTCGCCGAACGCCTCGACGTGTCGATCAGCAAGGTGCACCAGATGATCCGTGACCGGGAGTTGCTGGCGGTCCGCCGCGACGGCGTCCGCCGGATCCCAGCGGACCTGGTTGCCAACCAGACCGTGCTCAAGCACCTGCCCGGCGTGCTCAATCTGCTCGCCGACAACGGCTATGACGACGAGGCTGTCCTGCGCTGGCTCTACGAGCCGGACGACACCCTCCCCGGCGCCACCCCAGCCGCCGCCCTCTCCGGCGACCAGGCCCGCGAGGTGAAACGCCGAGCCCAAGCCCAAGGCTTCTAACCCCCGCCCCCACCCCGCCCTCCCTCCCCGGTCCCCGGCCCCGGCCCGGTTGATCATGAAGTTATTGCCAGCCCGCTCGGCGTGTCGTGGCAATAACTTCATGATCAACCCCGGTGGGCGGGGGCGGGAGGGGGTGGGCGGGGAGGGGGCAGGGTGGGGTTAGTCGGATCGGCGGGTTGCGGCTATGGCCAGGTCTACCAGGGCTTGGCGGGCCTCGGTGTCGAGGTCGACGGCGGTCAGGGCGGCCAGGGCGGCGTCGGTGAGTGTGACGATCCGCTGTTCGGTACGGGCCAGCGCCCCGCTCGCCGAGATCACCTCGCGGAGCCGGGCCACCCCGTGCTCGTCCAGCTCCGGGTCGCCGAGCCGGCCGAGCAGCAGCTCGCGGCCCGCGTCGTCGGTGGCCTCCGCGGCCGCCGCCACCAGGTAGGTGCGCTTGCCCTCGCGTAGATCGTCCCCGGCCGGTTTGCCGGTCAGCGCCGGGTCGCCGAAGACCCCCAGCACGTCGTCGCGGAGCTGGAACGCCTCGCCCAGCGGCAGCCCGTACGCCGAGTAGGCCGTCCGTACGTCCTCCGGCGCGTCGGCCAGCGCGGCGCCGAGCAGCATCGGACGCTCGACGGTGTACTTCGCGGACTTGTACCGGGCGACCTTGCTGGCCCGTTCCACCGAGGTGTCCCCGGTGACCTGCGTGAGCACGTCGAGGTACTGCCCGACGGTGACCTCGGTGCGCATCTCGTCGAAGACCGGCCGGGCCCGGGCCAACGACCACAGGTCCAGGCCGGCGGAGTGCAGCAGCTCGTCGGACCAGACCAGGCACAGGTCGCCGAGCAGGATGGCCGCAGCGTCGCCGAAACCGTCCGGGTCGCCGCCCCAGCCGGCCTCCCGATGCTGGGTGGCGAACCGTCGGTGTACCGCGGGCTCGCCGCGACGGGTGTCGGAACGGTCCATCAGGTCGTCGTGGATCAGGGCGCTGGCCTGGACGAACTCCAGTGAGGCCAGGGCGGTCAACACCTGGTCGCCGTCGAGCCCGCCGGCCCCCCGGAACCCCCAGTACGCGAATGCGGGACGCAGCCGCTTGCCGCCGCCGAGCACGAACGCCTCGATCGCCTCGGCCACCGGACCCAGCGCGTCGTCCACGGCGGCGAGCCGGACCCGTTGGCCGGCCAGGAACTCGGTGAGGGCCTTGTCGATCCGCTGCCGCAGGCCGGCGCGGTCGACGGGGGACACGGGAGCAGCGTGGGTCACGCCCCGACGCTAGCCGGTCGTCCGTGCTCGTGCTCCACCGCCACGCGTAGTGCCGCCGGTGCGGCCGGGACCCGTCCGCCCGGCCGGTCGCGCGCCGGCCGCCGCGGCACGGCCCGGCCCGGTGGCCCGCGTCGAGCCGGCCCGACGGGTGGTCGCGGCGGCCTCCGCGAGCACCACCAGCGGCACGTCCAGGACGACGGCGAGCCAGCCGAGCCAGAACCCACCCGGCACGCGACGCTGTCGTTCCCACCGGGAAACCTCGTGCCGACTCAGCGTCGGCACCCCGGCGGCGGCACACAACTCGGCGGCGGCTCGCTGCTGGCTCCAGCCCCGGTCGAGTCGGCAGCGAGCCAGCAGCGGCCCGAGCTGCGCGGGACGCGGCGGTGCGGGCGGGATCATCTGTCCTCCTGGCGGGCGTCGGCGCGGCGCCGACCGGCCCGCCCTGAACGGGCGTGAGCAGCGGCACCGCTCGGTTGCTGACCCCCGCGCGGGCCCCCGGGCCGCCCCCGCCGCCCCTCCCGCGCCACCCCTTCCTACCCCGGAGGTACGACGCCTTTCCGCCCGTCGGATCGGGACGCGGGGGGCCGGCCCGGCCGTCGGGGGTGGGAAGGGCCTGGGTCCTGGTGCCATCGACCGCTAGAGTCGGGTCGTGGCGCTCGGTCTTCCCTCGACACTCCCCAATCCGCAGCCGGCGATCGGGGAGCTCATCCGTGAGCGCCAGCCGACCTTCTCGTTCGAGTTCTTCCCGCCCAAGACCGAGGCGGGGGAGCAGCTGCTCTGGCAGGCCATCCGCGAGTTGGAGTCGCTGCGCCCGTCGTTCGTGTCGATCACGTACGGCGCCGGCGGCTCGACCCGGGACACCACCGTGGCGGTGACCGAGCGGATCGCCACCGAGACCACCCTGCTGCCGATGGCCCACCTCACCGCGGTCAACCACTCCGTCGCCGAGCTGCGGCACGTGGTCGGCCGGCTCGCCGGGGTGGGGGTGCGCAACGTGCTGGCCGTTCGTGGTGACCCCCCGGGCAACCCGGGCGGTGAGTGGATCCGTCACCCCGAGGGCGTGGACTACGCCGAGGACCTGGTCCGGCTGGTGCGCGACGCCGGTGACTTCAGCGTCGGCGTGGCGGCCTTCCCGTACAAGCACCCCCGCTCGCCCGACGTGGCCAGCGACACCGCCCAGTTCGTCCGCAAGTGTCGGGCCGGGGCGGAGTTCGCGGTCACCCAGATGTTCTTCGACGCCGACGACTACCTGCGGCTACGTGACCGGGTGGCCGCTGCCGGCTGTGACACCCCGATCCTGGCCGGCGTGATGCCGGTGACCCAGTTCAGCACCATCGAGCGGTCCGTGCAGCTGTCCGGTGCGCCATTTCCACCGGCGTTGGCGGCCCGCTTCGAACGCGTCGCCGACGACCCGGACGCCGTCCGCCGGCTCGGCATTGAGCAGGCCAGCGAGATGTGCCGCCGACTGCTGGACGAGGGTGTGCCGGGAATCCACTTCATCACCCTCAACCGGTCCACAGCGACCCGCGAGGTCTGGCAGAACCTGAAGGCCGGCGCCCGCGTGTGAACGCTGCGCCTGCGACACCTGTTGCCCGGCACGACGGTTGATCCGTGGTGGGCACACAGCTGAACTGGGATCAGTACGCCACGGCGTGGGCGCGGTTGCACGGCGGGTTCGACCCTCGGGTCGCGGCGCCGGTGGTGCGCGCCTGGCTGCGATTCGCGTACCACGTCGGATATGTGCTGGGTCGACTGCGGGTCAGCCCCACCGCGGTCACCGTGGCCGGGGTGCTGCTCTGCTTCTGCGTACCGTTGCTGGTGGGCCGGCCGGGGGACGGGCCGTTCCTCGGCGCGCTGTTCGTGCTGCTCGCCGCCGTGGCGGACAGCGTGGACGGTGCGGTGGCGGTCGCCACCGGCCGCACCACCCGGCTCGGCTACGTCTACGACTCGGTCGCCGACCGGCTCGGTGAGGTGGCGTGGCTGCTGGCGTTCTGGCTGGTGGGCGCGCCGGGTGGGCTGGTCGTCGCGGGCGGCGCGCTGTCCTGGTTGCACGAGTACGTCCGGGCGCGGGCGGTCGCCGCCGGCATGCGGGAGATCGGCGCGGTGACAGTGGGCGAACGCCCCACCCGGGTCTCGGTGGCGCTGGCCGGCTTGCTGGTCGCCGGGCTGGCCGGGCTGATCGAGCCGGACCTGGCCGCCGGCACCATCACCATGGCGACCGCGGTCTGGGTACTGCTGGCCGGTTTCGGCCTGGGGCAACTGCTCTCCAGCATCCGCCGCGCCCTGCTCGACGCCGACTGAGCCGGCCAGCCCGACGCCGACCGAAACAGGCGCCGGCTGGAGCAGGCCGGGTCTACCAGGCGGGGCCGATCTCGTCGGCGACGATCTGCGCGGAGAGGGTCACCATCGGCAACCCGCCGCCCGGGTGGGTGGAGCCGCCCACCAGCCACAGCCCGTTCGCCGGGCCCCGGTTGGCCGGGCGGAGCAGCCCACCGGCGGTGCCGTAGATCGAGCCACCTGGCGCGCCGGTCGCCACGTCCAGGTCGGCCGGGGTGCGGATCTCGCGGAACAGCAGCCGGTCGCGCACGTCCACGCCGCGCTGCGCCAGCACGTCCAGGATCCGGTCGGCGTACGCGTCGGCCAGCCCCGGGCGTCGCCAGTCGACAGCGCCCGCCGCGGTGCCCTGCCGGGCGGCGTTGACCAGCACGAACCACGCCTCGTGTCCGGCTGGGCGGACCATCGGGTCGTCGGCCACTGTGACGAACACGGCCGGGTCGGCCGCCGGCCGGGCCCGTACGCCGCGCCCGGGGTCACCGAAGACCGCGTCGAACTCGGCGTCGTAGTCGTCCGGGAAGAAGACGTTGTGGTGGGCCAGCCCGGTGCTGCCGGAGACGCCGAGCAGCAGCACGAAGCCGGCGAGACTGCGGTCGGTCAGCCCGGCCAGCCGACGCGGGTGCGGCAGCAGGTCACGGTAGACGGTGAGCGCGTCCACGTTGGCCACCACCACGTCGGCGGGCACCGGGGCGGCGGCGCCGGCGAGGCGTACCCCGTGCACCCGGCCGCCGGTGGCGTCGATCCGGGTGACAGTGGCGTCGGTCTGCACGACCACGCCGAGGTCCAGGCAGCGCGTCAGCAGCGCGTCGGCGAGCGTGCCCAGCCCGCCGCGCAGGTACCAGCCGCCGAAGGCCAGCTCGGCGTAGGGGACCGCGACCAGCGCCGCCGGTGCCCGACGTGGGTCGGCGCCGGTGTAGGTGGCGTACCGGTCCAGCATCATCCGCAGCCGCGGGTCGGACAGGTGCCGGCGGCCCAGGCCGCGCAGACTGCGGCCCGGGGCGATGGCGGCCAGGTCGCCGACGCGCCAGGCCAGCGACGCGAGGTCGCGGGGAGAGTCGACGGTACGACGCAGGATGTCCCGTGAGGAGGCCTGCCACACCCGCGCCGCCCGGCGCCACAGTCGCTGCCAGTCGGCTGCCGCCCGGTCACCGAACGCGGCCCCGATCCGGGCGGTGAACTCAGCCGGGTCGGCGCACGAGTCCAGGGTCGGACCGCCGTCGGGAAAGACATGCCGGACGATCGGGTCCAGCGGGACCAGGTCCAGGTATTCGTCGAGCTTCGCCCCGGTCGCCTCGAACAGGTCGTGGAAGACCTCGGGCAGGGTGAGCAGGCTCGGCCCGGTGTCGAAGTGGAACGACCCGGCCGGGGTGTCGTGCGCGTACCGGCCGAGCTTGCCGCCGACCGTGTCGGCCCGCTCGAAGACGGTCACCTGGTGCCCGGTAGCGGCCAGCCGGGCGGCGGTGGCGAGGCCACCCACCCCGGCGCCGACGACCACGATCCGCGCCATGCCGCGTCCTCCCTAGCTGACCGGACGGCCCCGCCAGGTCAGGCGGCGTCGCTTTCGCAGATGGTACGACCGCAGGGTCAACCAACCGAGGACCACGACCGACACGGGGTGTGCGAGCGCGTCGGGCCACCACCGGCCACCGGTCGCGCGGGCGGTGAGCACCCGTCCGGCCACACCCAGCAGGTATGCGATGAGCGCAACCATTGACACCAGGGGAGCTGTCGAGGCGAACCTCAGCGCGATCAGCGGTGGCGCGGTGTAGAGCAGCAGCAGCGCCGCCACCACGGCCGCCGCCGCGCCCGGGTGCCCGAACGACGCCCAGAGCGACTTCGAGTACCCGTCGCGCAGTTGCGGCCAGTCGTCGTACATCCGGCAGGTGGCCAGCCGGGAGCCGTCGGCCAGGGCGATCCGCCCACCGGCCCGCTTGACCGCCCGGGCCAGCTCGATGTCCTCCAGGATCTTGTCGGCGACCGCGGCGTGCCCGCCGGCGGCGGTGTAGCCGGCCCGGTCCACCACCAGGAACTGCCCGCCCGCCGCGGCCAGCGACGGCCGCGACGAGCGCTCCATCGCGCGCAGCGGCAGGAAGGTCAGCCAGAGCCACTGCAACAGCGGCTGCACCAACCGGTCGCCGGCCGTCGCCACCACGATCCGGGGGTACGGCGACAGCAGCGTCACCCGG
This sequence comes from Micromonospora sp. CNZ322, assembly GCF_007827755.1. Taxonomy (NCBI): domain Bacteria; kingdom Bacillati; phylum Actinomycetota; class Actinomycetes; order Micromonosporales; family Micromonosporaceae; genus Micromonospora; species Micromonospora sp. CNZ322. The sequence goes on from NZ_VITD01000017.1 coordinate 122,475, forward strand.
GCGGCGCGCAACTCGGTGACGGCAGCGGCCACGGCGTGCGGGGCGAGCACCACGTCGGCGTCGACGAAGACCAGTGCTGTGGCGTCCGGGTCGGCCCGGGTGGCCAGTTGCCAGCAGGCGTGCGGCTTGCCCAGCCAGCCCGGCGGTGGGGCGACCCCGGTGAGCAGCGTGACCCGGGGGTCGTCGCCGGCCACCGCGCGGACCACCTCGGCGGTGCCGTCGGTGGACCCGTCGTCGAGGACCACGATGCGCATCCCGGGTACGCCGCGCTGGGCCAGCAGGGCGCGCAGGCAGGGCGTGACCCGGGTGGCCTCGTCGCGCAGCGGCAGCAGCACGGTGACCGGCTCGTCGACGTCGTCGGGCCGGTCGGTGGGTCGGCGCAGCCACCGGGTGGCGTTGAGCCAGGTGTGCCCGGTCAACGCGGCGACGGCGATGAGCAGGGCGAGCAGGACGGTCATCGGGTCGCGTCGACGCCGGGGCGGTGTGGCTGGTGGGCCTCCCGACCGGGGTCACCGCCCCGGCGGGCACGCAGGAGGGTCACTGCCAGGGGTACGGCGGTCACCGACATGCCGGCGGCGCCCCAGAGCGCCGAGGCGGGCAGGTCGAGGAAGACGGCGTGGGCCAGGATGCTGGAGAAGTACGTCCACAGGTAGAGCGCGACCATCGGGTGGTCCCGCCGATCGGTGTGCTCGACGGCCGGCCCGGCCAGCGGGCGCAGCGCGCTCATCATCAGCACCGCGAAGAGCAGCCAGCCCAGGTAGTTGCTGACCGGGATGCCGGCCAGGCCGGGCAGGGCCGGGGTGGCGTCGCGCCAGACCCAGTAGCCCTCGGCCACCATCTGCGGGTCGAGGAAGAGGTCCCAGGCGGCCAGCCCCACTGTGGCCAGCGCGATCCGCCCCACCCATCGACCCACCGTCGATCCGCTGCCGCTGCCGCTGCCGCCGGCCGTCGGCCCGCCGCCGTTGGCCGTTGCGGCAGTGCCGCCGGTCAGTCGGACCGCTGCGAGCCAGGCCGGCCAGGCCATCCAGGTCCAGGCCAGCGGAATGATCAGCGGCACGCCGGCCAGCTTGGGGCCCAGCTCTCCGGAGTAGTCGTAGCTGCCGAACGGCACGCCGGTGGCCACCCCGATCGCCTCGATCGCGAACCCGCCGCCGGTGGCCACCGCGACCAGCGCTGCCGCCACCCGTGGGCCCCGGCTGAGCAGCGCGTGGCCGACCGAGAGCAGCCAACCGAGGACGACGGTGGCCACGGTGAGCCCGGCCCGGGTGGCGCCGGTGGTGAGCGGGTAGCAGATCTGGGCGAGCACCAGGACGACGAGCATCGTCCAGGAGATCCGCCGGGTCATGACGCCGGTGGCTCGAGCGGCAGATCCCGACCGAGTACGCCGAACGGTCGCTCGTCGCCGGGGAAGTGGAAGTCGCGCAGCACGTCGACGAAGCCGAACCGTCGGTACAACCGCCAGGCCCGCGAGGTCTGCTCGTCGGCCTCCGGGGTGGACAGCAGCACTGTGTCGCCCTCCGCCATGCCGAGCAGCGCGCGCAGCTGACCGGCGCCCAGGCCGTGCCCCTGCGCCGGTGGCCGGACGTGCAGCTCGACCACCTCGAAGCAGTGGGTGAGCCAACGCGTACGAGTCGGGGCGTCCAGCGCGCGGTGCACCTGGTCGTGCCACCACTGACCGGAGGCGCCCAGGTAGCCGTAGCCGAAGCCGGCGAGGTGACCCTCGCTGGTCAGGCTGGCGACCGCCCGGAAACCCGGCCGGCGGACGTGGGTGGCGATGTAACCGCGCCGGGCCTCCAGCAGGTCGGTGCGGTATCCCATCGCCTCGCCGTAGACGGCCACCACGTCGTCCAGCCGCCGGACGAGATCGTCCGGCGTCCAGCGCACCAACCTCATGCCCGTCCACCCTTCACCGTTTCCGGGCCGCCGTCGACGACCCATCCGAGCACCGACCGGTCGCCGACCACGTCGCGCACCTCGAACCGGGCGAACAGCTCCTCGGCGTACCAGCCCGCGGTGGGGGTTCGCATGATCGCCGCCCGATGCTCCGGGTGACGGTACGCGAACGCCACCAGGTCCGTCGGGTCGCGCCACACGCTCACCGTGCCCTGCCAACCCAACGGGGCCTCTCCGACCCCGAACCGGGCCAGCAGCCCGGGCGCGTCGCGCAGGGCGGCGGCCACCGGCGGGATCGCCCGCCAGAAGGTGGCCGCCCGGCGGGCTCGCAGCCGGGCCCGGGTCAATGCCAGCACCGGGCCGGTGACCCGGCCGCCCGACGGGTCGCCGAACGGCCGCTGGCCGGACCACTCGCCCCGGCTGGTCAGCGGGCGTAGGTCGATTCGCGCCTGGGCGTGGGCGATGCGCGCCCAGGCCCGCCCTACCGGCGAGTCGTCGAAGCCTTCCGCCGCGGCGGGAGAGTCCCAGACGGTCAGCGCCGCCCACCGGGTCAGGTCGGCGTCCCGTGGCCCGAAGTCGGTGCCGGTCCCGGTGCCCAGCAGCTTGCCGAACCGAACGCCGGGGAGGGCCCGCAACCGGCGGGGGTCCACAGCCATCCGGGTCAGCGCCCGGGGCAGCGCGCCGTGGGAGGTCCGCCACACATGCAGCGTGACCAGCTCCGGAGCCGTGCTGGCGTCGCTGCGGGGACTGCTGGTGCGCTCGCTTGGCTCGCTCACGCCACCTCGGCCGGGGTGCCGGCGGTGACCCGCAACAGCTCGGGGTAGGTGGTCGGGAAGACCGCCTGGGGTACGCCACCCGCGGCCCAGATCTCCGGGTACGCCGCCAGCGCCGTGTCCACCAGGGTGCGCAGCGGGTGCGGGTGCCCGAGTGGGGCGACCCCGCCGATCGGCTGCCCGGTGTGGGCCCGGACGAACTCCGGGGTGGCCCGACGTAGTCGGGTGACGCCGATCGATGCCGCCAGGCCGGCGGTGTCGACCCGGTGCGCGCCGGAGGTGAGGACGAGCAGCGGTGTGTCGTCCGCGTCGAAGATCAGTGAGTTGGCGATCTGGCCGACCTCGACGTCGAGCGCCGCAGCGGCCGCCGCGGCGGTGTGCACCGCGTCGGGCAGCAGACGGACCATGCTGGGCTCACCGGCGCCGTCGAGCGTGCCGGCGGCGGTGAGCGCGTCCTGCACCGCCCGTACGTTCGGGTGTGGCTGCATCCCGCCATTCTTCCCGGTTCGCTGGTGGCCGGTTCAGCCGGCCGGCACGCTCGGCGCGTCACACGTTGCATTTTCGTCGGAGGGGAGGTGTACTGTCAGCAGCAGTTAGAACGAGTGTTCGATTGCCTCGAACGCCCGTTCCAACCAGCCGGAGCGCGGCGTTTCGCGGCGCCACCTCCGGGCGGTGCGGCTCCGCGGGCCGCACCTGGGTTTCCGGGCAGTCGCGAGCCTGGTCCCAACAGGCAGGAGCGTCGCCCGCCGCCCACGACCCCCGGGCGGCGGGCGACGCACCCGCCGGTCCGCCGGCCGGGTGTGGTGTGGGGAAGCATCCACACCCGGCCGGCCACACCCGGTGCGTCTTCCTCCGCACCACCCCGACCTCGGCGTCTCGTCGGTGGCATCAGCCGCCGCAGTGACGTCTCGGCCACGTGGAGGAGAGACACCCATGCCGACCAACCCGGCTCAGGCACCGACGGTGCCGGCGCACGTGCTGCCGCACCGCACCCCCGCCCAGCTCCTCACGTTGGCCCGCCGTGGGCTGGTCGAGGCCGGCCAGACCCGACCTGACGGTCTGCGCTACGCGGCTGCCCACCTGGCCGCCCTGCGCGCGGCAGCGGCCCTGATCGCCGCCCGTGCCCGACCCGCGCCGAGTCGACGCAACCGGATCACCAGCGTCTGGGTCCTCCTCTGCGCCGTCGCTCCGGAGCTCGACGAGTGGTCCCGGTTCTTCGCCGCAGGGGCCAGCAAGCGCGCCGCCGCCGAGGCCGGCATCCCCCGGGTGGTCAGCGCCCGGGAGGCCGACGACCTGCTCCGCGCTGCCGAACAGTTCGTCACGGTGGTGGAAACCGCGCTCGGTGTGGCCCACCAACCGGCCCTGGACGGCCTCGCCGCCTGATCCCGCCGTGCCACCGGCCGCCCCGCGGGGGGAGCCGGGCGGCCGGTGGCACGGCGTGCCGGTCCTGATCTGATCCACAGCAACGACGGGGGAGTTGGTCCAATGGCGGGCCGCATGGTGGTCGGTTCCGCCGCACTGGCCGATCTGGTGCGCCCGGCGAGCGCACCCGACCCGGTCGGTGGCCACCGGGTGCTGCCGGTGGTGCCCGAGCTGACCGGTCTGCTGCCCAACCGGGGCCTGCGCCGGGGCAGCACCATCGCGGTCGCCGCCGGCCAGCCCCGCCGCAGCGGTGGCACCTCGCTGATGCTGGCCCTGCTCGCCGAGGCGTCCCGGGCCGGCTCGTGGTGCGCCGTGGTCGGGGTGCCGACGTTCGGCGCGGGCGCGGCGGCTGAGCTGGGCATCGCCCTGGACCGGCTGGCCCTGGTGCCGAACCCCGGCCCCGAGTGGGCCACAGTGGTCGCCGCGCTGATCGACGGGGTGGACGTCGTGGTCACCACCGTGCCGGCCTCGGTCTCCGCCTCGGTCGCCACCCGGTTGGCCGCCCGGGCCCGGCAGCGCGGCAGCGTGCTCGTCCCGTACGGCCGTTGGGACGGCGCGGACGTGACGCTGCAGGTGGTCCGGGGAGTCTGGGAGGGGCTCGGGCTGGGCCGGGGGCGGTTGCGCCGCCGGGAGATCACTGTCTCGGCGCGCGGGCGCGGGGCGGCCGCCCGGCCCAAGGAGATCAAGGTCTGGCTCCCGGGTGACGAGCTGACCCGGATGATCCCTCGTACGCTGCCGTCGCCAGTGGGTCGATCGGCCGTGCCACTCGCCCTGGTCGGTCGGGGGTGACCGGCGCGCCGGCACGCACGCTGCTGCTGTGGTGCCCGGACTGGCCGGTGCTCGCCGCCGAGATCGTCGACGGGGTGCCGGCGACCGGTCCGGTCGCCGTGCTGCACGCCAACCGGGTGGTCGCCTGCTCCGAGCGGGCCCGCGCCGAGGGGGTGCGTCGGGGGCTGCGCAAGCGGGAGGCCCAGGGGCGCTGTCCGCAGCTCACTGTCGTGGAGTACGACCCCGGCCGGGACGCCCGGGCGTTCGAGCCGGTGGTCGCCGCGGTGGAGGAGTTGGTCGCCGGCGTGGAGGTGGTCCGTCCGGGAGCCTGCGCGGTGGCCGCCCGGGGGCCGGGCCGCTACCTCGGCGGTGAGGAGGCGGCCGCCGAGCGGATCATCGAGCACGTGGCGCAGTCGTGCCTGGTGGAGAGCCAGGTCGGCATCGCCGACGGGGTGTTCGCGGCCGGGTTGGCCGCTCGCGCTGGCCGGGTGGTGGCACCGGGCGGGACACCGGAGTTCCTGGCCGGGTTGCCGGTCGAGGCGCTCGGCCGGTCGGCGCTGGCCGACCTGCTGCGCCGGCTGGGGGTACGCACCCTCGGCGACTTCGCCGCACTGCCGGCCGGCGACGTGCTGGCCCGGTTCGGGTTCGACGGTGCGCTGGCCCACCGGCTGGCCGCCGGGCGGGATCACCGCCCACTCGCCGTCCGGCAGCCGCCGGCCGACCTGACGGTGACCGCGGAGCACGACGAGCCGATCGACCGGGTCGACGCGGCGGCGTTCGTGGCCCGGGCGCTGGCCGAGCGGCTGCACGAACGGCTGGCCGGGCATGGGCTGGCCTGCACCCGGCTCGGCATCGAGGCGGTCACCGAGCACGGGCAGGAGCTGCACCGGGTGTGGCGGCACGATGGCCTGCTCACCGCCGCGGCCATCGCCGACCGGGTGCGCTGGCAGCTCGACGGGTGGCTCTCCGGCAGCAACGGCCGCGCCGGTGCCCGACCGGCCCGACCGACGGCCGGCATCATCCGGCTGCGACTGATCCCGGACGGGGTGATCGCCCAGGCCGGTCTGCAGGCCGGCCTCTGGGGGGAGACCGGCGAGGAGCGGGAACGCGCGCACCGGGCGTTGAGCCGGGTGCAGGGCATCCTCGGCCCGGAAGCGGTGGTCACCGCGGTGCTCGGTGGTGGGCGCTCCCCGGCCGACCAGGTGCGACTGGTGCCGTGGGGCGACGAACGCGTCCCCGCCCGTCCTGGCCCGCCGGCCGATGCCGGCGCCGACCCGGCCACCGGCCGGGGTGGAGGCGGGGCTCCGCCGTGGCCGGGCCGGCTGCCGGCGCCCGCGCCGGCGGTGGTGCTGCCCAGTCCGCTCGCGGCGACGGTGCACGACGCCGCCGGTGAGCCGGTGGTGATCAGCGCGCGGTTGGCGGTGAGCGCCCCACCGGCTCGGCTGGTGGTCGGCACCGGCCAGCCGGCGGAGATCGTGGGCTGGGCCGGCCCGTGGCCGGTGGACGAGCGGTGGTGGGCGCCGGTCGAGGCCCGCCGCCGGGCCCGGTTCCAGGTCAGCCTGGCCGACGGTGCCGCCCTGCTGCTGGCCGTGGAGGCCGGGCAGTGGTTGGTGGAGGCGATCTATGACTGAGCCGGTGCTCACCAGGTCGGAGGTGGATGCTCGATGAGCTTCCACAACCCGAAGATGCCCTGGTCGGAGCTGGAGCGGGTGCTCTCGGGGCGGGCCAGTGGCGGCTCCGGCCGGTCGGGCGGTGGGCGTTCGCGCGAGGAGCGGCACCTGCACGTGGTGGACCCGCTCGCCGTGGACGCCGATGGCGGCGACTCCCCGGCCTGGAGCCGCCGTCGCGAGCAGTACCAGCCACCGGAGCTGACCCGCCCCGACGGCGTGGTGCCCTACGCGGAGCTGCACGCGCACACCAACTTCAGCTTCCTCGACGGCGCCAGCCACCCCGAGGAGCTGGCCGAGGAGGCGGCCCGGCTGGGGCTCACCGCGCTCGCCGTCACCGACCACGACGGCTTCTACGGGGTGGTCCGCTTCGCCGAGGCGGCTCGTACGCTGGGCCTGCCGACCATCTTCGGCGCGGAGCTGTCCCTCGGCCTGCCCGGCCCGCAGAACGGCGAGCCCGACCCGCACGGCGCGCACCTGCTGGTGCTCGCGCACGGCCACGAGGGGTACGCCCGGCTGGCCACCACCATCGCCCGCGCCCAGCTACGCGGCGGGGAGAAGGGCCGCCCGGATTACGGGGACCTGGAGGAGGTCGCCGCCGAGCTGCGTGACCATGTGCTGGTGCTGACCGGCTGCCGCAAGGGGCACGTGCCGGGGGCGCTGCTCACCGAGGGGGTGGACGCGGCGGCCCGCGAGTTGGACCGGCTGACCGCGCTCTTCGGCGCGGAGACGGTGGCGGTGGAGCTGACCGACCACGGCCATCCCATCGACGCCGACCGTAACGACGCGCTCGCCGAGCTGGCCGCCGCGGCCGGGGTGCCGACGGTGGCCAGCAACAACGTGCACTACGCCAGCCCCGGCCGGCGTCGGCTGGCCACCACCGTCGCCGCGGTCCGGGCCCGCCGCAGCCTGGACGAGATCGACGGCTGGTTGCCCGCGGCGGCCACCGCCCACCTGCGCAGCGGCGCGGAGATGGCGGCCCGGTTCGCCGCGTACCCGGGTGCGGTGGCGCGGGCCGCCGAGTTCGGCGCCGAGTTGGCCTTCGACCTCCAGCTCGTCGCGCCGCAGCTACCGGCGTACCCGGTGCCGCCGGGGCACACCGAGATGAGCTGGCTGCGAAAGCTGACAGCTGACGGGGCGCACGAGCGCTACGGGCCGCCGCAGGCGCACCCGACGGCGTACGCGCAACTCGACCACGAACTGAACATGATCGAGGAGCTGGGTTTCCCCGGCTACTTTCTGGTGGTCTACGACATCGTCACGTTCTGCCGTGACCAGGACATCTACTGCCAGGGGCGGGGGTCGGCGGCCAACTCGGCGGTCTGCTACGCGTTGCGGATCACCAATGTGGACGCGGTCCGGCATCAACTGCTCTTCGAGCGGTTCCTCGCCCCGGAACGAGACGGCCCACCCGACATCGATGTGGACATCGAGTCCGACCGCCGGGAGGAGGTGATCCAGCACGTCTACACCCGCTACGGCCGGGAGCACGCCGCCCAGGTCGCCAACGTCATCTCCTACCGCCCTCGGTCGGCAGTGCGGGACGTGGCCAAGGCCTTCGGCTACTCGCCGGGGCAGCAGGACGCCTGGAGCAAGCAGATCGACAGGTGGGGCTCGGTCGCCACTGTCGATGTCGAGAACATCCCCGAGCAGGTGGTGGAGTACGCCAACGAGCTGCAGACGTTCCCGCGGCACCTGGGCATCCACTCCGGCGGCATGGTGATCTGCGACCGGCCGGTGATCGAGGTCTGCCCGGTGGAGTGGGGGCGGATGCCCGGGCGCAGCGTCCTGCAATGGGACAAGGACGACTGCGCCGCTGTGGGCCTGGTCAAGTTCGACCTGCTCGGCCTGGGCATGCTCTCCGCCCTGCACTACGGCTACGACATGATCGGGTCCCGGCTCGACCTGGGCGACATGACCCTGGACGACCCGGAGGTCTACGACATGCTCTGCCGGGCCGACTCGGTCGGGGTGTTCCAGGTGGAGAGCCGGGCCCAGATGGCCACCCTGCCCCGACTCAAGCCCCGCGAGTTCTATGACCTCGTGGTCGAGGTGGCGCTGATCCGCCCGGGCCCGATCCAGGGCGGTTCGGTGCACCCGTTCATCCGGCGCAAGAACGGCCAGGAGCCGGTGACCTTCGCGCACCCGCTGATGCGCAACGCCCTGGAGAAGACCCTGGGTGTGCCGCTGTTCCAGGAACAGCTGATGCAGCTCGCCATCGACCTGGCCGGCTTCGACGCGGCCGAGGCAGACCAGTTGCGCCGGGCGATGGGCGCCAAACGCTCGGTCGAACGGATGACCCGGATCGCCGACCGGCTCTACGCCGGGATGGCCGAGCGGGGCATCACCGGTGAGCTGGCCGACGACGTCTACCGCAAACTCACCGCGTTCGCCAGCTACGGCTTCCCGGAGAGCCACGCGATGAGCTTCGCCTACCTGGTCTACGCCAGCTCCTGGCTCAAGCGTTACCACCCGGCGCCGTTCCTGGCCGCGCTGCTCAACGCCCAGCCGATGGGTTTCTACTCGCCGCAGACCCTTGTCGACGACGCCCGCCGGCACGGGGTGGAGGTCCGTCGTCCGGACATCAACGCCAGCGGGGCTCTGGCGGTGCTGGAGTCCACCCCGGAGACCCGGTGGGGCAGCGGGCCCGGGGAGCCGCCGCACGCCTGGGGGCTGGGCGGTCCCGCGGTCCGGCTCGGCCTGTCCAGCGTGCGGACCCTCGGCGCCGACGTGGCCGAACGGATCGAGGCCGAACGGGTCGCCGGTGGGCCGTACCGGGACATGCCGGATGTGGCCCGGCGGCTCGGTCTCACCGCCGCGCAGCTGGAGGCGTTGGCCACCGCGGACGCCTTCGCCTGTTTCGGGCTGACCCGGCGGCAGGCGCTGTGGGCCGCCGGTGCGGCGGCCCAGGACCGGCCGGGTCGGCTGCCCGGCACGGTGACCGGCGCGGCGGCGCCCACGCTGCCCGGAATGGAGGCGGTGGACCGGCTGGTCGCCGACGTGTGGGCCACCGGGTTGTCGCCGGAGAGCCACCCCGCCCGGTTCATCCGGGGTCAGCTCGACGTGCTCGGCGCGGTGCCGATCGCCCGGCTCGGTCGGGTGGAGCCGGGGCAACGAATCCGGGTCGGTGGCATCGTCACCCACCGGCAACGTCCGGCGACCGCGGGCGGGGTCACCTTCCTCAACCTGGAGGACGAGACGGGGATGCTCAACGTCACCTGTTCGCCAGGGTTGTGGCAGCGCTACCGGCGGGTGGCGCGGACCAGCGCCGCGCTGGTGGTCCGAGGGCGGTTGCAGCGGCACGAGGGGGTGACCAACCTGGTCGCCGACCGGCTGGACGCCATCGAGCCACCGGTCAGTCCCGCCTCCCGTGACTTCCGGTGACCTTTCGGCTACCGAAACCTCACGTTTGAGATTCGCGCAATGAGGAGAAGTGCAGGTCACGCGGGCGGTGTGGCCGGCGTGAACTCGGGAGGGACACATGTCACGGATACTGCGGGCGACGGTGTTCGCCGGGGCGCTCACTCTGGCGATCAGCGGCTGCGGGGGAGTCGGCGGCGGCAGTGACGAGGGCGGGGGCACCGCCACCAAGGGCGCACTCAGCACCATGGGTTTCGGCTTCTCCGACGAGATCGCCACCACCCGCATCGAGGCGTTCAAGCGGGACAACCCGGACGTCGAGCTGAAGGTCACCGAGGGCGCGTTCGACGAGCAGCAGTTCCTCTCCGCGGTCGCCTCCGGAAACCCGCCGGACCTGGTCTACATGGACCGCAAGCTGATCGGCACGTACGCCAAGCGGGGCGCCATCCAGCCGCTGACCCAGTGCGTCGACAAGCAGGACATCGACCTGGGGCAGTACCGGCCCGCCGCCCGTGAGCAGGTCACCCTGGACGGCACCGTCTACGGCATCCCGGAGTTCTCCACCGTCCGGGTGGTCTACCTCAACGAGGGGCTGCTCAAGAAGGCCGGACTCACCGCCGATCAGGTCAACCTGGCCGACTGGGCCGCGCTGCCCGCGCTCAACGCCAAGCTGGCCTCGGTCTCCGGTGGTCGGCTCGACCGGATCGGCATCGACCCGAAGATCCCCGAGTTCCTGCCGATGTGGGCCAAGGCCAACGGCGTCGACATGCTCTCCGCCGACGGTCGCGCCGCCAAGCTGGACGATCCCAAGGTGATCGAGGCGTTGACCACCGGGGTCAACCTGATCCAGCAGCAGGGTGGCTGGGGCGCCTTCAAGTCGTTCCGGGACACCTTCGACTTCTTCGGCGCCCAGAACCCGCTGTCGAAGAACCAGATCGTGGCGTGGCCCATGGAGGAGTGGTTCCTCAACCAGGCCGCCAAGAACTCCCCGAACGCCGAGTTGGTGGTCAAGCCGTTCGTGGACCGGCAGGGCAAGCCGCTGACCCAGTCCGCCGGGCAGGCCTGGGTGATCACCAAGGGTGCGAAGAACCCGGACGCCGCGTGCGCGTTCGTCAAGAAGATGACCGCCACCGACACCTGGCTGGCCGCCGCGAAGGCCCGGGTGGATGCGCGCAAGGCCGCCGGTCAGCCGTTCACCGGCGTCTACACCGCCAACGCCGAGGCCGACAAGAAGATCTTCGACGAGCTGTACCAGCCGACCGGCAACAAGCGTTTCGACGACGCGGTGGCGACCATCCGTTCGGTGCAGGACGCCGCGTTCGCGCTGCCCGCCTCGCCGGCCGGCGCCGAGTTCGACAAGGCGTACTACGACGCGGTGAACCGGGTCCTGGCCGGCCAGGAACAGCCGGCGCAGGCGTTGCAGCGAGCGCAGCGGGAGGCCACCGCGGCGCTCGACAAGGCCGCGAAGTAACCCGCGATGGCCACCGTCACCCCTCCCGTCCCGGGCCGGCGGCACCGTACGCCGCTGGCCCGGCGGGAGGCCCGCTGGGCGTACCTCTTCCTGGCGCCCTGGATCGTCGGGTTTCTGATCTTCTACGCCGGGCCGATGCTCGCCAGCCTCTGGTTGAGCTTCACCGAGTACGACGTGATCAACCCACCGGAGTACACCGGGCTGGACAACTACCGGCAGTTGATGAGCGATCCGGCGGTGGCCCGCAGTCTCGGCAACACTGTCTACTACACGGCGCTGCACGTCCCGCTGGTGATGCTCATCTCGCTGGGGCTGGCGCTGCTGCTCAAGCGGGTCGGCCGGTTGCAGGGCTTCTTCCGGACCGTCTTCTACCTGCCGGTGATGACCCCGGCGGTGGCGGTCGGGATCCTGTTCCTGCTGCTGCTCAACACTCAGGACGGCCTGATCAACCGCGCGCTGGGCCTGGTCGGGATCGCGGGTCCGAGTTGGACCACCGACCCGCACTGGGTGATGCCCGGCATCATCCTGATGAGCCTGTGGAGTCTCGGCTCCACTGTGATCATCTACCTGGCCGCGTTGCAGAACGTGCCCCGCGACCTGTACGAGGCGGCGGCCATCGACGGCGCCGGCCCCTGGGCCCGGTTCCGTTCGGTCACCCTGCCGATGATCTCGGGCGCGCTGTTCTTCACGTTGATCGTCAACACGATCGCGTCGCTGCAGATGTTCACCGAGGTCTACACCATGTACTTCGGCAACAGGGAGACCCAGAACACGTTCAACAGCGACGCGGCCAGTTTCTACGTCATCCACCTGTTCCAGGAGGCGTTCCAGTTCCTGCACATGGGCTTCGCCTCGGCGATGGCGTGGCTACTTTTCGTGATCATCTTGATCATCACTCTGATACAGGTGAAACTCAGCAACCGGTTCGTGTACTACGAGGGAGAAGACAAGTGACGGGCATGATGGGCCACAACGGCGTGGCCAACGCGCGACGGACCCGACTGACCAACGGTTGGGTGCCCGAGCAGCACCTTGAGCCGCGCGAGTACCAGATCACCGATGGTCCGGTGGCCAACGCCCGACGGTCTCGGGCGGAGGAGGATCCAGCAGCCGGGGACCAGTCGTGACGACCGCCGTCGAACGGGGCGCCGCCGCACCGGTACCCGGCCTCCAGCCGGGCCGGTCGGCGGCGCGCCGCCCGCCCGCCGAGCCGGCCCGCCGGCCGATCTGGCATCGGGTGTTGTTCGTGGCGGCGCTGGTCGGCGCCGCTGTGCTCTTCATGCTGCCGTTCGTCTGGCTGGTCAGCGCCTCGTTACGCCCCCGCGAGTACGTCTTCGCCCCCGGCTTCCTGCCCGTTCCGTTCGCCCCGGAGAACTACGCCGAGGCGTGGCAGGCCGTGCCGCTGCTGACCTGGTTCGGCAACAGCGTGCTGGTCGGGGTGGCCGCCGCCGCCGCGGTGACCCTCTCCAGCGCCTGGGTGGCGTTCGGCTTCGCCTACTTCCGGTTCCCCGGCCGCAACCTGCTCTTCGGGCTGGTGCTGGCGACAATGATGTTGCCTTTCGCGGTCACCATGATCCCCACGTACCTGATCTGGTCGAACCTGGGATTGACCGACACCCAGGTGCCGCTCTGGGCCGGCAACCTGTTCGGCTCGGCCTTCTACATCTTCCTGCTGCGACAGTTCCTGCTCTCGCTGCCCCGGGAGTACTTCGAGGCCGCCCGGATGGACGGGGCGAGCTACCCGCAGCTGTTCTGGAAGCTGGCCTTTCCGCTGATCCGGCCGGCGCTGCTGGTCGCCTTCGTCTTCGAGTTCAAGGCCAGCTGGACGGATCTGCTCAAGCCGCTCATCTACCTGCGCAACGAGCAGCTGTACACCCTGCCGCGCGGTCTCAAGGTGGTGCTGGACCGGTTCGGTTACGGCGGTGAGCAACAGTGGGAGGTTGTGCTCGCCGGCAGCGTGCTGGCCACCCTCCCGATGATCATCCTGTTCTTCCTGGCACAGCGGCACTTCGTCGAGGGCATCGCCACCACCGGCCGCAAAGGCTGACCGGGTGACTAGGCTCGACCGGGTGGAGCAGACCCGAGGCCGGTTCGCCGAGCCGCCGCTGACACCCCGCACCGCCGTGATCTGGTCGGTGCTCCGCGCCGAGCTGGACCGGCGCGGCGATGCCGAGCTCACAGTGCTGGACGTGGGCGGCGGCACCGGCGGTTTCGCCGTTCCGCTGGCCCGCGCCGGGCATCGGGTCACCGTCGTCGACGCCAGCCCCGACGCGCTCGCCGCGCTCACCCGCCGCGCCGCCGAGGCCGGGGTGGCCGACCGGATCGCCGCCGTGCAGGGCGACGGTGACGCCCTCGCCGGGCTGGTCGAGCCGGCCGGCGTCGACCTGGTGCTCTGCCACGCCGTCCTGGAGGTGGTCGACGACCCGACGCCGGTGGTGACCGCGCTGGCCACCGCGCTGCGCCCGGGTGGCGCGGCCAGTGTGCTGGTGGCCGGCCGGGCCGCCGCCGTGCTGGGCCGCGCGATGAACGGTCACCTGGACGTCGCGACCACCCTGGCCGCCGATCCGGCCGGCACCGCGGGCCCGCGCGACACGCTGCGCCGACGCTACGACGCCCCCGGCGCCGCCGCGCTGCTCGGCGCCGCCGGGCTGGTGGTCGAGGAGATCCACGGGGTACGCGTGCTGGCCGACCTGCTGCCGGCCGCGGTCGCCGACGGGCAGTCCGCCGCTGTGGTCGAGCTGGAACGTGCGCTGGCCGCCCAACCGCCGTACCGGGACCTGGCCGCCCAACTGCACCTGTTCGCCCGCCGGCCGGCATGACCGCCGAGCCCGGTGGCCGGCCGGCGCCGCTGGAGATCCTCGGGCCGGGCCATGGCGGCGGCCGCCTCGCCGACGTGCTGCCCAGCGCGCTGGCCGTGCTCGGGGTGCCCGGCTCGACCGACCCGCTCGGGCTCCGGCCCGCGCTGGCCGGGGTACGTCGGATCGCCGTGCTGCTCGTCGACGGGCTCGGGTGGTACCAGTTGCCGACCGCGGCGCCGTACGCGCCGACTATCGCCGGGCTCGCCGCGACGGTGGCCCGGCCGCTCATCGCCGGTTTCCCGTCCACCACCCCGACCAGCCTGGTGTCACTGGGCACCGGTGTCGCGCCGGGCGCGCACGGCGTGCTCGGCTTCACCGTGCGGGTGCCCGGCACCGATCGGGTGCTCACCCACACCGACTGGGCCGCCGATCCGTCGCCGCTGCGCTGGCAGCCGGTGCCCACCCAGTTGGAGCGGGCCCGCGCCGCCGGGGTGACGACGAGCGTGGTGAGTAGGCCGGAGTTCGGCGGCAGCGGGTTGACATTGGCCGCCAACCGGGGTGGCGACTTCCGGGGCGCCGCCGGCGGGGACGCGGTGGCCACCGCCATGCTGGCCGCGCTGGCCTCCGGGGCCGGGCCCACAGTGGTCTCCGGCTACCACGCCGACCTGGACCGGCACGGCCACGTCAGCGGCGTCGACTCGGCGCCCTGGCGGGAGGCCGCCACCGAGGTGGACGCCCTGGTCGCCCGACTGCTCGACGGGCTGCCGCCGGACGCGGCGCTGCTGGTGACCGCCGACCACGGGCAGCTCGACATCCCTGCCGCGCACCGATTCGACCTGGACACCGATCCGCGACTGCGCGCCGGCGTGCGGCTGGTGGCCGGCGAGGCCCGGGTGCGTTACCTGCACGTCGAGCCGGGCGCTGTCGACGACGTGCGGGCCGCCTGGTCGGAGGTGCTGGGCGCCACGGCCCGGGTACGCACCCGCGACGAGGTGGTGGCCACCGGCTGGTTCGGGCCGGTGCCGGAGGAGCACCTGGGCCGGATCGGCGACGTGGTGGTGATCTGCAATGACACGTACGCGGTCATGGCCAGTCGCACCGAACGGCCGATGGCGTCGAAGTTGGTGGCCTACCACGGGTCGGACACCGCGGCGGAGCTGACCGTGCCGCTGCTGGTCGTCCGGGGGTGACCCGGGGGTGGTTCGGCCCGCTGGCCGATGGTGGTGTCGTACCTCCGGGTTAACCTGCCGGGATGGGCCGCAGTCAGTCGTTGCCCCGGGGCGACGATCCGCGCTTCGGGCCGGACGCCGACGACTCCGCCAGCCCGATCCTGCACGTCGACATGGACGCCTTCTTCGCCGCCGTCGAGGTGCGCCGCCGCCCCGAGCTGCGCGGCCGGCCGGTGATCGTCGGCGGCATCGGCCCGCGCGGGGTGGTCAGCTCGGCCAGCTACGAGGCCCGCCGGTACGGCGTCCGCAGCGCGATGCCGACCAGTCAGGCCCGCGCCCGCTGCCCACACGCGGTCTATCTGCCGCCGGATTTCTCCGCCTACACGGCCGCCTCCCGGGCCGTGATGCAGATCTTCCGGGACGTCACGCCGCTGGTCGAGCCGCTCTCCCTCGACGAGGCGTTCCTCGACGTGACCGGCGCCCGTCGGCTCTTCGGCTCCCCGGCCACCATCGCCCGGCTGATCCGTCGCCGGGTCGCCGATGAGCAGGCGCTGACCTGCTCGGTCGGGGTGGCGCCGACCAAGTTCGTGGCCAAGCTGGGCTCCACCCGGGCCAAGCCGGACGGCCTGCTGGTCGTGCCCCCGGGGCAGGTGCTCGACTTCCTGCACCCGCTGCCGGTGGACGCCCTGTGGGGGGTGGGGGAGCGCGCCGCCGAGGCGCTACGCCGGCTCGGCCTGACCACCGTCGGCGACCTCGCCGAGGCGCCGGTGGGCATGCTCCGCCGAGCAGTCGGCGCCGCCTCGGCGTCGCACCTGCACGAGTTGGCCTGGGGGCGCGACCCGCGCGGGGTCAGCCCCGAGCACGTCGACAAGTCGATCGGCGCCGAGGTGACCTTCGACGTCGACGTGGCAGACCCGTTGGAGATCCGCCGTGCGTTGCTCGCGCTCAGCGCGAAGGTCGGCGTCCGGTTGCGCGGCTCCGAGCAGGTCGGGCGCACCGTCTCACTCAAGGTCCGGCTGGCCGACTTCCGCACCGTCAGCCGGTCTCGCACCCTCGACGTTCCCACCGACACCGCCCGCGAGATGTTCGACACGGTCTGGGCGCTCTACACCGCGTTGGACCCGGGCGAGCGGATCCGACTCGTCGGTGTCCGGGTGGAAGGACTCGCCCCGGCGCAGGGCGCCCCCCGGCAACTCACCCTCGGCGCGCCCGAGCGTGGCTGGCGCGAGGCGGAAGCCGCCGCGGACGCCGCCGCTGCCCGTTTCGGGCGGTCCGTCATAGGTCCGGCCAGTCTGATGGGCGACCGTGATCCCCGTCGAAACGAAAATCCACCCCGCCCATAGGTCGTCCCGCTTTCCGACGCGCGACCCCCCTCGTAGACTTGCGGGTAAGCAGCCGGTTGGCTGCCACGGTCTGTCGGCCCGAGTGGGCCCGACCAACGTGACCGGGGAGGAGTGCCGTGCCGCTCTCGGAGCACGAGCAGCGGCTGTTCGAGCAGATCGAGCGGTCGCTTGCCGAGGACCCCAAATTCGCCTCGGCCGTGCGCGCCAGCGATCCGCGCTTCCATGCGCGGCGTCGCCTGCTCGTCGCCGCCGGCGTCATCATCGCTGGCTTGGCTCTACTGGTCTATGGCGCGGTGATCAAGACTCCACCACTGGCGGTGGCGGGCTTCGTCGTCATGCTGGCGTCGGCCGCGTTCGCGGTGCAGTCGCACCGGCGGGCGCAGTCACCCGACCTGCACGTGGTGGGCGGCACGACGAGTCGTCGTCGTCCCCGCGGTGGCCGATCCGGTCGCCGGTCGTCACTCCTGGACCGCATGGAGGACAGGTGGCGCCAGCGCCCGGAGGGGCACCGCTGAGCCGGTCCCGCCGCTGAGGCGGGCCGTACGCCGCGACGAGCGGTCGCCGGGCACAGCCCCGGCGACCTCCGGCGTATCCGCGCGCCCTTCCACGGCCGCCAGCTCTCCGCAGGGCCACTCTCCGCATGATCGTGCTCGGTCCTGGGTGTAGCGGGATCGTGCGCCAGGTTCCTGGATCAAGCGCAATCTTGGATGGTCGTTGAGCCGCCGCTCCATGCCCGGCCCGGCGTCGCCACCCCCACGCCACCCATGATCACTTGATGGTGTGCAGTCGCGAGAACCTATCGGCAACTACCGGTCATCAAGTGATCATGAGTGGCGGAGTGGGCGGGTCGGGTTTTGGTCAGCGGGCGGCCCGGTCGGCCAGCAGCCGTCGAGGGTTCCATCGCAGCAGTCGGTACCGGGCCTGCCCGGTGAGCGCCACCATCCGGCTGGACCTGTCGGCCATGGTGGTGCGCCAGCGCAGCAGCACCGAGGGCGGCAGCACGGCGGCGAGCAGGCGGGTCCGTCGGTCCGCCCGTGTGGCGAGCGCCGCACGGACCGCGCGTAGCGCCGGCAGCAAGCGCTCACCGGTCAGCGGATCCCGCGCGTAGCGGGCCCGCTCCTCCGCCCGGCCGAGCAGCCGCACCGACCCGATCGCGTCGTCATCGTCGAGGGCGTCCCGGACGAGCCGGTCCGCGGTCGCCCTGGGCGTCTCGGTCGGATCGACCGGGACCCGGAAGTCCACAAGCGTGTCGAGCAGCTCCGCCCAGGCGGCGTGCGCGTCCGCGCGGGCCCGGTTGGCGTCCGCGCTGACCACCACCGGACGTGCCCCCGGCTCGCTGTCGGCGCCGACCCTCGCGGAGGCCATCGCCCCGCCTGCCGCGCGGCCACCCCGTCGGCGGCGCAGAGCCACCCGGCGCAGCGCGGGCACCGCGAGCAGCACCAGCAGGGCCACCAGGCCCGCTGCCCACCACGGCCAGACCGGTGGCTGCTCGTTCGGCGTCGTCCCGCCGAGAGAGAGCCCGTCGTCGGTGTCCCGGTCGGCGTTGTCCGGGCCGGTCGGCTCCGCCGAGGCGCCCGGGTCCGTCGGGGCGCTCGTAGCGCCGGCGCTCGGGCTGGTCTCCTCCGGCGCGTCAGTGTCCGGTGCCCAGGCCGACCGGGTGGAGCCGGGCACCCCGTACGCCGGGGTCGCGTCGAACGGCACCCAACCAGCCCCGTCGAAGTAGACCTCGGTCCAGGCGTGCAGGTTGAGGTTGGTCAGCGTGAAGGTGTCACCGTCGCGCTTGCTGCCATTGGTGAACCCGAACGCCACCCGGGCCGGGATGCCGGCCGAGCGGACCAGCCAGGCCATCGCGGCGGCGTACTGCTGGCAGTAGCCGACCTTGTTGGTCAGAAAGTTGACGATGTCCTGACCGCTGCTGCCGCTCTCGGTGCTCAACCGGTAGCTGAAACCGTTGTCCGCCGAGAAGTGCTGGTAGATCGACAGCACCTTGTCGTAGTCCGTGCGCTTGCCCTGGATCAGCCCCTTGACCAGCTCCTCCACCTCGGGCACCGGCCCGGGGGTGGCGGTCATCTGTCGGCGTACCGGGTGCTCGGTCGGCAGCGGCTTCGCGGTCCGCAACGCCTCGGGCGTGAAGGTCGAGCGGACGTAGTCGAAGGAGTACTTCCGACCGCGGGAGTTCTCCCGGTTGGAGAAGACGACCTGCTGGTTGGCGTCGTAGAGCCAGTTGTCGCTGAGGTCGTCGGCGCGGGTCGGTTCGGCGTACACCGGCATCAGCGACATGCTCAGGCTCTTGGTGACCTCGACGGTCGCCTGGTAGGTGGTCTGCCGCACGCCTGGACCGGCCCGGTCGGCCGGGTTCGGCAGGTCCCGGTTGACCGACCGGCCGCTGGGGTTGCGCGCCTGGAAACCAGCGGGGCGCAGCTCGTCGGCGACCGCGTAGCGAAGGTAGAACGGGCTCTGCTCGGACGTCTTCACCTTGACCAGGTCGGCCACCTGGGACTGGTTGAGCTGGCCGGCGAGCGAGGCGAACAGGTCGATCCGACCCGACGTGCCGCCCGAGCCGGACCCGTTGCCGGTGCCGTTGCCCGGCCCTCGGCTGAGCGAGTCGAGCAGCCCGCCGGTCATGCCCGGCACCGCCAGCGGCAGCACCACCGCCAGGGCCACCCCGACCGCCGCGAGCCGACGGCCGGCGGACGCCAACGGAGAGGCCTCCCACACGTCGACGTCGCGGCCATCACCGGTGAACCGGCGCCCGAAGCGGCGCACCCGGTCGACGTTGTCGGTGACCAGCAGCCAGAGGTAACCGGCGGCGCCCACCACGAACGGCACCGCGGGGACGCTGTCCACGTAAACGGCGACCGGCACCGAGTAGATGGCGAGCATCGGCAGCCCCGCCAGCGCGGGCCGGCGCAGCCCCACGGCCAGTACGTCCACCAGCACGGCGACCCCGCCGACGCCGAGCACGGCGATGAACAGCAGTGGGTCAGTGTCCGGGACCTCGACCCCGTACGAGCGCATGTCCTGCATGGAGCCGGCGAGCAGGTCGCCGAAGTACGCGAGCGTGCCCGGGGTGGGCAGGATCGCGAGCAACTCCTGGCCGCTGGGGAACAACCAGGTCAGGGCGAGCATCAGGCCGGCCAGCATGCCCAGCACCTGACCCCACAGAGGTGCCCGGGCGAGGCGGGTCAGCGCGGCCACCCCGGCCACCACGGCGACCGCGATGATGGACTCGATCAACCATGTCCAGCCCTGGAAGATGGCCGAGAGCGGTGCGGCGGCCAGCAGCGTGGCAGCGGCCGCCACCATGCCGATGTTCCGACTGCTGATCATGAGGGGAACCTTCCGTTCATCGCACACCGCCGGCGACCGTCTCGGCCAGCGCGGCCCGCAGGGCGAACCCCTGGGCGCCCCGACCGACCTGCGGCCACAGCGCCGGCAGCCGGCCGCCGTGGTCGACGCCGACCACCCGCCAGCCACTCTGCAACATGGCGAGGACGGCGGCGGCGTGGGCGTGCTCCGCCTCGGCCCGCGCCTTCTCCGGCAGGCTGAGCCAGGTGGAGCTGTTCAGCAGGAAGCCGACACAGGTGGCGCCGTTGCCCCGCAGCCCGGCCAGCAACTCCGCCTCGGCGACGCTCACAGTGCCGAACAGGCCGATGATCAGACCGCCGTCGGCGCGTTGGCGGACCCGCTGCACGAGGCCGGTGACCTCGGCGCGCTGATCCAGTCGAACCTCCGCGAGGTGGTCGAGCAGCGCGCCGTCCCCGCCGGCCTCCGAGGCGTCCACATCTGCCCCCGAGCCGGTGACCAGGCGCAACTTGTAACCGGCCTGCCGCAGGTGGACGGCGATGCTGGCGGCGGCCGAGACCGACCACTCGAAACTGGCCGTCGGGCCCTCGCCCCGGTGGCCGTACGCCCGGGTGTCCAGGACGACGGTGGCACGGCTCTCCCAGGGTTGCTCCTCGCGGCGCACCATCAGCTCACCGGTGCGGGCCGTGGACTTCCAGTGCACCCGGCGCAGGTCGTCGCCGCGCCGGTACTCCCGGGTCGCCGCGTCGTCCTCGCCGTGCACCGCCACCGAGCGGGCCCGGCTGTCGCCGCTACCCGCGTACTCCCCGGGGAGCCGGACCGACGGCAGCGGCGTGACCTGCGGGATGACCGTCAGGTGGTCGGTGCTGGGGAAGGAGCGGGTGAGTTCACAGAGGCCGAACGGGTCGGTCATCCGGACGACCAGCGGGCCCACGTCGTAGCGGCCCCGCACGTCGGCCCGCACCGTGTACGCCACGGAGCTGGCCTGGTGCGCGCCGAGCCGCTCCAACACCACCCGGGGCCGGCTGCCCAGCGCGTAGGGCAGCCGGTCCTCCAGGAGCAGGGTGCCGGTCGGCAGCCGGGAGAGGTTCTGCAGTCGCAGCACCACCCGGGAGTTGGCGCCGACCGGAACCCGGTGCGGGTCCAGGGAACGGTTGCAGGCCAGCTTGTAGCGGCTCCGCCCGACGTAGGCGGCGGCCAGCAACGGCAGGATGGCCAACAGCACAGCCACCCGGAGCAGGTCCTTCTCGCCGAGGATGCCGGCCGAGATCGCCGCCGCGGCCGCAGCCGCGAGGAAGGACCGCCCGCGGGTGGTCAGCCCGCGTAGCCCGGCACGCACGTCATGGCCTCCGCGGCTCGTAGGGTGCGCGACCGTTGCCGGTGGCGGGGGGCCGGGTGTCGTACGGGTTGCGCTGCCGGTCGTGTGGCAGCGGCAGGCGGTGCACCAGCTCGGAGACGATCGCGTCGGTGGTGCGCCGGGCGAGCTGGGCGTCGGCGGTCGGGATGATCCGGTGGGCGAGCACCGGCACCGCCAGGGCCTGCAGATCGTCGGGCAGGACGTAGTCGCGGCCCTCCAGGGCGGCGACCGCCCGGGCGGTGCGCAACAGTTGCAGGGTCGCCCGGGGGGACGCGCCGAGCCGCAGGTCGGGGGCCTCGCGGGTGGCGGTGACCAGGTCGATCGCGTACTGCTTGACCGCGTCCGCCACGTGCACCTGCCGGACGGTGGCGATCAACTGCCGGACGATGGCCGCGTCGGAGACCGCGCGCAGCTCGTGCAGCGGGTCGGTGGCGCCGTGCCCGTCGAGCATGGCCAGCTCGGCGTTGGAGTCCGGGTAACCCATCGCGATGCGGGCGGTGAACCGGTCGCGCTGCGCCTCCGGCAGCGGGTAGGTCCCCTCCATCTCGATCGGGTTCTGGGTGGCGATCACCATGAACGGGGTCTGGAGCTGGTACGTCACCCCGTCGACGGTGACCTGCCGCTCCTCCATGCACTCCAGCAACGCCGACTGGGTCTTCGGCGAGGCCCGGTTGATCTCGTCGCCGACCACCAGGTTGGCGAACACGGCGCCGGGGCGGAACTCGAAGTCGTGCGTCTCCTGGTTGTAGACGCTGACCCCGGTGACGTCGCTGGGCAGCAGGTCGGGGGTGAACTGGATCCGTCGCACGGTGCAGTCGATGGACCGCGCGAGGGCCTTGGCAAGCTTGGTCTTGCCGACACCCGGGACGTCTTCGATCAGGAGGTGACCCTCGGCGAGCAGGACGGCCAGGGCGAGCCGCACGGTGGCGGTCTTACCCTCGATGACCTGCTCGATGTTGGCCACGATGGCCTCGCTGGCGGCGCGGAACTCGTCGTGCGGCAATAGGCCGCCCACCTCGTCCCAGGTCTGTTGTGTCACGGGCCTCCTCCTCGTCGCCGTCACGGCAGCTCTCTAGAGAGCACCTGGACCCGCCGTTGGGTTCGCGACGTCGAGCCTCGTTTGCCGCAGGAATCTCACTGGTCTCTCAGGCTAACCATGTTTGTCGTTATCGCCGACCCCCGCAGGTAGTCCGCCGCTTACGCACCGGAATATCCGCCCTTCGGGAGATGCGTGACCAGTCCGCACGCGGGTATCCGGTGGCCCGCCCGCATGGCCCACCGGTCAGCGGCAACGTAACCGGGGGAGAACAGCGTGTGGCGGGAGCGGGACATCTACGGGCAGGCCGACGACGGCGGCGTCCGTCTCGGAGGTGGCGTGGCGCAGTGGCGGCTGCACGCCGACCACGTCGACGTGGCGACCGGCGCCGGCGAGCGACGAGCCCGTATCGAGGCCGAGTTGCTGCCTGTCGTGGTGGACCTGGACGCGACCGCCCTGATCCTGCTCGACCTGCAGAACGACTTCTGTTCTCCGGGCGGCTGGACCGACCGCTCCGGCCTGGACCACACGGCCTGCCGGGCGGCGATCCCCGGCGCCGTACGGGCGGTGGAGGCGGCCCGCCAGCTCGGCGTACCGGTGATCTGGGTCTACTGGTACAACCGACCTGACCTGCGCAACCTCGGCGCGCCCACACTCTGGTCGTTCAAGCACCGCCTCGACCAGGCCGGCATCGGGGAGCAGTTGGACCACGGCCCGGTGCTGACCGAGGGATCGTGGGGCGCGACGCTGGTCGACGAGTTGCGGGAGCTGGTGCGTCCGGAGGACGTGCAGGTGGAGAAGTACCGGATGAACGGCTTCCATGCCACCCACCTCGATCAGGTGCTGCGCGCCCAGGGCATCCGCACCCTCCTGTTCGGCGGGGTCAACACCGACCAGTGCGTCAGCACCACGGTCGAGGACGCGTACTTTCGGGACTACGCCACAGTGCTACTGACCGACGCGACAGCCACCTCCAGCCCCGCCTACTGCAAGGACGCCGTGGTATTCAACTCCCAGCAGTGCTGGGGCTTCACCTCCGACACCGCCCGGTTCGCCGCGGCCGCGTGACCGCCTCGCGTCCTGCCTGGCGGCGGTACCTCGTCGCACCGCACGGCGAGGTACACTGCGGGGCATGGCCGGAGTCTTCCTGCTTCTTACCGGGCCGTGCTGATGCGCTGAACCCAGCGACAGCACGGCGGCCCCTCCTGCGCGAGGGGCTTTTTTGTGCCCGCCGCCGGCCCGGCCCGGTGGTGCCGAGACGAAGCGAAGCGAAGCGAGGAGAGACGATGAGTGAGGCAGCCGCACCGGCGGGCGACATTCCCCCGTTCCGGTACACCGCGGCCCTGGCCGACGAGATCGAGATTCGTTGGCAGGACATCTGGGCGCGCGAGGGCACCTTCCACGCACCGAACCCGACCGGCCCGCTGGCCGACCCGACCCACCCACGTGCCGGCGCGGAGAAGCTGTACGTGCTGGACATGTTCCCGTACCCCTCCGGAGCGGGCCTGCACGTCGGCCATCCGCTGGGCTACATCGGCACCGACTGCTACGCCCGCTACCAGCGGATGGCCGGCCGCAACGTGCTGCACGCGATGGGCTTCGACGCGTTCGGCCTGCCCGCCGAGCAGTACGCGGTGCAGACCGGCACCCACCCCCGGACCACCACCGTCGCGAACATCGAGCGGTACAAGGCGCAGCTGCGCCGGCTGGGGCTGGCGCACGACGAGCGCCGCTCGGTGGCCACCATCGACACCGACTTCTACCGCTGGACCCAGTGGATCTTCCTGCAGATCTTCAACTCCTGGTACGACCGCGACGCCGGCCGGGCCCGTCCGATCGCGGAGCTGATCGCCGAGTTCGAGGGCGGTAACCGGCCCACCCCGGACGGCCGCGCCTGGGCCGAGCTGAGCGTCGCCGAGCGCCGCCAGGTCGTCGACGACCACCGCCTGGCGTACGTCTCGCAGGCGCCGGTGAACTGGTGCCCGGGGCTGGGCACCGTGCTGGCCAACGAGGAGGTCACCGCCGACGGCCGTTCCGAGCGGGGCAACTTCCCGGTCTTCAAGCGCAACCTGAAGCAGTGGATGATGCGGATCACCGCGTACGGTGACCGGCTGCTGGACGACCTGGACAGCCTGGACTGGCCCGAGCCGATCAAGCTGATGCAGCGCAACTGGATCGGCCGCTCCACCGGCGCCCACATCGACTTTCCGACCAACGCGGCGCCGGTGCGGGTGTTCACGACCCGCCCGGACACCGTCTTCGGCGCCACCTACATGGTGCTGGCACCCGAGCACGAGCTGGTCGACACGCTGGCGCCGGTCAGCTGGCCGGACGGGACCAGGGACGCGTGGACCGGCGGGCATGCCAGCCCCCGGGAGGCTGTCGAGGCGTACCGCAAGGCGGCAGCCGCCAAGACCGACGTCGAGCGGCAGTCCGACACCAAGGAGAAGACCGGCGTCTTCATCGGCGCGTACGCCACCAACCCGGTCACCGGTGGGCAGATCCCGATCTTCATCGCCGACTACGTGCTGGCCGGCTACGGCACCGGCGCGATCATGGCGGTGCCGGCGCAGGACGAGCGGGACTGGGCGTTCGCCGAGGTCTTCGAGCTGCCCATCGTCCGTACCGTGCAGCCGGCGGAGGGCTTCGACGGCAAGGCGTACACCGGGGACGGCCCGGCGATCAACAGCGCCGCGCCCGAGCGCGGCCTGGACCTGAACGGCCTGGGGGTCGCCGATGCCAAGGCGGCGATCATCGCCTGGCTGGAGGCGAACGGGCACGGCATGGGCGCGGTGACCTACCGGCTGCGCGACTGGCTGTTCTCCCGGCAGCGTTACTGGGGCGAACCGTTCCCGATCGTCTACGACGAGACGGGCGCGGCCATCGCCCTGCCGGAGGAGATGCTGCCGGTCGAGCTGCCGGAGGTGGACGACTTCTCCCCGAAGACGTTCGACGCCGACGACGCCAACAGCAACCCGGAGACCCCGCTGTCGCGGCGGCGCGACTGGGTCGAGGTCGAACTGGACCTGGGTGACGGGCCGAAGCGCTACACCCGGGAAACCAACGTGATGCCGCAGTGGGCCGGCTCCTGCTGGTACGAGCTGCGCTACCTGGACCCGGCCAACAGCGAGCGGTTCGTCGACGCGGAGAACGAGCGGTACTGGATGGGCCCGCGCGCCGACGGTGACTGCGGGGGCACCGACCTGTACGTCGGTGGCGCCGAACACGCCGTGCTGCACCTGCTGTACGCGCGGTTCTGGCACAAGGTGCTGTTCGACCTGGGGCACGTGTCGTCGTTCGAGCCGTTCCGCAAGCTGTTCAACCAGGGCATGATCCAGGCGTACGCGTACACCGACTCGCGCGGCAGCTACGTGCAGGCCGAGGAGGTCTTCGAGCGCGACGGCGCCTACTACCTGGGTGACCTGGCGGTCAACCGCGAGTACGGCAAGATGGGCAAGTCGCTGAAGAACGTGGTGACGCCCGACGACATGTGCGCCGCCTACGGCGCGGACACCTTCCGGGTGTACGAGATGTCGATGGGCCCGCTGGAGGTCTCCCGCCCCTGGGAGACCCGGGCGGTGGTCGGCTCGTACCGGTTCCTGCAGCGGGTGTGGCGGGCCGTCGTCGACGAGCAGACCGGCGCCCTGCGGATCACCGAGGACCCGGCCGACGAGGCGACCCGCCGGCTGCTGCACAAGGTGATCGACGGGGTCCGTGGCGACATGGACGGCATCCGGTTCAACACGGCGATCGCCAAGCTGATCGAGCTGACCAACGGGCTGACCCGACTGTCGGCCACGCCCCGTGAGGTGGCCGAGCCGCTGGTGCTGATGGTGGCGCCGTTCGCCCCGCACGTGGCCGAGGAGCTGTGGCGCAAGCTGGGCCACGACACCTCGCTGACGTACGCGGACTTCCCGACCGCCGACCCGGCGCTGCTGGTGGCCGACACGGTGACCTACCCGGTGCAGGTCAACGGCAAGGTCCGTGGCCGCATCGAGGTCCCCGCCGACGCCTCCGAGGAGAGCGTCCGCGCGGCGGCCCTGGGCGCGGTGGCGGCGACCCTGAACGGCAAGGAACCGCGCAAGGTCATCGTGGTCAAGGGCCGGATGGTCTCGGTCGTCGCCTGACACCCTGTCGATCAGGGCAGCGGGCGGTCCGGCGCGAGCGACACGCACCGTGACGCCCACGGAGGCGGGCACCGCGTTGAGCGTTATGACTCAGAGGCATAAATATGGGTCTTGTGACGTGTCTGTGGGTGGTTGGGCGCGTCGTTTATGGCGCACGCCGTTGTCCTGCCTAGGTTCTGGCTTG
>NZ_VITD01000018.1:0-140693 GCF_007827755.1 Micromonospora sp. CNZ322
CCATGCCAGGCACCATCTACCAGCACACCCAAGATCCCTACCAACTGACACATGTATCGGGACTTCAACACTGACAGATGTCATGGGACTGAATACCTGCCATTCGACGAGCACCTCGACGCAGGCGTCGGCGAGGGTGCCGGTGCGCACACGTACGCAGTTGTTGCCGCCGATGTGGTCGTACTTCTGGCGGCCCGCGTCCCACTCGCCGACCTTCTGCCAGGGGGCCACCCACTTCAGGCCCGAGCCGGTCACCTCACCGGTGGGCTTGCCGAAGCTGGTGACGATGCCGACCGAGCGGATGGGCACCGAGTGGGCGCTGGAGGCGATGCCGACCAGCAGCGTGAGGGCGAGAAAGCCGAACGCCGCGAGGGCGGCCATCCGCTTGAGCGACCGTGCGGGAGCGACGAGAGCGACGACGGCGCTGACCGCCAGGGCGACGGCGAAGACGATCGCCATGGTGAAGCCGACGGGCATGGGGTGGGGACCTTCCGATGGGCTGTGTGGATCATCAACCTAGGGGGTCTGGTCAAGTCGACGGCGCGGGGAGTGGAGTTCAGGCACGTCAAACGTGGGTCGAATATGGAGCTCATCGACATGGTTCGACTCCGGCGGCCCGCCGTAGGTTTCGTCCACGCGACGGGCCTGTGACCACGGTCACCGAACCGACCGTCGCCGCGACGTGCGGAGGATGAGGCGATGGCCGGGCAAGCGCTCCTGTCGGCCCGTGGGCTGACCCGCGACTTCCGGGGCTTCCGGGCGGTCGACGACGTCGACCTCGACGTGGCGTCGGACAGCGTGCACGCGCTGGTCGGCCCGAACGGCGCGGGCAAGACCACCCTGTTCAACCTGCTCACCGGCTTCCTGCGACCCAGTGGTGGCCGGATCGAACTGGCCGGACGGGACGTCACCGGGCTGCCCCCCGAGCAGGTGGCCCGGCTCGGTGTGGCCCGCTCGTTCCAGATCACCAGTCTCTTTCCCCAACTGTCCGCGCGCGAACACGTCGCGCTGGCGTTGCAGTCGCCCAGCGGGCTGGGCTGGCGGTTCTGGCGGTCGGCGAAGCTGATGGGCCGCTACACCGAACGGGCCGACGAGCTGCTGGCCATGGTGGGGCTGGCCGAGCTGGCGCACGCCCCCTCGGCGTCCCTGGCGTACGGCCGGAAACGCGCCCTGGAGCTGGCCATCGCCCTGGCGCTGGATCCGAAGGTGCTGCTGCTCGACGAGCCGACCGCGGGCATGGGCCTGGAGGACGTCGACCGCACCGTCGAGCTGATCGGTCGGGTCCGTCAGGGCCGGACCGTGGTGATGGTCGAGCACAACATGAGCGTGGTCGGCCGTCTCGCCGACACCGTCACCGTGCTCCAGGCCGGCAAGGTCCTCGTCGAGGGCCCGTACGAGCAGGTCCGCGCCGACGAGCGCGTGATCACCGCCTACCTGGGAGCCGCCGATGCTGCGCATTGAGAACCTGTCCGCCTTCTACGGCGAGGCGCAGGTGCTGCGTGACGTCAGCCTTGAGGTTTCCGTCGGCGAGGTGGTCACCCTGGTCGGCCGCAACGGCGCCGGCAAGTCCACCCTGCTGCGCTGCGTGATGGGGCTGCACCCCGGTCAGCGCGGCACTGTGGAGCTGGACGGGCGGGACATCACCAGGTTGCCGGCGCACAAGCGGGCCCGCCTGGGGCTGGGCTGGGTGCCCGACGACCGGGGCAGCTACGCCACGTTGACCGTCACCGAGAACCTCACGCTGCCACCCACTGTCGGCCCCGACCCGTGGTCGCTGGAGCGGGTGTACGAGGCGTTCCCGGCCCTGTACACCCGACGGGACTCGGCGGCCACCATGCTCTCCGGCGGCGAGCAGCAGATGCTCGCGCTGGCCCGGGTGCTGCGGATGGGCGCTCGGCTGCTGCTCTGCGACGAGCCCACCGAAGGGCTGTCGCCACTGCTGGTGCAGCAGGTCGGCGACCTGCTGCGCGAGGCCAAACGGCACGGGGTGACAGTGCTGCTGGTCGAACAGAACCTGCACTTCGCCACCGGTGTCGCCGACCGGCACTACCTGCTGGCCGAGGGCCGGGTCGCCGAGGCGATGGACAACTCCGAGGTGCGTTCGCGCGAACGCGAACTGCTCGCGTACCTCGGGATCTGAATTTTCTCAACGACGACCCGCGCGACGCCGCGCGGAATGGATGGAGTGGGCATGCGCAGGACGATGGGTGTGGCCGCGGCGTCGGCCGTGGTGGTGCTGGCCGCCGGATGCGGTGGCGGTGGTCCCCAGTCGAGTGGCGACCAGAAGCTGACCGGCGACAAGATCGTGCTGGGCGTGCTCAACGACCAGTCCGGGGCGTACTCGGAGTTGTCCGGAAAGAACTCGGTGGCGGCGGTGGAGATGGCCATCGCCGACTTCACAGCGAAGTACGGCGACAAGGCGGTGACCACTGACATCACAGTGGAGACGGCCGACCACCAGAACAAGCCGGACGTGGCCAACTCCAAGGCCCAGGAGATGTACGACCGCAAGGGCGTCGACCTGATCCTGGACGTGCCCACCTCGTCGGCCGCGTTGAAGGTCGCCGACGTGGCGAAGGAGAAGAAGAAGCTCTACTTCAACATCGGGGCGGCGACCACCGACCTGACCGGCAAGAGCTGCAACAAGTACACCTTCCACTACGCGTACGACACGTACATGCTGGCCAACGGCACCGGAAAGACCACCACCGAGCAGATCGGCAAGAACTGGTACATCCTCTATCCGAACTACGCCTTCGGTCAGGACATGGAGAAGAGCTTCTCCACAGCGATCACGGCGGCCGGCGGCACTGTCGTCGGCAAGGACGGGGCGCCGTTCCCGAACACCAGCGGTGACTTCTCCACCTTCCTGCTCAAGGCGCCGAACCTGAACCCGAAGCCGGACGTGCTGGGCACCATGCAGGCCGGCGCGGAGCTGGTCAACGTGGTGAAGCAGTACAACGAGTTCAAGCTGCGGGACAAGGGCGTCGGCCTGGCGGTGGGGCTGATGTTCCTCACCGACATCCACTCGCTCACCCCGGCCGCGCTGGCCGGCACCACGTACACCGACGCCTGGTACTGGAACTTCGACGCGAAGAACCGGGAGTTCGCGGACCGCTTCCAGCAGAAGGCCGGCACCCGGCCGACCTTCGCGCACGCCGCCAACTACTCCGCGGCGTTGCAGTACCTGGAGGCGGTGCAGGCCGCCGGCACCGATGACGCGGACGCCGTGGTCAAGGGCCTGGAGGGCAAGACGGTCGAGGACGTCTTCCTGCGCAACGGGAAGATCCGCGCCGAGGACCACCGGGTGGTGCACGACGCGTACCTGGCCCAGGTGAAGCCGCAGTCCGAGGTCGCCGAGCCGTGGGACTACGTGAAGGTGCTCAAGACGATCCCCGCCGCGGAGGCGTTCCGCGCGCCCTCCGCGGACTGCAAGCTGTGAGCGGCTCGCTGTGAGCGGATTCGCGCAGAACACGTTCAACGGGTTGGTGAGTGGGGCGTTCTACGCCCTGCTCGCCCTCGGTCTCGCGGTCATCTTCGGCATGCTGCGGGTGGTCAACTTCGCCCACGGCGCGTTCTACATGCTCGGCGCGTTCGGGGCGTACGTGCTGCTCAGCGAGGCGGGCGTGCCGTTCTGGGCCGCCCTGGTGATCATGCCGGTGGGGCTGGGTCTGCTCGGCATGGCGCTGGAACGCGCGGTGATCCACCGGCTGACCAAACTGGACCCGCTCTACAACTTCCTGCTCACCTTCGGTCTGACGCTGATCCTTCAGGACCTGGTGAAACTGCGCTACGGCGTGCAGTCCAGCCCGTACGAGACACCGTCGCTGTTGAGCGGGTCGGTCGACTTCGGGCTTTTCGACTTCCCGACGTACCGGGTGTTCATCCTCGGCTTCGCGGTGCTGCTCTGCGTCGCGGTGTGGTGGGTGCTGACCCGGACCCGGATCGGCATGGTGGTCCGTGCGGCCACCGAGCGGCCGGACCTGACCCGTGCGTTCGGCATCGACGTCGGACGGTGGGTGACTCCGGTCTTCGGCTTCGGCATCGGGCTGGCCGGCCTCGCCGGTGTGCTGGCCGCGCCGATGCGCGCGGTCAACCCGCTGATGGGCGCCGACCTGATCATCGTGGTGTTCGCCGTGGTGGTGATCGGCGGGCTGGGCTCGATCTTCGGGTCGGTCGCCGCCGGCTTCGGCATCGGACTCGTGCAGGCGTGGGGTGAGGCGTACCTCTCCGACTTCCCGCTCGTCTCGCAGACGATCGTCTTCGTGGTGATGGCCGGCGTGCTGCTCTGGCGCCCGGCCGGCCTGTTCGGTCGGGAGGAGGCCCCCGCATGACCAACACCGTGGACACTCCTACCGACGCGTCCCGTTCGACGCCACCGTCCGGGCTGATCGCCGTGGCCCGGGCCCCCGGCTGGGTCCGGTACGCGCTGCTCGCCGTCGGCCTGGCCGTCGCGGCCTGGCTGCCCAACGGCCTCTACCCGGCGGTCGCGGTGGACATCCTCTGCTGGGCGCTCTTCGCCGTGGCGGTGGACCTGCTGCTCGGCTTCACCGGGCTGATGTCCTTCGGTCACGCCGCGTTCTGGGGCACCTCCGCGTACGTCACCGGGCTGGTGGCCATCCACGCCGGCCTGCCGTTTCCCCTCGCGGTGCTGGCCGGGGCCCTCGCCGCGGCCGTGCTGGCGGTGCCGATCGGGTACCTGGCGGTCAAGCGGACCGGCATCTACTTCGCCATGGTGACGCTGGCCTTCGCGCAGATGGTCTACTACGTCGCCAACGAGTGGCGTTCGGTGACGCAGGGCGAAAACGGCCTCCAGGGGGTGCCCCGCGAGCTGTTCGGCGTCGACCTCACCGACGACTACTTCTTCTACTACGCGATCCTGCCGATCGTGCTGCTCGGGCTCGCCGCCGCCTGGCGGATCGTGCACTCACCGTTCGGTCGGGTGCTGGTCGGCATCCGGGACAACCCGGCGCGGGCCAGGGCGCTGGGCTACCCGGTGCACCGCTACAAGCTCACCGCGTTCGTGCTCTCCGGGTTCATCGCCGGCCTCGGTGGCGGGTTGTTCGCGGTCGGCCACCGGTTCGTCTCGCTGGACGTGCTGCACTGGACCACCTCCGGCAAGGCGGTCATCGTGGTGGTGCTCGGCGGGATCGGCACCCTCTGGGGTGGGGTGCTCGGCGCCGCCCTCGTGGTCCGGCTGGAGGACTGGCTGTCGTTCTCCGGGTTCGAGGCGATCGGCCTGGTCACCGGCGGCATCTTCGTCCTGGTCGTGGTGCTGTTCCGGCGCGGCATCTGGGGCAGCATCGCCGCGTTGGCCCACCGGCTGGCGGCCCGCCGCCGCTGAAATTCCGCAACGGCGCATCCGCCAGGTGCGTGCCGAGCGAACCCCCGGGTAGAGAACGTCTACCCGGGGGTACGTCTGGTGCTGACCGATCCGATGCCGGCCGAGGCCGTGGAGATCGCGCACAAGCAGGTGTCGCTGGCTGCCGAGGACCTGGACGCCAACGCCGTCGCGACGCTTGTGCTGGAGTTGGCCGAGGCCTGGGGCGTGCCGGCGCTCTGGGAGCAGGTCTGTCGTCCGTTGCTGGCCCGGCTGTCGGGGCGTACCGCCGTCGAGGTCGTCGTCGAGCACGCCCTCTGCGAGGGTGTCCGGGTCGGGTTGAACGTCTACCGCCGGGAGCCGGGCCGGTCACTGCCCACCGGCGGCGTGCTGTTGGCCGGCGCCGAGAAGGAGGCGCACAGCCTGGGTCTGCTGGCGCTCGGCGCCGCGCTGCGCGAGCAGGGCCGCGGCTGTCTGAACCTCGGTGCCGCGCTGCCCTGGACCGCGCTCACCAGCGCGGTGTACCGGGCCCGCCCGCGCACCGTCGTGCTCTGGTCGCAGACGCCGCTCACCGGCCGCGCGTACCGCCTGGTGCGCTTCGCCCGGGACTTCCCGCTGCTCCGGGTGTACGGCGCGGGGCCGGGCTGGATCGAGCCGCTCGGCGCTCCGGCGGTCCGTCTCGGCACGTTGACGGAGGCCGTCCACGCCTGCCTGGCGGTCGCGTCCGGGCGTGATGCCCACCACATACGATACGGATCGGTGCCGTATCGTTAATACGCGTCGTAGGCTGACCCGCGTTACGAGTCTGACCCGTATCGTATTTCGTCGCGGGTGATCAGCGTGGGGGGAAAGCCAGGCATGGAGCTGCACAACAACACCGGACACCCGAGGCGGTGGGCGATCCTGGGGGTGCTGGTGATCAGCCTCCTCGTGGTCGTCCTCGACAACACGATCCTCAACGTCGCCCTGCGCACCCTGGCCGACCCGGTGCACGGTCTCGGCGCCAGCCAGGGCGAGCTGGAGTGGTCCATCAACTCCTACACACTCGTCTTCGCCGGGCTGCTGTTCACCTTCGGGGTGCTCGGCGACCGCGCCGGCCGCAAGCGCTTCCTGATGATCGGACTGGTGCTGTTCGGCCTGGCGTCGCTGCTCTCCGCGTACGCCCAGAGCCCCGGACAGCTCATCGCGGCCCGCGCCCTGATGGGGGTCGGCGGCGCGGCCATCATGCCGGTGACCTTGTCGATCATCTCCAACGTCTTCGACCCGCGCGAGCGTGGTCGGGCCATCGGTGTCTGGGCCGGTGCGGTCGGTCTCGCCGTGGCGATCGGCCCGATCCTCGGCGGCGCGCTGCTGGAGCACTTCTGGTGGGGCTCGGTCTTCCTGATCAACGTGCCGGTGGTCGTTGCCGGCGTGGTTCTGGTGGCGCTGCTGGTCCCCGAGTCGCGTGACCCGCGGCCCGGCCGGATCGACGTGCTCGGCGTGCTGCTCTCCGTGGTCGGCCTGGTCGCCCTCTCCTACGGCATCATCGACGGCGGCGAGCACGGCTTCGGCCGTCCGCTGGCCTGGGGCTCGATCCTGATCGGCGTCGCGGTGCTGGCCTGGTTCGTCCAGCACGAGCGGCGCAGCGACCACCCGTCGCTGGACGTCCGACTGTTCAAGGTGCCCCGCTTCGCAGCGCCGGTCGCCATCGTCGGCCTGGTGTTCTTCGCCGCGATGGGCTCGATGTTCTTCGGCTCGTTCTACCTGCAACTCGTGCGCGACTACAGCCCGTTGCAGACCGGTCTGCTCTTCCTGCCCTTCGCCGGCGCCCAGCTGGTCTTCGCGCCGCGCAGCGCCGCGATGGTCCGCCGCTACGGCGGTAAGGCCGTCGCCACCGTCGGGTTGGCGCTGACAGTGGTGTCACTCGGCGCGTTCGTCTTCATCGGCGCCTCCACCCCGATCTGGATCGTGCTGCTCGTCTTCCTCATCCAGGGCGCCGGAATGGCCAACATCATGCCGCCGGCCACCGAGTCGATCATGTCGGCGCTGCCCCGGGAGAAGGCCGGGGTGGGCTCCGCGGTCAGCAACACCATCCGCCAGGTGGCCGGCGCGCTCGGCGTCGCCGTCCTCGGCTCGGTGCTCTCCGCGGTCTACCGCAGCGACATTGGTGACGCGTTGACCGGTCTGCCCACGCAGGCCCAGGACGCGGCCAACGAGTCGATCTCCGGTGCGTACGCGGCGGCGGGCCAGCTCGGCCCGGCGGCGCCAGGGCTGATCTCGGCGGCCAACGACGCCTTCGTCACCGCCATGCACTGGGCGGCCGGGCTCTCCGCGGTGATCGCCGCACTCGGGATCATCGTGGTGCTGCGCTGGATGCCGGGCAAGGAGGACACGAGCGTCGCCCCGGCGGCGCCGGTCGCCGAGCCTGAGCTGGCCGGTACGGCATAGGTTCGGGGAGAATGGCGGACATGACGTCCACTGCCGATGCTCCGCGGTCGCCTGGTCGACCGCGGAGCATCCGCGCCGACGAGGCCATCATCGAGGCCACCCTCGACCTGCTTGCCGAGGGCAGCACCATCGAGGCGCTCTCGATCGAGGCGATCGCCACCCGCGCCGGGGTCGGCAAGGCCACCATCTACCGCCGCTGGGCCGGCAAGGACGCGTTGCTGCTGGACGCGTTGCGCCGCCTCAAGGGCGTCCTGGCCCAGCCGGCGGGCCACTCCGTCCGCGACGACCTGGTGCTGCTGGTCGGCGCGATCGGCAAGAACGTCGACCCACGAGCGGCCAAGATCATGCCCTGCCTGGCACCCGCCGTGAACCGCAGCGCCGACCAGTTCCAGCTCTACCAGAACATCATCTCGCCCCGGCGGCAGCTGATGCGCGAGGTGCTGCGGCGCGGCATCGACGAGGGCGTGCTGCGCGCCGACATCGACGTCGAGGTGACGATGGCGCTGCTCACCGGGCCGATGCTGATCCAGCGGGTCCTCCAGTGGAACCCGGACCTGGACGAGCAGTCCCTGCCCGAACGGGTCGTCGACGCCGTGCTGGAGGGCATCCAGGCCCGCTGACGCCGAGCGCTCGATCGGCGACGTTCGTGCCGGCGTACTGACGGCGGGCGCTCGGTCGGCGGCGTTCGTGCCGCCGGCCGGCGTCGGTCAGCCGGCGGGTGCGCGCAGTCGGTGCAGCCGCAGCGCGAGCTGCACCTCCAGCGCCCGCTCGGGCCGCTGCCAGTCGACGCCGAGCAACTGCCCGACCCGCTCCAACCGCTGGGTCACCGTGTTGACGTGCACGTGCAGTTGCTCGGCGGCCCGGGCCAGGCTGCCACCCACCCCGAAATACGCCTCCAGCGTCTTCACCAGAGCCGTGCCGCGCCGGGCGTCGTAGTCGAGCACCGGCCCGACGGTGGCGCTGAGAAACTCGGTCACGTCCTTCTCACCCCGGTCACCGACCGTGCCCAGCAACAACCCGACGAAGCCCAACTCCACGGTGCTCGCGCCCTGCCCGGCGCGGCCCAGTGCGCCCAGCGCCGTCAGGCACCGGTCCGCCTCCTGGAACGTCCCGGCCAGCGCCGCTGGCGTGTTCGACGGGCCACTCGCCCCGGCGGTCACCGGCCGACCGGTGACCCGGGACAGGTCCCGGGCCACCGCGCGGGCGCTGCCGCCCGCGTCCAGCCCCGGCAGCATCAGCACCACCCGGCCGTCGCGCGCCGCGGCCAGTCCACCGCGCGCCGAGGCGTACGTGGTGGCCCAGGAGAGCACCCGCTGCCGAGCCGAGCCGGTCGCGGCGATCGCGTCGTCGCCGACCGCCACCAGCACGTGCGGCGCGTCCAGGTCCACCCCGAGCCGACGGGCACGACTACGCAGCGCGTCGGTGTCGCGCAGCGGGCGGGCGATCAGGTCGTCCAGCAACTCACCACGCACCCGCCCCTCCGCCTCCGCGACCGTCCGGCGGAACAGCAGCAGCAGCGCGGTCACCAACGCCGCCCGCTCCAGGATGCGCTGGTCGGCGTCGACCAACTCGTCGTCCGGGCGCAGCACCAGGGCGCCCAGGTTCTCCGCGCCGGCCACCACCGCCGCGTACCAGAGCGGACCCCGTCGTACGCTGCGACCCTCGGTCCGGGACGCGGCCACCGCCTCGACGATGTCCGCGCGGTCCGGCTCCTCGATCTCACCCACCCGGGCCAGCAGGCGGCCCTCGGCGTCCAGCGCCAGCAGCGCGCCGCCCAGCACCTCGGTCACCGCAGCCGCCACGTCCTCCACACCGCCGCCACGCAGCACCAGCGCGGTCATCCGGTCGTGTGCCGCCGCGGCCCGCTCCACCGAGCTGCTGTGCGCCCGGATGGTGGTGTTCGCCGCCGACAACTCGGCCAACGCCGAACGGGTCTCGGTCAACAGCCGGGCGGTGTCGATCGCCACCGCGGCGTGCGCGGCCAGCGACACCAGCAGCGCCACCTCCTCCCGGACGAACGGCCGGGCCGAACGGTTGGCCGCGTAGAGCACCCCGATCGAGGTCGAACCGAGCCGCAGCGGCACCCCCAGGATCGCCACCAGACCCTCCTCGCCCACCCCGGCGTCGATCTCGCCGGTGTGGTGGAAGCGCGCGTCCTCGCCGTAGTTGGCGGTGACGTACGGGGCGCCGGACTGGGCCACCAGACCACCGAGACCAGCGCCCATCGGCAGGCGCAGCCGCTGGAAACGGGCAGAGACCGACCCGTCGGTCACCCGCATGTACGTGTCGCCACGTTCGTCGTCGTTGAGCGTCATGTACGCCACGTCCGCGCCCAGCAGGTGACGGGCCCGGTGCACGATCGCCCGCAACACGTCGTCCAGATCGCGCAGCCCAGCCAGGTCGCTGACCGTGTCGTACAGGCCGGACAGCTCGCTCTCCCGGCGGCGGCGACGCTCCAGCAGCGCGCGGACCCGCAACGCCACCGACTTCGCCTGCTCCAGCTCCGCCAGCCGGTCCGGTGGCAGCCCGGCGGCCCGCGCGGCCACCAGCGGTCCCTCGAACTCGACCGCCGCGGCCTCTCGGGCGAGCAGCTCCAGGAACTCCACCGGCGAAGACATGGTCGACATTGTGCTCAGCCCCACTAGTTGGCCGTCCAGCCCCCGTCGAGGGCGATCGACGCCCCGGTTATGAACGCCGCCGGCGGCGAGCAGAGGTACGCCAGCAGCTCGGCCACCTCCTCCGGCTCGATCAACCGTTTGATCGCCGCCCGGGCCAGCATGATCTTCTCGATCACCTCGGCCTCGTCGATGCCGTGACTGGCCGCCTGGTCGGCGATCTGGCTCTCCACCAGCGCGGTACGCACGTACGCCGGGTTGATGCAGTTGGCGGTGACCCCGTGCGCGGCGCCCTCCAACGCGACCACCTTCGACAGCCCTTCCAGGGCGTGCTTGGCCGAGACGTAGGCCGCCTTGTACGGCGAGGCACGCAACCCGTGCACCGAGGAGATGTTGACGATCCGCCCCCAGCCCCGCGCGTACATGTGCGGCAGCGCCCGGCGGATCAGCAGAAACGGCGCCTCCACCATCACCCGCTGGATGTACTCGAAACGCTCGACGGGAAAGTCCTGCAACGGCGCGACGTGCTGGAGCCCGGCATTGTTCACCACGATGTCCACGTCCACGTCGAGTGAATCCACCGCCGCGGCGTCGGACAGGTCCACGCCCTCGGCCCGGCCACCGGCCTCGGCGGCCACCGCCTTGGCCGCCTCCAGGTTGCGGTCCACCACGATCACCTTGGCGCCGGCCGCGCCCAGCCGCAGGGCACACGCCCGCCCGATGCCGCCGCCGCCCCCGGTGACCAGGGCGGTCCGACCGGAGAGGTCGACCTGTACGACGTGGGGGACCACCACGGGTTCTGCCGTCATGGCGCAAGAAGTTACGAGCTG
Organism: Micromonospora sp. CNZ322; assembly: GCF_007827755.1. NCBI lineage: Bacteria > Bacillati > Actinomycetota > Actinomycetes > Micromonosporales > Micromonosporaceae > Micromonospora > Micromonospora sp. CNZ322. The sequence goes on from NZ_VITD01000018.1 coordinate 11,193, forward strand.
TGTGCTCCCCGGCACATGGGCCAGCGACACATACTCCGTACCAAAGCTGTGTGGCCCCACCCGCCCCCCGCCACCCGCCCCCGCCACGCGCCCGCCCCGCCGCGCCTCACTTCGCGCCGCAAGATCGCGCAACATCCTGGATGTAGTGGCATCCCGGCTCGCCGTTGCCACTACATCCAGGATCGAGCGTGACCTTGACGGCCGGGCCACGGCGAGGGGCGGGGTGCGGGGTGCGGAGGGCGTGTCCCGTGGGGCTGGTGGGAAGGGCGCCGGTTAGGGTGTCGAACACACGTACTGCTGACGGCTGGGGAGGGGGCGGCGTGCGCGTGCTCGGTGTGGACCCGGGGTTGACCCGGTGTGGGGTGGGCGTGGTCGAGGGTGTGCCCGGCCGGCCCTGCACCCTGGTCGCCTACTACGTGGTCTACACCGACCCGGCCGACGACCTGGCGCTGCGCCTGTTGCACCTGGACCGGTCGCTGAACAAGCTGGTCGCCGAGCATCAACCGGAGAGCGTTGCTGTCGAGCGGGTGTTCAGCCAGCACAACGTTCGTACCGTGATGGGCACCGCGCAGGCCAGCGGCATCGCCGTGCTGGCCGGGGCGCGGGCCGGGCTGCCGGTGCAGACGTACACCCCGAGCGAGGTGAAGGCCGCCGTGACCGGGTCCGGTCAGGCCGACAAGGCGCAGATGACCGCCATGGTGACCCGGCTGTTGCGGCTGGCCGAGCCGCCGAAGCCGGCGGACGCCGCCGACGCGCTGGCCCTGGCCATCTGCCACGTGTGGCGCGGCGGGACCCGCTCCAAGCTGGCCGCCGCGGCCGACCGGGCACGACGAGGAGGAGCACGATGATCGCCAGCGTGCGCGGCACGGTGACCGCGACGGGTCCGGACCAGGCCGTGATCGAGGTCGGTGGGGTCGGGCTCGCCGTGCACTGCGCCCCGGGGACCCTCGCGGAGCTGCGGGTCGGCCAGGTCGCCCGGCTCGCCACCAGCTTGATCGTGCGGGAAGACTCGCTGACCCTCTACGGCTTCGCCGACGACGACGCCAAGTCGCTGTTCGAGCTGCTCCAGACCGCCAGTGGGGTCGGCCCGCGGCTGGCCCAGGCGGTGCTGGCGGTGCACACCCCGGACGCGGTTCGCAAGGCGATCGCCAACGCCGACACGGCCGCCCTGACCCGCGTACCCGGGATCGGCAAGAAGGGCGCGGAACGTCTGGTGCTGGAGCTACGTGACCGGATCGGCCCGGTGCCGATCGGCGCCGACGGGGTGGCCGGGGTGACCCGCGGCAGCTGGCCCGACCAGGTCCGCCAGGCGCTGGTGGGGCTGGGTTGGACGGCCGGTCAGGCCGACCAGGCGGTGGCCGCTGTGGCGGAGTCGATCGAGGGTGAGACCCCGCCGGTGCCGGTCCTGCTCAAGCAGGCCATCCGACTGCTCGGTCGTACCCGATGACCGCCCGGCCGCAACGGGCGGCGGCGCGATGAGCGCGAGGAGTGAGCCGGGTTTGCGAGCCCCGCAGTCGCGAATGACGAGGGCACGATGAGCGAGACCGAGGGGCTCGTCTCGGCGTACGTCAGCGACGCCGATCGGGACGCGGAGGCCACGGTACGGCCGAGGCGGCTGGCCGAGTTCATCGCCCAGGACCGGGTACGCGACCAGCTCGACCTGTTGTTGCAGGGCGCCATGCGGCGGGGGTCGCCGCCGGATCACATCCTGCTCTCCGGCCCACCCGGCTTGGGTAAGACGAGTCTGGCCAACATCGTCGCCGCCGAGCTGGGCGCGGGCATCCGGGTGACCAGCGGCCCGGCGATCGAGCGTTCCGGTGATCTGGCGGCGATCCTGACCAGCCTCGCCGAGGGCGACGTGCTCTTCATCGACGAGATCCATCGGATCGCGCGCCCGGCCGAGGAGCTGCTCTACAGCGCGATGGAGGACTTCCGGGTCGACGTGGTGGTGGGCAAGGGGCCGGGGGCGACGGCGATCCCGCTGGACGTCGAGCCGTTCACCCTGGTTGGCGCGACGACCCGCTCGGGCCTGTTGACCGGGCCGATGCGGGACCGGTTCGGCTTCGTCGCGCACCTCGACTTCTACGCCCCTGCGGATCTGGAGACGTTGCTGCACCGTTCGGCGCGGATCCTGGGGGTGCCGATCACGCCGGAGGGCGCTACCGAGATCGCCGGTCGGTCCCGGGGCACGCCGCGGATCGCCAATCGGCTGCTGCGCCGGGTCCGCGACTACGCCGAGGTCCGGGCGGACGGGGTGGTCGATCTCGACACCGCCCGTGCGGCCCTGATCGTGTACGACGTGGACGCGCTCGGCCTGGACCGGCTGGACCGCGCGGTGTTGACCGCGTTGGTCGACTCGTTCCGGGGCGGCCCGGTCGGGTTGTCCACCCTCGCCGTGGCGGTGGGGGAGCAGCCGGACACGGTCGAGGAGGTCTGCGAGCCGTTCCTGGTGCGGGCTGGGCTCTTGGCCCGTACGCCCAGGGGGCGGGTGGCGACCGAGGCCGCCTGGCGGCATCTGGGGCGCACACCGCCGAATGGTACATTTGGTGCGGATAGTCCACCTGTGCCCGACTTGTTCTCCTTGGATGTCGATCAGCCGTGATGTGAACGTGATCTGTGCCGCATTCGGCGTTCTCAGGTGCAGGGTTTAGACTTCGCCGCGGTCTGTACAGGACGTGAGAATCCGCCTCCGCTCCGGCACCCACGGTGCCGGGGAGGTGGCCAATGGGAAGGTCAGTAACCGTGCATTTGGCAGCACCGGGTGGCGGGGCCGGCAGTTTCACGCCGATCCTGATGATCGCCCTGCTCTTTGGCGTCATGTACTTCATGATGATCCGGCCCCAGCAGAAGCGCCGCAAAGAGGCGGAGGCGATGCAGTCCAACCTCGGCCCCGGCGACGAGGTCGTGACCATCGGTGGGCTCTACGGCACGGTCACCGGCATCGAGGACGACACCGTCCTGATCGAGGTCGCGCCGGGCGTGCAGACCCGCTACGCCCGCCCGGCCATCGCGCGGGTGGTCACTCGCGCGGAGCTGCCGAGCGAGCCGGTCACCGAGGACGCGGACACCGCCAAGGACTGACCCGTCCCCTCGGGAGCGGCGAGTCCGGCGTACGGCCGGTCGGCCGGCTTCCGGGTCGTCGCGCCCGAACGGGGCAGCGGGCGAGACGTGAAAACTGGATAGTTGGGTCGACGCCGGGCGTCGGCACGTTCCCGTGACCGTCGGCGTTCCGCGCCGGGGTGCCCGGTCCTCGTGTCGGCATTCCGTCGGCTCAAGGCAGACCCCGTCGGGCGGGACCCCCGGCCCGACACCGCCGCCGCTGCGACAGCGGCGCGACCGTACAGGGAGACAGGACAGCCGTGGCACCACCTCAGGGACAGATGCGCCCCGGGCGGCAGCTCGCCGTGCTCGGGTTCATCTTCGTGGTCCTCTATCTTTTGGTGTTCTTCGCTGGCGCCAGCGGCAGCTGGAAGGACCGGCTCGAGCCCAAGCTCGGCCTGGACCTCATCGGCGGCACGCGGGTGACACTCGAGGCGACCAACAGCGTCGACGGCAAGCCCCCGACGGCGGAGAACCTCGAGGAGGCCCGCGAGATCATCGAGAGCCGGGTCAACGCGTTCGGCGTGGCCGAGGCCGAGGTGGTCACCGAGGGCAACCGCAACATCGTCATCTCCCTGCCCGGTGAGAACCGGAACCTCGACGATGTGGGCGAAGCGGCTGAGCTGCGCTTCCGCAAGGTGCTCAAGGCCGCCTCCGGCAGCGGGGTGGCCGAGGCGCCGCCCGCCGCCACGCCGGCCCCGTCCGGTAGCGCCGCCCCGACCGGCAGCGCGACCCCGTCCGGCGCCGCGACCCCGACGGGCAGCGCCTCGCCGAAGGTGACCTCGTCGCCCAGCGGCGGTCAGGGCGGAATGGCCCCGGCGTCGCCCAGCGCCACGCCGACTCCCTCTGCGTCCGCCACGGCCTCGCCGAGCGCCGCCGCGCCCAGCGCCAGCGCCGAGCCGGTGCCGGCCAATGTCGAGCAGCAGCGCAAGGTCGTCGAGCAGAAGGTCGGTGCCGCCGCGTGGCAGGCCGCCAACGGGTTGCAGGCCCCGGCCGATCTGACCGCCGACCCGTCGCTGGCCGAGAAGCTCAAGCCGTTCGGCACGCTGTCTCCGCAGGAGGTAGCGGTGCTGCCGGCGCAGATGCAGTTCAACGTGCCGACGATCAGCTGCGCGCAGCTCGACCAGCGCCCCCCGGCGTCGATCTCCGACCCGAAGCAGCAGGTGGTCTCCTGCGAGGACGGCGCGTCGAAGTACCTGCTCGACCAGGCCAAGGTCGAGGGCACCGACGTGTCCGACGCCGACGCGGTGCTCGACCAGACCAACGCCTGGGTGGTCAGCCTGGACTTCACCGGCGACGGCCAGGGCAAGTGGACCTCGCTGACCCGTGAGGCGTTCAACAACGAGGGCCAGGCCTGCGACGCGACCGCGCTGGGCCAGGACGGCAAGTGCCGGGTGGCCGTCGTGCTGGACAACAAGATCGTCTCCTCCCCGGAGATCCAGGGCGTGCTGACCGGCAACTCCCAGATCACCGGCACCTTCACCCAGAAGGACGCCAGCACCCTCGCCGGTCAGCTCCGCTACGGTGCGCTGCCGGTTACCTTCGAGCAGCAGGAGGCGCAGAACGTCACCGCCACGCTGGGCGCCAGCCACCTGCGCGCCGGTCTGCTCGCGGCGGGCATCGGCATGCTGCTGGTCATCATCTACGCGTTCTTCTACTACCGGCTGCTCGGCTCGGTGATCTTCCTGAGCCTCATCCTCTCCGCGCTGCTGGTCTTCGGCGCGCTGGTGGTGCTCGGCCGGCAGATCGGCTTCACGCTCACCCTCGCCGGCATCGCCGGCATGATCGTCTCGCTCGGTGTGGCGGCGGACTCGTTCGTCATCTACTTCGAACGACTGAAGGACGAGATCCGGGAGGGGCGCAGCCCGCGTAGCGCGGTGCCCCGCGCCTGGATCCGGGCCCGTCGGACGATCATCTCGGCCAACGCGATCACCCTGCTCTCCGCAGTGGTGCTCTACGTGGTCTCGGTCGGCACGGTCAAGGGCTTCGCGTTCGCGCTCGGCCTGGCCACGGTGCTGGACCTGGTCGTGGTGTTCCTCTTCCGGCACCCGATCATGACGATGTTCGCCCGGACCCGGGCGTTCCTGTCCCCGCGGGTCAGCGGTCTGGGCCGGGCACTCCCGGCCCGCAACCAGCCGACTCAGCCCCGCAACCCGCGCGCCAAGGAGGCCTGAGATGGCTGAAAACGGTCTGGCGAGCCGCCTCTACAACGGCGAGGCTGGTCTCAACATCGTCGGCCGGCGCAAGCTCTGGTTCGGCGTCGCCGGGGTCCTGGTCCTGATCGCGATCCTCAGCTTCTCGATCCGTGGGTTCAGCCTGGGCATCGAGTTCGCCGGCGGTAACTCGTTCCAGGTGCCGGCCAGCGTCGGCACCCTGGACGACGCCGAGCGGGAGGTCAACTCGGCCCTCGCAGCCGAGAACACCGGCGTCACGGTGGCCACCACGCAGAAGGTCGGCGGTCCGGGGGGCGACTCCTACGAGCTGCGCACGCCGCAGCTCACCGCCGAGCAGGCGACCGCGGTCAAGGCCCAGATCGCCGAGGACCTCGGCATCAACGTCGACCAGATCAGCGACAACCAGGTCAGTGAGGCCTGGGGCAGCCAGGTGACCGAGCGGGCCCTGCTCGGTCTGGTCATCTTCATCGCGCTGGTGATGGTCTACCTGATCCTGCGCTTCGAGTGGCGGATGGCCGTCGCCGCGGTCGCCTCGCTGATCACGAACCTGATCCTCACCGCCGGCATCTACTCGCTGGTCGGCTTCGAGGTCACCCCGTCGACGATCATCGGCTTCCTCACCATTCTGGGCTTCGCGCTCTACGACGTGGTGGTGGTCTTCGACAAGGTCCAGGAGAACACCCGGGGCATCACGGCCAACAACAACCAGACGTACGCCGAGGCGTCCAACCTGGCCATCAACCAGAGCCTGATGCGGTCGTTGAACACCTCGGTGGTCGCCCTGCTGCCGGTCGGCGGTCTGCTCTTCATCGGTGCCGGCCTGCTCGGCGCCGGCACGCTGAAGGACCTCGGTCTGGTGCTGTTCGTCGGTATGGCGGTGGCGTTCCTGACCTCCATCCTGGTGGCCACCCCGCTGCTGGCGCTGTTGAAGAACTACGACCCGCGGATCCAGGCGCACAACAAGCGCGTCCTGACCCGGCGGGGCGCGGTTGGCCGCGGCGAGGTCACCGGCAAGGGTGCTGCCGCGAGCCCGGTGACCCAGGCCGACGCGACCGACGAGCCGGTCGACCCGGACGCCGCCGCGCTGGCCGGTGCCGCCCCCAAGGTGGGCGCTCGGCCGGCGGGCAAGCGGCCCACCGGTGCCCGGGGCGGTCGCCCGGGTGGCGGCGGCAACCGGCCGGGTGGCGCCAAGCGGCGCTGACCCGACAGGAAACACCCGAACGGCGTCCGGCATGCTGTTGCCGGACGCCGTTCGTCGTTGAAGGAGAGCGAAACAGCCGTGACGGAGACCCACAGCACCGCAGCGCGCGGGGACAGTGGCCCGGAGGTCGCCCGACTGGTCGCCAGTCGGGTGCTGGACGTGCCCGACTTCCCCAAGCCCGGCGTCATGTTCAAGGACCTGATGCCACTGTTCGCCGACGGCAAGGTCTTCCGTGAGGTGATCGACGGGATCGTCGAGTACCACGGGCGGGACGCCTTCGACGTGGTGGTCGGCATCGAGGCGCGCGGGTTCGTCGTCGCGGCGGCCATCGCGTACGCGACCGGCGTGGGTGTGGTGCCGGTGCGCAAGGCCGGCAAGCTGCCCCGCCCGGCGCACTCGGTGTCCTACGAGTTGGAGTACGGCGAGGCCACCCTCGAAGTGCACGAGGACGCCTTCACCGCCGGGCACCGGGTGCTGGTGGTCGACGACGTGCTGGCCACCGGTGGCACCGCCGAGGCGACGCTGGACCTGGTCGAGCGGGCCGGCGGCACCGTCACCGGCTTCACCGTGCTGCTGGAGCTCGGCTTCCTGGGTGGGCGTGAGCGACTGACGCCGCGTCCCGTCCACGCCCTGTTGACTGTTTGAACCGGTCCATACTCCGCTGACCGTTTGATCCCAGACCTGTCGGATGGACCCGGCGCCGACCGTCCGGCGGAGCGGCAGGGGACCGTCCGTGCGGGTAGCATTGCCCTTTGCTGACGCCGGCGGTACCCCGTCCGGCGAGCGAGACCAGGTCGGCCGATCTTCGGCCGGCGTGTTTCCGGCGAGCGGTGAGGAGGCCGGTGTCCCACGATGTCGTCCCTCCGGCGGAGGGCACGGTGCACCCGACAGGCGACGCTGACGGCTCGGTGACCGACCGGACAGGCGACGCGCCGGCCCGGGTGACGGGCACCGGCAACGGCTCCGGCAGGGCTCCCGGCGAGAGCGCGGTGCGTCCGACCAGCGGCCCGCCGAGCGCCGAGGCGCCTCCCGGCGCCGATGGTGTCGTGGTGCCGTTCCCGACCGACGCCGGCATCGACCCGTCGCCCAATGCTGGCTTCGGGTTGTCCAACGCGCCCACCGGCCGGCGGGTCCGGGCCCGGCTGGCCCGGTTCAACGCGCCCTGGCAGACCTCTCAGGTCAGCGAGGTGCTGGAGCCGCTCATCGCCAGCCACCGGGACAACCACCCCAAGGCGGACGCCCGGCTGCTCCAGCGCGCCTTCGACACGGCCGCGCGGTGGCACTCCGGGCAGTACCGCAAGTCCGGTGACCCCTACATCACCCACCCGCTCGCGGTGGCGACGATCCTCGGCAACCTGGGGATGGACACCACCACGCTGGTCGCCGCGCTGCTGCACGACACCATCGAGGACACCGAGTACACCCTCGACCAGATGCGCGCCGACTTCGGTGGCGAGGTCGCCCTGCTGGTCGACGGCGTCACCAAGCTCGACAAGGTCAAGCTGGGTGACGCGGCCAAGGCCGAGACGATCCGCAAGATGGTCGTGGCCATGGCCAAGGACCCGCGGGTGCTGGTGATCAAGCTGGCCGACCGGCTGCACAACATGCGGACCCTGACCTTCCTGCCCCGCCCCAAGCAGGAGCAGAAGGCCAAGGAGACGCTGGAGATCCTGGCGCCGCTGGCGCACCGGCTCGGTATGAACACGATCAAGTGGGAGCTGGAGGATCTGTCCTTCGGCACGCTGTTCCCGAAGCGCTACGAGGAGATCAACCGGCTGATCGGGGAGCACCAGCCGCAGCGCGAGGCGCTGTTGCGGCAGGTGACGCAGAAGGTGCAGACCGACCTGAAGGCCGCCAAGATCAAGGCGGAGACCACCGGGCGGCCGAAGCACCTCTACTCGATCTACCAGAAGATGATCGTGCGGGGCCGCGACTTCAACGACATCTACGACCTGGTGGGTGTGCGGATCCTGGTCGACACGGTTCGCGACTGCTACGCGGCGCTGGGGGTCATCCACGCCAACTGGCAGCCGGTGCCGGGCCGGTTCAAGGACTACATCGCGATGCCCAAGTTCAACATGTACCAGTCGTTGCACACGACGGTCATCGGGCCCACCGGCAAGCCGGTGGAGATGCAGATCCGCACGTACGCGATGCACCGCACCGCGGAGTTCGGCATCGCCGCGCACTGGAAGTACAAGGAGCACAAGGGCACGCAGATCGTCGGCCCGCCGGCGCACATCGACGAGATGACCTGGCTGCGGCAGTTGCTCGACTGGCAGCGTGAGGCGGCCGACCCGAGCGAGTTCCTGGACGCGCTGCGTTTCGACCTGTCCAGCCAGGAGGTGTACGTCTTCACCCCGAAGGGTGACGTCATCCCGCTGCCGACCGGGTCGACACCTGTGGACTTCGCGTACGCGGTGCACACCGAGGTGGGGCACAAGTGCATCGGGGCGCGGGTCAACGGCAAGCTGGTGCCGTTGGAGTCGACGCTGTCCAACGGCGACGTGATCGAGATCTTCACGTCGAAGTCCGAGACGGCCGGCCCGACGCAGGACTGGCTGGGCTTCGTCAAGAGCCCGCGCGCCCGCACGAAGATCCGGCAGTACTTCAACAAGGAGCGGCGCGAGGAGGCGATCGAGGCCGGCAAGGACGCGATCGTCAAGGCGATGCGCAAGCAGGGCATGCCCCTGCAGCGGATGCTCACCTCCGACGCGCTCATGTCGATCGCCCGGGACCTGCACCTGGCCGATGTGGCCTCCCTCTACGCGGCGGTCGGCGACAGCCAGGTCTCCGCGCAGTCGGTGGTGCAGAAGCTGATGGCCGCGTACGGCGGCGAGGAGGGCGCGGCGGAGGACATCGCCGAGACCGCCGTCGCCACCCGGCCGCCGCGCAGCCGGCAGAGCAGCAGCGACCCGGGCGTGGTGGTCCGGGGCGTCAGCGACGTCTGGATCAAGCTGGCCCGCTGCTGCACACCGGTCCCACCGGACTCGGTGTTCGGCTTCGTCACCCGCTCCGGCGGGGTGAGCGTGCACCGCGACGACTGCGCCAACGCCGAGGACCTGCGCGCGCAGAGCGAGCGGGTCGTCGAGGTGAGTTGGAAGCTCACCTCCGCGTCGACGTTCCTGGTCGCCATACAGGTCGAGGCCCTGGACCGGCACAAGCTGCTGGCCGACGTCACCCGGGTGCTCTCCGACGAGCGGGTCAACATCCTCTCCGCCACCGTCACCACCACCCGCGACCGGGTGGCGGTGAGCCGGTTCAGCTTCGAGATGGCCGACCCGAAGCACCTGGGCCACCTGCTGGCCACGGTCCGCAAGGTCGATGGCGTCTTCGACGCCTACCGGGTCACCTCCGGGGCCTGACGCCCACCGGCTCGGTTCCGCGGCTCGACGCGTACCCCGAGAACGCGACAGCGCCCGCCGGCTCAGCCGGCGGGCGCTTCGTCGTGCGCGCGGGGGGTCAGCCCTGCGGGTTGCTCATCGTGAGGTCCTTGATGATGAGCTCCTTCTTCGGGTGCCCACCACCGGGCTGCGGGGCGAAGGCAGCGTCGTCGCCGGCCTTGGCCACGTCCTTGACGATGTCCAGACCGCCGGTGACGGTGCCGAGCACCGTGTACGTCGCGTCCAGCGGCGAGTCGCCGTAGACGATGAAGAACTGGCTGCCGGTGCTGCCCGGCTGGCCGGAGTTGGCCATCGCGATGACACCCTCCGGGTACGGCGGGCGCTTGTCGGTGGGCAGGTTCTCCTCGGGCAGGCGGTAACTCGGGCCGCCCTGGCCGTCGGTGGGGCGCCAGCCGTTGCCGGTGGCGCTGGGGTCACCGCACTGCAACACCTTGATGCCCTCGGTCACCATCCGGTGGCACTTGGTGTTGTCGAAGAAGTTCTTCTCCGCGAGGTAGGTGAAGCTGCCCGCCGTGCACGGCACCAGCGACCGGTCGACCTTGGCGGTGATCGGGCCGAGGTTGGTGTCGAGCGTCATGGTCTGGACGCCCTTGGCGGACTGCTCGTTGCTCGGCACCCCCACGTCCTTGATCTGCGGGGGGCGCTGCTCGGTGGGCAGCGCGGTGTACGCGCACTCGGCCGCGCCCGCCGCCGGCGCGGCGGTGTCGCTCTTGTTGTCGTCGTCGCCGCCGAGGCTCACCGCCAGCCAGACGGTGCCGGCGACCACGAGCACCAGCGCGGCAGCCGCGCTGACGATCGCCGTCGTCTGCCGGCGCTTGCGGGCCTTGGCCGCGCGCTCGGCCATCTCCTTCTCGAGCCGGGCGCGTGCCGCCGCGCGCTGCCGCTCTCTGGTGGACGTCACGCCTGGATCCTCCTGGCTGTCTGCTGCTGGGTGCCGCTTGGGTGGATGGTGGCGCCCGGTCAGCCGGCGCTCGGGCTGCTGGCCGGGGTGCCGGAGGCCGAGGGAGCCGGTGCCGCACCGGTGACCGGCTCACCGACCGTGAGGCTCTGGATCGTCACATCGGTGCTGGGCTTGACCTTCGCCCCGGTCCCATTGTCCACGGTCGGGAGGGCGCCGATCTTCTCCACCACGTCCAGCCCGCCGGTCACCCGGCCGATGACCGGGTACTTCGGGTCGGCGGTGGTGAAGTCCTTGAAGAAGATCAGGAACTGGCTGCCGTTGCTGCCCGGCGGGTTGGAGACCATGGTCACCGTGCCCTTCGGGTACGTCGGCGGCTGGCCGGGGGCCGGACTGGCCGACGGTGACGCCGACGGCACGGTCGGCAGCTCCTCGTCGTAGAACGAGTAGGCCGGCCCACCAAGGCCCGTGCCGCTGGGATCGCCGCAGCGCAGCGCGCCCTCGGCGGTGATCTCGTGGCACTTGGTGTTGTCGTAGAACGACCGGCTCGCCAGGTGGGCGATGCTCGCGGCCGCGCACGGGGAGTTGGTCAGGTTCAGTTCCGCGGTGATCGGCGCGCCCTGGTTGGTGGTCACGGTCATCGCCCGGGTGCCGTCGGTGGGCAGATCCTTGGTGGCCGGCGTGCCGACGTCCTTGAGGTTGGTGTTGGCCGTCGCGTCCTGCGGCGTCCAGAGGCAGGTCTCCTCCGCGGCCGTGTTCTGCTTCGGGTCGGAGTCGAACGCCCCGAGCGCCCAGGCTGAGCCGGCCACTACCAACACGAGGATCAGAGCGGCGCCAACTCCGGCCTGGATCTGCCGTCGGCGCCGCGTCGAGGCGGCCCGGCGAGCCAACTGCCGGTCGAGCTTGGCCCGCGCCAGTTTGCGCTGCCGGTCCCTGCTGGAAGCCACCCGTGCTCCCCTTTCCTCTACCTGGTCGTCGCCGGCGGCCGGTCGCCCCGGCCCGTCCGGGCGTCACGTGTGCCGCGCCACACGCCCGCCAGAGTGTACGGCTAGTGACTGGGAATGTGGTGTACGAGGTCCACCCCGTGCCGAGCAGCGCTTATCGGAGGTTGTCACTGTGCCCTACGGGGCGCCTGGGACGGACGCGGCAAACTCGCTCGGCCCGCCCGATAGGCTGCTGTGCAGGACGACAGCTGCTCGACGGAAAGGACAGTGCCCGTGCTCGTGGCCGGCTTTCCCGCGGACGCCTTCGGCACCAACTGCTACGTGGTTGCCACCGCGCCGGGGGAGCAGTGCGTGGTGGTCGACCCTGGCATCGGGGTGCTCGACCAGCTCGACGCGCTGCTCGCCGAGCACCGCCTGCATCCGGCCGCCGTGCTGCTCACCCACGGGCACCTCGACCACACCTTCTCGGTCGCGCCGGTCTGCGGCGCGCGCGGCATCACCGCGTACGTGCACCCCGGTGACCGGGAGATGCTGGCCGACCCGTCCAAGGGCCTCTCGACCGACCTGACGTCGCTCTTCGGCGGCCGGCTGAGCTACACCGAGCCGGACGACGTGGCGGAGTTGACCGACGGCGCCACGCTCACGCTCGCCGGCCTGGAGATCGCCGTCGACCATGCCCCGGGCCATACCGGCGGGTCGGTGCTGTTCCGGCTGCCGGGCGCCGGGTCGAGCTGGGAGGCTGACGAGCTGTGCCTCTCCGGTGACGTCCTCTTCGCCGGGTCGATCGGCCGCACCGACCTGCCGGGCGGGAGCATGCCAGCCATGCTCACCAGCCTGCGCGACAAGATTCTTCCGCTGGCCGACGACACAGTCGTGCTGCCCGGTCACGGCCCCAGCACCACCATCGGCCGCGAGCGCGCCAGCAACCCGTACCTCATCGAGGTGGCTGGCACGTCGCCGGCCGCTCCCACCCGGGGCCTCTAGATCTTCTGTCCGCGCCGCGCGCGGACCCACGACACCACCGCGCCACCGGCGCGGAACCGCAAGGAGTACGCCGATGAGCAAGCCCACGCCCATCTCCGGCTTCCCGGAGTGGACCCCCGGCCAGCGGATGATCGAGCAGTTCGTGCTCGACAAGATCCGGGCCACCTTCGAGCTGTACGGCTTCGCGCCGCTGGAGACCCGCGCCGTGGAGCCACTGGACCAGCTGCTGCGCAAGGGCGAGACCTCGAAGGAGGTCTACGTGATCCGGCGGCTGCACGCCGACGCCGAGGGTGCCGGTGGTGACGACCAGCTCGGCCTGCACTTCGACCTGACCGTGCCGTTCGCCCGGTACGTGCTGGAGAACGCCGGCAAGCTCAGCTTCCCGTTCCGCCGCTACCAGATCCAGAAGGTGTGGCGGGGCGAGCGGCCGCAGGAGGGCCGCTACCGGGAGTTCGTCCAGGCCGACATCGACATCGTCGACCGGGACACCCTCGCCGCGCACCACGAGGCGGAGATGCCGCTGGTCATCGGGGACGCGCTGCGCTCGTTGCCGATCCCACCGGTGACGATCCAGGTCAACAACCGCAAGATCTGCGAGGGTTTCTACCGGGGCATCGGGCTGACCGACCCGGAGGCGACGCTGCGCGCCGTGGACAAGCTCGACAAGATCGGCCCGGCGAAGGTGGCCGAGCTGCTGGCCCAGACCGCCGGGGCGAGCGAGGCGCAGGCCAAGGCGTGCCTGGCGTTGGCCGAGATCTCCGCCCCGGACGCCTCGTTCGCCGACGCCGTCCGGGCGCTCGGGGTGAGTGACCCGCTGCTTGACGAGGGCATCGAGGAGCTGGTCCGCGTGGTGGACACGGCCGCTGAGCACTCGCCCGGCCTCTGCGTGGCGGACCTGCGCATCGCCCGTGGACTGGATTACTACACGGGCACCGTCTACGAGACCCAGCTGCGCGGCTACGAGCGCTTCGGTTCGATCTGCTCCGGCGGCCGGTACGACAACCTGGCCAGCGCCGGCACCGTCTCGTACCCGGGGGTGGGGATCTCGATCGGGGTGACCCGGCTGCTCGGTCTGCTCTTCGGCGCGGGGGAGCTGTCGGTCTCGCGGGAGGTGCCGACCGCCGTGCTCGTCGCGGTGACCAGCGAGGAGCACCGTACGGCCAGCAACCGGGTGGCCGAGGCGCTGCGGCGGCGCGGGGTGCCGACCGAGGTGTCGCCGAGCGCGGCGAAGTTCGGCAAGCAGATCCGCTACGCCGAGCGGCGGGGCATCCCGTACGTCTGGTTCCCCGGCGCCGAGGGAGCGCCGGACGAGGTGAAGGACATCCGCTCCGGTGAGCAGGTCACGGCCGGTGCGGGGGAGTGGATGCCACCCCTGGCGGACGTCAAGCCCACTGTCGGTTGAGTGTCCCCACTGGCGCTGACGGCCGCGGGGACCTACGGTAGCGTAAGTTACGCCACCGTAGGGAGTTTCTCGTGACCGTCAGCACCACAGTGAGCCAGACCGCGCTGCTCGTCGAGTTGGAGCCGGTTGTCGCACGCAACCTGGACCGCCACCTCTCGCTCGCCAAGGAGTGGTTCCCGCACGAGTACGTGCCGTGGAGCGAAGGGCGGACCTTCGACGGGCCGCTCGGCGGCGAGGCGTGGTCACCGACCGACTCCACCATCCCGGACGTGGCCCGCACGGCGCTGATCGTGAACCTGCTGACCGAGGACAACCTGCCCTCGTACCACCACGAGATCGCCACCCTGTTCGGTCGCGACGGCGCGTGGGGCACCTGGGTGCACCGGTGGACCGCCGAGGAGGGGCGGCACGGCGTCGCGATCCGCGACTACCTGACCGTCAGCCGGGCGGTCGACCCGGTGGCGTTGGAGCGGGCCCGGATGACGCACATGTCGGAGGGCTACACCAACGCCCACGGCGACGAGGTGCTGCACTCGCTGGCGTACGTCTCGTTCCAGGAGCTGGCCACCCGGATCTCGCACCGCAACACCGGCAAGGCCACCGGCGACCCCACCTGCGAGGCGCTGCTGGCCCGGGTGGCCGCCGACGAGAACCTGCACATGGTCTTCTACCGCAACCTGCTCGCGGCCGCGTTCGAGCTGGCTCCGAGCCAGGCCATGCGGGCCGTCGCCGACGTGGTGGCCGACTTCCAGATGCCGGGCAGCGGCATCGACGGGTTCGCCCGCAAGTCGGTGGCGATCGCCCTGGCCGGCATCTACGACCTGCGCCAGCACCGCGACGAGGTGCTGCAGCCGGTCCTGCGTCAGTGGGACGTTTTCAACGTGACCGGCCTCAACGCCGACGGCGAGGCCGCCCGCGAGCAGCTCGCCGCCCAGCTGGAGAACCTGGACCGCGCCGCGAGCCGCTTCGAGGAGAAGCGCGACGCCCGAGCCGCCCGCCTAGCCCTCCGCTGACCCACCCCCTTCCACCTCACCCACCCCCCCAGCCCTTGTTGATCATGAAGTTATTGCCACTCGTGACGGCGTGTCGGGGCGATAACTTCATGATCGACCCAAAGGAATGGGAGGGGGTCGGGGTTAGGGGAGGGGGAGGATCAGGCAGGTGCTGGTGGCGTGGGCTATCAGGCGGTCGGTGGCGTCGGTGATGCGGGCCTCGGCCAGGGCCGTGCGGCGGCCGCGTTGCAGCACCGTCCCCGCGCAGCGCAGGGTGCCGCTGTCGACGGTGACCGGGCGGAGGAACTTCACGTTGAGATCCAGCGAGGTGTAGCCGACGCCGGCGGGCAGGGTGGTGTGCACGGCGCACCCCGCGGCCGTGTCCAGCAGGGTCGAGAGCACGCCACCGTGGACGCTGCCGAGCGGGTTGTAATGGAACTCCTGTGGAGTCAGCTCGACGACGACCCGGCCCTCGTCGGCTTCCATCCGGGTCATGTCGAGAAGGTGCATCACCGGCGGCGCGGCCAGCTCGCCGGCGATCATCGCCCGGAGCATGTCCAGGCCGCTGCGTCGGCCGACCTGGGCGGCGTTGACCGACGGGTCCGCCCAGGTGAAGGTGCGGCTGCGCACTGGTTCCTGCGTCTGCGTCATGGACGCAGCCTGGCAGCAGGTTGCTGAGTCTGTCAACGAGATCTAGCCTGATCGGATGCGACCCGCGGCTCTGGACTGGTCAGTGGAGAACTGCACCATCGCCCGCGCGATGGAGGTCCTCGGTGAGCGGTGGACCCTGGTGGTGCTCCGCGAGGTGTTCACCGGCGTACGCCGCTTCGACGACATGCGGGTACGCACCGGTATTCCGCGTCAGGTGCTGACCAACCGGCTCGCCAGCCTGGTGGAACAGGGCGTGCTGAGTCGCGAGCCGTACCGGGAGCCCGGCAGTCGGCTGCGCCACGAGTACCGGCTCACGGAGAAGGGTCTGGATCTGTGGCCGGTGCTGGTCGCCGTCCTCGGTTGGGGCGACCGGTACCTCGCCGACGCGGAGGGCCCACCGCTCAGTGTCACGCACCGCGACTGTGGCGCCGAGGTACGCGCCGAACTGCGCTGCGCCGACGGGCACGACGTGGGTCGGCCCCGCGACGTGGTGCCCAGCCCGGGCCCCGGCGCCCGTCGCCGTACCCCCTGACCCGAGCCTGCCGCACCCCCGGACGTCCGTTGCCCGCCGCGCCCTGACGCCCCGTCGCCCGCCCGACGCCCGGCGCCGGAAGGCATCGATGATCGTGCGCGCCGAATGTGGACCGGATGTCGGTTGGTGTGACGGTGGCTGTTCACCAGCGTGTCAGGGGTGTTGCGGCGATGTGGCCAACCGAGATCGGTGAATCCGGGCGAATTCAAGCCTTGTTAATGATCTTAAGTATGTGAATACTTCAGTCTCAGCCGGCCGGTTTCCCCAGATCGGCCGCGTTGCCCTCGGGTCAGCCGCCCCCGGCAGACCCGCTCCCCCGCCCAGGAGGTTTGTTACATGCGACCCACGAGGTCCTCATTCCGCGTTGCGGCCACAGTCGCCGTTTCCGGAACCCTGGTCGTCGGCTCGCTCATCGGCGCGCCCGCCCAGGCCGCTCCTGCCGCGTCGCCCGACGCCGCCGCCGCGATCTCCGCGGAACTCGGCGACCGCTCCGCCGGCTCGTACATCGACGCCAGCGGCAAATCCGTCGTCACGGTGACCGACGCGGCCGCCGCCAGCAAGGCGAGCAAGGCCGGCGCCGTCGTCCGCTACGTCACCCGCGGTGCCGCCGAGCTCAACCGGGCCACCGCCGAGCTGGAGCGCTCCGCCAAGATCCCGGGCACCGCCTGGTGGAGTGACCCGGTCACCAACCAGGTTGTCGTCTCCGTCGACAGCACCGTCACCGGGGCCAAGCTGGAGCGGGTCAAGGCCGCCGCCGCGCGGGCCAACGGCGCGGTCCGGGTCGAGGCCGAGGCGGGCGTGCTGAGCACCCGGATCTCCGGCGGTCAGGCCATCTACGCCGGCGGGGGCGGGCGCTGCTCGCTCGGCTTCAACGTGCGCAGCGGCAGCACCTACTCCTTCGTGACGGCCGGGCACTGCACGAACATCTCGGCCAGCTGGTACTCGAACTCCGCCCAGACCTCGCTGCTCGGCACCCGTACCGGCACCAGCTTCCCGGGCAACGACTACGGCATCGTGCGGCACAACAACTCGGCCAACGCCGCCGGCAACGTCTCCCTCTACAACGGCAGCTTCCGGGACATCACCGGTGCCGGCAACGCCTCCGTCGGCCAGTCGGTGCAGCGCTCCGGCAGCACCACCGGCCTGCGCAGCGGCTCGGTGAACGCGACCAACGCCACTGTGAACTACGCCGAGGGCTCGGTCTCCGGTCTGATCCGCACCAACGTCTGCGCCGAGCCGGGCGACAGCGGCGGCTCGCTGTTCGCCGGCGGCACCGCCCTGGGTCTGACCTCCGGTGGTAGCGGCAACTGCCGCACCGGTGGCACGACCTACTTCCAGCCGGTCACCGAGGCGCTCAGCCGCTACGGCGTCAGCGTCTTCTGATCCACGCACCGCTCGCGGGCCGCCGGAACCTTCCGGCGGCCCGCGTCGCGTTGATGGCCACCGGACCCGCCGTCGCCGGGCGACTCACGGCAGCCGGTCGGGTCGCCCGGGGGTGGGCCCGCTCGGTGGTCCGAGGGGATCCGGGGGTACGACGCCGATCGTCGGCAGGTCCGGGCCGACGCGTACGGTGCCGCCGGTCGACCAGGCGAGGTGCGCCCGCCGGGCGGAGAGGACCGCCAACAGCGGCCAGAGGGAGACCGCCACCGCCGTCACCCGCTCGGCCAGCCCGGTGCGGGACCCACTGGTCACCTCGAACGCGCACCAGCCGAAGAGCGCGAGCAGCACGAGCGTGGTGCTCAGGCCCACCGCCCGGCGGAACGCCCAGGGCGGCTCCGGTCGAGTGGGGTGCTCAGTGTCGTGACCGCGCGGCAGCCGCAGTGCCGAGCCGGCCGGCCAGAGCACCAGGGCGAGGACGGCCACCGTCGCCGCGACGCCGTGGCTGAGCGAACCGCCGACCGGCGGCCGGGGAAAGGCGACCAGCGCGATGGTGGCCACACCACCGATCGCGAGCAGGAAGCGGCTGGGCAGCCCGGCCGCGTGTAGGACGGCGGCGACCGACAGGTAACAGCAGCCGAGCAGCACCAGGGCCACCACCATGATCCAGGCGTCGGTGGCGTCCTGTCCGGCCAGCTCGCTGATGGTGTCCCGGACCGGGTCGTACCCGACGGGCTGTCGGGCCTGCGCCACCGTCCAACCGGCCACCAGCAGCACGGGCGCCGCCGCCGCCGTGGCGACGGCCCAGTTCGGTACGGGCCGCATTTCGCCACGTTAACCGGTGCGGCTGCCGGGGGAGTCGGGTTCGCCGGTCCACCCCACCAGCGAATCGTGCCGGCCTGCCGGGTGCCCGGAGGCGGGGCTGCCACCCCTGACAGAATGCGGGTGAGGACTGTTCCACGATGAGGAGTTGCCAGCCGTGATCCGTACCCACAATGCCGGAAGCCTGCGCGCCGCGGACGCCGGCTCGACGGTGACGCTCGCCGGCTGGGTGGCCCGCCGCCGCGACCACGGCGGGGTCATCTTCGTCGACCTGCGCGATGGTTCCGGTGTTGTCCAGGTGGTGTTCCGCGAGGAAGATGCGCACGCGCTGCGCAACGAGTTCTGCGTGAAGGTCGTCGGCGAGGTGACCCGCCGCCCGGCCGGCAACGAGAACCCGGAGCTGCCCACCGGCGAGGTCGAGGTGACCGTCGTCGAGCTGGAGGTGCTCTCCGAGGCGGCGCCGCTGCCGCTGCCGGTGGACGACCAGATCGAGGCCGGCGACGACATTCGACTCCGGTACCGCTACCTGGACCTGCGCCGCAGCGGCCCGGCGAACGCGCTGCGGCTGCGCTCGCGCGCCAGCCAGCTCGCCCGGGGTGTGCTGCACGAGCGGGACTTCCTGGAGATCGAGACGCCGACGCTGACCCGCTCGACGCCGGAGGGCGCCCGCGACTTCCTGGTGCCGGTGCGGCTCCAGCCCGGCAGCTGGTACGCGCTGCCGCAGTCGCCGCAGCTGTTCAAGCAGCTGCTGATGGTCGGTGGCATGGAGCGGTACTACCAGATCGCCCGCTGCTACCGCGACGAGGACTTCCGCGCCGACCGGCAGCCGGAGTTCACCCAGCTCGACATCGAGATGTCGTTCGTCACCGAGGACGACGTGATCGACCTCGGCGAGGCGATCGTCTCGACGCTGTGGAAGGACCTGGCCGGGCACGAGATCACCCGACCGATCCCGCGGATCACCTGGCACGACGCGATGGCCCGGTA
Source organism: Micromonospora sp. CNZ322 (assembly GCF_007827755.1). Lineage (NCBI taxonomy): Bacteria > Bacillati > Actinomycetota > Actinomycetes > Micromonosporales > Micromonosporaceae > Micromonospora > Micromonospora sp. CNZ322. The sequence goes on from NZ_VITD01000018.1 coordinate 30,660, forward strand.
CGGCTCGGACAAGCCGGACCTGCGCTACGGCGTCGAGCTGACCGAGCTGACCGAGTACCTGCGCGGCACCGAGTTCCGGGTCTTCGCCGGGGCGATCGACGCGGGCGGCTACGTCGGCGCGGTCGTGATGCCGGGAGGCGCGGCGCAGAGCCGCAAGGAGCTGGACGGCTGGCAGGACTGGGCGAAGGCGCGTGGCGCGCGCGGCCTGGCGTACGTGGTGCTGGACGCCGAGACCGGCGAGGCGCGCGGCCCGGTGGCGAAGAACCTCTCCGCCGAGCACCTGGGCGGGCTCGCCGACGCGGTCGGCGCCAAGCCGGGTGACGCGGTCTTTTTCGCCGCGAGCGCCACCACCCGGGAGGCGCAGGAGCTGCTCGGGGCGGCCCGCGTCGAGATCGCCAAGCGGTCCGGCCTGATCGACGAGAGCGCCTGGGCGTTCTGCTGGGTGGTCGACGCGCCGATGTTCGAGCGCACGGACGAGGGCGGTTGGACGGCCGTGCACCACCCGTTCACCTCGCCGAACGCCGAGTGGGTCGACCGGTTCGAGGAGGCTCCGGACCGGGCCCTGGCGTACGCGTACGACATCGTCTGCAACGGCAACGAGATCGGCGGCGGGTCGATCCGTATCCACCGGGGTGACGTGCAGAAGCGGGTCTTCGACCTGCTCGGCATCACTCCCGAGGAGGCGCAGGACAAGTTCGGCTTCCTGCTGGAGGCGTTCAAGTACGGCGCCCCGCCGCACGGCGGTATCGCCTTCGGTTGGGACCGGGTCTGCATGCTGCTCGCCGGTGCCGACTCCATCCGTGAGGTCATCGCCTTCCCGAAGACCCGGGGTGGCTTCGACCCGCTGACCAGTGCACCCACCCCGATCACCGCCCAGCAGCGCACCGAGGCCGGCATCGACGCCAAGCCCAAGCCCGCCGCAACGGCCCACACCGGCACCGCCGGCCCCGCAGCCCCGGTAGCAGACCCGGTCTGACCCCCCCCGCTCATTGCTTGGTTGATCAAGAGGTTTGCGTCATCATCGCCCCGCGAGATGACGCAAACCTCTTGATCGTCAGTGGGGGAGTGGGCTGGGATGCGGGTGCTTGTTGTCGGGGGTAGTGGGTTACTCGGACGGTCGGTCTGTCGGCGGGGCGTCAGCGCCGGGTGGTCGGTGGTCGGGACGTTTCACTCCGGTGAGATCGACGTGCCGGGAGTCGCGGCACGGCGGCTGGACGTGACCGACCGGTCCGCCGTGCGTGCGCTGGTCGCCGAGGTGCGGCCGGACGTCGTGGTCGGGACCCCCTATCGGTACGGGGACTGGGCGGTCACCGCCGACGGGGCAGCGCACGTGGCGCTCGCCGCCGCCGAGGTGGGTGCCCGGCTGGTGCACGTGTCCAGCGACGCGCTGCACGCCGGACGACCCGTGCCGTACGCCGACGACGAACCACCCACGCCGGTGCACGCGTACGGTGCCGCGAAGGCGGCGGCCGAGACCGCCGTACGAGCGATCGACCCGGGCGCGGCGCTGGTGCGAACCTCCCTGATCGTGGGGGAGGGGAGTAAGCAGATTCAGCTCTGCCGGGACGCGCTCGCCGGCCGGGCCACCCTGTTCAGCGACGAACTGCGCTGCCCGATCGACGTGACTGACCTGGCCGACGCCGTGCTGGAGTTGGCCGCCTCGACGTACTCCGGTCTGCTCAACGTGGCGGGCCCGGACGCGGTCAGCCGGGCTGAGCTGGGCCTGCTGGTCGCCGAGCGGTACGGCCTGGACGGGGCCGGGTTGAGGACCACCACCAGCGCGGCCACCGGGCTGATCCGTCCTCTGGACGTCCGCCTCGACTCCGCGCGCGCCGCCGCCCTGCTGCACACCCGACTGCGCGGGGTACGCGAACTCCTCGCCAGCTGAGCGGCACATGCACACTTCCTATGCATAATTCTTGTGCATAGGAAGTGTGCAGAGATAGTGTGCAGTCATGGAGAACGACGAAGGCGTCTCGCGGCCGGCGCCGCGTGAGGTGCGGATCGACAAACAGCAGGTCCGGGTGCTGGCACACCCGCTGCGAATGCGGCTGGTCGGAGCGCTACGGGTGAAGGGTCCCGCTACCGCGACCACCCTCGCGGAGCTGCTCGGCACCAACACCGGCGCGACCAGCTACCACCTGCGACAGCTCGCCGAGGTCGGGCTGGTCATCGAGGATCCCGACCGGGGCAGCGGGCGGCAGCGCTGGTGGCAGGCCGCCCACGACGTCACCAGTTGGGAGCCGTCCGACTTCGACGACGACCCCGACGCCAGGGCCGCCATCGAGTGGATCCAGGGCGACCAGGTGCGTCTTCTCGCCGAGACCGCCGAGCGCTGGTTCGCCACCCAGCACGAGTGGTCGGCCGCCTGGCGGGACGGGTTCGGCATGGGCGACATCTTCATGACCATCCCGCCGGCCCGGCTGGAGGAGCTGAAGTCGGAGGTGTGGCAGGTGCTGGAGCGGTATCACCGCGAGGCCGAGTCAGATGCCGCCACCGATCCGGAGGCCCGCCCGGTGCAGGTGTTCCTGGCCGCCTACCCGTTGCGCGAGGGCCTCCAGTGAGCGCGCTGACCGTACGCCAGGTCCGGCGTCGTTACCTCACGCTCTACGGCCTGCGCTGGCTGCCCACGGGTCTGATGATCCCGGTGATGATCCTGCTGATGCAGGAGCGCGGCCTGTCGCTGCCGCAGATCGGCCTGGTCTCCACGGCGCAGGGGCTGCTGGTGCTGGCGCTGGAGTTGCCCACCGGCGGGCTCGCCGACGCCCTCGGTCGTCGACCGGTGCTGCTCGCCGCCGGAGTGCTGAATCTCGCCTCGCTGGCGCTGTTCGCGGTGGCCGATTCGTTCGTGCTGTTCTTCGTGGTCTGGGCTCTGCAGGGCATCTACCGGGCGTTGGACAGCGGCCCGTTGGAGTCCTGGTACGTCGACGCCACCCTGGCCGCCGACCCGGAGGCCGAGTACGAGCGTGGCCTCGGCTACGCCGGCACCGTCGTCGGTGGGGCCATCGGCGGTGGTGCGCTGCTCAGCGGTGGACTCATCGCGCTCGGCCCGATCGGGCCGGTCAGCGCGCTGACGGTTCCCGTGTTGGCCGCCATCGTCGCGCAGGCGGCGGCGCTCGTCGCGCTGGTCGTGCTGCTGGTCGAAGAGCGTCCGGCCACGGGGTTCGCGGCGCTGCGGGCCTCGGTGGTCCAGGCGCCCCGGATGATCGGCCAGGCCGTCGGCCTGCTGCGACGTTCCCGGGTGCTGCTGGCGTTGGTGGCCGTCGAGCTGTTCTGGGGCTTCGGCATGGTCACCTTCGAGTCGCTGCTGCCGGTACGGCTCGCCGAGGTGATCGGCGACCCGGAACGCGCCGCGGTGCTGCTCGGGCCGGCGAACTCGGCCGCCTGGCTCGCCTCGGCCGCCGGCGCGGCACTGACCCCACTGCTGCTGCGCTGGTTCGGCGCCGCGCCGGGTGCGGCCCTGCTGCGCATCCTTCAGGGCGTGACGGTGGTCGGGATGGGGCTGTTCGCCGGGCCGGTCGGCGTGCTGGTGGCCTACCTGGCCTGCTACGCCGTGCACGGCGCGTCCAACCCGTTGCACAGTGGGCTGCTGCACCGGCAGGTCGACGGCCCGTACCGGACCAGCGTGCTCTCGCTGAACTCGATGATGGCGCAGCCGGCCGGCGCGCTCGGCGGGGTGGTCCTCACCGCGCTCGCCGCCGCCACCAGCGTCAGCACCGCGATGGTGGTCGGTGCGGTGGTGTTGGCCGTCGCCGCCCCGCTCTACCTGCCCGCCTGGCTGGCCGGGCGTCGGGCCGCCCCGGCTGCGGAGCCGACAGCTGTTCCGGTTCCCGCCGCCGACCGTTGAGAAGGGGCCCCTTGTCCACAAGGGGCCCCTTACTGCCGTTCAGGCGAGGCGGATCGAGCTGAGCGGGAGGGTGTTGGTGTAGCCGAGCCGACGGTAGAGCCGCCCCGCGGCGACATTGTGCGTGTAGACGCCGAGCCCAACCATGTCGTGGCGTGCCAGGAGCGCCCGGGTCATCCCCGCGGTCAGAGACGCGCCCAGCCCTCGACCTCGTTGGTCGGGGGCGACGGTCAGGCCGGCGAGGAAACCGATGTCACAGTGGCTGCGGTCCGCGCCGCACGCCACCAACCGGTCGCCGGCCCGGATGCCGTACCAGTCGACCACCCGTGGGTCGCCCGGTCGGGAGGTACTGCTGGGGAACGACTCCTCGACAAGCGCCGCCAGCGCCGGCTGGTCGGCGTCGGTGAGGCGTACCACCGGCTGCTCGTCCGACTGCGCCGGCGGCACCGTGTCGGTCCAGTGGAAGTCCCAGTCGCTGTGCTCGGCCACCGCCAGCCGGTCGACCAGCCGACCGCGATCGTGTCGAGGCAGGTGCAGCCGCTGTCCGGGCTGGAGCATTCCGTCGGCGGCGAGCGCGACACAGATCTCCAGCGCCGGTTCGGCCGGGCCGATCGCGCAGCCAGCCGGCCCGTACTCCGGCGGCACCAACCACAGCACGGCGCCATCACGCTGGTACGCGCGCGCCGGCACGGCCCGCCCGAGCGCGTGCCGGGCGAACGGGTGGTGGCCGACGGCGGCCAGGATGGCGCTCCGGTCCTGGAGCACCCGGTCGTCGATGATCATGCGGTCCAGCCTAGGAGCCGGGGGTGGATTGCCTCCGCCGGGACCTCGCGACGTGGCCGTCTCCACGGTGGAGATTGGCGAGTCGACCGATTGGGTACATCACGCGCCGACCTACTGGGAACCCCCACCGGAGGACCGACATGCTCGCCATCCTGGCCGCGATTGTCTTCGGCTTCGCCCTGCTCATCGATTTGCTCAACACCAACTTCGGCGCACCCGACCTGTTCAACTGGAACACCCTCGTGCTCATCGGTCTGCTCCTGCTCTCGCTGTACCTGGCCGGCGTGGGTAGCGGCCCGCGCGGCGGCGGTGGCGGTGGCGGCGGCCGTTGGTACCGGGGCCGTCGCCCCGGGCGTGGCTGACCGGAACCGATCACCGGTGGCGGGCCCGCGGCGCGATTCCGGCGTCGTGGGCCCGGCCCGGTACTGTCTTCGTGATGGAGTCCGACGCCCTCTTCTCCCTCGGTGAACCCGCCGGGTCGCGCAGCGCGCCCGACGGTCCCGCCGGTGTCGACGGCTTCACCGCGGTGGCCGACGATTCGCCCCTGCCCGTCCGGATGCGCCCGGTGACCCTCGACGAGCTGGTCGGGCAGGAACACCTGCTCGCTCCCGGCGCACCCCTGCGGCAACTGGTCTCCGGCGGGGCTCCGATGTCGGTGATCCTCTGGGGCCCGCCGGGCAGCGGCAAGACCACCATCGCGCACCTGGTGGCCGGGGCCACCGATCGCCGCTTCGTGGCCATGTCGGCGCTCTCCGCCGGCGTGAAGGACGTCCGGGCGGTGATCGAGGCGGCGCGCCGCCAGCGCCGTTCCGGCGGCCCGCAGACAGTGCTCTTCATCGACGAGGTGCACCGGTTCAGCAAGACCCAACAGGATTCGCTGCTCGCCGCCGTCGAGGACCGCACTGTCACCCTGCTGGCGGCCACCACCGAGAACCCGTACTTCTCGGTCATCTCACCGCTGCTGTCGCGGTGCGTGCTGCTCACCCTGCAACCGTTGGACGACGAGGCGGTGCGGGGCCTGCTGCGCCGCGCGGTCGCCGACAAGCGTGGCCTGGACGGCGCCCTGGCCCTGACCACCGAGGCCGAGGATCACCTGGTCCGGCTGGCCGCCGGTGACGTCCGTAAGGCACTCACCGCCCTGGAGGCCGCGGCGGCCTCCGCCACGGCCCTCGGCGGCGGACGGATCGACCTCGCCACCGCCGAGCAGGCCGTCGACGTGGCGGCGGTGCGCTACGACCGCGACGGCGACGCCCACTACGACGTGGTCAGCGCCTTCATCAAGAGCATGCGCGGCTCGGACGTGGACGCGGCGGTGCACTGGCTGGCCCGCATGCTGGTCGCCGGTGAGGACGCCCGGTTCATCGCCCGTCGTCTGGTCATCTTCGCCAGCGAGGACGTGGGCATGGCCGATCCCAGTGCGCTGAGCGTGGCGACTGCCGCCGCGCACGCGGTCGAGTACGTCGGGCTGCCCGAAGCGCAGCTCAACCTCGCCCAGGCGGTGATCCACCTGGCCACCGCGCCCAAGTCGAACTCGGCCACCACGGCCATCGGCGCCGCGATCGCCGACGTCCGGGCCGGTCGCGGTGGCCCGGTGCCGCGAGGGCTGCGCGACGCGCACTACGCCGGCGCCCGAGGGTTGGGCCACGGGACCGGTTACCGCTACCCGCACGACGACCAGCGCGGCGTGGTCACCCAGCAGTACGTCCCGGACGACCTGGTGGGCACCGACTACTACCAGCCCAGCCCGCACGGCGCGGAGCGATCGGTGGCCAGCCGGTTGCCGCTGCTGCGCCGGATCGTGCGTGGCTTGCCGGCTCCGGCCGCGCGCCCGCAGACGCCGACAGCCGAGCCGTCCGTAACGGCGCAGACCACGCCAGCGCTATCCCCGGGGGTCGCCCGTCCGACGACGGGCACGGGTGCCCCCGGCACGATGCAGGACAGCGGCACCGACGCCGCAGGAGAGGGTCAACAGTGAGATCGCGTGGTGGGGACCGCCCGGACGAGGGCCCGGACGAGGGGCGCGATCCCCGCGCCAAGACCCGCCGTTGGGGTCGCGGCCGGCCGGCTGAGCCCGAGCCGGAGGAGCCGGTAGCCGGCGAGGAGTTCGGCTGGATCGACGACCTGCGCTCGGCCAAGCAGCAACGCACCGAGCTGGGCCCGGACGGCGCACCGGCGGAGCCGAACCGGCCCCGCGGGGGCATGCCGCCGGCAGACCCGCCCGGACCGCCGGCACAGCCCATCCCGCGTACGCCGGGAGAGCCGGCCGGTGTGCGCGGCAGTGCGCCGGAGTCCTCGGCGCCGCCGGCCCCGCGCCAGAGTGAACCGGGCGGTGCCGGCGCCCGTCGGCCGGTCGACGGGCCCTGGCCCGGGGAGACGCCGCCAGCGGGTCGTCGCCCGGACAACCGGCCACCCACCACCGGCCCCGCACCGGGGCAGCCGCCGCGCCGCGGCGTGCAGCCGGTGCCCGGCGCCCGCGCTGCCGTACCACCGCCGCCACCCGCCGCTCGCCCGGGCGGGGGTGACCCGACCGGCCCGCAGGGGCCTCGTCCGGCACCCGACGCGTCCGGCGGCCCGGCCCGTTCGCGCGGTGCGGCAGCCCCTCCCGGCCCACCCGTGGGCCCACCGACCTCCGGCCCCCCGGCCGGTCGTCGCCCGGACGCCCCCGCCTCGCCGGCCCGTCGTCCGGACGCCGCTGTTGCGCCGGGTCGTCATCAGGACCCCGCCGCATCCGGCGGTCATCCCGACGCCATGCCGCCGCTGCGCCGTCCGGATGCCGGTCCGCCGGTCCGCCGACCCGGCCCGGAGCAACCGGTCGAACCCGGACGTGCCCGACCGCCTGCCGACGGCACGCCCGTCGGTCGCCGCGCCGCGGGCTCGGCACCCGACCCGGCGCGGGCCGCCGGAGCACCCGCCGCCCCCGGGCCGGCCCGCTTCGACGGCGCGCCGGCTGGCGTCGTGCCGCCGACCGCGGACGGCCTGCGGCCCGACCCCGCCATCGACAGTGACCCGCGTACCGCCCGGCGTCGTCCGGGCCCGGCCGACCCCGGTGCACCCGAGCCCGCCGGGCGCGCTTCGGAGGGTCCCCGTCCGACAGCCGGCGGGCGTCGTCGCGCCGCCGAACCCGACGAGCCGGTGGTGCCCCGCTCGGGGAACGCGCCACCCGTGCCCCGCTCGGGGAACGCATCGTCGGTGCCCGAGGCGACCGGCGCGCACAGTGGCGCCCTGCCCACCACCGGCCACGCCGACGGCACCGTTCGCCGCCGGGTCGTCTCCGGTGAAACGGAACGCCGAACGCCGCCCGGCGGCGAACCCCGCCTGGACCGGCCGGACCGCCCGGAGCGGCCCGCGGACTGGCTCCGCCAGGCCGGCCGCCTGCCACACACCGACCCCGGCCTGCCGGTGGTCAACCGCCGAGACGGCAGTCCGCCGGCCGGGGGTCGCCGTCCGGCGTCGCCCGTCGGGCCGGGAGACCTCACCGACCAGGCGTCCGGTCGACTCGCCGTGCCCGACCCGGCCGCGGAACGCACCGCCGCCCGCCGGCCCGCCGGCCCGCCGGTCGACCCGGGCGCGGACGCACCGACCGGTCGCCGCGCCGCCCGCCCCGACGCGTCGGGATCGACCGGAGAGCAGGCCCTGACCTACCCCCCGCCGCCCGGTGACCGGCCCGCCCGTGGGCGGGGCGCCGCGGCGGTGCCCACTCCGGACCCCAGCGGCCAGCGCGGCCGTGCCGTGGCGGGCCCCGGGCCGGACGCACCGCCCGTCCCGGATCCGACCGGCCGACGACGTCGTCCACCGGCCGAGCCCGGCCCCGACGGTACGGCTGGCCCCGGTCGACCGGGGCCCGCGAGCGACCACGGCGACGACCCGTACGCCGGTGGTCGACCCGGCGCCGGTCCCGCTGCTCGGGGCGCCGCCCGCTCCGTCCCACCCGGGCGGGCCCGTCCTATCCCGGGCGACGCGCCGGCACCCGGCACCCGGCACCGTGGCGCTGACGGCCCACTGCGTCCCGGCCCGGGTGGCGAGCCCGCACCCCGGGACGCGACCCGTCCGGACGGGTCGGCTCGCGCGGCGGTGCCGCCGGGTGTGGACGGTCCGCCGCGTTCGCGTCCGGACGGTCCGGCTCGTGCCGCCGTCCGCCCGCCCGGCGGGCAGCCGCCAACCGACGACCGGACGACCGGTGAGCCCGGGCCGGCCCGTGGTGCTGCGCCAGCCGGGCGACCCTCGCCGGCCGACCGTGCCGCCGGACGTGCCCTGCCTCCGAATCGCGAGCCCGGCCGTGCCGAGCCGAGCGGTGTCGCGCCCGTGCCACCGCCCGGGCGCGCCGGCGAGCCCGTCGGCGTGGCCCGCGCCGCCGCCGTTGTGCCCTCCGTGTCCGGCCCGGTGGACCGGCCGGAACCGGAGCCCTCCGACGGGCCGGCGCTGCGCTCGGCCGGTCAGGACGCGCCGGACGACGACGCCGCACCGGGTGCTCGTTCCGAGGAACGCCGGCAGACCCGCGAACGACGTCGCCTGCGCGCGGCGGTGCTGGCGCTGGTCAGCGTCGTGCTGCTCGGCGCGGTGCCGCTCTTCTTCGGCATCCGGACGCTGAGCCATGACCCGGTCTTCGACAACCTGGACCAGCTCGGCGTGCCCGCCTGGGCGGCCGCGAAGACTGTCGACGACGTCAGCGGCAGTCGCTGGTGCCTGCTCGACTGCCGGCTGCGCGAGCGCACCGTGACCTCGGAGAAGGCGCCCAAGGAGACGGCGCAGGTCTACGAGGACGCGCTGCGCCGGGACGGGTGGCAGCCGTGGAAGGTGAGCCGCTGCCCGGAGCAGCAGACGAAGGGCAGCTACACCTGCTGGCGTCGCGACGAGTTGACCCTCGACCTGTGGGTACGCGAGCCGACCTGTGTGCCGCCGCCGGTGGACGGCGAGCCGGCGGTGGTGCCGTCCGGCGACCCGTCGGCCGCTGCGACCGAGTGCACCGGCTCGTTGGTGTCGGTGAAGGTGCGCAATGCGATCGACGACGAGCGGACCAGGCCGCAGCCGACCACCGACCCGTCACTGACCGGTGAGGATCCGTTCCCAACGGTCAGTGCGGATCCGCTGGGCGAGCCGACACCCTCACCGTCCTGAGCCGGTCTCCATCACGGACGGTAGGGTCTGGGGCTGGCGGGCACGCCCGCTGCCGGTGACCGCCGACGGCTCGGCGGCCGGTACGGGCGGCATGGTTGTGCGTTCCGGGGACGTCGGGTCCTGCGGAACTCTGCTTGAGGAGGACAGGCGTGGGCGACATTGGAGCGATCGCGGCGCTGATCGCGGCATCCGCGTTCGCGGTGCTGGTGCTCATCCTGACGCTGCCCATCCTGCGGCTGCGGCACACGGTTGACGCCACCACCCGAATGATCAACGACCTGAACGATCGGACCGCACCGCTGCTCGGTGACGTGAACACCACTGTGAAGAACGTCAACACCGCGCTGGAGCAGGTGCAGACCTCGCTCGACGGTGTGAACCTGCAGCTGGCGAAGGTCGACACCATGACCAGCCACGCGCAGAACGTCACCGCCAACGTCGCCAACCTGGCCACCGTCGTCTCCGCCGCCGCCGCCAACCCCCTGGTCAAGGTGGCCGCGTTCGGCTACGGCGTGCGTAAGGCCGCCGCCGGCCGCCGGCACGCCGAGACCGAGCGCGAGGTGCGCGACACCATCAAGCAGCAGCGACGGGCCGCGCGACGCGGCAACAGCTGACCGACCCGGCGCACCAGGAGGTAGCGGGACATGAGGCGCTTGTTCTGGCTCGGCATCGGGGTGGCCGTCGGTGTGATCGTGGTCCGCAAGGCGACCCGGACCGCGCAGGCGTACACGCCGGCGGGCATCGCCAGCTCGCTGACGGAATCCGCTGGCGGGCTCGTCGAGTCGCTGCGTAGTTTCGTGGAGGACGTCCGGGTCGGGATGGCCGAACGCGAGCAGGAGATCCACCACGCGTTCGCCCAGGGCGAGGCGTTCGACGACAAGTTCGCCGACCTGCGGGAAGACCCGCGAATCGGCGATCGAGAAATCTTTCCGGAGGAACACCAGCGATGAAGACGGCGGAGATCAAGCGGCGGTACCTCGCGCACTTCGAGGCGAATGGCCACGCCGTGGTGCCGTCCGCTCCGCTGCCCGCCATCAGCGACCCGAACCTGCTGTTCGTCAACGCCGGCATGGTGCAGTTCGTCCCGTACTTCCTGGGTCAGCAGACGCCCGCGTACCAGCGGGCGGTCAGCGTGCAGAAGTGCATCCGTACCCCGGACATCGACGAGGTCGGTAAGACCAGCCGGCACGGCACGTTCTTCCAGATGAACGGCAACTTCTCCTTCGGTGACTACTTCAAGGCCGGCGCGATCCCGCTGGCCTGGGAGTTGTCCACGAAGCCGATCGCCGAGGGTGGTTACGGGCTGGACCCGGAGCGGATCTGGCCGACGGTCTACCTCGACGACGACGAGGCGTACGAGATCTGGCGGTCGGTGGGCGTGCCGGCCGAGCGGATCGTCCGCCGAGGCAAGGCGGACAACTTCTGGTCGATGGGCATTCCCGGGCCGTGCGGTCCGTCGTCGGAGCTGTTCTACGACCGGGGCCCGGAGTACGGCCGGGAGGGCGGCCCGGCGGTCGACGAGGACCGGTACATGGAGTACTGGAACCTCGTCTTCATGCAGTTCGAGCGGGGTCCGGGCACCACCAAGGAGGACTACCCGATCCTGGGTGACCTGCCGGCGAAGAACATCGACACCGGCATGGGCCTGGAGCGGATGGCCTCGATTTTGCAGGGTGTCGACAACCTGTACGAGATCGACGAGGTCCGGCCGATCCTGGCCCGGGCGGCCGAGCTGACCGGTAAGCGGTACGGCGCGCACTCCGGGCATGTGGCCAGTGAGTCGCACCCGGACGACGTCCGGCTGCGGGTGATCGCGGATCACGTGCGTACGGCGCTGATGCTGATCGGCGACGGCGTGACCCCGTCCAACGAGGGTCGCGGGTACGTGCTGCGCCGGATCATGCGCCGGGCGATCCGGTCGATCCGGCTGCTGGGCTGGCAGGAGCGGGCGCTGCCCGAGTTGCTGCCGGTGGCCCGGGACTGCATGGCGCCGTCGTACCCGGAGCTGGCGACCGACTTCGACCGGATCGCGGATTACGCGTACGCGGAGGAGGAGGCGTTCCTGTCCACCCTGCGGGCGGGCACCACGATCCTGGACACCGCGATCGCGGAGACCCGTACGGCGGGCGGCTCGGCGCTGTCCGGGGCGAAGGCGTTCCAGCTGCACGACACCTACGGCTTCCCGATCGATCTGACCCTGGAGATCGCCGCGGAGCAGGGCCTCACTGTCGACGACGAGGGGTTCCGGCGGCTGATGGCCGACCAGCGGACCCGGGCGAAGGCGGACGCGCAGGCCCGCAAGACGGGGCACGTCGACCTGTCGGCGTACCGGTCGGTGCTCGACGCGGGTGGTCCGGTGACGTTCACCGGGTACAGCGAGGTGTCCCGCGAGTCGACGGTTCGGGCGCTGCTCGGCGCCGACGGTCCGCGTCAGGCGGCGACCGAGGGCGACACCATCGAGCTGGTGCTGGACACCACCCCGTTCTACGCCGAGGGCGGTGGGCAGCAGCCCGACCAGGGCATGATCACGGTTGGTGGCGGGCAGGTCGAGGTGCTCGACGTGCAGCAGCCGGTGCCCGGTCTGATCGTGCACCGCGCGCGGGTGATCCGGGGCGAGGTACGCGCCGGTGAGGCCGGCTTCGCCGAGATCGACACGACCCGACGTCGGGCGATCTCCCGGTCGCACACCGCCACGCACCTGGTGCACCAGACCATGCGCAACTTCCTCGGAGAGTCGGCCACGCAGGCCGGGTCGCTGAACGCCCCCGGTCGGCTCCGGTTCGACTTCAACACCCCGACCGGGGTGTCGCCGAGCGTCCTGCGCGACGTGGAGCAGCAGGTCAACGAGGTGCTCCTGGCCGACCTGGAGGTGCACGCCTTCATCACCTCGTTGGAGGAGGCGCGGCGCATCGGCGCGATGGCGCTCTTCGGCGAGAAGTACGGCGAGGAGGTGCGGGTCGTCGAGGTGGGTGACTACGCCCGGGAGCTGTGCGGCGGCACGCACGTGGCCCGCTCGGCCCAGCTCGGCCTCGTGAAGATCCTCTCGGAGTCGTCGATCGGCTCCGGTGTCCGCCGCGTCGAGGCGCTGGTCGGCATGGACGCCTTCGGCTTCCTGGCCAAGGAGCACCTGCTGGTCTCCCGGCTGGCCGAGTTGTACCGGGTGCCCAACGACCAGGTCGCCGACCGGGTGGAGCAGACCGTCACCCAGCTTCGGGACGCCGAGAAGGAGCTGGAGAAGCTGCGCGCCCAGCTGGTGCTGGGTGGCGCGGCGGCACTCGCGGCGCAGGCCAAGGACGTGCGCGGGGTCGCGTACGTGGGCACCGAGGCGCCGGAGGGCGCGGCCGGCAACGACGTGCGCACCCTGGCCCAGGAGATCCGCGGCAAGATCGACCCGGCGCGGCCGGCGGTCGTGGCGGTGGCGGCGCGGTCGAACGGCAAGGCGTCCCTGGTGGTGGCGGTCAACGCGGCGGCGCGCAGCCGGGGCCTGGCCGCGTCGGATCTGGTGAAGGCGGCGTTTTCCGGGCGCGGAGGTGGCAGCCCCGACCTGGCCCAGGGCGGCGGTCTGCCGGCGGCCGAGGCGCCGAACCTGCTGCTCACCGTCGAGAAGGCGATCACTGAGGCGTGATAGATCATCACTGTGAGTCAGGGCGGGCCGATTGGTCCGCCCTGGTTCGTACCCGGCCGGTGGTGACCGTCGGTGGCTGAGCTGACGCGTGGTGTGCGGATCGGCGTGGATGTCGGTCAGGTGCGGGTGGGCGTCTCCCGCTCGGATCCGGACGGGATCTTGGCAACGCCGCTGGTCACCCTGGCCCGCGATCTCACGGCGGCGCCGGACGCGGTGCCGAGCGACCTCGCCGAGCTGGCCGCGTTGGTGGCCGAGCACGAGGCCGTCGGGGTTGTCGTCGGCCTTCCGGTCAATCTCGCCGGCAAGCATGGTCCTGCGGCCGTCCATGTGAAGGCGTACGCTGACCGACTGGTCGATGTGATAGCGCCTGTCCCGGTAACGCTCACTGACGAGAGGATGTCGACGGTGGTCGCTTCTCGTAGGCTTGCCGAGCGTGGCGTCCGAGGTAAACGTCAACGTGCGGTTGTCGATCAGGCGGCCGCGGTGGAGATCCTGCAGAGCTGGCTGGACGCGCAGCGGAGGCGGACGTAATGATCGACGATCTGGATCTTGGGTTCGACGAGCCGGAGCGGGGGGAGAAGGGTCGGCACCGGCGCAGCTTCCGCAAGAGCAAGGGCGGGTCCGGCGGCGGCGGTGGCCGGGGCAAGACATTCCTGGCTCTGCTGATGGCCCTGCTCCTGTTGGGCGGCATCGGCGGCGGCGCGTTCTACGGCTTCGACCGCATCCAGAACTACTTCGTCACCCCCGACTACGACGGCAGCGGGGCCGGTGAGATCACCGTCGAGATCAAGAACGGCGCGCTGCTCGCCGACATGGCCGACGCCCTGGTGGCGGCCGACGTGGTGAAGAGCCAGAAGGCGTTCATCGAGGCGGCCGAGGCCAACTCGCGCAGCAAGAACATCCAGCCGGGCACGTACAAGCTGCGCAAGCAGATGAGCGGCGCGAACGCCGTGACCGCGATGCTCGACCTGAAGAACAAGATCGTCAACGGGCTGACCATCCCCGAGGGCCGCACGAGCTTCAACATCTACAAGCTGCTCTCCGACAAGACCAAGATCCCGGTCAAGGACTTCCAGGCCGCCGCGAAGGACCCGGAGGCTCTCGGCATCCCGGACTGGTGGTTCAAGCGCGGCGACGGCAAGAAGAGCGTCAAGTCCGTCGAGGGCTTCCTCTTCCCCGACACCTACGAGATCCCGCCGAAGTCCACCGCCGAGAGCGTCCTCAAGCTGATGGTGAACCGCTTCCTGTCGGTGACGGGGGAGATGAAGTTCGCCGACCGGGTGCAGGAGGAACGCAAGGTCAGCCCGTACGAGGCGCTGATCGTGGCGTCGCTGGCCCAGGCCGAGGCGGGTAACAAGGACGACCTCGGCAAGGTCGCCAGGGTGGCCTACAACCGCGCGTACGGCGAGTTCCCGTGCAACTGCCTGGAGATGGACGTCACTGTCAACTACTACCTGGAGTCGATCGGCAAGCCGACCAAGTCGTCCAAGCAGATGACGGCGGCCGAGCTGGACGACCAGAAGAACCCGTACAACCGCAAGCTGCGGGGCATGATCCCCACCCCGATCAACAACCCCGGTAAGCAGGCCCTGGAAGGGGCGATGGACACGCCGACCGGCAAGTGGCTCTACTTCGTGGCCATCGACGACAAGGGCCACTCCGCCTTCGCCGACACGTACGAGCAGCACCAGCGCAACGAGAACAAGGCTCGAGAGGCCGGCATCATCTGACCGGCCGGGTCACGCCATAAAGGCTCTCTTCCCATTGCGACCGCAATTATGGTCGCTGTCGGGAAGGGAGCCTTTACGGTTCAGCCGTGACGCGCAATTACTGCGTCATTGTCAGTGACTCGTGCCGGTCCAGGTGCCGGTGCGCGGGTTGAGGAACGTCCACACGCCGTTGCTGTTCTGCTTGCGCAGACCGAACGTGCGGTTGTAGCCGTAGTAGAAGTAGCCGGTCTGGGTGCTCGTGTCGAACCCGGTGTTGCGGTTGACCGCGCCGTACGCCTCACCCCAGGTCTGCGGCCCGACCGACCCGTCGATGCCGACGTTCATCACGTCCTGCCAGGTCCTGGTCTTGGCGGCGGTGTTGGAGCCGTACTCCCCGTCGATGAAGCTGGTGCCGACGGTGCCGCTCAGGTCGTCGGCCCAGACGATGGCCTGCCAGAGCCGCACGATGTTGCCGCTACGGACGCAGGAGCTGGACTGGCACAGCTGGTGGTTGTCGGACCAGCTGTTGGCTGCGGCGTCCGCCCGCGCGGGAGCTGCGGTCATCAGCGAAAGACTGAAAACCGCGGCAATCGCGATAAGGGCACGGAGAATGCTTTTGTTCAAGGTTTCCCCTTTTTCGATCGGCGCTTCCGTCACCGGAATGCTTTCACCAACGTCGATGGCGGTCAAGCGATGACCCGATTGCGCGGGGTGGCGGCAGAGCCGGTTCCCTGGTGCCCGTGACGGGGTGCTGGGTACTGTCGATCCCGACGTGAGCGGGAGGGCGGAGAAGTGATGTCGACAGTGACCGGGCCACCGGCCGCCACCGGCGGTGATCGTGTCGACCCGTAGGGCCGCGGTGCTGGGCAAGCCGATCGCGCACTCCCTCTCCCCGGTGATCCACACCGCGGGTTACGTCGCCGCCGGGCTGACCGGGTGGTCGTACACCCGGATCGAGTGCGCGGCGGCGGAGCTGCCGGATCTGGTCGCCGGCCTGGGCCCGGAGTGGGCCGGCTTGTCGGTGACCATGCCGGGCAAGGAGGCCGCGCTCGCCGTGGCCGACGCCGCGTCGCCGGTCGCCGCCGCCGTCGGCGCGGCCAACACGTTGGTACGCCGTCCGGACGGCTCCTGGTACGCGGACAACACCGACGTCGCCGGCATGGTGCGGGTGCTCACCGACGCCGGCGTGACCGCCGGTGCCGCAGTGACGGTGCTCGGCGCCGGGGGGACGGCCCGCGCCGCGCTCGCCGCCGCCGCGCAGCTCGCGTGCTCAGCGGTGACGGTGGTGGCCCGCCGACCCGAGGCGGTCGACGAGCTGCGCCCGGTGGCCGGCGCGGTGGGCGTCGCGCTGACGCCCGCCCCATGGGCCGGTGCGCCCCGGCAACTCTCCACCGCAGACGTGGTCGTCTCCACGGTGCCGAAGGGGGTCGCCGACCCGTTGGCCGGCGCGGTGGCCTGGCGGCCGGGCGCGGTGTTCTTCGACGCGCTCTACGACCCGTGGCCGACCCCGCTGGCGGCGGCCGCCGACGCGGCGGGCTGCCGGATCGTCTCCGGCCTGGACCTGCTGCTGGCCCAGGCCGTCGGGCAGTTCGAGCAGTTCACCGGCGTCACCGCGCCGAGGGCGGCGATGGCCGCCGCGCTGACTGCCGCTCGCGCCGGCTGACGGACCGAACAGACGGTCCGGGGCGGTCGCCGATGGTCGCGACGCGTTCGGGAAGCGCTTCCAACGCATCCCGTTGACTCTGCGCGTACTCCGCGGGCAAGGTGTGTGGCGGGGCTTCGGTCGCACCCGCGGCCAGAGCCCCTGATTTCCCTGAGGCGGTTTCTTAGCTGACGGTTAAGACGCGCTTACGGGAAACTGTCCTACCTGCCACATGTCCTGGTCATCGATACGCTGCTCACCGTTACGGACGCAGACACAGGGAGTTTCCTTGACCAGGCACGGACTGCACCGCATCACCCGGTTCCGCTCCGGACCCCGGCGTAAGGCGATTGCCATCGGCGTGGTCGGCGGTTCGGTGGTGGCCGGCATCGTGGCGACCATGATGCCGCTGCTGGCCAGCGACGACCTGTCGATCCGGGCGGCGGCCGACACCACCGCCACCGCGGTGTCGCAGGACGGTGACAACGCGGCCAAGTCGACGCTGGCCACCTGCGCGACGCGCTGCGAAGGCAACCCGCGCGGTGGCCGGGAGGCGGTCATCGAGTTCGCGGTGACCACGGTGCCGGCCACCGCGGTCAACATCCGGGCGACGCTACGGGTGCACGCCTGGCAGCAGTTCGCCGCCACGGTGACGGCGCACGCGTCGCCGCTGAGCGCCCGCGAATCGCGGCCGCCGCTCACGTCGGCCGGTGCCGCGCTGGACAGCGTGACCAGCGTGTCCAAGGGCGTCAACGAGTGGGACGTCTCCAAACTGGTCACCGGCAACGGCACCTGGACGGTCTCGTTGGCGCAGAGCGGCCTGGAGAGCCGGATCTACTGGGCGTCGGTCGAGAACCGCAACCCGGACCTGCGACCCGGCCTGCTGATCAGCTACGACCTCGGGGCCCGGCCGTCGCCGGTGACGACCACCCGGCCGGCACCGCCGCCGTCGCCGAGCGCGTCGCCGACCACCGCCGCGCCGAAGCCGTCGCCGACCATCGCTCCGACCCGGACGGCGACCCCGAGCGCCAGCGGCACCCTCCCGTCCGGCAAGTGTGGTTCCGTCTCGGACAAGCTCGTCCCGTCCTGTGGCGCCTGGTGGGGCATGTACTCGCCCGCCGGGGCGGCCGGCGGCTGGGACCACGGCAAGGCTGTCGCCGACGTGGAGACTCAGGTCGGGCGCAAGTTCGACATCGTGCACCGCTACCACGACTTCTCCAACGCCGGCAGCAACGGCGCCTTCCCGGACATGTACGAACAGCAGCAGATGCGCGAAGGCCGGTTGATGTTCTTCGCCTGGGAGTCCCGTGACTTCTCCGCCGGCACCACCCTCAAGTGGTCGGACGTCTACGGCGGCAAGCAGGACGACACCATCGACGCGGTCGCGGGCCGGATCCGCGCCGCCGGTGTGCCGGTCTTCATCGGCTTCGACCACGAGCCGGAGGACGAACCGAACAAGGGCAGCGACGCCGACTTCGTCCGGGCCTGGCGCTACGTCCACGAGCGGTTCGCCAACGCCGGCGCGACCAACGCGGTCTGGGTCTGGACGATGATGGGCTGGTCCGGGCACTACTCCCGGTACGCCGGCCTGTACCCCGGTGACCGGTACGTCGACTGGGTGGCCTACGACCCGTACAACTTCCACGTCTGCAACGGCAGCACGGTGTGGAAGAGTCCGAGCACCACGGTCGGTGGCTTCTACCGGTGGTTGGACGACAACGGCATCGGCGCGGGCAAGCCCCGGATGCTCGCCGAGTTCGGCACCAACTTCAACTCCGACGACCCGGGCGCCAAGCAGCGCTGGTTCCAGGAGTTCCCGGCGGCGCTGAAGGCGCACCCGAAGATCAAGGCGGCGATCTACTTCAACTCGGCCGGCATGACCAGCCGCACGTCGACCTGCGACATGACGATGAACCACGACGCCTCGGCGGTGGCCGGCTTCGCGAAGGCCGGACAGGACCCCTACCTGCGGCAACCCACCGGAGGTAGCCGCTGACGTTCGAGACGGGCTGACCGGACGGCGTTCGCTGGGGGGTCGGACACCCGACCCTCCGGCGTTCTGTCGGCTTGCGGATTCATGCACCGCCCAATCGGCGGATTTTGTTAACCAGGCTGGACGAGGCACGCTACCTCGGGTTCTCATCCAATCTGGAGGCGCAGCGTGCCCAAACTCTCGCACTTGTGGCGTTTTGCAGGACGACGTCGTACTCGGGCGGGGATGGTCGCGTTGGCGATCATCGCCGCAGCTCTGGGCGTGCCCACTACCGCGTCGGCCGCGGTGGTACCGGTCCCGGCCACGGCGACCCTGGTGTCGGCGAACCCCGCCGACGCGACCCCGCACGCCCGAGACGGTGAGACCCGTGCCTTCGCGCAGGTGGGCAACACGGTCTTCGTCGGCGGCAGCTTCACCCAACTCCGGCAGACCGCCAGTTCCGCGTGGATCACGCAGCGCTACCTCTTCGCGTACGACCGGACCACCGGCACCATGTCGACCACCTTCCTGCCGGTGCTCGACGGCGCGGTCAACACGCTCCTCGCCGGCCCCGGCGGCACCCTGATCGTCGGCGGCACCTTCAAGAACGTCAACGGCGTCTCCCGGAAGAACCTGGTGGCGCTCAACCCGTCGACCGGCGCGATCATCGACAGCTGGGTCGGGCGTTCCGACGGCGGCACGGTTCGTGACCTGGCGCTGGACGGCAACTGGCTGTACGTGGCCGGGGCGTTCAACTGGCTCAACGGCACCGCGCACGCGGGTCTGGGTCGGCTCAACGCGACCACCGGCGCGATCGACCCGAGTTTCAGCATCGACGCCACAGTGGGACGGCACGGCACCACGTCGTACGTCTGGACCATCGACGTCGCGCCGGACGGCGACACCCTGGTCGTCGGCGGCAACTTCACGCTCGTCAACGACCTGCCGCGCAACCAGATGGCGTTGGTGGACGTCTCCGGGACTCCCACGTTGCTCGACTGGAGCACCGACAAGTTCGTTCCGCCGTGCGCCTCGCCGACGACGTTCGTGCACTACGTGCAGGACGTGAAGTTCGGTGGCGACGGCAGCTGGTTCGTGGTCGGCACCAACGGCGGCGCCGGCTGGCCGGCCGCGTACTGCGACGCCCTGGTCCGCTTCGAGACCGCCGCGCGGGGCTCTGGCCTGCTCGCCACCTGGGTCGACTACACCGGTAACGACACCATCACCTCGGTCGAGGTGGCGGACAACGTCATCTACCTGGGCGGGCACTTCCGCTGGGTCAACAACCCGAACGCCAGCGACAACGCCGGCCCGGGCGCTGTCGACCGGCTCGGCATCGCCGCCGTCACTCCGGCGACCGGCATGCCGGTGAACTGGAACCCGCGCCGTAGCGGCAGCGCCTCGATGCCGTCGGGCACCAGCAACTGGGGTTCGTCGGTGCCGGTGCTCTGGCGCGGCTCGGACGGCCTCTACTTCGGGCACAACTCCGATGGCATGGGCGAGGAGTACCACGGCCGGCTCGGCATGTTCCCGCTCGCCGGCGGACGTACCTTCACCGCGAAGAACCCGCCGTCGGCCACCACCGGGAACCTCTACCTCGGCACCGCCTCGGGCACCGTGGCGAAGGTGCCGTTCAACGGCACCGCGCTGGGCACCGCAACCAGCGTCAGCCAGCCCGCGTACACGGCGGCCGGCGCGACCTGGCGGGTGGACGACCGGATCTACTGGTCGCACACGGTGGCCGGCACGCCCACCGGCAGTCGGATCGACATCTCGCTCTTCAACGGAGGCGCGATCGGCTCGCCGTGGGAGGCGTCCGGCTACAACGACTGGTACAACCCGGCGTTGCTGACCGGCGCCTTCTTCCTCGACGGCCGGCTCTACTACACCCGTACCGGGGCGAACAACCTCTACTACCGCTACTTCGAGATCGACGGCAACTACCTGGGCGCCACCGAGTTCGCCCTGCCGACCACGGGCGTGACCTGGTCCGCGGTGCGGGGCATGGCCTGGGTGGGCGGCCGGATCGTCTACGGCTCCACCGACGGCGCGCTGCGGAGCGTGCCGTTCGACCCGACGGCCGCGCCGAGCGCGGTGGTCAACGGCGCCACGGCGACTGTCATCAGCAGCGCGACGCCCGAGTTGTCCTGGTCTACCCCATCGACATTCTTCTCCGTACAGTAAGGGTCAACCGTTCGTAACGGAGCATCGGTAGATTGTTCACGTTGGGCCGGTGGCGGTACCCACCGCCGCCGGCCCGCGACGGTGGGGGAGGGTCGTTGCTCGGCGCCGCTGGCATCCGAACGAGACGCGTGGTGCGTCTGGTCTTCGCGGTCAAACGCGGCTGGTATCAGCTCCGTTACCGACGGTTGACGCTCGGTCGGGACGTGGAGATCCGTGGCCGGATCCGGTTGCGGCGTGGTGTGCGGGTGACCATTGGCGACCGCACCCGGTTGAACAAACTCGTCCGCTTCGCCGGCCCCGGCGAGGTACGCGTCGGCGAGGACTGTCTGCTCAACGCCACCTGGATCGGCACCTGGACGTCGGTCACCGTGGGGGACCGGTGCCTCCTGTCGGACTGCGAGTTGCTCGACAACGACTTCCACAACCTGCCCCCCGAGCAGCGGCACGCGCCGCCCGGCCCGCTCACCCGTGCCCCGATCGTTCTCGAGGACAACGTCTGGGTCGGTGCGCACGCCCTGGTCCTGAAGGGCGTGCGGGTCGGTCGGGACAGCGTCGTCGGCGCGGCGACTGTGGTCCGCACGGACGTACCACCCGGCGTCGTGGTCGTCGGTAATCCTCAACAGACGGTGAAGAAGTTCCATGACTGATGCAGCGCCCGGCCCCTGGCCCACGGACGGCCCGTCCTCCGGCACCTCGCGTGCCGTGACACTGACCGACCTGCTGCGGGTGCCGATGCACCGGTTGCGGTTGGTGGCGGCGGTCGCCATGGTCGGTCTGCTCGCCGCGCTCGGCTACGTGCTGCTGGTGCCGGCGGCGCTGTCCGCGAGCGCCGTGGTCGCGGTCCGGCCGGTGGTGACCGACGCCTTCACCCCCAGCGGCGCGGGCGCCGACCGCGCGGTCAACATGAACGTGGAGAGCGGCATCGCCACCGGCACCGAGGTGGTGCAGCGGCTCGCCGACTCGGCCGGCGGCGACCCGCGGGACATCCGCGACGCGCTCGAGGTCGAGGTGCCCACCGGTGGGCAGATCCTGCGCTTCACCTACCAGGCACGCGAGGCGCACCAGGCCGTGCAGAGCGCCAACATGGCCGCCGAGGCCTACCTGAGCGTGCGCCGGGCCATGTACGAGCAGCAGCGCGCCGAGATGCTGCGCTCCTACGACGCCAGCATCACCAAGGTCGCCGCCCAGCAGACCGTGTTGCAGAAGCGGGCGAACACCGCCAAGGACACCGCCGCCGGTGACGCGCTGGTGGCCGAGCTGGCCGGGATCAACAACCAGCTCACCCAGCTCAACGCCGCCCGTACCGAGATCGCGGCGGTCGACGTCAACCCCGGCTGGGTCACCCAGACCGCCGAGAAGGCGCTGGTCACCTCCGCCGGGCACCGGCCGCTCTACCTGGTCGCCGGCCTCCTCGGTGGCGCGCTGATCGGCATCGTGCTGGCGTACCTCTGGGAGTCGACCGACCGGCGGGTCCGCTCGGTCGCCGACGGCCGGGAGGCCTCCGGCCTTCCACTGCTCGGCACCGTACGCCGGCCGGCGTTCCGGGGCAGCCCTCGGGCGGTCGACGCCGACGTCCGGTACGTGGCGATGGCGGTCGCCGAGCGGGTCCGGCAGCCCGCCCGGGTGGCGCTGGTCACCGCCCGGGAGGACGCCACGGTGCTCACCGCCGGGCTCGCCGTGGCGCTCGCCGTGGACGGCCGGGAGGTCTTCGTCGCCGACGACAGCGGGCGGATCGAGCGGCTTCGGGCCACCGTTCTCGCCGACCGGGGGCGGCTGCCCATCGACCCGTCCCGGCCGCTGGTGCCCAAGCCCCGGCCGGCCGGCAGCACACCGGCCGCCGGTGCCGCCACGGAGAGCACGCCCGCCCGTCGGCCCTCCCCGCACCCGCCCGGTGCCCGCCCGTCCACCGACCCCGATGCCACCCTGACGCTGCCGAGGGTGTCGTCCGCCCGCCCGGAGAACAGTCGCGTCGTCACCCCCGACGAGGTTGTCGTGGGTGTGGGCAGTGTCCGGTTCGGCACCTGGCGGCAGGGCGCGGACCACGGCCTGGTCCTGTTCAACGCCCCGCCGGCCGAGTCCGACGAGCGTGGCGTGGCAGTGGCCCGGCAGGGCAGCGCGGTGGTGGTCGTGGAGCGGGACCGCACCCGGCAGAGTGACCTGCGACGCCTGGTGGAGCGACTGCGCGCCGCCGGCGTCACCCCGCTGGGCTTCGTGCTCACCCGAAACGGCCGGGCCTGAGCGTGTCGGTGACCCGCGCCCCGGCGACCGAACCACCACCCGGAGGCGCTCCGCAGGAGGCCGCGCCGGTGCCGCCGTCGGCGCCGCCGCAACTGCCGCTCTGGCCACTGTCGATGATGTTCGGCCTGGTGCCGCTCTGGTGGCTGTTCGGCGCCTTCTACCTCGGCTGGCCGCTGCTGGGTGCGCTGCTGTTCGCGTTGCTGCTGACCCGGGGGCGCGTGCCGCTGCCGCCGGCGGCCGGCATCTGGCTGCTCTTCCTCGCCATCGTGGTGGTCAGCGCCACCCAGTTGTCGTCGCCGGCCTCGCTGCTCACGTTCGCCCTGCGGCTGGCCTTCTACCTGACCGCGCTGGTGGTCGGCGTCTACGTCTACGCGGCCGCCCGGGAACGCGCCAGCCTGGTGGCGGTGCTCACCCCGCTCTGCGCGTTCTGGTTCGGGCTGGTGGCGCTGGGCTGGCTCGGGGTGCTGGTGCCGCGGCTGGCCATGACGACCCCGATGGAGGTGCTGCTGCCCGGCGGGGTGGCCGGCACCCCGTTCATCCAGGACATGGTGCACCTCACCACCGCTGAGTACAGCGCCCGTTCGCTCAACCCGATCTATCGGCCGGCCGCGCCGTTCGCGTACACCAACAACTACGGCAGCGCGTACGCGATGACCCTGCCCTGCGTGGTGGCCTTCACGATGCTGCGCCGGCAGGGGCTGCTGCGCTGGGCGCTGCTGGCGTCGCTGCCACTGTCGCTGGCGCCGGCGTTCCTCACCCTCAACCGGGCGATGTTCCTCAGCCTCGGCGCCGGGCTGGCGGTGCTCGGGGTGCGGGCCAGCCTGCGCGGCAATGTCCGGGTGGCCGCGTCCATCGTCGGGGTCGTGGTGATCGGCGGGTTGGCCACGCTGTTCATCCCGATCACCGAGCTGATCAGCAGGCGGGTCGACTCCAGCGACACCAACACCGACCGGCTCTCGCTCTACACCGAGGTGATCCGCCGGGTGCAGGAGTCGCCCTGGTTGGGCTATGGCGCTCCGGTGAACGTGGACACTGTGTCGGCGGCCGCGCCGATCGGCACCCAGGGGCAGCTGTGGATGGTGCTGTTCAGCCACGGCGTACCCGCGCTCATCTGTTTCCTGGCGTGGTTCGTCGCCGCAGCGGTGATCTGCGCGCGGGCGACCTCGGCGGCCGGGCAGTGGCTGGCGGCGGTGCCGGTGGTCTGCCTCGTGCAGATCCCGTTCTACGGCATGGCGAACCAGAACCTGGCGGTCGCGTTCTTCGCGGTGGCCTTCGCGATGGCGCTTACCGAACGCGAACGGCGAACCCGGCTGGCCGGGTCGTCGCCGACGCCCGCGCGGACCGCGCCGGTGCCCGCGTGACCGCCGCGACCCGACCGTCGGCCGGTGCCGACGAGGGCCGGCCCACGCCCACCTCCGTCGAGAACCAGGCCGCGCCGTCGCCGGCCGGGGACACCGGCTCGGCCGAGACCCGCCGCAGCGCGCGTAGCGGCGTGGCCGGACTGCTCGGCGCGGCCACCAGTGGTTTGTTCGGGTTCGTTCTGGCGGTCGTGATCACCCGGGGCTACGGCCCGGCCGGCGCGGGCGCGTTCTTCGCCGCGATCGGGGTCGTCACCGTGGCCACCGCGATCTGCACGCTCGGCGCGGAGACCGGTCTGATGTGGGCCCTGCCCCGCCGCAGCGCCGGCGTGCGCGGTGACGCCGCCCGGGTCCTCCCGGTGGCGCTGATCCCGCCGTTGCTGACCGGGCTGCTGGTCGCCGGCGCGGGCGTGCTGGCCGCCGACGCCCTCGCGCCCCGGCTGCTGCGCGGCTCCGGCGCGAGCGGCGACGCTCTGCTCACCGTCACGTTCGCCGCGGTGCCGGTGGTGGTCGCGATGACCCTGCTGCTGGCCACACTGCGTTGCGTGCGGCCGATCCGGGCGTACGTCGGGGTGCAGTTCCTGCTTCTGCCGGTCGCGCGCCCGGTGCTGGTCGGCGCGGCCGCGTTGGCGGGTGGTGGTCTGCTCGCCGGCATGACCGGCTGGTTGGTGCCGGCGGCGTTGGCCCTGCTGGTCTGTCTCACCCTCGTCGCCGGCCCGCTCGGGCTGGGCCGGGGCGCGACGCTGCGTCCGCACCGCGCCGACTGGTCCACGTTCTGGCGCTTCGCGCTGCCCCGGGCCGCCTCGGCGGCCATCGACGCCGGCAGCATGTGGGTGGGTGTGCTGCTCACCTCGGTGTTGGCCGGGCCGGCGGACGCCGGTGTGTTCGGTGCCGTCGGCCGGTACGTGCTGGCCGGTCAGCTGGCCATGCAGGGGCTGCGGGTGGCGGTGTCGCCGCAGCTCTCCCGGCTGCTCGGGCGGGGCGAGCGGGCCGCGGCGGCGGCCGTGCACCGGCAGTTGACCACCTGGGGGCTGGTGCTGTCCTGGCCGGTGTACCTGCTGCTGGCGGTCTTCGCGCTGGCCTTCCTCCAGCTGTTCGGGCCGGAGTTCACCGCCGGTGTGCCGGCGATGACGGTGCTCGCGCTGGCGATGCTTGTCAACACCGGAGTGGGCAACGTGCAGAGCCTGCTCCTGATGGGCGGGCGCAGCGGGCTGCACCTGGTCGCCACCGTGGCCGGGTTGACGGTGACCGTCTCGCTGGGTCTCTGGCTGATCCCCCACCACGGCGCGACGGGCGCGGCGGTGGCCTGGGCGGCCGGCATCGCCACCGAGAACCTCACCGCCGCCGGGTTCGCCAGGTCGGTGGTTCGGGAGCCGCTGTTCGACGCCGCGATGGTGCGTGCCGCGGCGGCCACGATCGCCGGTGTGGGCCTGGCCGCCGGGGCCGGCGTGCTGGTGGGCGGTCGCGGTCTGCCCGGCCTCGCGGTGGCGTTGGCGGTGCTGCTGACCGGCTGCGTCGGCATGTTGACGTTGCCCCGGGTGCGCGCCGGCATCCGGGGGACCATGAGGCAGATCCGTGGAGGGGACAACGCGGCCACGGCCGCCGAGCCCACCTCGGCATCGACGAGAGGCAGGTGAGGTTCGTCGTGGTGTCCATCCGTGACCGGGTCAAGCAGTTGGTTCCGACCCAGGTGACCACCCGGGTGAAGGAGTCGCTTGTCGACTACGGCGTTCGCACCAGCGACCGCCGGCCGCTGCCGGACTTCCTGATCATCGGGACCAAACGGGGTGGCACCACCTCCCTGTGGAACTACCTCATCCAGCACCCGTTGGTGCCCCGGCTCTTTCCCGCGTGGAACACCAAGTCGGCGCACTACTTCGAGGAGCACTGGGGTCGCGGCGAAGCCTGGTACCGCTCGCATTTCCCGACCGAGCGGCAGCGCGAGGCCCTGGCCAAGCGGCACGGTGGGCCGGTCCGGGTCGGTGAGGCCGCCCCGCTGTACATGTTCCACCCGCTCGCCGCGCAGCGGGTCGCCGCGCTGATGCCGACGGTGAAGCTCATCGTGCTGCTGCGGGACCCGGTGGAGCGGGCGTACTCGCACTGGAAGGAACGCCGCACCCACGGCATCGAACCACTGGACTTCGCCGCCGCGCTGGCGGCCGAGCCGGAACGCACGGCGGGGGAGCGGGAGCGGTTGATCGCCGAGCCGGAGTCGTTCAGCGAGCCGTACGACTGGTACACGTACCGGGCCCGGGGGCGTTACCTGGAGCACCTGGAGCCGTGGCTGGAGCGTTTCGCCCGGGAGCAGATCCTCTTCCTGCCCAGCGAGGACCTGTACCGCGACTCGCGGGCGACCTACCGACGCACCCTGGACTTCCTCGGTCTGCCGGCGTACGACCTGCCCAACTTCAAGGTCTACAACGATCGGCGCTCGGCACCGCTGGAGCCGACCGTGCGGGCTGAGCTGACCGACTACTACCGGCCGTACAACGACGCGTTGCGTCAACGGCTCGGGTTGGACCTCGACTGGGCGGACCGGGCGGCGTGACGACCCGGGTGGGCCCGGCCACCGACCCGCGTTCGCGGGTGGACGGCCTGGGTTGGGTGAGCCGCGCGGTCTTCCCGGACGACCGGGTCGGCCTGACCGTGGCCGGCGCCCCGCCGGCCGGTCACCAGGCGGTGGCCCGGTACGCGGTGGTGCCGTCGGTCGCCCGGGCCCGGTTCCTGGTGCCGTTGGGCGCGCCCCGGGCCGGGGCGGCGTCCCTGTTGGCGTACAACGCCCTGCGGCCACCGAAGGTGCGCGCGCTGCGGGCGGTGCTCGGTGGGCTGGCCCGGTTCGGTCGGGTGGGGCTCGCGCCCTTTCCGACGTTGACCGTCTCGGTGCCGGCCGGGGTGCCGGCCGCGGAGTTGCTGCTGAGCGAGCGGCTCTCCGCCGACCTGGGTGACACGCCGCTGCTGGCCGCGTTCGGGGTCCGCCCACCGGACCCGAACGGCAAGCCCACACTGCAACTCTTCAGCGCCGACGGGCGGCCGCGTGGCTACGCGAAGATCGGCTGGAACGACGCGACCCGCGCGCTGGTCAGCGCGGAGGCGGCGGCGCTGCGGGCGTTGCGCGAGGTGGTCGGCGTCGCCGACCATCCGATGCCGCCGCGGCTGCTCACCGAGACGTCGTGGGCGGGCCAGGTGGTCGCGGTGATCGAGCCGTTGCCCCCGGCGGTACGCGGTGTGCCGGTGGACGACCCGCCCCGGATCGCGGCGCTGCTCGCGGTCGCCCGGCGGGGCGGCCCGGCGGGCACATCTCGACCGCTGGTCGACTCGACCTTCCTGCGCCGGCTGGCAGATCAGGCCGGCCGGGCCGCCGCGACCGAGCCGGCGGGTGCGCGGGCGGTCGCCGCGGTCTCGGCGTTGGCCCGCCGGCATGGCGACACCAGCGTCGAGTTCGGTCACTGGCATGGTGACTGGGTGCCGTGGAACCTGGGCTGGCACGCCGGCCGGTTGGTCGCCTGGGACTGGGAGCACAGCGGGCCGGACGTGCCGGTCGGCTTCGACCTGGCGCACGACGCGTTCCAGCGGGCCCTCGTGCTGCGCGGGGAGCCGGCCGACGCCGCCGCGGCGGCCGTGGACGGATATCTGAGTCGGTACGGCGATCGGCTCGGCCTCGACGCCGCGCAGTGTCGGCTCGTCGCCGACGCGTACCTGGTGGAGATGTGGTTGCGGACGTGGCGGCTGGCCGACGCGGGCGCGGGCTGGAATGCCGCCCTGCATCCCGCACTTCTGGACGTCATCGAGAAAAGACATAGCGGCTGATCTGGAGGAACCGCGGCGACGACGGTGCGCCGCAGAGTGACGACATAATCGCAGGTGGTGATGACGATCGATGGACCTCGGACGTTCGGTGCACCGCACCGGCCATCGTGGAGATCGTCATCTCGGCCGGTCGCGCTATTCAACGACCGGGGATCGTGTGATCTGCTTCTGCCTGGCGTGAACTGAAATTCCAAGCGAACTTGTGGGGAGTCGCGTGGACACGAACAACGACGACAGTGGGGCGCCGGTGCTGCTGCTGGTCGGCTCCAGCGGCGGCCATCTGGCCCAACTACTGGCCCTGCGGCCCTGGTACGAACAGTGGCGGCGCTGCTGGGTCACCTTCGACACCCCGGAGGCGGTCTCGCTGCTGGCCGGCGAGGACCTGGTGCCGGCACACCACCCGACCACCCGCAACGTGCCGAACCTGCTGCGCAACGCGCTGCTGGCCTGGCAGGTGCTGCGGGCCCGGCGGGTCGCCGCCGTGGTCACCACCGGCGCCGGGGTGGCGGTGCCGTTCGTGGTGCTGGCCCGGCTGCGGCGCATCCCGACCGTCTACATCGAGGTGTACGACCGGATCGACACCCCGACGTTGACCGCTCGGCTCTGCCGGCCGTTCCTGTCCGCGATGCTCGTGCAGTGGGACGAGCAGCGCCGGCAGTACCCCGAGGCGACCGTCGTCGGGACGCTGCTGTGACCGGGGAGACGGGCACCGCCCGGCGTCCGCAACCCCGGCCGGCCACCGAGGCGGCCCGCCTGCCGCGCCAGCGCGACAGCTCGGCGGTCGCCCAGCTCCGACTGCTGGTCGCGGTGGGCACCGACAAGCACCCCTTCGACCGGCTCGTCGACTGGTTGGCGCAGTGGCACGCGCAGGCCGCCGGCCCGATCGGGCTGACCATGCAGCACGGGCACACCACCGCGCCCCAGCTGAGCGGCGCGGTGCCGTTCCTCGGCCACGACGCGTTGCAACAGGCGATGATCGATGCGGACCTGGTGGTCTGCCACGGCGGCCCGGCGACCATCCTGGAGGCCCGCCGGCACGGCCACCTGCCCATCGTGGTGCCCCGCGATCCGGCCCGCGGTGAGCACGTCGACAACCACCAGCTCCTCTTCGCCCGCCGGCTCGGCGCCGCCGGGCTGGTGGCGCTCTGCGAGACCCGGGAGGCCCTGCACGACGCGTTGGCCGCCGGGGTGGCCGACCCGTCCCGGTACGCGGTGGCCGCCGACCCGGAGGCACACGAGGCACGACGGGCGGCGGTGGCCCGGGTCGGGCAGATCGTCGACGACCTGGTGGCCCGTTCGACCCCGCGCCCACCCCGGTGGCGGGTCTGGTCCCGGCCGCGCCCGGGTACGAAGGAGATTCGATGACCCAGCAGCCGACCGTCAGCGTCGTGGTGCCCACCCGGGACCGCCCCGAGCTGCTGCGGGCCGCGGTGCGCGCGATCCTGGCACAGGACTACCCGGGCCTGATCGAGGTCGTCGTGGTGTTCGACCAGTCCGCGCCGGACGAGTCGCTGACCGAGCTGGGGAGCGGCCCGACCCGCGTGGTGCGGGTGATCCGCAACGCCCGTACCCCCGGGTTGGCCGGTGCGCGCAACAGCGGCACCCTCGCTGCCGAGGGCGAGCTGGTCGCGTTCTGCGACGACGACGACGAGTGGCTGCCGGGCAAGCTGGCCGCCCAGGTCGACGCGCTGGCCGGCGATCCGGCCGCCGAGTTCGTCTGCTGCGGCATCCGGGTCAACTACGACGGGCACACCGTCGACCGGGTGCTCGACAAGGACCGGATCACCCTGGACGACCTGCTACGGGACCGGATGACGGAGCTGCACCCGTCGACCTTCCTGATCCGCGCCACCGCGTTGCGCAATGGGTTCGGGCTGGTCGACGAGGAGATCCCGGGCAGCTACGCGGAGGACTACGAGTTCCTGCTGCGGGCCGCGCGCAGCGCGCCGCTGATCAACCTGCGGACGCCGTCGGTGCTGGTGCGCTGGCACAAGCGCTCGTACTTCGCGCAGCGCTGGGACACCATCTCCGAGGCGTTGCAGTGGTTGCTGCGGCGCTACCCGGAGTTCGCCAGTCAACCGGCCGGCGAGGCCCGGGTGGCCGGGCAGATCGCGTTCGCCCAGGCCGCCTCCGGCGACCGCCGGGGCGCGCTGCGCTGGGCCCGGCGCACCCTGCGGAGCAACCCCCGCGAGCCGCGCGCCTACCTGGCCCTCGCCGTCGCCGGTCGGGTGGTCCGGGCCGACGCGGTGCTGCGCACCCTGCACAAGCGCGGTCGGGGGATCTGAGCCGCCGCCCGCGTGAGCGGGCGGCGGCGTCCGCTGGGCGGGACGCGACGGGGAGCGCGCCGCGTCGGTGGCCCGCCGTGACAGACTGACCGCTGTGTTGCGCTGGTTGACTGCAGGTGAATCGCACGGTCCCGCCCTCGTCGCGATGTTGGAGGGGGTGCCGGCCGGCATTGAGGTGACCACCACCGAGATCGCCGACGAGCTGGCCCGTCGACGGCTGGGCTACGGGCGGGGTGCCCGGATGTCGTTCGAGCGAGACGAGGTCGAGCTGCTCGGCGGCCTGCGGCACGGCGTGACCCTGGGCAGCCCGGTGGCGATCCGGGTCGGCAACTCCGAGTGGCCGAAGTGGCAGACCGTGATGGCCGCCGACCCGGTCGACCCCGACGAGCTGGCCCGGCAGGCCCGCAACGCCCCGCTGACCCGCCCCCGGCCGGGCCACGCCGACCTGGCCGGCATGCAGAAGTACGGCCACACCGACGCCCGGCCGATCCTGGAGCGCGCCAGCGCACGGGAGACCGCCGCCCGGGTGGCCGTCGGCACTGTCGCCAAGGCGCTGATCCGTCAGGCGCTCGGCATCGAGATCGTCTCGCACGTCGTCGAGCTGGGCCCGGTGGCCGCGAAGCCCGGGCTGCGTCCCACGCCGTCCGACACGGCCCGGATCGACGCCGACCCGCTGCGCTGCCTCGACCCGGAGGCCAGCGCCCTGATGGTCGCCGAGGTCGATGCCGCGAAGAAGGCCGCAGACACCCTCGGCGGCGTGGTCGAGGTGCTGGCGTACGGGGTGCCACCGGGGCTGGGCAGCCACGTGCAGTGGGACCGCAAGCTCGACGCCCGGCTGGCCACCGCGCTGATGTCCATCCAGGCGATCAAGGGCGTGGAGATCGGCGACGGCTGGCAGCAGGCCCGGTCCCGCGGCTCGGAGGCGCACGACGAGATCATCCCGTCGGCCACCGGCGTCCGCCGGGTCACCGACCGGGCCGGCGGGCTGGAGGGTGGCATCACCACCGGTGAGCCGCTGCGGGTCCGCGCCGCGATGAAGCCGATTTCCTCGCTGAACCGGGCCCTGTCCACAGTGGACGTCACCACCGGCGAGCCGGCCACCGCGATCAACCAGCGCTCTGACGTCTGCGCGGTGCCCGCCGCGGCGGTGGTCGCCGAGGCGATGGTGGCGCTGGTGCTGGCCGAGGCGGCCACCGAGAAGTTCGGCGGAGACTCGATCGCCGAGATCCGCCGCAACCTGGCCGGGTACCTCGACGCGCTGGTCATCCGCTGATGGCACCGGTCGTCGTGCTGGTCGGCGCGCCCGGCTGCGGCAAGACCACCGTAGGGCGGGCGCTCGCCGCCACCCTCGGCGTGGAGTTCCGCGACACCGACACCGACATCGAGCAGATGGCCGGCAAGCCGATCCCGGAGATCTTCATCGACGAGGGTGAGGCGCACTTCCGTACCCTGGAACGGGCCGCCGTGGCCGCGGCGCTGGCCGGCGGCACGGGCGTGCTCGCCCTCGGCGGCGGCGCGGTGCTGGCCGAGGAGACCCGAGCGGCCCTGATCGGGCACCGGGTGGTGCACCTCTCGGTCGAGCTGCCCGACGCGGTGCGGCGGGTCGGGCTCGGCGCCGGCCGGCCGCTGCTGGCGATCAACCCACGGGCCACCCTCAAGCACCTGCTGGACCAGCGCCGGCCGCTCTACGCGGAGGTCGCCACCGAGACGGTGGTGACCGACGGCCGGGCCCCGGCGGAGGTCGTCGCCGAGGTCGCCGCCCTGCTGCCCCGCTGACGTCGCCCTGCCCCGCCGATCTTGCAGTAGCTGCCCCGACGTAGGGGACATTCCCCGCATCTGGGCAACCGGAACTGCAAGATCGGCGCAGTGGGCTGGTTCTCAGCCGCGGGCGATCAGGTCGAGGACGTCGGCCAGAGCCTTCGGCTCGCTGAGCATCGGCCAGTGCCCGGTGGGCAGCTCGTGCAACTGGCCGTCGGCCAGGCCGGTGAAGAACGGATGCTCCTGTTGGATCATCTGCTGCACCACGCTGAGCGGGAACGTGCTGGCGACCAGCGCGGTCGGCACCGGGCGTCCGCCGGTGCGTCGGACCGGGTCGGTGGCGGCCCGCAGCGGCTGCGGGGTGGCCCGGCTACCCAGCAGCGCGAGCGTCGGCTCGTCCAGGCCGGCCAGGTTGGTCGGGTCGGCGGCCGGATCCCAGGCCGGCGGCGGCAGCAGGTGCCCGGCGCCGATCGCGGCCCGCAGTCGCTGCTGCTCCTCCGGCGGCAGCGTGTCGAACTGCGCCGTGCCGTCCGGCAACGGCCCACTCTCCACGTAGACGATCCGGGCGATCCGGTCCGGGATGCGGTCCACCGCCTGGGCGGCCGGCATTCCCCCGCCGGAGTGCCCGACCAGCAGTACGTCGCGCAGGTCCTCGACCTCGATCAGTCGGACGATGTCGGTGGTGTGTGTGTCCAGGCTGACCTCCGGTCCGGCGAGGTGGTCGCGTTCGGCCACCCCGGTCAGCGTCATCGGATAGACCTCGTGCCCCTGCGACCGCAGCGCGACGGTCACGTCCCGCCATGCCCAGGCACCCAGCCAGAATCCCGGCACCAGCACGAATGTCGCCATCTGTGGCTCCTTCTCTCGGTTACCGACAGACCGTACGATCTATTCCGGACAGGATCCGCCCGGATTGAAGGAGTGGCCCGTGTCACATCCCGCCGGGCGCGTGCTGGCCCTGCTCGAACTGCTGCAGACCCGGCACCGGTCGACAGCCGCCGACCTCGCCGGTCACCTCGGTGTGGACGAGCGGACCGTGCGCCGGTACGCGACGACGCTTGTCGAGCTGGGCATTCCCGTCACCGCCGACCGGGGCCGCTACGGCGGCTACCGGCTGCACTCCGGTTACAAGCTGCCGCCGCTGATGCTCACCGACGACGAGGCGGTGGCCGTGCTGCTCGGCCTCGTCGTCGCCGAACGGGTCGGGCTCGCCACCGAGCAGCCCGCCACCGCCACCGCGCTGGCGAAGATCCGCCGGGTGCTGCCGGCGGCGCTCGCCGACCGGCTCGCCGCCGTCCAGGAGCACCTGGGCTTCACACTGCGTCGTCCGGAGCTGGAGCGCGGACCGGCCTCCGGCACCCTGCTCGCGCTGGCTTCGGCCACCCGGCACCGGCAGCGGGTGGCGCTGGACTACCGCTCCTGGCGGGGCGAGCAGTCGCACCGCGAGCTCGACCCGTACGGGCTGGTCTTCCACGCCGGCCGTTGGTATGTCACCGGCCACGACCACCGGCGCGGGGAGATCCGCACCTTCCGACTGGACCGGATCGGTGCGGTGACGCCCGGCGCGGCGACGTTCACAGTGCCGGACGGCTTCGAGGCGGTGGCGTGGGTGACCCGGTCGCTGGCCGGCGTGCCGTATACGCACGAGGTGGAGGTGGTGCTGGAGACCGATCTGGTCGCCGCCCGCCGCCGCATCCCGCCCAGCGTGGCCGAGTTGACCGCCACCACCGACGGGGTGCTGCTGCGGGCCCGAGCGGAGAGCCTGCCCGGGATGGCGGCGCTGCTCGCCGGGCTGGGCTGCCCGTTCACAGTGCGGCATCCGGACGCGCTGCGCGCCGCGGTGGCCGAGCACGCCCGCCGGTTGGCGGACTGGGCCGCTCGGCCAGCAGGTGGACAGCCGCCCTCCCCGCGCCGCCCGCTGGACTAGGCTGCCGGCGATGGACGAGGTGACCCGAATTCCGGTCGGCGGCGAGCGGCCGTACGACGTCTTGGTGGGACGCGACCTGCTGGGTGCGCTGCCTGGCCTGCTGCCCGGCGCGACCCGGGTGGCGGTGCTGCACGCGCCTCCGCTCAAGGCCCTCGCGGACGCGCTCGGCGAACGCCTGCGCGCGGCCGGCATCGAGCCACTGCCGATCGAGGTGCCCGACGCCGAGTCGGGCAAGCACATCGAGGTGGCCGCCTCCTGCTGGGACCGGCTCGGAGCGGCAGGCTTCACCCGTACCGACGCGGTGGTCGGGGTGGGCGGCGGCGCGGTGACCGACCTGGCCGGCTTCGTCGCGGCCTGCTGGTTGCGGGGGGTGCGCTGGGTGCCGGTGGCGACCTCGCTGCTGGGCATGGTGGATGCCGCGGTGGGCGGCAAGACGGGCATCAACACGGCCGCCGGCAAGAACCTGGTGGGCGCGTTCCACCCGCCGGTCGGGGTGTTGGCCGACCTGGCCACTCTGGACAGCCTGCCCCCGGTCGACCTGGCGGCCGGGTTGGCCGAGGTCGTCAAGTGCGGATTCATCGCCGACCCGACGATCCTGGATCTCATCGAGAACGACCCGGAGGCCGCCACCGACCCCCGTGGGCAGGTGAGCCGGGAGCTGATCGAGCGGGCCATCCGGGTCAAGGCCGACGTGGTCGCCGGCGACCTGCGCGAGTCGGGCCTGCGGGAGGTGCTCAACTACGGTCACACCCTGGCCCACGCCATCGAGCAGAACGAGGGCTACCGCTGGCGGCACGGCCACGCCGTCGCCGTCGGTCTGGTGTACGCGGCCACGCTGGCCCGGCTCGCCGGGCGACTGGACGCGCCGACCGCCGACCGACACCGGGTCACGCTGAGCGCGCTGGGTCTGCCGGTGAGCTACCCGGCCGACGCCTGGCCGCAGCTGCTGGCCGCGATGCGGGTGGACAAGAAGACCCGGGGCAGTCTGCTGCGCTTCGTGGTGCTCGACGGGCTGGCCCGCCCGGCGATGTTGGAGGGCCCCGACGACGCGTTGCTGGAGGTCGCCTACCGGGAGGTGGCAACCCCGTGAAGGTCTACGTCCTGAACGGGCCGAACCTGGGCCGGCTGGGCACCCGCGAGCCCGACGTGTACGGCGCGACCAGCTACGCGGACCTGGTGGCCCTCTGCGAGAGCACCGGTCGGGAGCTGGGGCTGGCGGTGACGGTCCGGCAGACCGACGCGGAGCACGAGCTGCTCGGCTGGCTGCACACGGCGGCCGACGAGGGCGCCGCGGTCGTGCTCAACCCCGCCGCCTGGTCGCACTACTCGTACGCGGTGCGGGACGCCTGCGCCATGCTGCGGGGGCCTTTGGTGGAGGTGCACATCTCCAACATCCACACCCGCGAGGAGTTCCGGCACCACTCGGTGGTCTCGGCGGTGGCGACCGGGGTGATCTGCGGTCTTGGCATCGACGGCTATCGCCTCGCCCTGCACCATCTGGCCACCCGCTGACGGCCCACCGACTGGGCGCTCCGAACGGGGGGCCGTCCGATTCGACGCAGCTTGTAGACTTGCCAGGTCTGTCCGCCAATTGATGATCAAGGCAGGAAATGGCCTCCACCAACGACCTCA
Organism: Micromonospora sp. CNZ322; assembly: GCF_007827755.1. Lineage (NCBI taxonomy): Bacteria > Bacillati > Actinomycetota > Actinomycetes > Micromonosporales > Micromonosporaceae > Micromonospora > Micromonospora sp. CNZ322. Next base: position 66,539 of record NZ_VITD01000018.1, read on the forward strand.
AAAACGGCCTGGTACTCAACCTGGACGGCGAGCTCTGGGCCGTCGTCGAGTTCCAGCACGTCAAGCCCGGTAAGGGTGGTGCCTTCGTGCGCACCACGCTGAAGAACGTGCTGTCCGGGAAGGTGGTCGACAAGACCTTCAACGCGGGCACCAAGGTCGAAACCGCGACCGTTGACAAGCGCACGATGCAGTACCTGTACGCCGACGGTGAGGACTTCGTCTTCATGGATCTGGAGACCTTCGACCAGATCACCGTGCCCGGTGGCACCGTCGGTGAGGCAGCCAACTACCTGCTGCCCGAGGCGGAGGCGACCGTCGCCCAGCACGAGGGTGTGCCGCTCTACATCGAGCTGCCCACCAGCGTCGTGCTGGAGGTCACCTACACCGAGCCGGGCCTGCAGGGCGACCGTTCGACCGGCGGCACCAAGCCGGCGACCGTGGAGACCGGCGCCACCGTGCCGGTTCCGCTGTTCATCACCACCGGCGAGAAGATCAAGGTCGACACCCGCGACGGCCGTTACCTCGGCCGCGCCTGATGGCTGAGGGTTCCAAGCAGCAGATGCCGGCGCGCCGCAAGGCGCGCAAGCGGGCGCTGGATGTCCTTTACGAGGCCGACCTGCGGGACAAGCCTCCGGTGGAGGTGCTCGCCGGCTACGTGCAGCGGATCGAGCAGCCCCGACCGGAGCATCTTGGCTACGCGGTGGGCCTGGTCGAGGGGGTTGCCGAGTACCTCGACCGGATCGACGAGCTGATCGCCAGCTACGCCGAGGGTTGGACGCTGGAGCGGATGCCGGTCGTCGACCGTAATCTGGCCCGGATCGCCGTCTACGAGTTGCTCTACGTCGACGAGATCGACGACGCGGTGGCGATCAGCGAGGCCGTGGAGCTGGCTCGGCAGATGTCCACCGACGATTCGCCGCGCTTTCTCAACGGGGTGCTCGGGCGGATCGCCGAGTACGCCACCCGCTGAGCGTCCGCACCGAACACCGCAGATCCGAAAGGGCCCGTGCCAGTCGGCACGGGCCCTTTCGGTGAAGCGGCAGATCAGGTGAAGCGGCAGATCAGGAGGCGAAGAACGCCCGGGGGTCGGCCACCAGCACGCCGTGCTCGGTGAGCCGCTCGATCAGGCCCGACGGTGAGGCGTCGTAGACGATCGCGAGCGCCCGCAGGTCGTCGGCGCGGATGGAGAGCACCCGGCCGTTGTAGTCGCCGCGCTGCTGCTGGATGGCGCGGGCGTAGCGGGCGACGTAGGCCAGGTCCTCGGAGGCCTCGTCGTAGAGCCGCTCCAGGTCCAGAACAATCTTGCTGGTGGGCTCGTGACGGACGCCACTGCCGTCAGGCAGCAGCTCCGAGACGGGTACGCGGTAGAACTCGGCCAACTCGGCCAGACGGGACACCGTCACGGCCCGGTCGCCACGCTCGTACGAGCCGACCACCACGGCCTTCCACCGCCCGTTCGACTTCTCCTCCACACCCTGCAGGGACAGACCCTGCTGCTGGCGGATGGAGCGCAGGCGGGCGCCCAGAGACTTGGCGTATTCAGAGGGCATTCGGACACTCCCAGTGCTGCTCGGGGTTCTCCCGTCGATCGCTACGGAGCGTGACGGTACGGGGAATGCGACACGTGGTCAAGTGGTCGTGCCCCTACCGTTGCGGAGCGTCCGGGGAGTTTTCTCCTTTTCCAGTGCCTGACCCGGTGGTCAGCGGCCGCCGTCCATCACCCCGGTGACCACTGGTAACGTGGCGGAAGCCCCGGCCCAGGTCCGCTGAGCGGTCCGGCCGGAGGTGCCCGACATCCTTTAACGACCCGTCCCGTGAGGCGGGGAAGGAGGTCCGCCGTGGCATACCCACAGGCTGCCCGCTCGTCACCACCGCAACAACCCTCGGTGAAGGTGATCCTCGCCAGCGCCGACGTGCAGCGCGTGGTCGACCGCATCGCCCACCAGATCCTGGAGAAGACCCAAGGCGCCGCCAACACGGTGCTGCTGGGGATTCCCACCCGGGGCACCCCCCTCGCCCGGCGGCTCGCCGACCGGATCAGCACCTTCGAGGACGTCGCCGTTCCGGTCGGTGTGCTCGACATCACCCTGTACCGCGACGACCTCCGTCGGCACGCCACCCGCGCGGTTGGTCCGACCGAGCTGCCTCCCGGCGGGATCGACGGCAAACGGGTCATCCTGGTCGACGACGTGCTCTTCTCCGGCCGCACCGTCCGGGCCGCGCTCGACGCGCTCAACGACGTGGGCCGCCCGGCCTCGGTGCAGCTCGCCGTCCTGGTCGACCGGGGCCACCGGGAGTTGCCGATCCGCGCCGACTACGTCGGCAAGAACATCCCGACCTCGCTCGCCGAGAGCGTCAAGGTGACGCTCGCCGAGATCGACGGGACGGACGAGGTCAAGCTCTACGGGGGACCTGCCTCATGATCAAGCATCTGCTCTCCGGCGGGGACCTGGACGCCGACACCGCCACCGAGATCCTGGACACCGCCGCCGAGATGGCCACCGTCGCCGGCCGGGAGATCAAGAAGCTTCCCGCGCTGCGCGGACGGACCGTGGTGAACCTCTTCTACGAGGACTCCACGCGTACCCGGATCTCCTTCGAGGCGGCGGCGAAGCGGCTCAGCGCCGACGTGATCAACTTTTCCGCGAAGGGGTCCAGCGTCACCAAGGGTGAGAGCCTGAAGGACACCGCGTTGACCCTGCAGGCCATGGGCGCGGACGCCGTGGTCATCCGACACCCCGCCTCCGGCGCGCCGCACCGCCTGGCCAACTGGGTGGACGGGTCGGTGGTCAACGCCGGCGACGGCACCCACGAGCACCCCACCCAGGCGCTGCTGGACGCGTACACCATGCGGGCCCGGCTGGGCCGGCTCGCCGGCCTGTCGGTAGCGGTGGTCGGGGACGTGCTGCACTCCCGGGTGGCCCGCTCTAACGTGCTGCTGCTCTCCACCCTCGGCGCCAAGGTCACCCTGGTCGGCCCGCCGACCCTCATCCCGGTCGACATCGCGGGCGCCCTCGCGCCCGGCACCGACGTCTCCTACGACCTCGACTCCGTTCTGCCGAACGTGGACGTGGTGATGATGCTGCGCGTGCAGCGGGAGCGGATGAACGACTCCTACTTCCCCTCCGCACGGGAGTACGCCCGCCGCTACGGGCTGGACGGGCCGCGGATGCGCCGGCTGCCCGAGCACGCGATCGTCATGCACCCCGGCCCGATGAACCGGGGGATGGAGATCACCCCCGAGGTCGCCGACTCACCCCGCTCCACCATCGTCGAACAGGTCACCAACGGGGTCTCCGTGCGGATGGCTGTCCTTTACCTGCTGCTCGGAGGGAACAACCGGTGACCGCGTACCTGATCACCAGCGTGAGTGTCGTCGGCGCCGCGCCGACCGACCTGCTGATCCGCGACGGCGTGATCGCCGAGGTCGGTGCCGGCCTGACCGCGCCGGACGCCACAGTCGTCGACGGCACCGGCCTGGTTGCCCTGCCCGGCCTCGTCGATCTGCACACCCACCTGCGCGAGCCCGGTCGGGAGGACGCCGAGACCGTGGAGTCCGGTTCCCGGGCGGCCGCGCTGGGCGGCTACACGGCGGTCTGCGCGATGGCCAACACCTCCCCGGTGGCGGACACCGCCGGTGTGGTCGAGCAGGTCTGGCGGCTCGGCCGCGAGGCAGCCCTGGTCGACGTGCAGCCGATCGGCGCGGTCACCGTCGGGCTGGCTGGCGAGCGGCTGGCCGAGCTGGGCGCGATGGCCGACTCGGCGGCCCGGGTGCGGATCTTCTCCGACGACGGGCACTGCGTCGCCGACCCGAAGTTGATGCGCCGAGCCCTGGAGTACGTCAAGGCGTTCGACGGGATCATCGCCCAGCACGCCGAGGAGCCCCGGCTCACCGAGGGCGCCCAGATGCACGAGGGTGAGGTCTCCACCCGGCTCGGCCTGATCGGCTGGCCGGCGGTCGCCGAGGAGGCGATCATCGCCCGGGACGTGCTGCTCGCCGAGCACGTGGGCAGCCGACTGCACGTCTGCCACGTCTCCACCGCCGGCAGCGTCGAGGTGCTGCGCCAGGCAAAGGCCCGCGGCGTACGCGTGACCGCCGAGGTGACCCCGCACCACCTTCTGCTCACCGACGAACGGGCGGAAACCTACGACCCGGTCTACAAGGTGAACCCGCCGCTGCGCACCGCCGCGGACATCGCCGCGCTGCGTGCCGCCCTCGCCGACGGGGTGATCGACGTGATCGCCACCGACCACGCCCCGCACGCGGTGGAGGACAAGGAGTGCGAGTGGGCGTACGCCCGACCGGGGATGCTCGGTCTGGAGACGGCCCTCTCCATCGCGCTGGACGTGCTCGGCCCCGAGTGGGACCTGATCGCCGAGCGGATGTCGCGCACCCCCGCGCGGATCGCCGGCCTCACCGGGCACGGCGTCGACCCCGCGCCGGGTGTGCCGGCCAACCTGACCCTGATCGACCCGGCCGCCCACCGCACCATCGAGCCGGCGGAGCTGGCCAGTCGCAGTCGCAACACTCCGTACGCCCGCATGACGCTGCCAGGTCGCATCGTGGCGACCTTCCTGCGTGGCGAGCCGACGGTCCTGGACGGAAAGGCTGTCAAGTAATGGTCAAGCGCAGACCCGCAATCCTGGTGCTGGAAGATGGGCGCACGTTCCCAGGCGAGGCGTACGGCAGCGTCGGAGAGACCTTCGGCGAGGCGGTCTTCAACACCGGCATGACCGGTTACCAGGAGACCCTGACCGACCCGTCCTACCACCGTCAGGTGGTGGTGCAGACCGCGCCGCACATCGGCAACACCGGCGTCAACGGCGAGGACGACGAGTCCGGTCGGATCTGGGTGGCCGGCTACGTCGTGCGCGACCCGGCCCGGATCGGCTCGAACTGGCGGGCCACCGGTGGTCTCGAGGACCGCCTCGCCACCGAGGGCGTGGTGGGCATCAGCGGGGTGGACACCCGGGCGCTGACCCGGCACCTGCGCGAGCGGGGCGCCATGCGGGTGGGCATCTCCAGCATCGACAACGACCCGCAGAGCCTGCTGGCCCGCGTGCGCCAGGCGCCGCAGATGGCCGGCGCGGACCTGTCCGCCGAGGTGAGCACCGCCGAGCCGTACGTCGTCGAGGCCCTGGGCGAGCACCGGTTCACAGTGGCCGCGCTGGACCTGGGCATCAAACGCAACGTGCCGCGTCGGCTGGCCGCCCGTGGGGTGACCACCCACGTGCTGCCGGCGTCGTCGAGCATCGACCAGATGCTCGCCACCGGCGCCGACGCGATCTTCCTGTCGCCCGGCCCGGGCGACCCGGCCACCGCCGACGCCCCGGTGGCGCTGGCCCGGGAGGCGCTGCGGCGGGAGGTGCCGCTGTTCGGCATCTGCTTCGGCAGCCAGATCCTCGGTCGGGCGCTCGGCTTCGGCACCTACAAGCTGGGCTACGGCCACCGGGGGATCAACCAGCCGGTGCTCGACCGGGTCACCGGCAAGGTCGAGGTGACCAGCCACAACCATGGCTTCGCCGTCGAGGTGCCCGGTGTGGGCGCCGGCGCGGTCGTCCCCGACCAGGTGATCGACACCGACTTCGGTGGCGTACAGGTGTCGCACGTCTGCCTCAATGACAACGTGGTCGAGGGGCTGCGGGCCGTGGACCTGCCCGCGTTCACCGTCCAGTACCACCCGGAGGCGGCGGCCGGCCCGCACGACGCGGACTACCTCTTCGACCGATTCGCCGATCTCATCGAGGGCCGGACCCACAGCAAGGGGCGCAGCAATGCCTAAGCGGACCGATCTCAAGCACATCCTCGTGATCGGCTCCGGGCCGATCGTCATCGGGCAGGCCTGCGAGTTCGACTACTCCGGCACCCAGGCGTGCCGGGTGCTGCGCAGCGAGGGGATCCGGGTCAGCCTGGTCAACTCCAACCCGGCGACGATCATGACGGACCCGGAGTTCGCCGACGCGACCTACGTCGAGCCGATCACCCCGGAGTTCGTGGAGCTGGTCATCGCCAAGGAACGCCCGGACGCGATCCTCGCGACCCTCGGCGGGCAGACCGCGCTGAACACGGCCGTCGCCCTGCACGAGGCCGGCGTCCTGGAGAAGTACGGCGTGGAGCTGATCGGCGCGAACATCGACGCCATCAACCGGGGCGAGGACCGGCAGCTGTTCAAGGAGATCGTGGCGAAGGCCGGCGTACGGCTGGGTGTCGACGACCCGACCGGGCTGGTGCCCCGCTCGCGGGTCTGCCACTCGATGGACGAGGTCGAGGCGACAGTCGCCGAGCTGGGACTGCCGGTGGTGATCCGGCCGTCGTTCACCATGGGTGGCCTGGGCTCCGGCATGGCGCACAACCCGGAGGACCTGGCCCGTATCGCCGGCGACGGCCTGTCCGCCAGCCCGGTGCACGAGGTGCTCATCGAGGAGAGCGTGCTCGGCTGGAAGGAGTACGAGCTCGAGCTGATGCGCGACCGGCACGACAACGTGGTGGTGGTCTGCTCGATCGAGAACATCGACCCGATGGGTGTGCACACCGGCGACAGCGTCACAGTGGCCCCGGCCATGACGCTCACCGACCGGGAGTACCAGCGCCTGCGTGACCTGGGCATCGCCGTGCTGCGCGAGGTCGGGGTGGACACCGGCGGCTGCAACATCCAGTTCGCGGTCAACCCGGTCGACGGCCGGATCGTCGTGATCGAGATGAACCCCCGGGTGTCGCGGTCCTCGGCGCTGGCCTCCAAGGCGACCGGCTTCCCGATCGCGAAGATCGCCGCGAAGCTGGCCATCGGCTACACCCTCGACGAGATCCCCAACGACATCACCCTGAAGACCCCGGCGGCGTTCGAGCCGACCCTCGACTACGTGGTGGTGAAGATCCCCCGGTTCGCGTTCGAGAAGTTCCCCGGCGCGGACCCGGAGCTGACCACCACGATGAAGTCGGTGGGCGAGGCCATGAGCCTCGGGCGCAACTTCACCGAGGCGCTGAACAAGGCGATGCGCTCGATGGAGACCCGATCATCTGGGTTCTGGACCACTCCGGACCCTGAGGGCGCCACCCGCTCGGACACCCTCGCCGCGCTGCGGATCCCGCACGACGGCCGGTTGTACACGGTGGAGCGGGCGCTGCGGCTCGGCGCGTCGATCGCCGAGGTCGCCGAGGCGTCCGGCGGGATAGACCCGTGGTTCCTGGACCAGATCGCCGCGCTGATCGAGCTGCGCGCCGAGATCGTCGACGCGCCGGTGCTCGACGCCGACCTGCTGCGCCGCGCCAAGCGGGCCGGTCTGTCCGACCGGCAGCTCGCCGCGCTGCGCCCGGAGCTGGCCGCCGAGGACGGCGTACGGACCCTGCGCCACCGCCTGGACGTGCGCCCGGTCTACAAGACCGTGGACACCTGCGCGGCCGAGTTCGAGGCGACCACGCCGTACCACTACTCCACGTACGACCTGGAGACCGAGGTCGTGCCGTCGGACCGGCCGAAGGTGCTGATTCTGGGCTCCGGCCCGAACCGGATCGGGCAGGGCATCGAGTTCGACTACTCGTGCGTGCACGCCGTCCAGGCGTTGCGGTCGGCCGGTTACGAGACCGTCATGGTCAACTGCAACCCGGAGACGGTCTCCACCGACTACGACACCGCCGACCGGCTCTACTTCGAGCCGTTGACCTTCGAGGACGTCCTGGAGGTCTGGCACGCCGAGGACTCGTCCGGTCGCGCGGCCGGCGGGCCGGGTGTGGTCGGGGTGGTCGTCCAACTCGGCGGGCAGACCCCGCTGGGGCTGGCGCAGCGGCTCAAGAACGCCGGTGTGCCGATCGTCGGCACCTCCCCGGAGTCGATCCACCTGGCCGAGGAGCGCGGCGCGTTCGGCGCGGTGCTGGCCCGCGCCGGACTGCGCGCGCCGGCGCACGGCATGGCCACCTCGTACGACGAGGCCAAGACGATCGCCGACGAGATCGGCTACCCGGTGCTGGTCAGGCCGTCGTACGTGCTGGGCGGTCGAGGCATGGAGATCGTCTACGACGACCCGACGCTGCGCGACTACATCGGCCGGGCCACCGACATCTCCCCGGACCACCCGGTGCTGGTGGACCGGTTCCTCGACGACGCCATCGAGATCGATGTGGACGCGCTGTGCGACGCCGACGGCGAGGTCTACATCGGCGGCGTGATGGAGCACATCGAGGAGGCGGGCATCCACTCCGGCGACTCGTCCTGCGCGCTCCCGCCGATCACGCTCGCGGGCTCGCACCTGGTCGAGGTCCGCCGCTACACCGAGGCCATCGCGCGTGGCGTCGGGGTCCGTGGCCTGCTCAACGTGCAGTACGCCCTCAAGGACGACGTGCTCTACGTGCTGGAGGCCAACCCGCGTGCGTCGCGGACCGTCCCGTTCGTCTCCAAGGCCACGGCGGTGCCGTTGGCCAAGGCGGCGGCCCGGATCGCGCTCGGGGCGAGCATCGCCGAGCTGCGGGCCGAGGGCCTGCTGCCGGCGACGGGGGACGGGGGCACGATGCCCGCCGACGCGCCGGTCGCGGTCAAGGAGGCGGTGCTGCCGTTCAAGCGTTTCCGGACCCGCGCGGGCAAGGGGATCGACTCGCTGCTCGGGCCGGAGATGAAGTCGACCGGCGAGGTGATGGGCATCGACACCAACTTCGGGCATGCCTTCGCCAAGAGCCAGTCGGCCGCGTACGGGTCGCTGCCGACCGCCGGGAAGATCTTCGTCTCGGTGGCCAACCGGGACAAGCGCGGCATGATCTTCCCGATCAAGCGGCTGGCCGATCTGGGCTTCGAGATCGTCGCCACCGCCGGCACGGCCGAGGTGCTGCGCCGGCACGGCATCGCCTGTGAGCAGATCCGTAAGCACTACCAGGCGGGTGCGGGCGACGACGCGGTGTCGCTGATCGGCGGCGGCCACGTGGCGCTGGTGATCAACACGCCGCAGGGTTCGGGTGCCAGCGCCCGCTCCGACGGCTACGAGATCCGCAGCGCGGCCGTCACCGCGGACATCCCCTGCATCACCACGGTTCCCGGCGCAGCCGCGGCGGTGATGGGCATCGAGGCGCGGATCCGCGGCGACATGCAGGTCCGCCCCCTGCAGGACCTGCACGCCATCCTGCGGGCGGCCCAGTGACAGTGTTCGAGCAGGCGGTACGGCCGTGGTTGTTCCGGCTGGGGGGCGGGGACGCCGAGGCGGCGCACGAGTGGACGCTGCGGCGGTTGGCGGCCCTGTCGCGGCGGCCGGCCGCGCTCGCCGCACTGCGGGCCCGCTATGCGGTCGACGCGCCGCGCACGGTGTTCGGGGTGCGGTTCCCCAACCCGGTCGGGTTGGCCGCCGGCATGGACAAGGACGGCGCGGCGCTGCCGGCCTGGCCGGCGCTCGGCTTCGGTTTCGTGGAGGTCGGCACTGTCACCGCGCACGCCCAGCCGGGCAACCCTCGGCCGCGGCTGTTCCGGCTGCCGGCCAGCGAGGCGGTGGTCAACCGGATGGGCTTCAACAATGCCGGGGCCGCCGCGCTGGCCGCCCGGCTGGCGGCGCTGCCGCGCCCGCTCGGGGTGCCGCTGGGCATCTCGCTGGGCAAGTCCAAGGTGACGCCGCTCGACGAGGCGGTCGAGGACTACCTCGCCTCGTACCGGGCGCTGCGCGGGCACGGCGACTACTTCGCGGTGAACGTGTCCTCACCAAACACCCCGGGTCTGCGGTCGTTGCAGGACCGTGGCCACCTGGACGCGCTGCTCGGCGCGTTGGTGGGGGAGAAGCCGGTGCTGGTCAAGATCGCACCAGACCTGACCGAGGCGGCGATCGCCGAGCTGCTGGAGGTCTGCCTGGCCCGGGGTGCCGCCGGGGTGATCGCCACCAACACCACGCTGTCGCGGGACGGCCTCGCCGGCGTCGACGTCGAGCGTGGCGCGCAGGCCGGTGGTCTCTCCGGTCGGCCGCTCACCGGGCGGGCCCGCGACGTGGTCGCCTTCGTCCACTCCGAGACCGGCGGCCGGCTGCCGATCATCGGCGTCGGCGGGGTGCTGGACCCGGACGACGCGGCGCGGATGTTCGACGCCGGCGCCGCCCTGGTGCAGCTCTACACCGGCTTCATCTACCGAGGACCGGCCCTGGTCCGTGCCGCCGTCCGCGCGGCGGCCGCAACGGCGGCACCGGACGCGGTCGCCGGCCGGTGACCGCTCCCGGTCCGGTGCTGGCCCGGAGGTTCGATCCGGCCGCAGGACGTCCGCCGTCCGGACCGCTTGAGGCGCAGAGGAGTACGCGTGACACCCGAGGAGATCCTGGCCGCTGACCGGGCGCACGTCTGGCACCCGTACGCCGCGCTGCCGCCGGCCAACCCGCCGTACGTGGTGCGCGGCGCCGAGGGGGTACGGCTCACCCTGGCCGACGGGCGGGAGCTGGTGGACGGGATGTCGTCCTGGTGGGCGGCGATCCACGGGTACCGGCACCCGGTGCTGGACGAGGCGGTGACCGACCAGCTCGGCCGGATGAGCCACGTGATGTTCGGCGGGCTCACCCACGAGCCGGCGGTGCGGCTGGCCCGGACCCTGGTCGAGCTGACCCCGGACGGCCTGGAGCACGTGTTCCTGGCCGATTCCGGCTCGGTCAGCGTCGAGGTGGCGGTGAAGATGTGCCTGCAGTACCAGCGGGCCGTCGGGCGGCCGCAGCGGCGCCGGCTGGCGACCTGGCGGGGTGGCTACCACGGCGACACGTTCCACCCGATGAGCGTCTGCGACCCGGAGGGCGGGATGCACCACCTGTGGGGCGACGTGCTGCCCCGGCAGGTGTTCGCCCCGGTGCCGCCGGGCGGCTTCACCGATCCGCCCGACGACGCGTACGTGGCGGCGCTGGTGGAGACGGTCGAGCGGCACGCCGACGAGTTGGCCGCCGTGATCGTCGAGCCTGTCGTCCAGGGCGCCGGCGGGATGCGCTTCCACCACCCGGGCTATCTGCGGGTGCTGCGCGAGGTGACCCGAGCGCACGGGATTCTGCTGATCTTCGACGAGATCGCCACCGGGTTCGGCCGTACCGGCGAGATGTTCGCCGCCGAGCACGCCGGGGTGACGCCGGACGTGCTCTGTGTGGGCAAGGCGCTGACCGGCGGGTACCTGACCCTCGCGGCGACAGTGTGCACCGCGGAGGTTGCCCGGGGCATCTCGGCGACCGGCGTGCTGGCGCACGGGCCCACGTTCATGGGCAACCCGCTGGCCTGCGCGGTGGCGAACGCCTCCATCGGGCTGCTGCGGGCCGGAGACTGGGCCGGCCAGGTCGCCAGGGTCGGCGCCGGCCTGCGCGCCGGTCTGGAGCCCCTGCGCGGCACGCCGGGCGTGGCCGACGTACGGGTCCTCGGCGCGATCGGCGTGGTCCAGCTCGATCACGAGGTCGACCTCGGCGCGGCGACCGCGGCCGCTGTCGCCCAGGGGGTGTGGCTGCGTCCGTTCCGCGACCTGATCTACACGATGCCGCCGTACGTCACCGACGACGCCGACCTGGCCCGGGTCGCGACCGGGGTGGCGGCGGCGGTGGCGGCTGGCTGAGTCGGCCCGGTCACCGGGTCGACGGGTTACCCGGGCGGGTCGGCCGCCCGGACGAGAAGAGGAGAACACTCCGATGGAGAGCTTCGGTACCCGGCTGCACCGGGCGATCACCGAGCGGGGCCCGCTCTGTGTGGGCATCGACCCGCATCCCGGTCTGCTGGCTCAGTGGGGCCTCCCGGACGACGTTCAGGGGCTCGAACGCTTCAGCCGGACCGTGGTGGAAGCGCTCGGTGACCGGGTTGCGGTAGTCAAGCCTCAGTCGGCCTTTTTCGAGCGGTTCGGGTCCCGAGGTGTGGCGATTCTTGAGTCAACTATCCGACAGTTACGAGATGCCGGCTCGCTCGTTCTGCTTGACGTCAAGCGCGGCGACATCGGCTCGACGGTGAGCGCGTACGCCGCCGCGTACCTTGATCCATCCAGCCCCGTGTATGTCGACGCGGTCACCGCGAGCCCCTACCTCGGGGTCGGTTCGCTGGCGCCGATGTTCGAGCTGGCCGCCGAGCACGGCGGCGGGGTGTTCGTGCTGGCCCTCACCTCCAACCCCGAGGGCGCGGCCGTGCAGCGGGCCGTCACGGCCGACGGCCGCACCGTGGCGCAAACCGTGATCGACGAGATTTCCCAGCTCAACATGGGTGCGTCCCCGCTCGGGAGCTTCGGTCTGGTGGTCGGCGCGACCATCGGTGACACCGGTCACGACCTCTCCGGTGTGGGCGGCCCACTGCTCGCTCCGGGGCTCGGCGCGCAGGGTGCCGGCGCAGCCGATCTGCGTACCGTCTTCGGTTCGAGCCTCGCCTCGGTGCTTCCGTCGTACTCCCGGGAAGTGCTCTCGGCAGGTCCCGATGTGGCCGCGCTGCGGGCCGCCGCGGACCGCGTGTTGGTCGACTGTCGGGCCGTCCTGCCTGCCCGGTGACTGACTGACGGGTCGGTCACTCTACGGTGATCATGCGGCCCCCACGTTGCCGAAAGCTCCGTTGGCCGCTAGTTTTCCCCGCGCTGGGAACCATGGACCCCTTGGTTCACAGCGACACCACGTTTCACAGATGCGGCGGTGCGCCCCGCCCGCCGCGATAGGGACCTGAGGAGAACTGGTGCCGCTCCCGTCACTGACCCCCGAACAACGCGCTGCCGCGCTCGAGAAGGCCGCGGAGATCCGCAAGGCCCGTGCTCAGCTGAAGGAGCAGCTCAAGCAGGGCAAGACCACCCTCGGTGCCGTCCTCGAGCGGGCCGAGAACGACGACGTCGTTGGCAAGCTCAAGGTGTCGGCCGTCCTGCAGGCCATGCCGGGCATCGGCAAGATCCGGGCTACCCAGATCATGGAGAAGCTCAAGATCGCCGACAGCCGTCGCCTGCGTGGCCTCGGCGAGCAGCAGCGCAAGGCACTGCTTGGAGAGTTCGCCGCCAACTGAACCTGGCAGCGTGTAGAAACAAGCAGTGAGCACGGATGACGAGGCGCGCCCGGCGGCTCGGCTCACTGTCCTGGCTGGACCTTCGGGTTCCGGCAGGGAGAGTGTCGTCGAGCTCGTCCGGGCGCGTTCTCCGTCCGTGTGGATCCCGGTCGCGGCAACCACCAGGCCGCGCCGGGAGTCGGAGATCGACGGGGTGGACCGCATCTTCCTCGCCCCCGCCGAGTTCGATCGACGGATCGTCGACGGCGAGCTGCTGGAGTGGTCCCGGATCGGTTCGCACCGCCGGGGCACCCCGTACCCCCCGCTGCGCGCCCGGCTCGACGCCGGGCAGCCGGTGCTGCTCCCGCTCGACCTGCGCGGCGTCCCACTGATCCGGGCGCGACTGCCCGATGCCCGGCTGGTGTTGCTGAGCCCACCCGGGTACGCGCCCGACGCCACGGTGGCCGCCACCGTCGAGCACGCGCTGACCCACGACCACACCGAACGGGTGGTCGAGGAGCTGGTAGGCTTACTCGGTTCTTCTTATCCGGATCCGGCCTGGTCGCGCGTGCGTGGCTGACGGTCGGCCGCCGTTGAGACTCAGCACCGCGTCCGCGCGGCTCGAAAGACGCAGAGGTTAATTCGTGGGATCCATCGCCAACCCCGAAGGCATCACCAACCCGCCGATCGACGAGCTCCTCGAGAAGACGACGTCGAAGTACGCGCTGGTCATCTTCGCCGCCAAGCGCGCGCGCCAGGTCAACGCCTACTACAGCCAGCTCGGTGAGGGTCTGCTGGAGTACGTCGGCCCGCTCGTCGAGACCACCCCGCAGGAGAAGCCCCTCTCCATCGCCATGCGCGAGATCAACTCGGGCCTGCTCACCGCCGAGCCGACCGACCAGCCGTAAGCCCCCGCTGGCCGATGTCCGCCTCGATCGTCCTCGGGGTCGGTGGCGGCATCGCCGCCTACAAGGCGTGCGAGCTGCTGCGACTCTTCACCGAATCCGGTCACCGGGTTCGGGTCGTGCCAACCGCGTCGGCGCTCCGCTTCGTTGGAGCGCCGACCTGGGCCGCGCTCTCCGGTCAACCGGTCGCCGACGACGTCTGGACCGACGTCCACGAGGTGCCGCACGTCCGGCTCGGTAAGCAGGCCGACCTGGTGGTGGTCGCTCCGACCACCACCGACCTGCTCGCCAAGGCCGCCCACGGCCTCGCCGACGACCTGCTGACCAACACCCTGCTGACCGCCCGCTGCCCGGTCCTGCTGGCCCCGGCCATGCACACCGAGATGTGGGAGCACCCCGCCACAGTGGCCAACGTGGCGACGTTGCGCTCGCGGGGGGTCCGGGTCATCGAGCCCGCCGTCGGCCGGCTCACCGGCGCCGACACCGGCAAGGGTCGGCTGCCCGACCCGGCGGAGATCTTCGCCGTCGCCGGACGGCTCCTGGCCCGCGGCGACTCCGCCCCCGCCGACCTGGCCGGTCGCCGGGTGGTCGTCACCGCCGGTGGCACCCGCGAGCCCCTCGACCCGGTGCGTTTCCTGGGCAACCGCTCGTCGGGCAAGCAGGGCTACGCGTTCGCCCGCGCGGCGGTCGCCCGGGGTGCCCGGGTCACAGTGATCTCGGCCAACGTCGGCCTCGCCGACCCGGCCGGGGTCGACCTGATCCGGGTGGGCACCACCGCCGAGTTGCGGGAGGCGACCGTCAGGGCCGCCGTCGAGGCCGACGCGGTGGTGATGGCGGCGGCTCCGGCCGATTTCCGGCCCGCGACGTACGCGACTGGCAAAATCAAGAAGTCGGACGACGGTGTCGCGCCCACCATCGAGCTCGTCACGAACCCGGACATCGCGGCGGAGCTCGGCCAGCGCAAACGACCGGGGCAGGTGCTGGTGGTGTTCGCCGCCGAGACCGGCGATGCCGAGGCCAACGGCCGGGCGAAACTCGCCCGGAAGCGGGCCGACCTGATCGTGGTCAACGAGGTCGGTCCGGACCTGGTCTTCGGCGCCGACACCAACACGGTGACGGTCATCGGAGCGGACGGTTCGGTCAGCCGGCTGCCCGAGCAGGCCAAGGAGGCTGTGGCCGACGCCGTGTGGGATCTCGTCGTGGCGCGGCTGCCCGGCCGCTCCTGACGGGTGGAACAGGGCGCGACCGATCCCGACACCGGCCGCAGTGGTGATTAGACTGCCGCGGAACGACCTCACACGCTTAGGAGTGCCGTGACACGCCGTCTCTTCACGTCCGAATCGGTCACGGAAGGCCACCCGGACAAGATCGCTGACCAGATCAGCGATGGCATCCTCGACGCGCTGCTGACCGAGGATCCCCACAGCCGCGTGGCCGTGGAGACCATGATCACCACCGGTCAGGTGCACATCGCCGGTGAGGTGACCACCAAGGCGTACGCCGACATCCCGACGATCGTCCGCCGGACCATCCTCGACATCGGCTACGACTCGTCGAAGAAGGGCTTCGACGGCGCCTCCTGCGGGGTCAGCGTCTCCATCGGCGCGCAGTCCGAGGACATCGCGCAGGGTGTGGACAACGCCTTCGAGCTGCGCACCGGGGCGTCGGAGAGCGCGCTGGACGCGCAGGGTGCGGGCGACCAGGGCATGATGTTCGGCTTCGCCTGCTCGGAGACGCCCGAGCTGATGCCGCTGCCGATCGCGCTCGCGCACCGGCTGGCCCGCCGCCTCTCGGCGGTGCGCAAGGACGGCACGATCCCGTACCTGCGGCCGGACGGCAAGACCCAGGTCACCATCGAGTACGAGGGGCTGCGCCCGGTCCGGCTGAACACCGTTGTCGTGTCCAGCCAGCACGCCGCCGACATCTCGCTGGACTCGCTGCTCACCCCGGACGTGCGCGACCACGTGATCGCCCCGGAGCTGGAGAGCCTCGGCCTGGACACCGACGGTTACCGGCTGCTGGTCAACCCGACCGGCCGGTTCGAGATCGGCGGCCCGATGGGTGACGCCGGGCTGACCGGCCGCAAGATCATCGTCGACACCTATGGCGGGTACGCCCGCCACGGTGGCGGCGCGTTCTCCGGCAAGGACCCGTCCAAGGTGGACCGCTCGGCCGCGTACGCGATGCGCTGGGTTGCCAAGAACGTGGTCGCCGCCGGTCTGGCCGAGCGGTGCGAGGCGCAGGTCGCCTACGCCATCGGCAAGGCGCACCCGGTGAGCCTGTTCATCGAGACGTTCGGCACCGAGACCGTGCCCGTCTCCTCGATCGAGAAGGCCGTCACCGAGGTGTTCGACCTGCGTCCGGCCGCGATCATCCGGGACCTCAACCTGCTCCGCCCGATCTACCAGCAGACCGCCGCGTACGGCCACTTCGGCCGGGAGCTGCCGGACCTGACCTGGGAGAGCACCGACCGGGCCGCCGACCTCAAGTCGGCCGCGGGAGCCTGACCGCCACCAAGCGCAGCGACCGGCGACCCGCGGACGGGTCGCCGGTCGCGCGCGTCTGCGTGGATGTGGGACTGGCGCACCTGGACCGGCCGTTCGACTACCTGGTGCCGACGGAGCTGGACGAGGTGGCGGTGCCCGGCACCCGGGTGAAGGTGCGCTTCGCCGGGCAACTCGTCGACGGGTGGTTGCTGTCACGCGCCGACGACTCCGGGCACACCGGCCGCCTCGCGTACCTGGAGAAGGTGGTCTCCCCGGAGCCGGTGCTTGCCCCCGAGGTCGCCCGGCTGGCCCGAGCGGTCGCCGACCGGTACGCGGGCAGCCTCGCCGACGTGCTCCGGCTCGCCGTGCCACCCCGGCACGCCCGGGTGGAGAAGGAGCCCTGCGACGAGCAGCCCACCCCGGCGGCCCCCACCGAGGCGGTCGACCCGCGCGGGTGGCGCGACTACCCGACCGGTCCGGCCCTGCTGCGGGCGCTCGCCGACGGCCGGGCGCCCCGCGCGGTCTGGTCGGCGTTGCCCGGTGAGGACTGGGCGGCCCGTTACGCCGACGCGGTGGCGGCCACCGTCGCCGGTGGGCGCGGCGCGGTGGTGGTGGTGCCCGACGCGCGTGACCTCGACCGCCTCGACGCCGCGCTCACCGGCGTGCTCGGCCCGGGACGGCACGTCAGCCTCTCCGCCGCGCTCGGCCCGGCCCGGCGGTACCGGGCCTTCCTCGCCGCTCGGCGTGGCCAGGTGCCGGTGGTGATCGGCACCCGGGCGGCGATGTTCGCCCCGGTGGCCCGGCTCGGCCTCGTCGCCGTCTGGGACGACGGTGACGACCTGCACTCCGAGCCCCGGGCGCCCCACCCGCACGCCCGCGACGTGCTGCTCACCCGCGCCCACCTCGCCGAGGCCGGCGCTCTGGTCGGCGGGTACGCCCGGACGGCCGAGGCGCAGCTGCTGGTGGAGACCGGCTGGGCCGCGGAGGTGGTCGCCGACCGGGCCACCGTGCGGGCCCGGATCCCGGCCATCGCGCCGACCGGGGACGACCCGCAACTGGCCCGCGACCCCGGGGCCGCCACCGCCCGGCTGCCCAGCCTGGCCTGGACGGCTGCCCGCGACGCGCTCCGCCAGGACCTGCCGGTGCTGGTGCAGGTGCCCCGCCGCGGCTACCTCCCGTCGATCTCCTGCGCCGAGTGCCGCACCCCGGCGCGCTGCGCGCACTGTGCCGGCCCGCTCGCGCTGCCCTCGGCCGGCGGCACCCCGGCCTGCCGGTGGTGCGCCCGGGTGGCGGCCGCGTACGCCTGCCCGGAGTGCGGTGGGCGGCGGCTGCGGGCCGCGGTGACCGGCGCCCGGCGGACCGCCGAGGAGCTGGGCCGGGCGTTCCCCGACGTGCCGGTGCGCACCTCGGGGCGCGAGGAGGTGCTGACCGACGTGCCCGGTGGCGCGGCCCTGGTGGTGGCCACCCCGGGTGCCGAGCCGGTCGCCGAGGGCGGCTACGGCGCGGTGCTGCTGCTCGACTCGTGGGCCCTGCTGACCCGGGCCGACCTGCGCGCCGGCGAGGAGGCACTGCGCCGCTGGCTGGCGGCGGCGGCGCTGGCCCGCCCGGCGCCGGCCGGTCGGGTGGTGGTGGTCGCCGACGGCGCGCTCGCCCCCGTGCAGGCGCTGCTGCGCTGGGACGCCGGCTGGTTCGCCGGTCGGGAGCTGACCGAGCGCCGCGAGCTGGGCTTTCCGCCGGCCGTGCGGATGGCGAGCGTCACAGGAGCGGCCGAGGCGGTGGCGGACCTGCTGGCGGCGGCGCGGCTGCCGGACGACGCCGAGGTGCTCGGGCCGGTGCCGGCCGAGGAGGGCCGGGAGCGGATGTTGGTCCGGGTGCCCCGGGCCCGGGCCGCCGCGCTCGCCGAGGCGTTGCACTCGGCCGCCGGCGTCCGGGCCGCTCGCAAGGCCGCCGATCCGGTTCGTCTCCAGGTCGATCCGCTGAGCCTGTTCTGAGGCGTTTCGGCCGGTGCCGACGGTCGCGGACCTCGCCCGCTGCCGGGGGCCCTCGCACACCGCGTCCGGCAAAGCGGTGGCGCCCGAGTGGTAGCATCGCCCGTCATGCCAAGGCGTACGACGGGCTCCAGTTCGCGAGGGGGCGTCAGCCGCGCCGAGCTGGAGCCGTCGCGGGATGGCGCGACGGACGATGGCGGGAACGCGTCGGTCGGGCGCGAGGTCGATGATGTCAATGAGCCGGTGATCAGGGGTGGACCAGTCGTGACCGTTGGACAATCGATCGTCTTCAACGGCGACCTCGGCAGCGGCAAGAGCACCGTGTCGGTCGAGATCGCCAAGCGGCTCGGCATGCGCCGGGTCAGCGTGGGGGATCTGTACCGGGAGATGGCGCAGCAGCGGCAGATGACCGCGCTGCAGCTCAACCTGCACGCCGAGCTCGACCAGGCGGTCGACGGCTACGTCGACCAGCTTCAGCGGGACATCGCCGCCTCCGGTGAGCGCCTCATCATGGACTCCCGGTTGGCCTGGCACTTCTTCACCGACGCGCTCAAGGTGCACATGATCACCGAGCCGGGCGAGGCGGCCCGCCGGGTGCTCGCCCGCCCCTCCGGGCCGGCGGAGAGCTACGCCTCCCTGGACGAGGCCAAGGCCAAGCTCCGGGAGCGCAGCGCGAGCGAGCGCAGCCGGTTCATCATCCGTTACGGGGTGGACAAGGCCCGGCTGCGCAACTATGACCTGATCTGTGACACCACCCGGGCGTCCGCCACCGAGGTGATCGAGCACATCGTGGCCGCGTACGAGGGCACGCTCGGCGCCGAGGTGCTGCGCGACGCGCCGCCGCTGCTGCTGCTGGACCCGGCCCGGGTCTACCCGACCGAGGACATCGCCACCCTGCGCGGTCTGTGGGACACCGACTTCGTCGGTGGGGTGGCCGAGGCCGGCGACGAGGCCCTCGAACCGCTGAAGATCGGGTTCACCGGCGAGTACTTCTTCGTCGTCGACGGCCACCGCCGCCTCAGCGCCGCCCTGCAGAACGGGTTCTCCCTGGTCCCCGCCCAGCTGGTCGCCGAGGTCGACGAGCCGGTAGTGGGTGGGATGACAGCGATCGACTACTTCGCCGCCCAGGTGCGCCCCGGCCTGGTCTACGACTGGGAGGCGGCTCACAAGATCCAACTGCCGCTGCCCGAGCCAGCCCTGCTCCGCGGCGACGCGGTGCTCGCGGGCGACCCGGGCGCCAGCGTCTGAACCCGGCGTGTGGCCGGGCCGACGCGCGGGGTACGCGCGCCGGCCCGGCCACCGAGTCGTACGGCGGTCGCCGAGACGGCTCAGCCGAGGATGACGCCTGAGGCGCCCACTCCGGCCATGCCGGAGAAGATGTCCTCGTAGTACATCCGCCAGGCGCAGACCCGGTTAGTGGTCACGTAGCCGGTGCAGGGCACCGAGGTGTTGGTGTCGTCGATGGCGGTGTTGGTGCCGGTCGCCCAGACCTGGAGGGTGTTCGCCGCGTTCACGATCTCCACGGGGCCGCCGCTGTCACCCTGACCGACGGCGTTGGTACGCGTGGTGTTCTCGGCCTGCACCTGACCGCAGACAGTGCCGAAGTCGCGGACGTTGATGCAGAGGTTGCGGGCCTTCACCTGGATCGAGCACCGGGTGCCGGAGTACGCGCCCGAGGTGCACACGAAGTTGCCGACCTGGCTGGCCGACGCGCCGATCACCTGATTGCTGAACTCGCTGACCACTCCGCCGGCCGCGTTGGTGCTGTTGTTGAAGACCCGGCCGCCCGAGCTGCCCGCGAGGAGCAGGGTGTCCGTGCCGGTGTTGCGGGTGCCGACGATGCCGATCGTCTGCCCGGTCGGGTCGGTCGCGAGAACGTTGAGGTTGGCGCAGTGCGCGGCGGAGAGCATCCGCGCCACCCCGCCCTGGAAGACCCCGAAGCCGGTCGAGCAACCACCGCCGGTGGCGGTGTTGCGCCACGCGGCGCCACCCCACCACGGCGCCGTGTCGTCCCACCGGGTGGCGGGCGCGGCGGCGACCCCGGTCTGCACTGTCACCGGTACGCCGGCGAGAGCCGTCGCACCGAGCAGCCCGTCCTGGGTGCCGACGAGCAGGCCGGCGCCGTCGGCGCGCGGCCCGACCGTGGTGATCTTGTTGCCGGCTGCGGCCCGCAGCCGCTCCGCGGCGACCATGAGTTCCCGCTGTGAGTACGCGGCGGGCAGCACCTGGGTGGCGACGGTGGCCCGGGCGGTGGCCACCAGGTTGGCGGGCGGCTCACCCTTCCAGTAGACCTGGAGCTGGCGGCTGGTGGGATCGGCGACGATACCGGCGAAGCCGGAGTTCGCGCTGCGCTGTGCCGCGTTCGTGATCCGGGCGGCGGCGGTGTTCATGCGCTGCTGCAACCGGAGCAGCTCCGACCAGGAGGCGAAGCCGCCGGGGACCGGTGTGCTGTCGACGAAGGATCCGGTGGTGGCGGCCTTGCCGCCCGGTGCGGCGGTGGCCGGGGTGGCGGTCACGCCCGCGGCGAGCAGCGTGAGACCGATCGCGGCGACGGCGACGCGACGCAGCATCGCCACGGGACGCCGGGTGGTCGGGTGTGGACGGATCATCGGGTACCTCTTCCCCCAGGGAGCGTGGAGCGGGCCGAGCCCGCACCAGGACGGTGGCAGGGGCATCGACGCCACGGGGCGGATCCTGGACGGGACTGGACACCGCTGGACACCGCTGGACGGTGAAACGGTCCGCAGTGGAACTGTCATACATTGGCAGGCGTCTATCGAATGGCGTGGGGCCGGAATTACCCTGCCCGTGCGCATCCGGGGGGCCGGATGACCGGGGTGGGGGTCGCATGTCCGAGCAGTGGATACCGTCCGGCACTCATCAGACGTCACATGGGTCAGCCGAGCTGGCCCGCGCCGGCGCCGAGGCGCAGACACTGCCCGAGTTGGCCGGGTTGCTGCGCCAGTTGCGCCGCCGCGAGGCCCGGCAGCAGGGCGAGACCCTGCTGACGTACCGGCAGTTGGCCGCGAAGACCGGCTGGTCACGCGGGATCATCGGGGAGTACTTCGCCGGCAACATCCTGCCGCCGCCAGAGCGGTTCGACGCTCTCATCCGGCTGCTCGGGGCCACCCCCGCCGAGCAGGGGGTGCTGGCCACCGCGCGGGACCGGGTCGAGGAGCGACGCCGACGCCCGAACCGGGAACACGCGACCACCGGACGGGCGGTCGCGCGGGCCAGGGTCGTCGGCCCGCGCGCCGGCACCACGTCCCCCCGGTTCCCGATACCCCGCCAACTGCCCCCGGCGCTGCCCGGGTTCGTCGGGCGTGCGACCCAACTCGCCCAGCTCGATGCCGAATGCGCTCGCGCCGTGGCGCCCGAGAACGACGGCATGGCGTCGGTCACCGTCATGACCCTGTCCGGTACGGCCGGGGTCGGCAAGACGACCCTGGCGGTCACCTTCGCGCACCGGGTCGCCGATCGCTTCCCGGACGGCCAGCTCTACGTCGACCTGCGCGGGTTCGACGCCACCGGAACGGTGGTGACGGCCGTCGAGGCGGTCCGAGGTTTCCTGGAGGCCCTCGAGGTACCGCCCGAACGCATCCCCACCCACCTGCCCGCGCAGGTGGGCCTCTACCGCAGCCTGCTCGCCGGCCGCCGGATGCTGGTGCTGCTGGACAACGCCCGCGACGCCGACCAGATCCGCCCCCTGCTGGTCGGCAGCCCGAACTGCCTGGTCCTGGTAACCAGCCGCAACCGGCTCGCCGGGCTGATCGCCGCCGAAGGTGCCCGGCCGATCGGCGTCGACCTGCTCAGCACCGCCGAGGCCTGGCAACTGTTGGCCCGGCGGCTCGGCACGGACCGGTTGGCGGCCGAGCCGCAGGCGGTGGACGAGATCATCGAGCGGTGTGCGCGACTGCCGCTGGCGCTGGCCGTGCTCGCCGCGAGAGGTGCGGAGAAGCCGACGTTCCCGCTGGCCACCCTCGCGGCCGAACTGTGGGCGGCGCCGCGACCACTCGACTCGTTCGACGGAGGGGACGCCGGCACCGACGTGCAGGCCGTCTTCTCCTGGTCGTACCGGAGCCTGAGCCCGGCGGCGGCCCGCCTGTTCCGGCTCTTCGGCTGCCATCCCGGACCGGACATCGGGTTCGCCGCGGCGGCCAGTCTGGCCGGGCTGCCCCGGGCCCAGGTGCCCCGACTGCTGGCCGAGCTGGCCCACGCGCACCTCGTCACCGAGCACGCCCCCGGCCGGTTCGGCGCGCACGACCTGCTCCGGGCGTACGCGGCCGAGCAGGTCGAACGTCTCGAACCGGAGCAGGCCCGGCGGGCCGCGATCCGGCGTGGGCTGGACCACTACCTGCACACCGCCCACGCTGCGGCGCTGCTGCTGCAACCGGGTCGGGACCCGGTCACCCTCACCACCGCCGCGCCAGGTGTGCTGCCCGAGGAGATCACCGACCTCGGTCAGGCGCTCGCCTGGTTCAGCGTCGAGTATCCGGTGCTGCTGGCGGCGGTCGCCCACGCGAGGCGGGCCGGGTTCGACGGCCATGCGTGGCAGCTGGCCTGGACACTGGTGGACTTCCTGCAACGCCGGGGGCGGTGGCCGGACCTGGCCGTGGCCCAGCGCAACGCCCTGGCCGGGGCGCAGCGGGCCGGCGACCGACCCGGGCAGGCGAACGCCCACCGCGACCTCGCCCGGGTGCTGTCCCGGCTGGGTCGGGTGAACGAGGCGGCGAGGAACTACCGGCAGGCCCTGGTGATCTTCGCGGAGTTGGCTGACCACACCGGGCAGGCGCGCACCCACCGGGCGTTCGGCGCGATGCTCGACGGGCTCGGCCGGCACGCCGAGTCCCTGGAGCAGAGCGAGCGGGCCCTGGCGCTGTACCGGGCCGCCGGGCACGTCGCCGGGGAGGCCAGCGCCCGCAACGCGGTGGGGTGGGCGTACGCACAGCTCGGCCGGTACGAGCCGGCGCTCGGGCACTGCCGGGAGGCGTTGGCGCTGCTGCGGACGACAGGCGACCGGCACGGCGAGGCGAACACCTGGGACAGCCTCGGCTTCATCCACGCCCGCCTCGCTGACCACCGGGCGGCGATCCGCTGTTTCCAGCGGGCCATCGGGCTGTACCGGCGGGTCAGCGACCGCTACGACGAGGCGGACACCCTGTCCCGGCTCGGCGAGAGCCGGCAGGCGGTGGGGGACGCGGCCGGCGCCGCGCGTACCTGGCGGCGGGCCCTGGGCATCCTCGACGATCTCGGCCACCCGGACGCCGAGCGGGTGCGGGAGCTGTTGGCCGGGGAGCCCGCCGTGACGCTGGGCACACCGGCGGTGGTTGAGCGAGGTGCGCCGCCCGACGCCCGGCCGGGCACTCCGTAGACTGGTACGGCACCGCTCGTCCACCCGAAGAAGGAGCCGTCCCGCGTGACCGTCCAGCCCATCCGTCTGTTTGGGGATCCGGTGCTGCGCACGCCGGCCGATCCGGTGGTCGACTTCGACGCCGAGCTACGTCGGCTCGTCGCCGACCTCACCGACACGATGCGTGAGCAGAACGGCGCCGGCCTGGCCGCGCCGCAGCTCGGTGTGAGCCTGCGGGTGTTCACCTTCGACGTCGACGACGTCCTCGGGCACCTGATCAACCCGGTGCTGGAGTTCCCCGACGAGGAGGAGCAGGACGGCCCGGAGGGCTGCCTGTCGATCCCCGGGCTCTACTTCGACACCAAGCGTCGGCAGAACGTCGTCGCCAAGGGCTTCAGCTCGTTCGGCGACCCGATGCAGATCGTCGGCACCGGCCTGATGGCGCGCTGCGTGCAGCACGAGACCGACCACCTCGACGGGGTGCTCTTCCTGGACCGGCTTGACGCGGAGGGGCGCAAGGAAGCCATGAAGGCGATCCGCCAGGCCGACTGGTACGACGCGTCGGCCCCGCCCACTGTCAAGCTCAGCCCGCACATCAGCGACCCCTTCGGTCTGGGGCGCTGACCCGGATGCGCGTGATCTTCGCCGGTACGCCGGCCGTCGCCGTTCCCGCCCTGGCCGCCGTCGCCGCCTCCCGACACGAGCTGGTGGCCGTGGTCACCCGGCCCGACGCGCCCGCAGGCCGCGGACGGGGCCTGTCCCGGTCGCCGGTCGGGGCGTGGGCAGACGAGCACGGCGTCGAGGTGCTCACGCCCGCCCGCCCCCGCGAGCCGGAGTTCCTCGACCGGCTACGCGAGCTGGAGCCGGACTGCGTGCCGGTGGTCGCCTACGGCGCGCTGGTGCCGCCGGCGGCCCTGGAGATCCCCCGGCACGGCTGGATCAACCTGCACTTCTCCCTGCTGCCCGCATGGCGTGGCGCCGCGCCCGTGCAGCACGCCGTGCTGCACGGCGACGAGCTGACCGGGGCCAGCGTCTTCCAACTGGAAGAGGGTCTGGACACCGGCCCGGTGTACGGCACGCTGACCGACGAGATCCGCCCCACCGACACCTCCGGCGACCTGCTGGGGCGGCTCGCCGATTCCGGCGCCGGGCTGCTGGTGGCGGTGCTCGACGCGATCGCCGACGGCACCGCCCGCGCCGAGCCCCAGCCGGCCGACGGAGTGTCGCTGGCGCCGAAACTGACAGTGGACGACGCGCGGGTGCGCTGGGGCGACCCGGCCTTCGCCGTGGACCGGCGGATCCGGGCCTGCACGCCCGCGCCGGGCGGCTGGACCACGTTCCGCGACGAGCGGGTCAAGCTCGGCCCGGTCGTCCCGGTGCCCGACGGCCCCGAGCTGAAGCCGGGGGAGTTGCTGGTGGAGAAGTCCCGGGTGCTGGCCGGCACGGCGACCGTGCCGGTACGTCTCGGCGAGGTCCGCGCCGCGGGCAAGCGGGCGATGGACGCGACCGACTGGGCGCGCGGCGTCCGGGTCGGCACAGGAGAGGACTTCGCGTGACGGCACCGGAGGGAACCCGACCGACGCGCTCCGGCCCGTCGACCGGCCGTGGCGGGGATCGCCGCCCGGTCCGACCACCGCTGGACCGACCGCGCCGCGCCGCGTACGAGGCGGTGGCGGCGGTGCACCGGGACGACGCGTTCGCCAACCTGGTGCTGCCCATCATCCTGCGGGAGGAGGGGCTGTTCGGTCGGGACGCGGCCTTCGCCACCGAGCTGACCTACGGCACCCTGCGCCACCTGGGCACGTTGGACGCGATCCTGACCGACGCGGCCGGCCGGGACGTGGCCCGGATCGACCCGCCGGTACGCGACGCGCTGCGGCTCGGGGCGTACCAACTGCTGCACACCCGGGTGCCGGCGCACGCCGCGGTCTCGTCGACTGTGGACCTGGTCCGTTCGGTCGCACCGGGCGCTACCGGCTTCGCCAACGCGGTGCTGCGCGAGGTGTCCAGCCGTGACGCGGACGCCTGGGTGGCGAAGCTCGCCCCACCGATGGAGACGGACCCGGTCGGGCACCTCGCGTTGGCGTACAGCCACCCGCAGTGGATCGTGCGGGCCTTCTCTGAGGCGCTCGGCGGCGATCTGGGTGAGACGGAGCGCCTCCTTATCGAGGACAATGAGCGCCCTCCGGTGCACCTGTGCGCCCGGCCCGGCCTGATCGACCCGGTCGAGCTGGCCGACCAGGTCGGCGGTGCGCCCGGTGCCTTCTCGCCGTACGCCGTCTATCTCCCCGGCGGGTCGCCGGGCGACATCCCTGCGGTCGTCGACGGCCGGGCCCACGTCCAGGACGAGGGCTCCCAGTTGGTGGCCACCGCGCTCGCCGACGCGCCGCTGGACGGCCCGGACGGGCGTTGGCTGGACCTGTGCGCCGGCCCGGGTGGCAAGGCCGGGTTGCTCGGCGCGCTGGCCGCGCAGCGGGGTGCCCGGGTGACCGCGGTGGAGGTGGCCGAGCACCGCGCCCGGCTGGTCTCCCTGGCGACCCGGGACCTGCCGGTGACCGTGCTGACCATGGACGGCCGTGAGGTCGGCGGCGACCCGAAACTGCCGGAGCAACACTTCGACCGGGTGCTGGTCGACGCACCGTGTACCGGGCTGGGGTCGCTGCGTCGTCGGCCGGAGTCGCGCTGGCGTCGCCAACCGTCCGACCTGCCGCCGCTGACCCGGCTGCAACGGGAACTGCTCGGCGCGGCGCTGCGGGCGGTCCGCCCGGGTGGCCTGGTCGCCTATGTCACCTGTTCGCCGCACACCGTCGAGACGCACGTGACGGTGACCGAGGCGGCCCGCCGTAGCGGGGTTGCGGTGGACTTCGTGGACGCCCGCCCGCTGCTGCCGGCCGGCATGCCCGGTCTCGGTGACGGGCCGACAGTGCAGCTCTGGCCACACCGCCACGGCACCGACGCGATGTTCCTCGCCGTCCTGCGCCGAGGCTGATCCGTTCCACGCGTCCGGCCGGTCAGCAGACCGGCCGGACGCCGTGCGCTCACGCTCTGGGCGACCGACACTCCCTAGGTGACCGGGAGGCCCTTGGTGCCGGCGTTCTTCATCGAGCGGGTCAGGTTCCGGTCGGAGATCCAGAGGAAGCACTGCACGCCCCGGTTCCCGTTGCGCCACTCCTCCTCGTACGGCTGGTAGTAGATCGTGCCGGCGCGGAAGTCGAGCTGGGAGTTGTCCGGGACCTTGGCGTACTTGGCGATCATCGTCTGGCAGGCCCGGTGGGTCCGCTTGGTGCTGCGGGTGAACTCGGCGTAGCTGGTGTCCGGCGCCTGCCAGACGCCGACGAACTCGGCGTGGTGCTTGGCGGTGCAGGAGACCGGGACCATCTCGTCGATGTCGTCCTTGACCATCTTCGGGTTGAAGCAGCGGTAGGCCAGCGGAGCCGCTCCGGACAGCGTGCCCCGGAGGCTGCCGGTGCGTAGGTCGACTGCTGTGTCGTCGATGCTGGCGATCTCGGTGACGTCGCAGCGGTACCAGCGGGCTCCGCCCGACCAGGCTTGCGGCGAGGGCAGCACGACGGTCAGGCCGAGCCGCCCGGAACGCCAGTCGGCCCCCACCGCCTTGTTGACCGCCGTGTCGCACCCGGTCTGCGCGGCCCGCATGCCGGCCGAGCCGGGCTGCGGGGGCGTGCCGCCGCCGGCGCCCGGGCCGGTGAGGGTGCCGACGTGCATGGTCTCCACCCGGTGCGCCTCGGTGCACGCCGTCGGGTTGTAGCCGGTCAGGAAGCCGACCTGCTGGGAGCTCTGGTGGCAGACGTCGGCGGCGGGGACGAACTGCTGCGCCGCGACGGGCGCCGGCCAGTCGTCGATGAGGTCACTGTCGATTCCGGCGGGTGCGCCGCACCCGGCCAGTGCCAGGGCCAGCGCCCCACCTCCGGCGAACGCCGCCAGCCACCGTCGCATCCCGACCTCCCGCCGCTGCTGGCCCCCGACCGGCCCCAGCCGGTCGATAGCGCCACGGCGCAGCAGCATACGGCAACGATGCTCAGATCGCGGGCAGTCCCTCGGGACCGGCGCCGCGCATCGAGCGGGTGAGTTTGCGGTCGTCGCTCCACAGGAAGCAGCGCACTCCACGGTCGCCCTCCTCCCACTCCCGCTGCGACGGTGGGTAGTAGATGGACCCGGCCCGGTACGGCAGCTCGCTGTTGTTGGGTACCGCCGCGAACTTGGCGATCAGCGCCATGCAGCGCCGGTGCGCCTGCTCGGCGGACTTGGCGAACTCCGCCCAGCTCATGTCCCGCTCCTCGTAGACGCCCACGAACTCGGCGCGGTGCGGCTCGGTGCAGAGCACCGGCGCCATGTAGTTGAGGTTGTCGCCGATCAGTTTGGGGTCGAAGCAGCGGTGCGTCAGGGGCGTGTCGCCGATCAACGCGCCGCGCAGACTGCCGGTGCGGTTCACCGCGCGGGTGTTGTCGATGCTGCCGGTCTCGCTGATGTCGCAGCGGAACCAGCGGGCGCCGCCGGCCCAGGCGGGCGCGGACGGCAACGCGAGGGACAGCGCGAGCCGGGCCGTGTGCCAGTCGCCGCCGAGCACCTCCCGGGCCCGCTGGTCGCACTCGGCGCGAGCCGTGCGCAGCGCCGACGATCCGGGTGCCGGTCGGGCCTCGGTCAGCGCGTCGGGCCCGACAAAGGTGCCGACGTGGATGGTCTCGGCCAGGTGGTTGCGCGCGCAGTCCACCGTCTCGTACGTGCTGGCCTGCACGACCGTGGCGATCCGTGGCAGGCAGGTGTCGGTGGCGGGGGTGAACGGCTTGGGAACCCGCAGCGTCGGCCAGTCGTCGGTGAGATCACCGTCCGCGCCCCGCGCCGGCGTGCAGCCGGCCAGCAGCATCGTCGTGACGCTGGCCAGCACCAGCGCTGGAAGCCACCGTCGCATCGTCCGCCCTCCCGGGAGCTGGCGGCCGGTCGCCGCGCCCCGCGGCGAGACCCCGGCGGGCGTGCAGCCTACGGCACCGTCCCGGTTGGAGTGTCGTCGCGTTTCCGTCGATCGGCCAGTGGCTGATGTCTGTTCGTCCGGATTCAGGGGTCCGGAGCGTCCAATTCTGCACCAATGGTCACTGCTGAATCACAGCGCGTCCCCAGAGGTGCCGCGATGCGGGTGGCGGGTGGCCACGTTCGTACACTGGCCCCGTGACCGTACCGCCGCCGATCGTCGCGCCGAGCATCCTGGCCGCCGATTTCGCCCGCCTCGCCGAAGAGGTCCGTGCCGTCGAGGACGCCGCGGACTGGTTGCACGTCGACGTGATGGACAACCACTTCGTGCCGAACCTGACCATTGGGCTGCCCGTGGTGCAGAGCCTGCGGGCTGTCACTGCGATGCCCTTCGACGTGCACCTGATGATCGAGGACCCGCGCCGGTGGGCCCCCGGGTACGCCGATGCCGGGGCGTACAACGTCACCTTCCACGCCGAGGCGTCCGACGACCCGGTGGCGCTGGCCAAGGACCTGCGTTCGGCCGGTGCGAAGGCGGGCCTGGCCATCGACCGGGACACCCCGATCGAGCCCTATCTGGACCTGCTGCCCAGCTTCGACACCCTGCTGATCATGACGATCAAGGCGGGCTTCGGTGGGCAGCGGTTCATTCCGCAGCTGCTGGAGAAGGTGCGGACGGCCCGGCGGCACGTGTCGGCCGGGCACCTGGAGCTGCGCATCGAGGTGGACGGCGGGATCGCCGCCGACACCATCGAGCAGGCGGCCGCGGCCGGCGCCGACGCGTTCGTGGCCGGCACCGCCGTGTACGGGGCCTCCGACCCGGCGGAGGCGGTTCGGCACCTGCGGGCACTGGCGGAACGCGCGGCGCCCGGGGCCTGAGGTGGAGCCCGAGGCCGACCGTAAGGACATCATTCTCGTCGTGGACGACGACGAGGACATCGCCCGGTTCGTCGAGTTCAACCTGCGGCTGCACGGCTTCGAGGTGGTCCACGCCAGCGACGGCCAGGAGGCACTGGAGATCATCGAGCGCCAGCGGCCGGACCTGGCGGTGGTCGACCTCATGATGCCCCGGATCGACGGGCTGGAGCTGACCCGCCGGTTGCGCGCCGACCCGATGACGTCCGCCCTTCCGGTGATCATGCTGACCGCCAAGGGGATGACCGTCGACAAGGTGCACGGGCTCAGCGCCGGCGCGGACGACTACCTGGTCAAGCCGTTCGACACCGCCGAGCTGGTGGCCCGGGTCTCGTCCACGCTGCGCCGCAACAAGGAGTTCCGGGAGGTCTCCCCGCTGACCGGGCTGCCCGGTAACAGCCGGATCCGCCGGGAGATCAGCGATCGGGTCCGAAACGGCGTGGACTACGCCGTCGGCTACGTCGACATCGACCGGTTCAAGAGCGTCAACGACCGGTACGGCTTCGTGCGCGGCGACGACTTCATCTCCGCGCTCGCCCGCAGCCTGCACCGGGCGGTGGTGGGCGTCGGGCTGCCACCGGCCTTCCTCGGCCACGTCGGCGGCGACGACTTCGTCATCGTCTGTGCCCCGGACCAGGTGCGCCCACTGACGTCCCGGGCGGTCGTCGACTTCGAGAACGCCGCCGACACGCTCTACGACCAGACTGACCGGGAGCGCGGCTTTGTCGAGTTGAAGGATCGACGCGGCAACATCCGGCGGGCGGCCCTGGTCACGCTCTCCATCGGGGTGTCCCTCTCCGACGCCGGCAAGCGGTTCACCGACCCGCTCGAAGCGATCGCGGTGGCCTCGGAGATGAAGACGGTGGCCAAGAGTCAACCGGGCTCGTACGTGGCGGTGGACCGGCGTCGCGGCGTCACCTGAGCGTGATACCGCTGTGAAGTAGCTCGCCTAGGTGGCGGCGGAGCCGGATCGGCGTGTAAGACTTCCCGTGTACCCACCACGCGCTGGCGGGACTCGGTGAAATTCCGAACCGGCGGTGATCCACGGTCCAACCGTGGTCAGCCCGCGACCCGGACGGCTCTGCCGTCC
Organism: Micromonospora sp. CNZ322; assembly: GCF_007827755.1. Taxonomy (NCBI): domain Bacteria; kingdom Bacillati; phylum Actinomycetota; class Actinomycetes; order Micromonosporales; family Micromonosporaceae; genus Micromonospora; species Micromonospora sp. CNZ322. The sequence continues at coordinate 97,169 of NZ_VITD01000018.1, forward strand.
GGTGGACCTGGTGAAAATCCGGGGCCGACGGTTGGGGGCGGTTCGTCCGCTCCCAGACAGTCCGGATGGGAGACAGCGCGCGGGACGGACGGGTCCGAGCCGGCCGCTGGCTTCAGCGTGCCGTGCCGACCCTCCCGGGGCGGCTGTGCCGTTCCCGGAATCCGCCACCGCCTGCCCGTGGCCCCATGGCCACCGCCTCCCTGACCGCCCGCGCGCGGACCGGCGAGTGAGAGGGCAGGGGCAGGGCGATGGCCAGCGTCTCCGTTGATGAGGCGATGCGGCGTGCGATCGAGTTGGCAGCGCGCGGGCTCGGCACCACCAGCCCCAACCCCGTGGTCGGGTGCGTGCTCCTCGACCCCGACGGCGAGGTCGTGGGCGAGGGCTTCCACGCGTACGCCGGGGGGCCGCACGCCGAGATCGTCGCCCTGGCGCAGGCCGGGCGGCGGGCCAAGGGCGGCACCGCTGTCGTCACTCTGGAACCCTGTGACCACACCGGCCGCACCGGCCCCTGTAGTTCCGCGCTCGTCCAGGCCGGGGTGGGCCGGGTGGTCATCGCCGTGCCCGACCCGAACCCGGTCGCCTCCGGGGGCGCCGCCACCTTGCGCGCCGCCGGGGTCCGGGTCGACCTGGGGGTACGCGGTGAGGAGGCCGAGGCCGGCAACGTCGCGTGGTTGACCTCGATGCGCCGGGGCTGGCCGTACGTGATCTGGAAGTACGCCGCCACGCTCGACGGGCGCTCCGCCGCGGCGGACGGCACCAGCATGTGGATCACCTCGGAGGCGGCCCGGATCGACGTGCACGCGCTGCGCGGCACTGTCGACGCGGTCATCGCCGGGGTGGGCACCGTGCTCGCAGACGACCCCCGGTTGACCGCCCGCAACCTGCGCGACGGCAGCCTGGCCATCCGGCAGCCGCTGCGGGTGGTGGTGGACAGCTCGGGGCGTACCCCGGCTGACGCCCGGGTTCGCGACGGCGCCGCACGGACGTGGATCGCAACCGCCGACGAGGTCGGCGCCGACCCGGACGGCCGGGTCGACCTGTCGGCGCTGCTCGCGGCGCTGCACCAGCGCGGGATCCGCGCGGTGCTGCTGGAGGGCGGCCCCCGGCTGGCCGGCGCGTTCCTGGAGGCCGGCCTGGTCGACAAGATCGTCGGGTACGTCGCGCCGCGGTTGCTCGGCGCCGGCCCGACCGCTCTGGTCGACGCGGGAGTGACCACCATCGCCGAGGCCATCGATCTGGAGTTCGTCGACGTTACGCAGATCGGTCCGGATCTCCGGATCACCGCTTTGCCCCGCAAAAGGGAGGGCTGAGATGTTCACCGGCATTATCGAGGAATTGGGCGAGATCGTCCAGGTGGCGCCGACGGCAGGCGATTCGGCGCTGCTGGGCGTACGTGGCCCGCTGGTCACGTCCGACGCCCGACACGGCGACTCGATCGCCGTCAACGGTGTCTGCCTGACCGTCGTGGAGGTGGCCGACGGTGTCTTCACCGCCGACGTGATGGGGGAGACGCTGCGCCGCTCCGCGCTGGGCGCGCTGCGTCCCGGCGACCCGGTCAACCTGGAGCGGGCCGCCGCGCTCGGTAGCCGGCTCGGCGGGCACCTGGTGCAGGGCCACGTCGACGGCGTCGGTGAACTGATCTCCCGGGAGCCGGCCGAGCAGTGGGAGACCGTCCGGTTCCGCCTGCCCGCCGCCCTGTCCCGGTACGTGGTGGAGAAGGGCTCGATCACCATCGACGGTGTCTCGTTGACAGTGGCCGCTGTCGGCGCGGACGAGTTCGCCGTCGGGCTGATCCCGACCACGCTCAAGCTGACCACGCTCGGCGCGAAGGGCGTCGGCGACCCGGTCAACCTGGAGGTCGACGTGCTGGCCAAGTACGTGGAGCGGCTGCTCGGCGACCGGCTCACCGACGCCAGCGGGGCGACCGCGCAGCCGGGCGGGGTGGCCTGATGGGCCCGCTCAGCTGGCTGCTCGACGCCCAGGTGCACGTCGCCGGCTCGCCGGTGCTGGCCAGGGAGATCGTCGGCAACGCGTTCGGGCTGGTCTCGGCGCTGCTCGGGTTGCGCCGGCTGGTCTGGGCGTGGCCGGTCGGCATGATCGGTAACGCGTTGCTCCTCACCGTCTTCCTCGGCGGGGTGTTCGCCACCCCGCAGGAGCACGACCTGTACGGGCAGGCCGGCCGGCAGGTGTTCTTCTTCGCGGTCAGCGTCTACGGCTGGTGGCGCTGGCAGCGCAACCGTCGCGCCGACGCCGGGCAGGCCGCTGTCGTGCCGCGCTGGGCCACCGGACGGGAGCGACTGATGCTGCTGGTGGCCGCCGTGATCGGCACCGCCGCGGCGTACCCGCTGCTCAAGGCCCTCGGCTCCTGGGGCCCGCTGCCCGACGCCTGGATCCTCACCGGCAGCCTGCTGGCCACGTACGGCATGGCCCGCGGCTGGGTGGAGTTCTGGCTGCTCTGGATCGCTGTGGACGCGGTCGGTGTGCCGCTGCTGCTGCGCGGCGGGTTCTACCCGTCGGCCGTCATGTACCTGATCTACGGCGCCCTCTGCGTCTGGGGCTTCGCCGCCTGGTGGCGCACCTCCCGCGCCGCCCGACCGGCGACCGTCCGTACGCCCATCTACACGGAGGCTGTCGCATGACCAGCTTTGGGGATATCGAGCAGGCGATCGCGGACATCGCGGCCGGCCGGCCGGTCGTCGTGGTCGACGACGCGGACCGGGAGAACGAGGGCGACCTGATCTTCGCGGCCGAGTTGGCCACGCCGGAGCTGATGGCGTTCATGGTCCGCTACACCTCCGGCTACGTCTGCGTGGCGCTGACCGAGAGCGAAGCCGACCGGCTCGACCTGCCGCCGATGCACCACACCAACCAGGACCGGCGCGGCACCGCGTACACGGTGACAGTGGACGCCCGCGAGGGGGTCAGCACCGGCATCTCGGCGGCCGACCGCGCGCACACCAGCCGACTGCTCGCCGGCGCGGCGACCGATCCGACCGACCTGGCCCGCCCCGGGCACGTGGTGCCGCTGCGCGCTCGCGAGGGCGGGGTGCTGCGCCGACCGGGGCACACCGAGGCGGGCATCGACCTGACCCGGCTGGCCGGGCTGCGTCCGGCGGGTGTGCTCTGCGAGCTGGTCAATGACGACGGCACCATGATGCGCCTGCCGGACCTGGAGAAGTTCTCCGCCGAGCACGGCCTCACGCTGGTCACCATCGCCGACCTGATCGCCTACCGGCGGCGTACCGAGAAGCAGGTCGAGCTGGTCGCCGACGCCCGGATGCCGACGAAGCACGGGGTGTTCCGGGCGCTCGGCTACCGCGCCGAGCACGACCCGGCCGAGCACGTCGCGATGGTGCTGGGTGACATCGGTGACGGCCAGGACGTGCTGGTCCGGGTGCACTCCGAGTGCCTGACCGGGGACGTGTTCGGCTCGCTGCGCTGCGACTGTGGGCCGCAGCTGGACGCCGCACTGGCTCGGGTCGGGCAGGAGGGCCGGGGCGTGGTGCTCTACGTCCGTGGGCACGAGGGGCGCGGCATCGGGTTGCTGCACAAGCTGCAGGCGTACCAGTTGCAGGACCTGGGCCGCGACACCGTCGACGCCAACCTCGACCTGGGCCTGCCGGCCGACGCCCGCGACTACGGCACCGGCGCGCAGATCCTCTACGACCTGGGCGTGCGGTCGATGCGGCTGCTGACCAACAACCCGGCCAAGCGGGCCGGGCTGGAGGGGTACGGGTTGACCATCACCGGCCGCGAGGGGCTGCCGGTCGGGGCGCACCCGGAGAACATGCGCTACCTGCGCACCAAGCGGGACCGGATGGGTCACCTGCTGGACGAGTTGGACGAGGTGTCCGAGGCGCCGCTGGGGCGTCCGGTCGCCAACGACGAGATCGGAGCATGACGATGGCGGGTTTCGGTGAGCCGGGAGTCGAGGCGGTCGACGCCGCGGGGCTGACCGTCGGGGTCGTTGCCGCCCGCTGGCACGGCGAGCTGACCGATCACATGCTGGAGCGTGCGGTGGCCGCCGCCGAGGCGTGCGGCGCGCGTTCCGTGGTCGCCCGGGTCGCCGGCTCGGTCGAACTGCCGGTGGTCGCGCAGGCCCTCGCCCGCCGCTGCGACGTGGTGGTCGCCCTCGGCGTGGTGGTCCGCGGGTCCACCGCCCACTTCGACTACGTCTGCCGTTCGGTCACCGACGGGCTGACCCGGGTGGCGCTGGACGAGGGCAAGCCGGTGGCGCACGGCGTGTTGACAGTGGAGACCATCGAGCAGGCCCGCGACCGCGCCGGTCTGCCCGGCTCGGCGGAGGACAAGGGCTGGGCCGCCACCGTGGCGGCACTCGACGCGGCGCTGGCCGTGCGGACCGTGGCGGCGGGCAACGCCCAGCGGGTCGGCTTCGGCGGCTGAGGCCTCTGCCGTCTCTGAAGGCGGGCCTTCAGAGACGGCCCGCCTCGATGATCCGGCGCAGGAACTGCCGGGTACGGGGCTGGGTCGGCTCGCCGAGCACCTGCTCGGGCGGGCCGCTCTCGATGACCCGCCCGGCGTCGAGGAAGCACACCTCGTCGGCGACCTCCCGGGCGAAGCCCATCTCGTGGGTGGCCAGCACCATGGTCATGCCGTCGGCCTTCAGGTCGCGGATCATCGCCAGCACCTCGCCGACCAGCTCCGGATCGAGCGCGGAGGTGACCTCGTCGAGCAGCATCAGTCGAGGTGAGTTGGCCAGCGCCCGGACGATCGCCACCCGCTGCTGCTGCCCGCCGGAGAGCCGGTCCGGGTAGGCGTCCGCCTTGGCGCCGAGCCCCACCCGGTCGAGCAGCTCCCGGGCCTGCGCCTCGGCCTCCGCCCGGCCCCGCCGATGTACGCGGCGCGGCGCGAGGGTGATGTTGTCCAACACGCTCAGGTGCGGAAAGAGGTTGTACGCCTGGAACACCATGCCGATCCGCCGCCGGACCCGGTCCGGGTCCACCCGGGGATCGGAGATGTCCTCCCCGTCCAACTCGATGGTGCCGTCGTCCAACTCCTCCAGCAGGTTGACGCAGCGCAGCAGTGTCGACTTGCCGGACCCGGACGCGCCGATCAGCGCCACCACCTGATGTTCGGCGACGGTCAGGTCGAGCTGGTCGAGCACGGCGTGCCCGCCGAACTCCTTGCGCAGGCCCCGACAGCGCAGCAACGCCATGGGTCAGCCTCCCGACTGTCGGCGGGCCGCGCGCAGCGTCACCCAGTCGGTGACCGCGATCAGCGGGATCGCGAGCAGCACGAAGAGCACCCCCGCCACGACGTACGGCGTGTAGTTGAAGGTCTGAGCGGTGGCGATCTGCGCGGCGCGGACCGCGTCGATCGGCCCGGCCAGCGAGACCAGCCCGACGTCCTTCTGCAACGCCACCACGTCGTTGAGCAGGGGTGGCGCCACCCGGCGGACGGCCTGCGGCAGGACCACGTGCCGCATCGTCTGCCGGTAGGTCAGGCCCAACGAGCGGGCCGCGGCGAGTTGGCTGGAGTGCACCGACTCGATGCCGGCCCGGAACACCTCGGCGAGGTAGCCGCCGTAGGTGAGGACCAACGCGATCCCACCCAGCACCAGCACCGGCGGCATGCCCTGCAACCGCAGCCCGGGCACGCCGAGGGTGAGCAGGTACAGCACGATGATCAGTGGTAGGCCGCGGAAGGTGTAGGTGTAGCCGGCGGCCAGCGCGCGGACCGGGAAGAAGACCGGCCCGCGCAGCGTCCGCAGCACGGCGATCACCAGCCCGAGCAGCAGCGCGCCGACCGCACAGCAGACCAGCAGCCGTACGTTGAGCCAGAGCCCGCTCAGCACCGTGGGCAGCGCGTCGCGGGCGATCTCCGGATCCAGGAACGACCGCCGGACCCGGTCCCAGCCCGGCGCCCCGGTCACCGCGATCACCAGCAGCGTGCCGAGCGCCGCCGTCGAGGACGCCGCGACGAGCACGCTGTAGACGGTCTGCTGACGCCGGTACGCCGACCGCCGCAGCTGCGCCTCCGAGGGCACATGATCCAGAAGCGTCACCGCAGCTCGGCCGCCCCCGCCACCTGCGCGAGCCACTTCTGTTCCAGCTCCTTCAGCGTGCCCGCCGTGGTGAGTTGACCGACCGCCGCGCTCACGCAGGAGGTCAGTGGGGAGTTCTTGTCCAGCAGCAACCCGAACGCCTCGGGCGTACCGACCTGCGGCACCTGCCCGACGATCGTCGCGTCGGTGATCTCCGCGCCGGTGATGTAGAAGGCGGTCGGAAGATCCACCACGAGACCGTCCAGCTGCCCGTTCTGGAGGGCTTTCTTGGCGTCGTCGTTGCTGTTGTAGACCTGCGGCTTGGCCGTCGGCTTGATCACGTCGGTGATCGCCTGGTAGCTGGTGGTCCCGACCTGCGCGCCGAGCCGAGCGTCCTTCAGCTCGGCCAGCGACTTCCGGCCGGCGATCTTCGAGGACTTCAACGCGATGACGGTCTGCCGCACCAGGTAGTACGGCGCCGAGAAGTCCACCGCCTGCTTGCGCTCGTCGGTGATGGAGAACTGGTTGATGTCGAAGTCGAAGTCCTTCGGCCCCGGCGCGATGGCGGTGTCGAACTTGACCCGGGTCCAGGTGACGTCGCCGCGGGCGTAGCCGAGCTTCTCGGCCACCGCGTACGCGACGGCGGATTCGAAGCCCTCGCCGCTGTCCGGCTTGTCCTTGGCGAACCAGGGCTCGTACGCGGGCTGGTCGGTGGCGATGGTCAGCTTGCCCGGCGTACGCGTGGGCAGGCTGTCCTTGGCGCAGGACGGCGCGGCGGTGACATTGGGGGTGGGTTTCTCGTCCTGTGGCGCGCATCCGGCGGTGGCTACGACGACGGCACCGGCGAAGATGAGCGCGAGGAGACGTGAGCGGCTGGCCATGGCGGACAGCGTAGAGCTCCATGGGCATCGATCGACAATTGTCCCACCATGTTGGTAGGGAATTGTCCGCTTGCTGGATTCCGACGGACCCGGACGGGGGGCGTCACCCGGGTGGCTGGAAGAATCGTTCCCCGTGAAGACGTTCGAGGAGTTGTTCGCCGAGCTGCAGGCCAAGGCCGCCGCCGGCACCCCGGGCTCGGGCACCGTCGCCGCGCTGGACAAGGGCGTGCACTTCATCGGCAAGAAGGTCGTCGAGGAGGCGGCCGAGTCGTGGATGGCCGCCGAGCACGAGGGGCCGGAGCGCACCGCCGAGGAGATCTCCCAGCTGCTCTACCAGGTCCAGGTGCTGATGCTCGCCAGCGGTCTCGAGCTCAAGGACGTCTACCGACATCTGTGAGTGCCTCCCACCCCTGTTGATCACCAACCGGACCCAAGGAGCACTCCGTCATGCTGCGTGTCGCCATTCCCAACAAGGGCACCCTGGCCGAACCGGCCGCCCAGATGCTGCGCGAGGCGGGCTACCGCCAGCGCACCGACCCCAAGGACCTCGTCTGCCGGGACGAGGCGAACGACGTCGAATTCTTCTACCTGCGCCCGAAGGACATCGCCACCTACGTCGGCTCCGGTGACCTCGACCTCGGGATCACCGGCCGGGACCTGCTGATCGACTCGGCCGCGCCGGCCGAGGAGGTTGTCGACCTCGCCTTCGGCCGGGCCACGTTCCGCTTCGCCGCCCGCCCCGACGACATCGCCTCCGTGCAGGAGTTGGGCGGTCACCGCATCGCCACCGCGTACCCGGGGCTGGTCGAACGGCACCTCGGCGAGGTGGGCGTCAAGGCCGACGTGATCCGCCTCGACGGCGCGGTGGAGAACGCCGTACGCCTCGGCGTCGCCGACGTGATCGCGGACGTGGTGGAAACCGGCGCGACCCTGCGCCAGGCGGGCCTGGTGGTCTTCGGTGAGCCGCTGCTGCGCTCGTCGGCGGTGCTGGTCCGGCGCGCCGGCGCGCCCGCCCAACCACAGGCCGAGCAGTTGCTGCGTCGCCTGCACGGTGTGCTGGTGGCCCGCCGCTACGTGATGCTCGCCTACGACGTGCCGGCCGGTCTGCTGGACCGGGCCAGCGGGCTCACCCCGGGCATCGAGTCGCCCACCGTGTCGCCGCTGCACCGGGAGGGCTGGGTGGCGGTGCAGGCGATGGTGCTCCGCGACGACGTGCACCGCATCATGGACGAGCTGTACGAACTGGGCGCCCGCGCCATCCTCGTCACCAACATCCACGCCTGCCGCCTCTGATCGTCGCGGCCTCGGCGCGCGCGGGATTTCCCGACGGCCCCGTCCCCGACCGGCAAGATCGCGCTCGATCATTGAAGTAGTGGTCTCGATCTCGACGGAGGCCACTGGATCCTGGATCGAGCGCGATCTTGAGGTGGCTGGTGGCTGGTGGGCTCGGGGTGGTGGCTCGGCGGGTGGTGCGTTCGATGACCGGGTGCGGATGGCAGACTGATGGGGTGAGTGAAACCGAACTGGTCCGCCTGAAGCCCCGCCGCATCCGCGTGGTCTGCTGGTCGGCGGCGGCTGCCCTGGTGGTGGTGTTCGGTCTGGTCGCCACGTCGCTGAGCGGCCCGACCGGCGATGGCTACGGCAGCTTCCAGCGCGGCGACCAGATCGCCATGATCGGCCTGGGCATCTTCGGGGCGCTGGGCTTCCTGCTGTTCACCCGTCCCCGGGTGGAGGCGGACGCACGGAGCATCCGGGTCCGTAACGTCATCAGCTCCTACGAGCTGCCCTGGGAGGTTGTCCGGGGCGTCCGCTTCGACCGGGGCGCGCCGTGGGCCAGCCTGGAGCTGCACGACGACGACCTGCTGCCGATGGTCGCGTTGCAGGCCGCCGACAAGGAGTTGGCCGTCGACGGGGTCCGCGCGCTGCGCCGGCTGCACGAGGCCCACCAGGCCCGCCTCGCCGAGCGCGCCGTCGGCCGCTGACCCGGCCGAACCGCCGCACCCTGCGGCAGCAGTTCAGAGGAAAGTGCGCGGATCTTGACGCGCGACGGCGACGCGGCGCGGCCGCAGGTCGTGCCCGGTTTGGGGGTCGCCGGGGCGCCGGTGTAGTGTTATCGAGTCGACCAGGCTGTCTCCGCGTGCGAGCAGACAGCCTTGAAAGCGGAGCGCCTGCTCCCACCCGAGTCGCCGCTACGGTGGCCGGGTCCGGTCACCGGTTCCGGGCATGTCCCGGTGCCGGATGCGCGATCCTTGTGATCGTGCTGACCGGTCGAGCGGGCCCTGGCATGCGCCGGGGCCTTCTGCTTTTCGGGTCGGTTCCCTCCCGGGAGCCGCAGGGGTCGGCGACTGAGCAGAAACGACTCGAGGAGGCCCCATCAGCGTCGAACCACGCGTGAACGAGCAGATCCGGGCACGTGAGGTCCGACTGGTCGGCCCAGAGGGTGAGCAGGTGGGCATCGTCCCGCTGGAGCGCGCTCTTCAGCTGGCCGCGGACGTCGATCTGGACCTGGTCGAGGTTGCGCCGATGGCGCGCCCGCCGGTGTGCAAGCTCATGGACTTCGGCAAGTTCAAGTACGAGAGCGCACTCAAGGCGCGCGAAGCGCGGCGTAATCAGCAGCAGACCGTCATCAAGGAAATGAAGCTTCGGCCGAAGATCGACCCGCACGACTACGAGACCAAGAAGGGTCACGTGGTGCGGTTCCTCAAGGCGGGCGACAAGGTCAAGGTGACGATCATGTTCCGCGGTCGCGAGCAGAGCCGCCCGGAGCTGGGTTACCGGCTCCTGCGCCGGCTCGAATCCGAGATCACGGAACTGGGATACGTCGAGGCCGCTCCGAAGCAGGACGGTCGAAACATGATCATGGTTCTCGCCCCGCATCGGGCCGTCAAGGCCTCCGCGGTCGCCGCTACGGCGTCTCGCGGCGGACCTCGGGACCGGGCAGCGGACGAGTCCGCCACTCCGGAAGCCGATGAGACCGCGGCGGTCAGCGAGACCGCAGCAGCCGGTGACACCGGCCTCGCCGCCGACACCAGCGGCGAGTAACAGGGGAGAAGACGTTCCACATGCCGAAGATGAAGAGCCACACGGGGATGGGTAAGCGGGTCAAGGTGACCGGCAAGGGCAAGATCGTTGCCCAGCAGGCCGGCCTCCGCCACAACCTGGAGAAGAAGCCCTCCACCCAGACCCGCCGGCTGACCGGCACGGTCGTGCTGGCCAAGGCCGACGTCAAGCGCATCAAGAAGCTGCTCGGCCGCTGACGCGCGCCACCTTTACGTAATTAGGAGTTGAGATGGCACGCGTCAAGCGGGCTGTAAACGCCCAGAAGAAGCGTCGTACCCTGCTGGAGTCCGCGAGTGGTTACCGCGGTCAGCGCTCCCGCCTGTACCGCAAGGCCAAGGAGCAGGTGCTGCACTCGATGCAGTACGCCTACCGGGACCGTCGCGACCGCAAGGGCGACTTCCGGCAGCTGTGGATTCAGCGGATCAACGCGGGCGCCCGGGCCAACGGGATGACCTACAACCGTCTGATCCAGGGCCTGCGTCTGGCCGGCATCGAGGTCGACCGCAAGATCCTGGCCGACATGGCTGTCAACGACGCCGCCTCTTTCGCGGCGATCGTCGAGCTGGCCCGGGCCGCGGTCACGGCCGAGGGCACCGGCGGCGCGGCGGCTCAGGCCGCCTGATCCCCACGCACCAGAGCGAGGCGTCTCCCGTGTCGGCACCGCCGTCCGGGGGGCGCCTCAATCGTGCCGGAGGAGCGCACATCATGGCTTTCACCCCGCGTACCCCCAGGGTTGTCGCCGCCCGCCGCCTGCAACGCCGCCGGGACCGCGACGCCACAGGCCGTTTCCTGGCCGAGGGCCCGCAGGCGGTCCGCGAGGCCCTCGCGCGGCCGGAGGTGGTCACCGAACTGTTCGGTACGACCACCGCGCTCGACCGGTATCCGGAGTTGGCCGCCACGGCGGCCCGCGCCGACGTGCCGGTCTCCGAGGTGACCGACGACGCCCTCGCGGCGCTGACCGAGACCGTCGCCCCACAGGGGTTGGTGGCCGTCTGCCGGCACCTGGACGTCTCACTGGAGCAGGCCCTCGCGGGTGCGCCCCGGCTGGTGGCGGTGCTCGCCGAGATCCGCGACCCGGGCAACGCCGGCACGGTGCTGCGCACCGCCGACGCGGCCGGTGCGGGTGCGGTGATCTTCGCCGGAGACGCCGTCGACCCGTACAACGGCAAGTGTGTGCGGGCCTCGGCCGGCAGCCTCTTCCACCTCGACGTGGTGCGCGCCGCCGACCCGGTCGCTGTGGTCGACGGGCTGCGCGCCGCCGGGCTGTCGATCTTCGCCACCACCGGGTACGGCGACAGCGACCTGGACGACCTGACCGACTACGGTCGGCTCGTCGGGCCCACCGCCTGGCTGTTCGGCTCGGAGGCGCACGGGCTGCCCGAGGAGTTGACCTCGGCCGCCGACACCACGGTGCGGGTGCCGCTGTACGGGCGCGCGGAGAGCCTCAACCTGGCTGCCGCCGCCGCGGTCTGCCTGTACGCTTCAGCAAGAGCGCAGCGCTGAGGGTGATTGCCTCCGGCGCCACTGACAGCAGGGGAGAGCGTCCGTCCATGAACGCGACACGGCGTTCGTTTAGCCAGCCCGCCGGTGTCGGCGGGCGGCGGGCCTGACCTGCTCCCTGCGCAACTCCTACCGGCGGGCTGCGGCACAGCCGCGCGTCCGTAGACTCGCCTAGCCGCCCCGGTGAGGGCTGGCGCCGCCGTGAGGGAGTGCCCGTACGCCATGAGCTACCGCAACGATCCGTACGACCCGAAGCAGGTCGCCCTGCTCGACCCCGCCGCCCTGGCCGAGGCCGTCGCTGACGCCACGAAGGCGTTCGAGGCCGCGGCCGACCCGGACGCGCTGACCGCGCTGCGCTCGGTGCACCTGGGTGACCGGTCACCGGTCTCCCTCGCGCGCCGGGAGATCGGCGCGCTGCCGCCGGCCGCGAAGTCCGACGCCGGCAAGCGGGTCAACGAGGCCCGCCGGGCGATCGAGTCCGCGTACGCCGAGCGCGCCGAGGTGGTGGAGCGCGAGCAGGCCGAGCGGGTGCTGGTCGAGGAGCGGGTGGACGTCACCCTGCCCTACGACCGGCGTCCGCGCGGCGCCCGGCACCCATTGAGCACCCTGATGGAGTCGATCAGCGACCTCTTCGTCGGGATGGGCTACGAGGTGGCCGAGGGGCCCGAGGTCGACCTGGAGTGGGTCAACTTCGACGCGTTGAACATCCCCGCCGACCACCCGGCGCGCGGGTTGATGGACACCTTCCACATCGCACCGGAGGGCTCCGGCCTGGTGCTGCGTACGCACACCTCGACGGTGCAGACCCGCACGATGCTCAGCCGCAAGCCGCCGATCTACGTGATCGTGCCGGGCCGCGTCTACCGCACCGACGAGATCGACGCCACCCACAGCCCGGTGTTCCACCAGGCCGAGGGCCTGGTGGTCGACAAGGGCATCACGATGGCCCACCTGCGGGGCACGCTGGACCACTTCGCCCGGGCGATGTTCGGCCCGGAGGCGAAGACCCGGTGGCGGCCGCACTACTTCCCGTTCACCGAGCCGTCGGCGGAGTTCGACGTGTGGTTCCCGGAGCACCGTGACGGCCCGCAGTGGGTCGAGTGGGGTGGCTGCGGCATGGTCAACCCCCGGGTGCTGCGCGCCTGCGGCGTCGACCCGGAGGTCTACTCCGGATTCGCCTTCGGCATGGGCATCGACCGGACCCTGATGGTCCGGCACGGGGTCAGCGACATCCGCCATCTCTTCGAGGGCGACGTGCGGTTCAGCCGCGCGCTCGGGACCGGGGCATAGGCGATGCGGGTACGAGACACGGGAACGGTGGTCTGAAGTCATGCGAGTTTCTGTCAGTTGGCTGCGGGAGTACGTCGACCTCCCCGCCGACCTGCCCACCGGTGACCTGGAGCAGGCCCTGGTCGACCTCGGCATCGAGGTCGAGTCCGCTGTGGACCTGGCCGAGACCGTCACCGGCCAGTTGGTCGTCGGTGAGGTCTGCGAGATCGAGGAGCTCACCGGCTTCAAGAAGCCGATCCGGTTCTGCCGGGTCGACGTGGGTGCCGCCAACGGCACCGGCGAGCCGCAGGAGATCGTCTGCGGTGCCCGTAACTTCGCCCCGGGTGACCGGGTGGTGGTGATCCTGCCCGGCGGCGTGCTGCCCGGCGGGTTCGCCATCGGCGCCCGCAAGACGTACGGGCACAACTCGGCGGGCATGATCTGCTCCGCCAAGGAACTGGGCCTGGGCGACGACCACTCCGGCATCATCGTGCTGGGGTCGGACGTGACGGCCAAGCCGGGCGACGACGCGCGCCCGGTGGTCGGCCTCGACGACGTCGTCCTCGATCTGGAGATCACCCCTGACCGGGGGTACGCGCTGAGCCTGCGCGGCCTGGCCCGGGAGCTGTCGCACGCGTTCGACGTGCCGCTGCGCGACCCGGCCCTGGCGCCGGCCCCGGGTGGCACCGAGACGCCGGCGTACCCGGTGGAGGTCCGCGACACGGTCGGCTGCGACCGGTTCACGGCCCGCCTGGTCCGCGGGGTCGACCCGACCGCGCCCACACCGTCCTGGATGCAGCAGCGGCTCGTCACCGCCGGCATCCGCAGCATCTCGCTGCCTGTCGACATCACCAACTACGTGATGTTGGAGCTGGGCCAGCCGATGCACGCCTTCGACGCCGACCGGATCGCCGGGCCGCTGGTGGTCCGTCGCGCCGACGCGGGGGAGAAGCTGACCACCCTCGACGGGGTCAACCGGGTGCTCACCGCCGACGACATGGTGATCTGCGACGACACTGGCCCGATCTCCCTCGCCGCGGTGATGGGCGGCGAGACCAGCGAGGTCGTCGCCGGCACCACCACAGTGCTCTTCGAGGCGGCGCACTGGGACCCGGCGATGGTCGGGCGCACCGCCCGCCGGCACAAGCTGTTCAGCGAGGCCGCGAAGCGCTGGGAGCGGGGCGTGGACCCGGCCGTGGCGCTGGTCGCGCTGGAGCGTGCCGTGCGGCTGCTCGCCGAGCACGGCGGGGGCACGCCGAGTGCGGAGATCCTGGACATCGACCACGTCCGGCCGCGTACCCCGATCAGTCTTCCGGCGGACCTGCCGACCCGCCGGGTCGGCGTCGAGTACCCGCCGGCGCGGGTGGTCGCCCTACTGGAGCGGGTCGGCTGCACTGTCGCCCAGGGCGCGGACCGGTTGTCCGAGGACCCGGGCGCGGTCGGCGTGGCCAGCGGCGTCGGGACGGTGCTGAGCGTGACCCCGCCGACTTGGCGGCCCGACCTGACCGACCCGGCCGACCTGGTCGAGGAGGTGGTCCGCCTCGACGGGTACGACCGGGTGCCGTCGGTGCTGCCGACCGCGCCTCCGGGGCGCGGTCTGACCCCGCGGCAGCGTCGCCGCCGGGCCGTCGCCGGGTCGCTGGCCGAGCGGGGGTACGTGGAGGTGCTCGCGCACCCGTTCGTGTCGCCGGAGCTGGCCGACCAGCTCGGCCTGCCGGCCGACGACCCGCGTCGGCCCGCGGTGCGGCTGGCCAACCCACTGTCCGAGGAGGAGCCGCTGCTGCGCACCACGCTGCTCGGCCCGCTGCTCGGCATCCTCAAGCGCAACCTCGGCCGGGGTCACCGCGACCTCGCCCTCTACGAGATCGGTGCGGTCTTCCACCCGCGCCTCGGCGCCGGCAGCCCGCCGGCGATGGGCGTGGACCGGCGCCCCACCGACGAGGAGTTCGCAGCCGCCGACGCGGTGGTGCCGGCGCAGCCGGTGCACGTCGCGGTGGTGCTCTCCGGCGACCTGGACCCGGCCGGCTGGTGGGGTGCGGGTCGACCGGCCGGCTGGGCGGACGCGATCGAGGCGGCCCGTGACGTGCTGGCCGCCGCCGGGATCCCCGACGAGCGGGTCGAGGTGCGCGCTGCCGAATACGCCCCGTGGCACCCGGGTCGCTGCGCCGAGCTGCGGGTCGACGGCTCGGTCGTCGGACACGCCGGCGAGCTGCACCCGGTGGTGGTCGCGGCGTTGGAGCTGCCCCGCCGCACCAGCGCGATGGAGCTGAACCTCGACACGCTGCCGCCGACCCCGGTGACGCCGGCGCCGACGGTCTCCGGCTTCCCGCCGGCGCTGATCGACGTGGCCCTGGTGGTGGACGAGTCGGTGCCGGCGGAGCAGGTGCGCCGGGCGCTGGAGGCGGGCGCCGGTGAGCTGCTGGAGGACGTGCGGCTGTTCGACGTGTACTCCGGCGCGCAGCTCGGCGCCGGCCGCCGCTCGCTGGCGTACAAGCTCACCTTCCGGGCACCGGACCGGACGCTGACCGTCGAGGAGGCGGTCGCGGCGCGGGACGCGGCGGTCGCCGTCGCGGCGGAGCGATTCGGCGCCACCCTGCGCGGCGCCTGACGCGACCCACGACGGCCCCGGTACCCCGCAGCGGGTAGCGGGGCCGTCGTCGTTTCGCCGCCGGCTGCGCCGTGTCGGGCTTCCGACAGGCCGCGCCGGCCCTCGTCGGCGGCGAGGCCGTCCCTGGCAGGTTGCGGTGGCTCGGCACCAGGCATCCGTCGGCGGTGGCATGTGTCGGCGTCGATACCTGGTGCCCTTCGGGTGATCGGCCGGGGGCTCGGTGTCGACGTTGCCGACCATGTCACGAGCCTTTCCGAGGTCGACACGAATCGGTAGCCTTGCCTGGCGAAGGGGTGAGTGCCGACGCCTGTCGCAGGCCTTCAGGTCAAGGAGCAGCGCATGATCGAGGCAATCGTCGCCGCGGCGCTCGTCAAGATCGCCGAGGGGTCCGGGGCGGCACTCGTCGACATGATCCGGCGGCGATTCGTCCGCAGTGACGAGCCGGTGGGGATGCTCGAATCCCTTGACCGGGTCGCGCAGGGCGACGCCTCGGCGGACGACATGGCGCAACTCCGTGCGCTCCTGGCCCGTTTCGCGGCCGAGGACCCGGAGTTTCTGCGGGAGCTCCGGCAGGGGCCCATGTCGATCGGCAGCACCAACGTGGTGGCCTCCAGCAACGTGGGCAAGCTGGTGCAGGCCCAGCGCGTCGGCGACATCACGATGTAGCCGGAAGGTGGCCGACATGGAGCCCGCCTCCGGAAGCTCGTCGCACAACGTGGCCGAAGGCCTGTTGGCGCACCAGGTCCTCCAGGTGGGCTCCTCCGGCCCGATCTACGTCGAACAGCCGCGAGCGGCGGCGCGGGTGCCCGAGCCACCGCACATGCTCCCGGGCGGCATCGGGAGGATCGTCGGCAGGCACCACCTGCTGCACGAGATGGACGAGGCGATGACAACGCCCGGCTCGCGCTGCTGCATGCTGTGGGGTCTGGCCGGCTCGGGCAAGACCACCCTCGCGGTCGCCTGGGCCAGCTCGCGCATCGCCGAATATCCCGACGGGCAGTTCTTCGTCGACATGTGCGCGTACTCCGGCACACCGCGCATCGAGACCCGGGACGCCCTGCGCAGCTTCCTCGCCACGCTGGGGATCAACCGGTCCGACCTTCCTGACAACGAGGCGGAGTGGGGCGGCGTCTTCCGCGCCGTCACCGCTGGCCGACGTTGCCTCGTCATTGTGGACAACGTGGGTTCCTACGAGCAGGTTCGGGACCTGGTGCCGGGCTTCGGGTCGGTGCTGGTGGTCACCAGCCGCCGGGCGATCCCTGAGATGAGCGTTCGTCACGACGCCCGGGTCATCAAACTTCCGTTGCTCACCCTCGACGAGGGGGTGGAGCTCATCGCCGAACGTGTCGGGTTCGTCCGCGTCGAACGGGAGCAGGCCGCCGCCCGGCGCATCGTGCAGCTTCTGGAGGGGCACCCGTTGGCGCTGGCCATCGTCTCGGCGAAGCTTGCCATCCAGACCACCTGGACGATCGACGACGCCGCGAGGGGAATCGAGGAGGAGCAGAGCCCACTTCGCTTCCTCGATGACGCCGGCCTGGGCATCGAGGTCGGTCGCGTCATCTCCTGGTCACTCGACGACCTCGACGCGGCGACGACGAAGGTCCTCTACGTCGCGTCCATGCTGCCCAGCAACGAATGCTCGGTGGCGGTGCTGTGCCTCGTCCTCGACCAGCCCAGGCGGGTGTGTGACCGCAGTCTTCAAGCCCTGTGCCTGGCATCTCTCATCGACGAGATCAGCCCTGGCCGTTACCGCTTCCACGACCTGATGAAGGCCTATCTCGCGGAGACGCTCGGGCAGGTGCTGGACCCCGCCGAGCAGGTTCTGACCGCGCGCCGCATCCGCACCGTCCACCTGGCGTTGAGCTACGCCGCCGATCGCGCCATCGACCCACACCGGGACTCCCTGCCCGCGGACCAGGAGCTGCTGGCGGTCGTCGGGTCGGCCAGCTTCACAGTGGCGCAGGCCCTCTCCTGGTTCGAGTCGATCACCGCGTCCCTGATCTACCTCATCGAGCAGGCCCGGGCCGACGACGACTTCGCCTTCATCACCCGGTTCGCGCGGGCGCTCAACACGTTCCTCTACTGGCGTCAGGACGTCACGAGAACGCTGTCCGTCCAACGGGAGGCTGTTGCCGCGGCGGCCGCCGGTGACCCGGCGATGGAGGCGCTGTCCCGACGCGCCCTCGGGCGTGCCTACGCCGACATTGGTCAGCTTGAGCCGGCGAAGGAGCAGTTGCGCGCCTCCATGGCTCTGGACGCGACGTCCGGCGACGATTCGGGTCGGGCGTCGTCGCATCACGCCATGGCCGAGCTCTGCCTCCGGTCGGGTGACCACCGGGACGGGCTGCGCTGGGGGCTGCGGGCGGCCCGGGAATCCAGAAACGGCAACAATGTCGTCCGCGAGGCCCGGGGGCTGTACGACGCGGCCCGTGCCCTGAACGAACTGGGCCACCATTCCTGGGCCCGGGGGCTCGGCCTGCGCAGCCTCGCCATGTGCGAGGAGCGCGGCAATGACTACGGCCGGGCGCTGGCCCTGCGCCTGCTCGGCGCGACCGGCCTCCGGTCGGGCGAGGTCGAGGAGGGCTGCACCTGGTTGGAGCGGGCCTGGCGGGTCGAGGAGTCCCTCGGCAACTTCCGTTCCGTCCGGACGATCCTGGGCCAGCTTGAGCAGGCGTACGGTCAGGGCGGAAACGCCAGCGCCGTGGAAGAGGTCCGACGGGCGCTGGCCCGCCTGGAGCACTATCCGGATCTCACCCAGTCGACGTTGGTGGTCGGGAGTCCGGCGATATGAGCCCTCGGTACGCGCCGCTCGTCCCGGCTGACGAGCTGGCCAGCCCTGCGTCGTATCGGCAACTGCGGCGGGAGCGGGAAGCCACGAGGTTCCGGCGCGAGATCGAAGCGATCGTCGACAGTGCGTGCCGGGCGGAGTTGGGTGGTCCGCTCCTCCTGAACACCTTCACGTCGCTGAGCGGGAACCTCGCGGCCGAGGGTGCGCTCAGCTTCGCCGGGCTCGTCCCACCCGAGCGTTTCGACGGCGCGCGGCGGGTGTACGACTCGGCGATCGACACCAGGGGCAGCCGTGGCTCGCTGCACAACTACCTGAACGTCGCGGACGCGGGCTCCCTGGTGGAGCACCCCGAATTCCGGGAGGCGTTCGCTCATCCGCTGCTGGTCGCGCTCGTCGCGCACGCCCTCGGCGGGCCCGTGAAGATCATCGACTTGCGGGCGAAGGACACGCAGCCACTCGACGTGGTGGCGCGGGACAACACCCTGCACGTCGACAACAGCCCCTTCATGGACGAGTTCAAGGTGATCGTCACCTGGACGATGGGCACCGGTCGAGGGCCCTCGGGGCAGGGGCTCACCTACCTGCCCCGCACGAATCGGCTCCTGCGGCAGTGCTTCGTGAACGACGACGGCACCGCGTGGAGCGACGAGGACAGCTGCATCTTTCCCTCGCAGGCCCGGGTGGACGAGGCGCTCGCCGCCCAGGCCCGCTTCTTCGACGACGGCCTCCCGCGAGTCGTCCATCTCCAGGACATCGCGGCGCCGTGTCACACGATCTTCGCCGCGAGTCGGCTGGTCCATCACCGGTACCGTACGTCCGCCGGCGGGCCACGCAGCGCGATCATGGCGGCGTTCCACCGGACCGACGAGGGCACCGGCTTCCTCGGCGCCAGCGACCTCCCGGGGTCGGCTCTCGACCGGTTCCTGTTGGCGACCGGGGACGGGCGCCCCTTCCTGGAGCTTCTCGCCGACGAGATGCCCCGGGTCGTCGCGGCGCTCGCGGCCGCCGCGTCCCGGTCCGGCTTCGTCGTCGACCCGGACCGGCATCTCCTTCGCGACGAGGGCTTTCGCTCCTGGTACGAGCGGCAGAGCGCGGGCGTCTCCCTCGACCGACTGCGCCGCGCCACGCTGGCCACGGCTGTCGACGACGACACGCCCATCGTGCAGCGACTCGTTCTGCGCATGCAGTACGACCTGCAGGGCGCCCTCAACATGCCGCTCTACACCGACCTGCGGGAGGAGGTGCGGAAGCGGGCGCGCATCGTGATCCGGGAGATGACGCCGGAGCACATCCGGGACATCGTCACGCGGCACGACCTCGGTGCGGTCCTGCGCGCGGAGTCCGCGCCACCGCGCCGGCCGGTCGGCGAACTCGCCGAGGAGCTGCACGGCGCGCTGGTCGCCCTGCGGCGGCTCCTGTCGACGGCGGTCGCGTCCCGGCCCGCCGGCCCGATCTGGGGTTCGACCGACGGGAGCGCGGCCGCGCTGTCCCTGCGGCGCTTCATCGTCGATCTGTGCGTCGCGGCCGCTGACATCGCCGACGACGCGTCTCTGGCCACCGGGTGTGTGTTCGGTGCCCTCGGCTCCGTGCTGGCCGACGACCTTTTCGACCTGGGCGCTGCGGGCCGCGAGATCACGGGCGAGTTGTTCAGGATGTACATCCGGCTGGCGGCGCCCTCGCTGGGCGAACAGTGCCCGGCACACCCGGAGAAGGAGAAGCTGGACACCTACCTCGAATCCGTGAACGAGGAGAGGCAGACCGCCAAGCTGGCGTCCGAGGTCTGGTTTCAGGCCGCGTCCGCCGAGGTGACCGCGCGCAACGACGACTTCGTGCGCGCGCTGCTGCGGCGTGTGCTGCCGCCGGGGCGGCCCTCGCCGGAGTCCGGTGATCTCGGCGCGCTGCTGGCGGATCCCGCCGCGCTCAGCGCGTACTACTGGAGGCGGGTCGTGACCGGGAAGCCGGTGGCGGTGCGCTTCGGCGCGGCCGACCTCGACACCCTCGACGGCTACTTCGGGCTGACGGCCGGCCGGAGCCTGCCGGCCGCGGTCGCTCGGCTACGCAAGGAGACCACCGCGGGCTCGCCGGCCGAGCACCTGCTCCGCAGTATCGAGCGGCTCGCGTCACTACGGGGCCGGTCCCACGCCGAGGCGTGCCGGGATGTCATGAGCCGCTTGTCGACGCACTGGCCGGACCTCGTCCAGAGGTGTCGGGGCGGTCCGGACGCTCCGCCGCCGGCGGCCGACCGCATCTTCTCGACGCTCGACGATGCGATCGGTGCCGCAGGCGAGGAGGGCCGGCGCTCGCGCCGGTCGTCGGCGGGCGTCCCCGCGCCGCGCGCCGGGTCTGCCGAGGTGTTGTTGACGACCGCCGAGGCGCGGGAGTTGGCCCGCGTGTACATGCTCGCCCGGCTCTGCTTCAGCGCTGAGGAGTTCCGGATCGGGCAACTGCTGGCCGGTGATCCGCGTGTCCGGTACGCCGTCCTCGCCACCCATCTGTACCTGGTCTCCGAGGTGTCGCGGTCGGCGTCGGAACTGGTCGGGGAGTGGGGCACGGCGGAGATCCTGCTGCCCTTCACCGAGGCCTTCGTCAACGTCGCGGGCTACTCGTCGTCCGTCATCGATCTCACGCCGAATCCGAAACTGATCACGGTCGTCAGCAACAACCTGTTGCCGGCTGTGGCTGGCGAGTTGCTCAGGCGGGATGTCGCCGTCGACGAGTTGGATGCGGACATCCTGGCCGCGGGTGTCCAGGCCGCCGTGCAACGTGGCGTCTTCGACGTCACCATCGGCCTGTTCAACCAGACCGACCGGCGGGACGTGGTGTCCCTGTCCGGCCTCAGCCGGCGGGTCTGTCCGGCGGTCCGGCCGTTCGGCGCGTTCTGTCAGCGTTGGCTGCCGTACTTCTTCGACCGTCACCCCAGCGCTCCAACCGGTCGTACTTTCATGCAGTGCTTCACATAAAATTGCAGTCACCACGTCCTGCTGCTAGCCTTCGCTGCATAGTCATGCGGAGGTGAGTATGGGGATCCGAGTCGCGGTCGCCGGGGCGAGCGGGTACGCCGGGGGTGAACTGCTGCGCCTGATCGCCGGGCACCCGGAGTTCGACCTTGTCGCCGCCACCGCACACAGCCAGGCCGGGCACCGCGTCGACGTGGTGCACCCGCAGCTCACCGGGCTCGACCTGGTGCTCGGCGAGACCGATCCGACGATCCTGGCCGATGCGGACCTGGTCTTCCTGGCCCTGCCGCACGGGCAGTCGGCGGCTCTCGCGGCCCAGCTTCCGGCCGAGGTGCGGATCGTCGACCTGGGTGCCGACCACCGGCTCGCCGACCCGTACGCCTGGGCGCAGTACTACGGTGGCACGCACGCCGGGCAGTGGACCTACGGCCTGCCCGAGTTGCCCGGCCAGCGGGAGCTGATCGCCGACTCCACCCGGGTGGCGAACACCGGCTGCTACGCCGCCGCGATCACCCTGGCGCTCGCGCCGCTGATCGTCGACGGCGCGGCCAACCCCGCCGACGTGGTGGTGGTCGCCGCCTCCGGCACCTCCGGCGCCGGCCGGGCGGCCAAGCCGCACCTGTTGGCCAGCGAGGTGATGGGCGACCTGTCGCCGTACCGGGTGGGCACCCACCAGCACGTCCCGGAGATCAAGCAGGCCACCGGCGCGACCGGCCTGTCGTTCACCCCGGTCCTGGCGCCGATGCCGCGCGGCATCCTGGCCACCGTCACCGCGGTGCCGGCGCGCGGCGTCGACCCGCAGGAGGTGCTGGCGCTGGCGTACGCCGACGCGCCGTTCGTTCACGTGCTGCCGGAGGGCCGCTGGCCGCACACCGCCGCCACCCTGGGCTCCAACTCGTGCCACCTACAGGCCACCGTCGACGTCGACTCGGGTCGTCTGATCGTGCTCAGCGCGTTGGACAACCTGGGCAAGGGCGCGGCCGGTCAGGCCGTACAGAACGCCAACCTGATGCTCGGCCTGCCGGAGACGACGGGCCTGTCGGTGTGGGGAGTCACCCCTTGAGCGTCACCACCCCTCGGGGGTTCCGGGCGGCCGGTGTGGCCGCCGGCCTCAAGACCAGCGGTGGCGTGGACGTCGCCCTGGTGGTCAACGACGGCCCGGACGCCGGAGTGGCCGGTGTCTTCACCACCAACCGGGTCAAGGCCGCGCCGGTGCTCTGGACCCAGCAGGTCGTGCAGGGCGGTGTGGTCCGCGCCGTGGTGCTCAACTCCGGTGGCGCCAACGCCTGCACCGGTCCGGCTGGCTTCCAGGACACGCACGCCACCGCCGAGCACACCGCCACCGCGCTGACCTCGGTCAGCCCTCGGTTGATCCTCGGTGCCGGTGAGGTCGCGGTCTGCTCGACCGGCCTGATCGGTGAGCGGCTGCCGATGCCGAAGCTGCTGCCGGGCGTCCGCTCGGCGATCCGTGGGCTGTCCCGCGACGGCGGCCCGGCCGCCGCCGAGGCGATCATGACCACCGACACCCGGCCGAAGACCACTGTGGCCCGGGGGAGTGGCTGGACGGTCGGCGGCATGGCCAAGGGCGCCGGGATGCTCGCGCCCGGGATGGCCACCATGCTCTGCGTGTTGACCACCGACGCGGTGGCCGGGCCGGCGACGCTGGACGAGGCGTTGCGGACGGCCACCCGGGTCAGCTTCGACCGGGTCGACTCCGACGGCTGCATGTCCACCAACGACACGGTGCTGCTGCTGGCCAGCGGCGCGAGCGGCATCGAGCCGACGCCGGCCGAGCTGGCCGCCGCCGTCACCGCGGCCTGTCACGACCTCGCCCAGCAGTTGGTGGCCGACGCCGAGGGCGCCACCAAGCAGATCGCCATCGACGTGGTCGGCGCGGCGGACGAGGACGAGGCGGTCGAGGTGGGCCGTACGGTGGCCCGCAACAACCTGGTCAAGACGGCGTTGTTCGGCAACGACCCCAACTGGGGCCGGATCCTCGCCGCCGTCGGCACCACCGCCGCCGCGTTCGAGCCGGACGAGGTGGACGTGGCGGTCAACGGGGTGTGGGTGTGCCGGGGCGGCGCCGCCGCCGAGGACCGCTCGAAGGTCGACCTGACCGGGCGGGACGTGACCATCCGGATCGACCTGCACGCGGGTACGTCGGCCGCCACGATCTGGACCAACGACCTCTCCCACGCGTACGTGCACGAGAACTCGGCCTATTCGACATGAATCTCAGCAGCGATTTGGCTCGCGCCCAGGTCAAGGCGGAGACCCTGATCGAGGCGCTGCCCTGGTTGGCGCGCTTCACCGGCTCGACGGTCGTGGTCAAGTACGGCGGCAACGCGATGACCGACCCGGAGTTGCAGCGGGCGTTCGCGGCCGACATGGTCTTCCTGCGCTACGCCGGCCTGAAGCCCGTGGTGGTGCACGGCGGTGGTCCGCAGATCTCCGCCATGCTGGGTCGCCTCGGCATCGCCAGCGAGTTCCGGGGGGGTCTGCGGGTGACCACCGCCGAGGCGATGGACGTGGTCCGGATGGTGCTGGTCGGCCAGGTGGGCCGGGAGCTGGTGGGTCTGATCAACTCGCACGGACCGTACGCCGTCGGCCTCTCCGGCGAGGACGCCCGGCTGTTCACCGCGGTGCGGCGTCCGGCGTACGTGGACGGGGTGCCGGTCGACGTGGGCCAGGTCGGGGACGTCGAGTCGGTCGACGTGTCAGCGGTGACCGACCTGATCGAGGCCGGTCGGATTCCGGTGATCTCCACGGTGGCGCCGGACGTGGAGGGTGTGCTGCACAACCTCAACGCGGACACCGCCGCCGCGGCGCTGGCCATCGCGTTGCGGGCCCGCAAGCTGGTCGTGCTCACCGACGTGGCCGGCCTGTACGCGGACTGGCCGGACACCACCAGCCTGGTCTCCGAGATCGCTGCGGATGACCTGGCCAAGCTGCTGCCCAGCCTGGAGTCGGGGATGGTGCCGAAGATGGAGGCCTGCCTGCGGGCGGTGCGCGGGGGAGTGCCCGCCGCGCACGTCGTCGACGGCCGGGTGGCGCACTCCACGTTGCTCGAGGTGTTCACCTCGGAAGGGTTCGGAACGATGGTGGTGCCGGGAGACGGGACGGACGCGACATGAGCACGTTGGCACAGCGGTGGAAGCAGTCCATGATGGACAACTACGGCACGCCGCCGATGGCGTTGGTCTCAGGGGACGGTGCTGTCGTGGTCGACGACGCCGGCCGGGAGTACCTGGACCTGGTGGGTGGCATCGCGGTCAACGCCCTCGGTCACGCCCACCCGGCGGTGGTGGCGGCGGTGTCGAAGCAGGTCGCGACCCTTGGGCACGTCTCCAACCTCTACGTGGCCGAGCCGCCGGTCGCCCTCGCCGAGCTGCTGTTGGCGCTCGCCGGCCGACCGGGCCGGGTGTTCTTCGCCAACTCGGGCGCGGAGGCCAACGAGGCGGCGTTCAAGCTCTCCCGCCGCACCGGCCGCACCCACGTGGTGGCCACCAGGGGCGGCTTCCACGGCCGCACCATGGGCGCCCTCGCGCTGACCGGCCAACCGGCCAAGGCCGACCCGTTCCGGCCGCTGCCCGGCGAGGTGACCCACGTCGACTACGGCGATGTCGCCGCCCTCGAAGCGGCCGTCTCCGAGGCCACCGCCATGGTGATCCTGGAACCCGTCCAGGGTGAGAACGGTGTGCTGGTCCCGCCGGCCGGCTACCTCGCCGCGGCCCGGCGGATCACCGCCCGGCACGGCGCGCTGCTGGTCCTCGACGAGGTGCAGACCGGCATCGGGCGTACCGGGCACTGGTTCGCGCACCAGGCTGAGGGTGTGGAGCCGGACGTGGTCACCCTGGCCAAGGGGCTGGGTGGCGGGCTGCCCATCGGTGCGACGCTGGCCTTCGGCCCCGCCGCGGACCTGCTCACCCCCGGCTCGCACGGCACCACGTTCGGCGGCAACCCGGTCAGTTGCGCGGCGGCGCTCGCCGTGGTGGCGACCATCGCCAACGAGGGCCTGCTCGACAACGTCAAGCGGGTCGGTGAGCGGCTGCGTCGCGGCATCGAGGCGCTGGGCCACCCGCTGATCGCCGAGGTACGCGGCGCCGGTCTGCTGATCGGCGTGGCGCTCACCGCGCCGGTCGCTTCGGTGCTGGCCGAGGCCCTGCGGGAAGCCGGCGTCCTGGTCAACCCGGTGCAGCCGGGTGTGATCCGGCTGGCCCCACCGCTGATCCTCACCGCCGCCCAGGCGGACACCTTCCTCGCGGCGCTGCCCGCCGCACTGGACGCGACCGCCCCGGCCGCCGCCGGCGCGCCGATCGCACCAGCCACACTGACCACCACGACGGGGACGACTCGATGAGCCGGCACTTCCTGCGCGACGACGACCTCTCGCCAGCCGAACAGTCCAGGGTCCTCGACCTGGCGGCGCGGATGAAGGCGGACCGGTTCGGCCACCGGCCGCTGGTCGGCCCCCGCTCGGTGGCGGTGCTCTTCGACAAGCAGAGCCTGCGGACCAGGATCTCGTTCGACGCCGGCATCGCCGAGTTGGGCGGGCACCCCCTGGTGGTGGACACACAGGTCACCCACTTCGGTCGCGGTGAGTCGCTCGCCGACGCGGGGCGGGTGCTGTCCCGCTACGTCGCGGCGATCGTGTTGCGGACCCACGGTGACGAGCGGATCGCCGAGGTGGCGGCGGGCGCCACCGTGCCGGTGGTCAACGCGCTCACCGACGGTTTCCACCCGTGCCAGCTGTTGGCCGACCTGCTCACCATCCGGGAGCGGTGCGGTGGCACGGCCGGCCGCACGCTGGCGTACGTCGGGGACGGCGCGAACAACATGGCGCAGTCGTACCTGCTGGCCGGGGCGACCGCCGGGATGCACGTGCGGATCGCCGGCCCGGCCGGCTTCGCGCCGGACCCGGCCGTTGTGGAACGGGCCGCCCAGATCGCCGCGGAGACCGGCGGGTCGGTGCGGGTGCTGACCGACCCGGCCCAGGCGGTACGCGACGCCGACGTGCTGGCCACCGACACCTGGACGTCGATGGGGCAGGAGTCCGACGGGTTGGACCGGATCACCCCGTTCCTGCCGTACCAGGTCAACAAGGAGCTGCTCGGTCAGGCCGCACCGGACGCGATCGTGCTGCACTGCCTGCCCGCACACCGCGGCGAGGAGATCACCGACGAGGTGCTCGACGGCCCGCAGAGCGCGGTCTTCGACCAGGCGGAGAACCGGCTGCACGCGCAGAAGGCTCTGCTGACGTTCCTGCTGGGAACCGCGACGGAAGACGCCGCGACTGGCGACACCGCCACCGGGGGGCCGCGATGACCGCCCCACTGACTCGTGCGGCCCGGCACGCCCGGATCGTGGAGCTGATCCGCGACCGGACGATCCGGTCGCAGACCGAGCTGGCCGACCTGCTCGCCGCCGACGGCGTGGGCGTCACCCAGGCCACCCTCTCGCGGGACCTGGAGGAGTTGGGCGCGGTCAAGGTGCGCGGCGGCGACGGTCCGGCCGTCTACCTGATCCCCGAGGACGGGCAACGACCGTTGCGCGACGCCGAGGCCGCACCGGCCCGGCTGGTACGGCTGCTGCGCGAACTGCTCAACGGGGTCGACTCCAGCGGCAACATCGCCGTGCTGCGGACACCGCCGGGCGCAGCCCAGTACCTGGCCAGCGCGTTGGACCGGGCGGGCCTGCCCGAGATCGTCGGCACCATCGCCGGCGACGACACCATCCTCGTCGTCGCCCGGGAGGCCGTCGGTGGGGCCGCACTCGGAGACAAGCTCGCCGGCTGGGCCCGCCGGGAAGACACCGATGAAGGGAACACGACGTCATGACCGAGCGGGTCGTGCTCGCGTACTCCGGCGGGTTGGACACCTCCGTCGCCATTCCGTACCTGTCCGAGCAGACCGGCGCCGAGGTGGTCGCGGTCGCGGTCGACGTCGGGCAGGGCGGTGAGGATCTCGACGCCATCCGGCAGCGTGCTCTGGACTGCGGCGCCGCCGAGTCCGAGGTGGTGGATGCGCGCGACGAGTTCGCGGCCGACTACTGCCTGCCGGCGATCCGGGCCAACGCGCTCTACATGGACCGCTACCCCCTGGTGTCGGCGCTGTCCCGGCCGCTGATCGTCAGGCACCTGGTGGCGGCGGCGCGCAAGCACGGCGGCACCATCGTGTCGCACGGCTGCACCGGCAAGGGCAACGACCAGGTCCGGTTCGAGGTGGGCCTGAACGCGCTGGCCCCCGACCTGAAGATCATCGCGCCGGCCCGGGACTTCGCCTGGACCCGGGACAAGGCGATCGCCTTCGCCGAGGAGAAGGGGCTGCCGATCGACGTGTCGGCCAAGTCGCCGTACTCGATCGACCAGAACCTGTGGGGTCGCGCGGTGGAGACCGGCTTCCTGGAGGACATCTGGAACGCCCCCGTCGAGAACCTTTACTCGTACACCTCCGACCCGACCCAGGAGCGCGACCCCGACGAGGTCGTGATCACCTTCGACGGCGGCGTGCCGGTGGCGATCGACGGTGAGACGGTCACCCCGTACCAGGCGATCCTGGAGCTCAACCGGCGCGCCGGCGCTCAGGGCGTGGGCCGGCTCGACATGGTCGAGGACCGCCTGGTCGGCATCAAGAGCCGAGAGGTGTACGAGGCGCCCGGCGCGATCGCGCTGATCACCGCCCACCAGGAGTTGGAGGCGGTGACCGTCGAGCGGGACCTGGCCCGGTTCAAGAAGGGCGTCGACCAGCGCTGGGGCGAACTCGTCTACGACGGGCTGTGGTTCTCGCCGCTGAAGGACTCGCTGGACGCGTTCATCGACGACGCGCAGCGGCACGTGAGCGGCGAGGTACGGATGATCCTGCACGGCGGCCGGGCCACGGTGACCGGCCGGCGCTCCGAGGCGAGCCTCTACGACTTCGGAATGGCCACCTACGACACCGGCGACACCTTCGATCAGTCCCTGGCCAAGGGCTTCGTGCAGCTGTGGGGGCTGCCGAGCCGGATGGCCGCCGCTCGGGACGCCCGATTGGGCGGCGGCGGACAGTGACCCGTGCGAGCGCGCGGAGTGCGCGAGCATGGCGAGTGAACCCCGCAGTCGCGAGCGAAAGGCAACCAGCGCAATGATGGGCGATGTGGACGACAAGAGCCTGACCGAGAACAGCGCCGCCACCAACCGGACGAGCCTCTGGGGTGGCCGGTTCGCGGGCGGCCCCGCCGAGGCGCTCGCCCGACTGTCGGTGAGCGTGCAGTTCGACTGGCGCCTGGCCCCGTACGACATCGCCGGTTCCCGGGCGCACGCCCGGGTCCTCGCCGGCGCCGGCCTGCTCGATCCGGAGGAACTGGGCCGGATGCTGGCCGCGCTGGACGACCTGGAGGCGGCCTGCGCCTCCGGAACGTTCCGCCCCACCATCGACGACGAGGACGTGCACACCGCGCTGGAGCGCGGTCTGCTGGAGCGTCTCGGCAGCCTCGGTGGCAAACTGCGCGCCGGCCGGTCCCGCAACGACCAGGTCGCCACCGACCTGCGGCTCTACCTGCGCGACCACGCCCGGGGCGTGGCCAGCCGTCTGGTCGAGTTGGCGGAGGCGCTGGTCGAGCAGGCCGAGCGGCACATCGACACCGCCGCGCCGGGGATGACCCACCTTCAGCACGCCCAGCCGGTCACCTTCGGGCACTGGCTGCTCGCCCACGTGCAGCCACTGCTGCGCGACCTCGAGCGGCTGCGCGACTGGGACCACCGGGCGGCGATCAGCCCGCTCGGCGCGGGCGCCCTGGCCGGTTCCGGGCTCCCCCTGGACCCGGTGGCGGTGGCCAAGGAGCTGGGCTTCCGTACGTCGTTCGCCAACTCGATGGACGCCGTCGCCGACCGGGACTTCGTGGCCGAGTTCCTCTTCACCACCGCCCTGATCGGGGTGCACCTGTCCCGGCTCGGCGAGGAGGTGGTGCTCTGGACCTCGCACGAGTTCGGCTGGGTGGAGCTGGACGACTCGTTCGCCACCGGCTCGTCGATCATGCCGCAGAAGAAGAACGCGGACATCGCCGAACTGGCCCGGGGCAAGTCGGGGCGTCTGGTCGGCGGCCTGGTGACCGTGCTCACCATGCTCAAGGGCCTGCCGATGACCTACGACCGGGACATGCAGGAGGACAAGGAGCCGGCCTTCGACGCGGTCGACACCCTGGAGCTGCTGCTTCCGGCCCTGGCGGGAATGATCTCCACGATGACGGTCCGGGTGGACCGCCTCGTCGCCGCCGCCCCGGTCGGCTTCTCCCTCGCCACCGAGGTCGCCGACTGGCTGGTCCGACGCAACGTGCCGTTCCGCGACGCGCACGAGATCACCGGCCAGTTGGTGGCGCTCTGCGCGGCTCGGGAGTGCGAGCTGAACGACGTCTCCGACGAGGACCTCGCCGCGATCAGCGGGCACCTCGACCCGTCGGTGCGCGACGTGCTCTCGGTCCGTTCGGCTCTCGCCGCCCGGACCACCCCCGGTTCCACCGGCCCCGGCCCGGTCGCCGACCAGCTCGCCGACGCGGCGGACCGGCTGGCCAGCTGGCGGGAGTGGGCCTCCGAGCGGGTCGTTCCGCGCTGAGCTGTGCCGTGGCGTCGGCGCTGGCCGCCGGCGCCGCGGCGGTTCAGGCCGTCGGGCGCTCCCGCTTGGGGAGCTTGGCCACCACCATGTCGTACGACGAGTCGACCGCCTCGGTCAGCTCCTCGTCGTCGATCCCGCCGTCCAGGCGCAGCGTGTTCCACCCGGACCGGCCGATGTAGGGCATCACGCTGGCGTCGCCGGGGTGTCGGTGCAGCCACTCGTCGGCCACCTCCCGGGTCGGCCCGCACTTGATGCCGACCGTCGGCTTGCCGCTGTCGCTGCCGAGGAACGCGAAGATCCGGCCGCCCACCTTCACCACCTCGTCGCCCTCCCACGGTTGGTCCAGCCATGCTCCCGGCTTGGCCAGGCAGTACGCCAGCATCTCCGCGCGCTCCATGGGTGCCTCCTCGTCGTGCGCACAGTGTGCCCGCCCCGCGGCCGTCGCAGGCGCGGCGTGCCGATCCGGGCGTCGGCCTGCTCTCCCGGCCGGCCCACCCCGCTCGGCAAGATCGCGCTCGATCCGGGATCTCGTGGTCTCCGCCGAGGTCGAGGCCACTACTTCATGGTCGGGCACGATCTTGCCCGTGCCAGCGCGGTCGTCGTCAGGCGCTCTGCTCAGCCGAGCGGGCGGCGACCCGCTCGTAGCGCTGCCGGGCCGCCTGTGCGCTGCCCAGCCCCAGCCCGTACGCAATCGTCTGCCAGGTCAGCCCCCGGTCGCGGGCCAGCGTCAGCAGGCCGGCTTCCAGGGCGTCCAGCTCGGCGCGGACGTGGGGCAGCAGGGTCAGCGCGGCGGTGAGGTCGGTTGCGTCGATCGGCTCCTCCGCGGGTTCGCGCTCGGCCCCGCCGGCGGCGAGCGCGGTGACCAGGGCGACGGCCTCCCACGGGTCGAGCACGTACGGGTGGGCCCACCGGCCGCGCCGCGTGTCGGTGCCGGCGTGCCGCTCGCTGATCCGCTGTAACGCCTCGTGGGTGCGGTGGGCGCGGGCCCGGCCAGGGTTCGGCGCGGTGAAGATGTCCTCGGTCGTCATACCCCGAGCACACCGCATGAACGCCTGATTGTCAACGAAATGTTGAAGCCTGGCGGCACGCGCATGCCGTGCCGCCAGGCGACGCCTCAGAGCGCCAGGTTGAACTTGCGCTCGTCGTGCATAGGTGTGCAGTACGGGTCACAGGGGTTCGCGTTCAGCACGCCGAACGCGACGCCCGCTGCGAACGGACGCTCGACCGGGACCACCGCGATCCGCACCTGCTGGGTGCCCTCCGCGCAGGTGACCCTCCGAACCGTCGTGCCCGCGCGCATCGTCTGGCCGACCGCCTGCGCGACCTTGACCGTGATGTCGAAGTCGATGGCCTTCGAGCAGGTCACGGTGACCGGCACGATCGCCGCCGCGCCGTTCGCTTCGATCTTGCCCGTGGCGCCGACCACGAACGCGGTCACTGACGCGCTGTCGGCCTGCGCCGCGGCCCGCAGCGGGACGCTCGCGCTGGCCGACGGTGTGAAGGCCACTGTCGCGGCTGCCGCGACGAGGCCGGTGGCGATCAGTGGTCGCCGGATGCTCCGTACGGTCATGGTGATTCCCTCCCGTGATGTCGTCGCTCCCTGCGACGACATCGGGAACACTCCCGAGCCGACGGTCCGGTTTCACTGTTCGGCCGGCTGTCTGATGTGCGACGTGAGTCTTGTTCGGGCCGGCGCTGAATGGTCGGCGCGCCGGGCCGGTGGCGGGATGGGTACCGTCGGGACATGGCCCTGTCGTCCGGTGACCGCAGCACCGACACCGACCTGGCGGCGCTGGCGGACCTGCTCGCCGGTCCACTGCTGCCGGCGGCGCGCGGGCTGCTCGGCTGCCGACTGCACGCTGGCGGGGTCACCGTCCGGATCACCGAGGTCGAGGCGTACGCGGGAAGTGGCGGCGATCCCGCCTCGCACGCCCATCGGGGCCCCACCCCGCGCAACGCCGTGATGTTCGGCCCCGCCGGGTACGCCTACGTCTACTTCACCTACGGGATGCACTGGTGCATGAACGTGGTCACCGGGGTCGAGGGGGTGGCCTCCGCCGTGCTGCTGCGCGCCGGTGAGGTGGTCGACGGGCTGGCCGCGGCACGGGAGCGCCGGCCGGCCATCCGGCGGGACCTGGACCTGGCCCGCGGGCCGGCCCGGCTCTGCTCCGCGCTCGGCATCGACCGTGAGGCGTACGGGGCGTACCTGCTCGGCGACGGCCCAATCCGCCTGCGGCCCCCGGCCCGGCCGGTGCCGCCGGAGACGGTGGTGGCGGGTCCCCGGGTCGGGGTGACCGGCGCCCACGACCTGCCCTGGCGGTTCTGGCTGGACGGCGATCCCACGGTCAGCGCCTACCGCCGGCACGTGCCGCGCGTCCGGCGCTGAGCGCCCCTTGCGGCGTGTGGGCGCCGGAGTCTGTCGGGGGGTGTGGCCATAATCACCGGACCTGCTCACCGACGGTTCGGAGGACGTCATGGCGACACTGCTCGCGATCGGCACAGCCAAGGGATTGTTTCTCGCCACCAGCACCGACGACCGGCGCAGTTGGGAGATCACCGGCCCGCACTTTCCGATGACCGGTGTCTACGCGGTCGCGGTCGACACCCGTCGTTCCACCCCGCGGCTGCTCGCCGGCATGACCAGCTCACACTTCGGCCCCAGCGTCGCCACCAGCGACGACCTCGGCGCCTCCTGGGACGAGCCCGACCAGGCGCCGGTCGCGTTTCCGGCCGACACCGGCGTCTCCCTCGGCCGCGTCTGGCAGCTGATGCCGGCCGGCCCCGACGAGCCGGACGTCATCTGGGCCGGCACCGAACCCTCGGCGCTGTTCAAGTCCACCGACGGTGGCCGCAGCTTCGAGCTGGTCCGTTCCCTCTGGGACCACCCGCACCGCCCGCAGTGGGAGGCCGGCTTCGGTGGTCAGGCCGTGCACACAGTGCTGCCCCACCCTCGTGACCCGGCTCGGCTGCTGGTCGCCATGTCCACCGGCGGGGTCTACCGCTCGGAGGACGCCGGGGCGAGTTGGGCGCCGGGCAACACCGGCATCCGCGCCTACTTCATGCCCGACGAGTGGCCGGAGTTCGGCCAGTGCGTGCACAAGGTCGCCCGGGACGCCGGCAACCCCGAACGGCTGTACGCGCAGAACCACCACGGCGTCTACCGCTCCGACGACGACGGCCGCACCTGGTCCTCGATCGCCGATGGGCTGCCCAGCGACTTCGGCTTCCCGATGGTGGCCCACCCGGGGCGCGGCGGCACGGTGTGGACCTTCCCGTTGGTGGCCGACGGCGAGCGGTTCCCGACCGACCACCGCTGCCGGGTGTTCCGCTCCGCCGACGCCGGCGGCAAGTGGGAGCCGCTGTCGGTCGGGCTGCCCGAGGGCCCGTTCTATCCGGCGGTGCTGCGGGACGCGATGTGCGCCGACGACGCCACCCCCGGTGGCGTCTACTTCGGCACCCGCTCCGGCTCGGTCTTCGCCAGCCGCGACGAGGGCGACTCCTGGTCCACTGTCGCGGCGCACCTGCCCGACGTGCTCTGCGTTCGCGCCGGGGAGGTCTGAGCGTGGTCACCGTGCTGCTGCCCGGCCCGCTGCGCGGCGAGGCCGGGGGCGCGAGTCGGCTGAGCGTCACCGCCGCCGGGACGCTGCGGGGGGTCCTCGACGAGATGGCCGTCGCGCACCCCCGGCTGGCCCGACGCATCCGCGACGAGCGTGGCGAGCTGCGCCGCTACGTCAACGTCTTCGTCGACGGGGAAGACTGCCGGCACTCCGGCGGTCTGGCCACCCC
This sequence comes from Micromonospora sp. CNZ322, assembly GCF_007827755.1. NCBI lineage: Bacteria > Bacillati > Actinomycetota > Actinomycetes > Micromonosporales > Micromonosporaceae > Micromonospora > Micromonospora sp. CNZ322. The sequence goes on from NZ_VITD01000018.1 coordinate 130,607, forward strand.
GGTCAAGGACGGCGCGGAGGTGCAGGTGCTGCCGTCGGTCGCTGGCGGCTGACCGGGCGGACACCGAGGGGATTCCCGACCCGATGTCCCGTTACGGGGGTGACCGGCGCCACTGCGGGGCGTCCCGCCGACGGAATAGTTGCGTCGTCAAATAAGTTGAGAGCTGCGTCCGGGTACCACGCCGGCACCCGATTGACACGCGAGGAGCTGGTCATGCAGTTCGGAATCTTCACCGTCGGTGACGTCACTGTCGATCCGACCACCGGTCGGGAGCCGACCGAGCATGAGCGGATCAAGGCGATGGTCGCCATCGCGTTGAAGGCCGAGGAGGTCGGCCTGGACGTCTTCGCCACCGGCGAGCACCACAACCCGCCGTTCGTGCCGTCGTCACCGACCACAATGCTCGGCTACATCGCGGCGCGTACCGAGCGGCTGCTGCTGTCCACCGCCACCACGCTGATCACCACCAACGACCCGGTGAAGATCGCCGAGGACTACGCGATGCTCCAGCACCTCTCCGACGGCCGGGTGGACCTCATGATGGGTCGCGGCAACACCGGTCCGGTCTACCCGTGGTTCGGCAAGGACATCCGCGCCGGCATCCCCCTGGCCATCGAGAACTACGACCTGTTGCACCGGCTGTGGCGCGAGGACGTGGTCGACTGGAAGGGCAAGTACCGCACCCCGTTGCAGTCGTTCACCTCGACGCCGCGCCCGCTCGACGGCGTGCCCCCGTTCGTCTGGCACGGCTCGATCCGCAGCCCGGAGATCGCCGAGCAGGCCGCGTACTACGGTGACGGCTTCTTCGCCAACCACATCTTCTGGCCCAAGGAGCACACCCAGCGGATGATCGCGCTCTACCGCCAGCGGTACGCGCACTACGGCCACGGCTCCGCCGACCAGGCCATCGTCGGCCTCGGTGGGCAGGTGTTCATGCGCCGCAACTCGCAGGACGCGGTCCGGGAGTTCCGGCCCTACTTCGACAACGCCCCGGTCTACGGGCACGGCCCGTCGCTGGAGGAGTTCACCCGGGAGACCCCGCTGACAGTGGGCAGCCCGCAGCAGGTCATCGACCGCACGCTCGGCTTCCGGGAGTACGTCGGTGACTACCAGCGGCAGCTGTTCCTGATGGACCACGCCGGGTTGCCGCTGAAGACCGTGCTGGAGCAGCTCGACCTGCTCGGCGAGGAGGTCGTGCCGGTGCTGCGCAAGGAGTTCGCCGCGCTGCGTCCGGCGCACGTGCCGGCGGCGCCGACGCACGCCTCGCTGGTCGCCGCCGCGGGCGGTGCCAAGGACAGCACCGTGCACGCCGTCGACGACGTGACCGGCAGGGCGCCGGAGGGGGCGACCCGATGACCCGCCGCACCCTGGCCGTGGTCTCGGCGGGGCTGAGTCAGCCCTCGTCGACCCGGCTGCTCGCCGACCAGCTCGCCGCGGCCACCCGCGACGAGTTGGTCCGGCGCGGCTCCGAAGTGGAGCTGCACGTCGTCGACCTGCGCGAGTACGCCCACGACGTGGTGAACAACATGCTCACCGGGTTCGCGCCGGCGGCGCTGCGCGAGGTCATCGACACGGTGACCGGGGCGGACGGGCTCATCGCCGTCACCCCGATCTTCAGCGCCTCGTACAACGGGCTGTTCAAGTCCTTCTTCGACGTGTTGGATTCCGAGTCGCTGGTCGACCGGCCGGTGCTGATCGGCGCGACCGGCGGCACCGCCCGGCACTCGTTGGCACTGGAGCACGCCGTCCGCCCGATGTTCGCCTACCTTCGGTCGGTGGTCGTCCCGACCGCGGTCTTCGCCGCCCCGGAGGACTGGTCCGACGGCACCGCCGATGGCGCGTTGCGCGCTCGGATCCGGCGCGCCGCCGGGGAGTTGGCCGACCAGATCGAGCGCCGGCCACCGGCCACCGGGCCGGCCGACCCGTTCGCCCTCACCACCGACTTCCTGCAGATGCTCGGCCGAGGCGACGGCGGCGCACCGGTCACCTGACCGGGTGGGCGACCAGCACCGGGCAGTGCGCGTGCTGGATCGCCGCCTGACTGACCGACCCGAGCAGCAGACCGGCGAACCCGGCCCGGCCCCGGGTGCCCACGACCAGCAGCGACGCGGTGCCGCTGGCCTCGATGAGCCCCTGGGCCGCGCCGGCCGCCCGGACCGGATGCTCGCGCACCACCAGGTCGGGGTGTTCGGCGCGCACCACGGCGGAGGCGTCGGCCAGGAGTCGCACCGCCTCGGCCTGGTACGCGGCCTGCGACTCCTCGATCTCCTCCGGCATCGTCCGGTCCCCGTCCGGGGGGCCGACGTGCACCAGCACCAGCGGCACGTCCCGCAGCCCCGCCTCGTCGGCGCCCAGGCTCACGGCGAGCCGGGACGGCTCGGACCCGTCCACGCCGACCAGCACCGGGCCGTCCACCGGGATCGGCTGCTCGTCCGGGCGGACCACCAGCACCGGGCAGTGCGCGTGCGCGGCCACCTGCGTGCCGACCGAGCCGAGCAGCAGCCCGGCGAACCCGCCCAGGCCACGGCTGCCCACCACGACCAGCTCCGCCCGGCGGGACTCCTCGATCATGGTGGCCCCCGGGCCCCCGAGGACCTGACGCACCTCGACGGCGAGGCCGGGCCACCGGCCGGTCAGCTCGGCCGCCGTGCGCTCCAACATCTGCTGCGCCTCCTCGGACGGCGCCGGCACCCCGAGGTCGTACGGGTTGAGTGGCACGCCGTAGCCGGACGGATGCAGGTAGCCGTGCACCAGGAGCAGCGGTCGGGACCGGAGCACGGCGGCCCGCGCCGCGTGTTCGGCGGCGGCGAGGCTGGACGGCGATCCGTCCACGCCCACCACGACAGGTCGGTTCATCGGCGCTCCCTGGGTCGGTCAGGTCATTGTCGACCGCTCAGCCGCGTCGGCGGGGCCGGACGCGCCGGCCCCGGCAGGTGGTCGGTCTGGCATTTGCACGTAACTACGTAAGTTCGTAGTATCGACGTGTGAACACCGTGGAAGATCGGCTGGCCGCGCTGGAGGCACAGGTTGCCGCGTTGAGCGAACGGCTCGCCGCCGCACCGCCGCCACCACCCGCGCCCGAGGGCACCTTCTGGGCGCTCGAGGGCCTCAAACAGCGGCTGCCAACCGACGGGTCGGGCGCGGTGCTCTACACCGGCACCGTCCGAGTCGCCGATCAGCACTACGACTGGCAGTACGGTCGCACCGTCGACGACCTGCTCGCCGCCGACTGGACGGAGCTGCCCAGCACCCTCTCCGCGTTGGCCCACCCGGTGCGGCTGCGGCTACTGCGGGAGATCCTCGGCGGCCGGCAGAGCACCAGCGAGCTGGCCGAGATCGAGGAGTTGGGCACCACCGGCCAACTGCACCACCACCTGCGCCAGATCACCGCCGCCGGTTGGCTGCGCAGCGCCGGCCGGGGCCGGTACGCGGTCCCCGCCGAACGCGTGGTGCCGCTGTTGGCCATCCTCACCGCCGCCGGCCGCTGACCAGACGCGGCTCGGCCGCCCGTCCGACTACCTCCACGGAGGAACCACCATGCGCCGCACGACCGCCACCGTCCTCGTCGTCGTGCTGATCGCCGGCCTGGTCGGGGTGGCGTTGATGCCCCGGGTGCCCCGACTCGGGGCGCAGGCCACCGGCGATCGTGACCTGGCCGCTGCTGCCCGGTCGGCCACGCCCGACCCGTCGGGGCTCCGCGGGCTCGCCGTCGCCCTGGTCGAGAACGGCCGGATCCGCACCGCCGGACTGGGTGACCGGGACCTCGCCGGTCGGCCCGTCGAGCCCGGCACCCCGTTCGAGATCGGCTCGGTCACCAAGGCGCTCACCGGCATGCTCCTCGCCGACCAGGTCGCCGCCGGTGTCGTCGGCCCCGACGACCGGCTCGGTAGCACCTGGCCCGAGGTCACTGGCCCCGCCCGCGACGTCACGCTCGCCGAACTCGCCAGCCACCGCGCCGGCCTGCCCCGGCTGGCCCCCGGCTCCCCGCTGGGATGGGCACGCGTCCTCTGGTCCAACGTCTCCGGCGGAAACCCCTACGCCGAGCAGGGCGTCGACGCCATCCGCAGCGCCGCCGACCGGGTCAGCACCGACGACGACGAGCGTGGCGAGGTCCACTACTCCAACCTCGGGCCGTCCGTGCTCGGCCACGCGCTCGCCGCGAACGCCGGCGTTGCGTACCCCGAGCTGCTGCACGCCCGGCTGTTACGGCCGCTCGGCATGACGGCCACCGTCGTCGCCACCCGCGAGGACGACCTGCCGGCCGGTCGCGCCCAGGGCAGCCGGGCCGGCGGCCGGCCGCTCGATCCGTGGGCGGGAGCCGGTTACGCGCCGGCCGGCGCCGGCCCCTGGTCAACGGCGGAGGACCTCGGCCGGCTGCTCGCCGCGACCCTCGCCGGCACCGCACCAGGTGCCGACGCCGCCACCGCCCGTTACCGCGAGGACGACGACACCCGCATCGGGTACGGCTGGTTCACCACCCGGCACGGCGATCGCGAGGTGGTCTGGCACAACGGCGCTACCGGCGGGTTCCGGTCCTACGTCGGCCTCGAACGGGCGACCGGCCGGGCGGTGGTGGTGCTCGGCAACACCGACAAGGGCGTCGAGCCGATCGGGCTGCGGCTGCTCGGGGTGCCACCGAAGGAGGCCGACTCGGCGACGTCGATGGTGCTGCCGTGGATCGGCGCCGGCCTCGCGGTGGCCTTCACCTTCCTCGGCGGCATCTCCCTGCTCGGCACCGCCCGCCGTCGCCAACTGGACCAGGTGACGCTGCTGGCGGCGGCGGTCTGGGCGTTCGCCTATCTGGGGTTGGGGCACCGGTTGGGGGACTGGTCGGTGGTGCCGGCCTGGCTGTGGCCGCTCGGCGCCGGCCTGTCGGCGGCGGGGGTGGCAGTGGCGGCGATCCGGTGGCGGGCCCTGCCGGTGGTCGACGCGCGGGTGCCGTGGCGTCGGCTGCTGTCGGTGGCGAGCTCCCTGGGCGCCGCCGTGCTGGCGGTCGTAGCCGTCGCCGGCTGACTCCGCGCCGCGGCTTCGCGTCACAGCCGTTGCGTACCCTCGGCCGATGACCTCCGATGTGCTGCTGCGCCCGGTCCGTGAGGACGACCTCGTCGAGTTCTTCCTGCACCAGCAGGACCCGGAGGCCAACCGGATGGCCGCGTTCGGCCCCAAGGACCCGTCCGACAGTCGGGAGTTCGCCGCACACTGGGCCCGGGTGCTCACCAACCCGGCGAACCTGGTCCGCACCGTCGAGGTCGACGGCGAGGTGGTCGGCTACGTGAGCGCCTTCCCGGCCGAGGGGCAGACCGAGGTCAGCTACTGGATCGACAGGGCGCGCTGGGGTCGGGGTCATGCCACGGCGGCCCTGGCCGGCCTGCTGCGCGAGCTGCCCCGGCCGGTTCACGCCCGCGCCGCCAAGGACAACGCCGCCTCCCTCGCGGTGCTCCGCAAGTGCGGGTTCGTGGTGGTCGGTGAAGACTCGGGGTACGCCAACGGCCGCGGCGAAGACGTCGAGGAGTGGCTGCTCGTGCTGCCCGCCGACGGCCCTGACCTGGGCGGGCACTAGTCTCGCGGCGTGAACTGGTTGGATCTCGTCGGCTGGGCCGGCTCCGCGGTGCTGGTCTGGTCGCTGCTGCAGTCGCGCATCCTGCGGTTGCGGGCGCTCAACCTCGTCGGCTGCTTCGTGCTGATCGGCTACAACGCCGCGATCGAGGTCTGGCCCGGCGTCGGGCTCAACGTCGTGCTCGCGGTGATCAACATCTGGTACCTGCGCGGGATGCTCGCCACCCGGCACGACGAGAAGACCTACCAGGTGGTGGAGGTCGGTGTCGGCGACCAGTTCCTCGCGCACACGCTGCGGGTGCACGCCGCCGACATCGCCCGGTTCAACCCCGGTTTCCACTGGGACCCGGACGCGTCGGGCCGCTCGGCGTTCCTCGTGGTCACGGCCGACGAGGTGGTCGGCGTGGTGCTGTCGCACGCCGAGGCGCCCGGCGTCGCCCAGATCGACCTGGACTACGTGACCCCGAAGTTCCGTGACTTCACCCCGGGTGAGTTCGTCTACCGGCGCAGCCACCTGTTCACCGAACGGGGGTTCCGCCGGGTGGTCAGCCCACCCCGGATGGTGGCCCCCTACTACCACCGGCTCGGCTTCCGCCCGGACGGCGACTCGTACGTCCTCGACCTGCCGGCGTCGCCGACGCCCCAGTCGGCGTAACTCACCGTCGCCCCAGTCGGCGTAGCGTCACCGACGCCCCAGCCGGCACAGCGTCACCGTCGTCCGATTCGGCGTAGCCTCACCTGGCCCGATTCGGCGTAGCGTCGCCGGGGCAGGATTCGGCCGGCGTCGGACGGGGCAAAGACACGCCTACGCCGGGCGGGCTCGCCGACCGGCGGGTGCCGCGCGTAGCGGCCGGTGCCACCACCACGAGGGAGCGAACCGGGCGTGCAGAGCTACGGGAGCCAACTGGCCCTGGTCGGAGTCCTGGTCGTGATCAACGCGCTCTTCGCGGGCAGCGAGATGGCGTTGGTGTCGCTGCGAGACAGCCAGATCCAGCGGCTGGAGCGCACCAGCCGGGCCGGGCGGGTGCTGGCCCGGCTCGCCAAGGACCCGAACCGCTTCCTGGCCACCATCCAGATCGGCATCACGCTCGCCGGTTTCCTGGCCTCCGCCGCCGCAGCGGTCTCGCTGGCAAAACCCCTGGTGCCGCTGCTCGGGGTGTTCGGCGGCGGCGCCGAGACGGTGGCGATCGTGGCGGTCACCCTCGCGCTGACCTTCGTCACCCTGGTCTTCGGCGAGCTGGCGCCCAAGCGGATCGCCATGCAGTCCGCCGAGCGGTGGGCGCTGCTGGTGGCCCGCCCGCTCGACCTGCTCGCCAGCCTCACCCGGCCGGCCGTCTGGGCGCTCGGCGCCACCAGCGACGTGGTGGTCCGCCTGGTCGGGCTCAACCCCAAACACCAACCGGAGGAGATCGGCCCGGACGAGCTGCGCGACATCGTCGCCGGCAACCACGGCTTCACCAAGGAGCAGCGCACCATCATCGCGGGTGCCGTGGAGATCGCCGACCGGCGGTTGCGGGCTGTCCTCGTACCCCGGTTGCAGGTCTTCACGCTCGACAGCGGGACCACCGCGGAGGCCGCGCGGCTCGTGCTGGCCGCCACCGGGCACTCCCGGGCTCCGGTCGTGCGCCACGGCGGCCTGGACGACACGGCCGGAGTGATCCACCTACGTGACCTGGTGGGTGTGCCCGACGACCGCCCGGTCGACGAGATCGCCCGACCGCCGATGCTGCTGCCCGACTCGCTACCGGTGGTGGACGCGCTGCGCCAGTTCAAGGCCGAGCGTCAGCACATCGCGCTCGTCGTGGACGAGCGCGGCGCCGTCGACGGCATCGTGACGCTGGAGGACATCCTGGAGGAGATCGTCGGCGAGATCTACGACGAGACCGACCGGGACGTGCGCTCGGTGCGGCGCGACCCCGACGGTGCGCTGCTGCTGCCCGGCACCTTCCCGGTGCACGACCTGCCGGACATCGGCGTGGAGCTGCCGTCGCGTCCGGCCGGTGACTACACCACCGTCGCCGGGCTCGTGCTGGCCCGGCTCGGGCACATCCCCACCGTTGCCGGGGAGGACGTCACCCTGGACGGTTGGGTGCTGGTGGTGGCCGGCATCGACCACCGGGCGATCACCGAGGTACGGCTCAGCCGCGTACCCGATGAAGCCGACGGCGACGCCGACACCGACCAGCCCACGGAGCCGATGCTGGACGAGGCCCGCAGCTGACCGGTCCGGCGAATGCCGTCGCTCAGGCGGGCGAGAGGTTCTGCAGCCGGACCTGACCACGGGCGACCAGCCGCTCCTCGGCGTCGGTGATCTCCACCTGCCAGAGCTGCTGGCTGCGGCCCCGGTGCACCGGAATACCGACCGCCCTCAGCTCGCCGTCCCGGACGGCCCGCAGGAAGTCGGTCTGGTTCGACACCCCGACCACAGTGCCGCGGTCGGCCAGCCAGAGGGAGCCACCCACGCTGGCCGCGGTCTCCACGACCGAGCAGTACACCCCGCCGTGCTGGATGCCGAACGGCTGGTGCAGCTCCGGGCGGACCTGCCAGCTGATGACCACCCGGTCGGCGCTGGCCTCCTCGAACTTGAGGCCGAGCAGGGCGACGAAACCGCCCGTCAGATCCGGAATCTCCATGGCAAAGCCCTCCTCGATCAACGAGGCGCAAGCCTAGCCGGGGCGGGTTGCGCCAAACCCGGTACGGGTTGATGCCGGCAATGGGGGAGAATCGGTGACCGTGACCGACAGCAGCACTCCGCCGTCCGCGCGGGACTCCCTGACCGATGACCTGCTCTGGCGTGGCCTGATACAGGACTCGACCGGCCTCGACGAGCTGCGCGAGCTGCTCGACGGTGGGAAGTCCGCCACGTACTACGTGGGCTTCGACCCCACCGCCCCGAGCCTGCACGTCGGCAACCTCATGCAGGTCCTCATGGCCCGCCGGCTGCAACTCGCCGGTCACCGCCCGTTGCTGCTGGCCGGCGGGGCCACCGGGCAGATCGGTGACCCGAAGGAGAGCGCCGAACGGACCCTCAACCCGCCCGAGGTGATCGCAGGCTGGGTCGAGCGGATCCGAGAGCAGCTCGCGCCCTTCGTGTCCTACACGGGGGACAACGCGGCCCAGTTGGTCAACAACCTGGACTGGACCGGCGAGATGTCGATCGTCGAGTTCCTGCGCGACGTGGGCAAGCACTTCCCGGTGAACAAGATGCTCGCGCGGGAGGTGGTGCGTGCCCGCCTGGAGACCGGCATCAGCTTCACCGAGTTCAGCTACCAGCTGTTGCAGGCCAACGACTTCTTCGAGCTGCACCGCCGGCACGGCTGTCAGCTCCAGTTCGGCGGCTCCGATCAGTGGGGCAACATCACCGCCGGCGTCGACTACGTGCGCCGGCGGGGCGCGGGGCCGGTGCAGGCGTTCACCACGCCGCTCGTCACCAAGTCCGACGGCACGAAGTTCGGCAAGACCGAGGGCGGTGCCGTCTGGCTCGACCCCACGATGACCAGCCCGTACGCGTTCTACCAGTTCTGGCTCAACGTGGAGGACCAGGAGGTCGACCGCTACCTGCGGTACTTCAGCTTCCGGACCCGTGAGGAGCTGGAGGAGCTGGCCAAGGCGACCGCCGAACGACCGGCGGCCCGGTTGGCGCAGCGGGCGCTCGCCGAGGAGCTGACCATCCTGGTGCACGGTGCCGACGAGACCCGACAGGCGATCGCCGCCAGTCAGGCGCTCTTCGGCCGCGGATCGTTGGACGAGCTGGCACCGGAGACCCTGCGCGCGGCCCTGACCGAGGCGGGTCTCGTACGCCTCACCGGCGAATTGCCGGATGTGGCGGGTCTGCTGCGGGACTCCGGTCTGGTGAGTGGCCTCAAGGAGGCCCGGCGGGTGATCGCCGAAGGCGGCGCCTACGTCAACAACAACCGGGTGACCGAGGTGGACGCGAGGGTGTCGCCGGCCGACCTCCTGCATGGCCGATACCTGGTGCTGCGCCGGGGGAAGCGTTCGTTCGCGGGCGTTGAGCTGGGTGAATAGCCACCTGTCGACGATGTGACGGGGGACGCGTCCGGCGGATTTGACGATCATCCCGCCGGACGCGTAACTTTCTCTCTGCCAGCGCGGAACGGACGAAACAGGCGAAAGCTTGAAGCGGCCGGAGCGCCGGCCAACGGCCAGGGGGTCGGGTGGGCATGCCCACCGGAGCCCCAACCGGGAGGTGCCGCCATAAACGCCGCGAGGCGGATTTGGCGCCGCGAAACCGACCGGGTATGGTTACGAACCGGTAGGGCACCGGGCGGGTCGCGAGAAATCGCGACGGCCGGCCTGCCGGAATCCATGACGAGAGCGGCGCAAGCCGGTTGCGACATGGTGCCCGCGTTATCGGGTTGAAGCACGACGAACCGCGAAATATCGGTTTGACACGGCGGAAACGAGCGGGTAACGTAGTAAAAGTGCCTGGCGCTGAAAGCGCTGGTCGCGGAGCGGTGAATAGCCCCGGTTGGGGTTCCACTGAGGTGGGGCTTCTGGTCGGTGTGTGGTT
>NZ_VITD01000019.1:0-130133 GCF_007827755.1 Micromonospora sp. CNZ322
CGCGACAGCGCATCCCACTCGACGTCAGACAACTCATAGCGACGACCCACGCCCTACATCATCCGACACCAAGATCCTTTGAAGACACTGCCTAGTGGAGCAGGCCGGTCAGGCACAGGCCGACGTCGGCGAGGACTGAGCCGCCGATGACCGACACCGGCTCGCGTGATGCCGAGATCCGGGACCTGGTCGCCAGCACAGGGATACTCGGTCGGGTGTCCGGGCGTGAGCCGTGGCGCGAGCTGCTCCTGTGGTTGACCGGAGGCCGGTGGCCGCGCCGATCCGGCTGGCCGGTCGTGCCCCGGCTGGCCACGCCGTGGAAGGACACCGTCTCGAACGAGCGGATCGGCTGGCGGATGCGCGCGGCGAACCTACGCGCCCACGACCCCGATGACGCTTCCGTACGGGACGAGTTCGTGTTCGAGGTCGACTACCAGATATGTCATCGGTGCCGGATTGGCTGGGTCGAGCAGCCGCACACCCTGCCGGCCTACCGCCGCCGCGGCCTGGCCGCCGCCGGTCTCGCGGCGCTGCGAAGAGAAAACCCCGGCTACGCCTGGCACACGCTCGGCGGGCACATCGACGGCTCGCCAACGTTCTGGGACCCCATCGGTGCCGACGTCCCGGGCGGCTACCGGCCCCACCGGGTGTGCGAGCACGTCACCGCCGGCGGCTGAACGGCCAGGACGTCAGAACGCCGCCTTCGTACGCGTCGAGCAGCGGAGGATCATGTTCATGCCGCCGTACGGAGACCCGGAAGGCCGCCGGTACGCCGTGGTGTCCAGCCGCCGGTGATGGCTCCTGGTGACATCAGCAGCATCCGCGATCGGGCCGGCGGAGCCGACCGGGCCGACCGTGGTCCGGAAAGGAAGTCGCCGGTGCTGCTGATCGGCGACGGCACACTGAGTCGCTTCTGGCCGGAACCGGTCGGGCTGCGAACAATGTCGTGGAAATCAGAAGGCCCAATTGAGTACGTTTCGTCCGTCACTCTGGACCCAGCCGGACTGGACAACTTCCTGATCGGCAGCCACAACTCGAACCTCGTCGAGTTGGTGAAGAGCCGGCTTGCCCATGCCGTTGTCGCCTACGACCGCCGGGTAGTGCGGCGTTCGTAGTCAGACCCCGATGACCGGGCCGCCGCCGGCGGGGCCGCTGTACAGCCCAGGCTGGCCACTGAGAATGTGGCACCCCAGGCCGATGGCAGCGAGTACGGCCGTGGCCGGGGCAACCCGACTCACGGTGTCGAGGATGGCCGCGAGTGCCTGCCATGCCCTCTAAGGCCACGTCCGAAGGCGTCTTGCAGATCGATGTGGAGCGTTGCGGGTGAGCTTGCTGGAGTCCGCCCAGCGCGCGGCCGGCAACTCCCTCAACCTCGGCAGCACCCCAGCACTGCTCCCACCGAGCCTCGCCCACCTAATCGACAACCTCGTCGACCGGCCCCGCCGCTTCGACGAGATAGCCACCTCGCAGGAGCGCTACCTCTTCCCCGGCCGGCTTCCCAGCCGCCCGATCAACCCCTACGCCCTCGCCGGCCTCCTGCGCGGCCACGGCATTCCCACAGCCGCCAGCCGGAATACCGCCCTGCTTGGCCTCGCCGCCGAACTACCCGCACCGGTGCTCGCAACCCTGATCGGACTCGCGCCCAGCACAGCCGACGACTGGAGTCGATGGGCCCGATCCGACTGGAGCGCCTACCTCGCCGCCCGGGACCAGGGCCAGATCTAGGTCGACGACGGGTAGCACTCCCTGGCGCACTTGGATGCGATGAACCCCGTCAGCTCGGGGTCGCCCTCGAACCATTCGCGCTGGCGGGGCAGGAGCAGACGGTTGAACCGCCGATGGAGCTCTTTCTCCCGTTGCCGACGTTCTGGCTCGCTGTCTACGGCGATGACGTGCAGCAGCTCCAGGCCGTGGGGGTTGGCGCCGTGGAAGGGTTGCATCCGCTTGTACGGATCTAGGGCCTGACCGATCTTGATGTAGGGGCCGCTGGCGATGAAGTACACGCCGGCGTAGCGGTGCGGCAGGCCGGGGTCACCGAAGTCGCCGAAGACCTCCTGGCTGGCTTCGATCATGGCTTCTTTCGGGTCGCCGCCGTAGTTGTTGATCACCCGTCGGTATCGGCCGACCAGCCGCTGCCGGTCCTGGTATTCGTCGTAGGTGGTCATCGCATCGATTCTCCCCTGGCGACGCCGGTCGTGACCAGGCCGGTCTGCGCGGTGGCCACCTCGCTGCAGAGCCGTTCGTGTTCGGCATGGACGACCAGTTCGGTACGCGGCCGGTCGGTGTCGGCGGCCGCGGTGCCAGCTTGCTCGGCGGCGAGCTGGGCGCGGACAGTGGCGAGCTCGTCACCGAGCGGGTTCGCATACCTACTCGGGCCCAGAACAGGTCTCGGCCCGCCAAGATCAGAAAATACCGCAGGGCCTGATTACCGCACCGACACCGGCTCACTGTGCGGAGTTGTCCTGACCCACTCACCTGATTGGCTTGCACTGCGGATCCGTAATTGGAAGGAAAGCCGTCTGCGGCGGCCGCGCTATTCCTTCCGGGAGCACTGTGCTGCCATCGAGGAAAGTGCACGGAAGTTGTTCAGGATTTATGTCCGCGGCGGTCAGGTCCGCGCTGTTCAGCTCCGCGCCGCCCAGGTCTGCGTTGCTCAAGTCCGCGCCGTACAAGCGCGCGGCGGTCAAGCGCGCGTTGCGCAGGTCTGCGGTGCGCAGGGTCGCGCCCCTCAGGTCCGCGTCGCTCAAGTTCGCTAGGACCAGGTTCGCGTCGCTCAAGTTCGCTTCGCGCAGGTCCGCGCCGCTCAAGTCCGCTTCGCGCAGGCCGGCGCCGCCGAGGTGGGCGGAGAGTAAGGAGGCGCGGCTAAGGTCGGCTCGAGAAAGGTCGACATGGCCTTCGCCGTCGCGGAGCGGGTCACGGCGTGCAAGCACGGTTAGGGCCGCCTGGATGTCTACAGGCCGAGGGGGGAGTTTCCATACAGGCAAGCTGTTCCGAGTACGGCGGGGTGCCGGCGCGTGGACGCGGATGAACGCGCTGAGGATGTCGACAACCGCCGGTTGGTCATTGGCGGAGTCGCGCATGATGCGTTGCAGGGAGTAGATCGCTCCCAGCCGGATGTCAATCTTTTGCGGGCCGGACTGGCCGAGCTGCTCGACGGCCTTGGTGAACCGATCGGTAATTTGCCCCTGCTCGGCCAGCTGCTGCTGGAGCAGGCCCAGCCGCTGCTGTTTGCCGTTTTAGACGCTCGTCCCGATCAAGCCACCGCCGACCACGAGCACTGACAGAAGGCTCGCTATCGCGGTCCACTTTTGCCACTTGTCAGGCTTCGTGTCCATCTGGCATACCGGAGTCAGCTTCCCCCCCCAGCTGACGCAACTCGGGACGCGGACAGCCGGCGCGGCAGTACGCGGGGCGGTGCAGCGGCCTTTAGCCGCCGGGACCGCGATTGGCGGTCAGACCCGGCGGGTGGCGACGCTGGCCCGCCTGTTCTCCACGCGGTACGGACAGCGGCGAGGCGAGCACGGAAGGTTTGCACGACTCCATTGGACCCTGCGGCTTCCACCAGTGCTCGCCTACATCAGAGCGCCCCGACCCGACCGCAAGATCGACGAATACTGCAGCTCCCGAATACCGCACGTGCACCGGCTACTCACCGCCGACGCAGCCCGGGGTGGGTCGACGGGGTGGGCGTTGGCCTGCTGGTGCTCGTCGCGGCCGGGCTGCTGCTGACGATCTCCAGGTCCTGCGTCCGAGTGACAATCTCAGACCATGGCAAGGAGTACCGCCTGGTCCTGGGCGGCGGCTGAGCGGTAGAAGCGGCAGAGGTCGGCGAAGGCCGGTGCGAGGAAGCTATCGAAGTCGTCGGCGCCGCGAACCCGCCCGCCCGGGTAGATGTCTGCGGCCGCCAGGGCGTCTGGGTCGAAGCGGGCGCGCAACGTGTCGATGTCTAGCATGTCGAGCGCGGTGGCGACAACGCGGACCGCCTCCACACCGAGGAGGCGTGCGGGCCCGTAACCGCCCTCATCGCCGATGTCGTCACCGCCGAGGACGGCCGCAGCGGCTGGGTCGTCGGACCTCCCGGCGGTTCCGGCCAAGAGGTAATACAGGGCGTGCCAGGACTTGTGCAGATCCAGTTCGGGATCGGGCATCTCTGCGTCTTCATCGTCGAGGTCGCCGAAGAGCAGCAAACTGACCGTCGTCGGATCATCCAACACGGCCCGCAGTTCCTCGGCCGACAGCCGGCGCCCGATCAGCTCCATGCCCATGAACAAGTCCTCCCGACAAGTCTGATCGCCTCCCGTCGCGGAAGCGCCTTGCTTTTGGCAGGGCACGATACCGTCGTCTGTTTCGGCGATGAGACACCAACCTGGGCAACACGTGCTTCACACGTGGGGCCAGAGCATCGCGGTGTTTCGCGGGCCGGCGCGAACTGCAATGGGGGAGCAGATGGGGAGCAACAGCATGCCCTGAACGGCCTCGAACGGCACCCAACGGCGGGGAACGGCACTCAACTGCACCCACCCCCTCCTGCGGCTCCACGTTTCCGCAGGTCAGAGTCGGTGCAGCGTCCTGTTTCCCGCGGAGTGCTCTGCGGCTCTGGACTGCGATCGACAAGGTTCCATGCCGCCTGGCAGGGGAGTGTGCGCAGGTCAGGGAGGTAAGGAGTCGTTGGTTGGCCTGGCCTTGCAACTGGGAGCAGATTGGGTGCAGGTTGGCGAAGTGGTCACCGCGTCCGAAGTGCTCACCGACGCCGGGCTTAGACGAGTTCCCTGACCTGCTGTGATGCGCTCAAGCGTGCGGTGTGACCTTCCAGTGGATACCGAAGTGGTCAGGGCTCGCTGCTTGCAGCATTGCTCGTGGCCCCCGACGGGTGTGCGTACTGTCCATCCGAGAGCTCGATAAAGACGGTGACCGTCGTCAGTAGCGACCAGGGCACCGGTGTCCGCGCCGAGTCGGAGGGCGTGCGGCGCGAGCGAGCGCATGACCACGTTGCCCAGTCCGCGGCTCCGGTGTGCAGGTGCGGTTTCGACCTGGTCGACGATCCCGAATGCGTCGGCGGTCGTGAGCCTGTCGGACGCGGCGACCTGCCCCTCAAGGTCGAGAACGATAGCGGTGACAACATCGCCGGAGGTCTGAAGCCGTGCGGTGTACGGCGATGGAGGAGTTGTGTCGGAATCGGCCCGGTAGGTCGTCGTCATGAGGTAGCCGGTGTCGGCCAGCTTCCACTGTGGCGGGAGAGCGGCGTCGGCGCCCACATCACGAGGATGCCCCGCGCTGTGGCTCGGGGCTGACTGATGGCCGTCGGTCTGGTGATCTGGCCACTCGTCGGTCCACATTGCGAGGTCGCGTACCCGGCGCTCGGTTTTCTGCCGACTTGGCCGCCCACTTCGTTGCGTTCTTTGACGCGAAGTCGTCCAGGACCTGGCGGTCAGTCGCGGTCCAGGCGGGAAGCTGCGCTATCGACTCTTCTACCTGCTCGGCGCTGTGGCCGCTACGGATCAGCCATGGGCGGGCTGTCCGTTGTCCTGCCGGCGGCAGGACTGCCGTGCGTGCCTTGACAGGAAGGCGGAGCAGCAGGACAGTCGACATATTCATAGATGTTCAGCTATCTACGGCGAGGTGTGCCATGCGGAAGTCGCTGACTGCTGTGGCCGCCATCGCTGTTGCCATGGTAGCGATGATGGCCGCGATCTCACACGCCAGTGCGGCGAACGCGGCGGCCGGGTGTCGGGTGAACTACGTCGTCACTAGCCAGTGGACCGGTGGCTTCCAGGCCGACATCGCGGTCACCAACTTGGGTGACCTAGTCAACGGGTGGACGCTGCGGTTCGCGTTCCCTGCAGTCGACCAGCGGCTCACGCAAACCTGGAGCGCCACCTGGGCCCAGGCGGGCCAGCAGGTCAGCGCGACCAATCTGGGCTGGAACGCGACCCTGGGCACCAATGGCTCCGCGAACATCGGTTTCGTTGGCGCCTGGTCGGGCAGCAACCCCATACCGGCGTCGTTCACGCTCAACGGCGTCACGTGCACCGGCGGCGTCCTGCCCAGCGTGACGCCGACCCGGACGACCACACCGCCGGTCGCCGACTACCCGGCGATCGTCACCTGGCTCAGCCCGACCGCCGGCGCGGTGTACACCACGCCGGGAACCGTCCCGCTGGCGGCGACCGCGACCGTGGGAGGCGGACACAGCATCACCTCGGTGTCGTTCCGGGTGGACGGCGTCACGGTGGCCCGGGGGGTGAGGACGACCGGTGACCGGTACGAGGCGCTGTGGACACCACCGATCGGGGAGCCCGGCACCAGCACCACCTTCGTGCTGTACGTCTCGGCCGGCACCGACCAGTCGCTACCTGGCGCTGCGCCGCCGCTGCTGGTCACGGTGGTGACGCCGGCGTCCACCGGCACCAACCACCCGCCGGCGGTGGCGTTGAGCACCCCCGGCGGGCAGACCTACTTCCTCGAGCCGACGACCGTCACGCTGGTCGCCGACGTCGCCGACACCGATCCTGGGGACCTCGTCACCCGGGTGGAGCTTTACCTCGGCGCAACCCGGCTGGCCGTGACGCCGACCAACAGCGGGCAGCGCTACCAGTTCCAGACGGCCCTGTCGGCCGGCACGTCGTCCACCTTCACCGTGCGGGTCCACGATTCCCACGGCGGCCTCGGCAACTCGAACCCGCTGACCTTCACCATCCGTTAGCGCCTCGGCCCTCCGTTAAGGGCTGACCAAGGTCCTTCCACTGGCCGTCGATACGTTTGCGAGTCGGCACGGCGCTCTGGGTCAATTCGACCAGGCCATCGGGGTTGGCGGTGACCGTCGCGGTGGGTGAACCTGCGGCGGCCTCAAACAGTTTGCTGGAGCTTTGGCGTTGCGGGTGAGCTTGCTGGAATCCGCCGTAGTTCCGTCATTCGAGACACCGAACCCACGGGCAGTGCCCTGACCAGGACCTTCAGGCTGGAGACATCTTCGGCGAACCCGAAGATGTCAGCCAGTTAGTTCTCGGTCGTCAGTCGGGCGGCGTCCGCTTATGTCGATGAGCGGCCCACCTGCCCGCCCTCTTCGACCAGGGATGTTCGCGGCGGCCGCGATGATCAAGAATATTGGCCATGAGCCACGAGCACCGCACCTTTCACAACCCTCCGTCGGCAACGCCCGCCGATGTGCGGAGGGCTCTCGACCGCAACGACATCGCCGGGGCTACGGATGCCATGGTCGGATGCGCGTTGTACGGCGACGGCGACTGGAGGGTTTCGCAGGAGCTCTACCTAACCCTGCTCGATCACCATGACCACCAGGTGCAGGCGCTTGCAGCCACTTGCCTCGGGCACCTCGCGAGGGTTTACGGTCAACTCGACGAAGATCGTGTAGTCCCCGCCCTCCGCCACGTGCGCGTCAGGCCGCACGTCAGGGGAACTGCCGGCAACGCCCTGGAAGACATCGAGGCCTTCTTGCATCCTCGGCGTGCGCGATGGCGTGGGCGCCTGTGGCGACTTATGCGGCCGTGGACCTGGCTCTAACGCGGCGGGCGCGTACCAGGTGGTGCAGTGCCACCAGGGGAGCCACGCCCGCCGGGTACCAGGCCAGGTCGACGGGGTCGAATTGCACACCCAGCGCCAGCCTCGCGGCCAGGCTCCGCGCCGACAGTTCGGCTGGCATCCCGGTCAGCTGTGCGAGTTCCACTACCCAGCAGAAGACGGTGGCGACGGTCCCGGCGGGCACCGCTGCCATCCGTGGGCACAAGAACAGCACCGCGGCCCAGAGCATCGACGCGTACAGCGCGGTGCCGGAGTACTGCCGCAGCGCCCCGTCGTCGACGGCGCGGATCAGCAGTGCGAGGCCCAGGAACAGCAGCGCGGCCACTGGCATGAGCCGCCGCACCGTACGGGACGTGATGGACATTCTCGCTACGGTAGCCACCGCCCGACCGGTTGGGCGTCGGCGGCTCGGCGATGCTGACCTTGGCCGTGCCGTTCAGCAGGCGGTGAAGGCATTCGACGCTCGCAGTGAGCAAGCCTGAACCCACCGGCTCCGCGCGATGAGCTTGTTGGACGCCCGCAGCCGCTCGGCATGATTTTGTAGCTTCAGGGCGAAGGCCGTCTTGAGGAGGCAGCGAGCATGGGAACGTTCGGGACCGGCCCGTTCTCCAGCGATGGAGCCATGGACTTCCTGGAAGAACTCGCCGGACGGCCTGCTGAGCGCCGGGGGTCAGCGCTGGCGCGCATGTTCCTGCTCGTGAAGGACAAGCCGGCCGCCATTGGCTGGTCTTGTCACGTGAGACCCGATCCAATCCGCGAGGCGGTGACCAGCGCATCCTCTGTGATGACCTCTTCGGTGGGTGCATACCTGCTTGACACTCGGCCCCAGTTCGGGCGGCCGGATGTTACGAGAAGGGTGAAGAGGTAAGACCGGTCTTTCCCGCTGAATCACCTTTTCCGATTCGGTAGCGCGCGTCAGTCACCCGCGTCTGCCGCTGATAACGTGCCCCTCGGTCGGCCGAGATGGTCGGGTTCGGGTGGTCAGGGCAAATGCGCGATCTGCCGCCGGCAGGGCGCGCTCGTGCGGCAAGCGGTGTCGGTTAGGTGCGTGTCCAGGGTCGGGCAGCGGTCACTCAGGCGGCGGCAGCTAGGAGGTTGTGGCGACGCGCACACCCGGCGGCAAGCCGGCGGCGTTCGGGTCGGAGAAGACAGTTTGCGCCTGGTCGGCTTTCCAGATGGCGATACCTAGCCGGGTCGCGAGCCGCAGCCACACCGGAGGGACCGCCTCTTCGAGGACTACGACGAGCACGCCGACGACCTCGGTCACGCCCGCCTCGACGTACCAGGGCGTTCCTGCGGTCAGGTGGTCGAGGTGGTGCTGCATTTGCTCGGCTAGCTGCCCCACTCCAAGCCTGTACTGCTCAACTGCGCCTCCGACCGACTTCACCTCGACGTTGATCAGACGTTGCTTGTGCAGGAAGAACGCATCTTGGCCAACGTCCCAGCCGCGCGTCTGATGTCCGCCGGTCCGGACAGCCTCGCGCAGTTCCCGCAACACCGCATGATGGCGCACGGTGCTCGCATGCTGCGCGTGCCGGTCCACCACTGCGGCCGGCGGAGCGGCCGAGATGACCGGCGTCGCCTCAGGCGTAAAGTCGGTGAGGAATCCCTTGCGCTCTGGCGTTTCCTCGCCGCCGATGACCACAACAACGTCCCGGGCCTTGACCTCGTCGTCTGCGGCCCACGCCTCTGCGGCGTCTGGCTCGACGGTGACCTTAGAGGTCTGGTCGTCGGCGTCGGCGATGTTGACCTCCAGAGCTTCGTCGTCCCCGTCGTCGGCGGCATCACTGCGGGCCGCGTCACCGGCGAGGACTTCATCGGCCGCATCGGGCCCGAGGTGGGCGGAAAGCCGCATTGCCAGCGATGAACGAGAGCGGCTCAGCAGCGACGCCAGCGCTTTCAACGGCACACGGTGCTCGGCGACCAGGGCGGTGAGCGCGGCGTCGAACGCACGGGAGGCAGCCAGCCGTTCGGCGTGGTTGGGTCCGCGGCCGGGTCGCATCTCGGCGGCGTCGAGAAGGTCGCGCAGTCGCGTGAGCTGCTCATCCAGGCCTTCAAATGGGTTACGGGCTGGTGCAGCCTGGTCACGCGTCCTGGGTTGCATCGATGGCGGCAGATGACCAGTGATCCGCTGCAACCGCAAGCGAATGGCACCGGGAGTCAGTCCGAGCTGTTTGGCCATCGTGGCATCCGCGACGCCCCGATCGCGGGCTTCGAGCAAGATCAGCGAGTACTCATCGGCGGCCTGCCCGACCGTCGAGTCCGGCGCAGTGTGGCCGCGACGCATGGCCGCGATCGGCTGCAGCTCCTTCAGCCGCCCCAGCTCTTCCTCGGTCAACCGGGGCCGCTCGACCTTCTCGCGTCCGGGTTTAGGTGCGACGCGGGATACCTCCGGCTCGATGCCCGCAACCGTCATTGCCGGCACCCGCGCCACACGCTGCCGGACCATCTCCCGGCTGACGTCGAGCACCTCGGCGATCGCCTGAAGCGTGTAGCCGCGTTTGTATAGCTGCGCGCACAGAAGGTTTAGCGCCTCACCAGCAGCCCGGTCGCGAGGGGCGTCGGCGACGCGTAGCTGCAGCTCAATGAGCTGGTCGGCGTCCGCGTTGGGCACCAGATTACGCAGCGTGGCAGATCCGGCGTACCTGCCGTCCGCGTGGCTCTCCGGCCCGTTCCCCATGATCGGCACCTGCACAGAATCGCATGCGACGGCAACGGACTTAAATCCCCGCAAGCCTGTGGGCAGGTCGTTCTCAGCGGTGACCTCTTCGGCGCGCCCGAAGGCGTCAGCATTGGCGTCCCCGCGCGGAGTGCTCGCCGTCGCTGTCGCCTCCGTGGCTACCGGCTCCACCGTGAGTACTCGGCGTGCAGTGCGGTACAGGTCCGGCGTTGGTCGAGGAGGGCTCCGAGATTCGGGCTTGTCAGGCCGTCAGGCATGTGCCGAGGCGTGCCAGAGGCGAAGTGCTCGGTCGCGAAGCGGCTGGGAGAGTTCGCGTGAGTCCTTCATGTCGGCCAGTACGTCGCGCAGATCCCGGGTAGGCCAGCCGGCGTCCAACCAATCGAGTGCCAGTGTCGGCCAGTAGCTTCCCCATGCGGTGAGCGCGAACCGTACGAGGGCGGGAAGCGGTGTGTTGGCGATAGGCACGGCAGACAGCTCTGCACTGACGTCGCTCGGGGTGCGCTCCAGCAGTGGCAACAGCCACACGAGCCGAGCCCTGGCCGGGTAGACCAACCCGTCGGCGGCGCCATGGATTAGCCAAGTGCCGACACCATCCCGGACGAGGAGCAGGCCGTTGTTGATCCTTAGCCTCAGATGGAGACGATCGTCGGCAGGGCCCATGCCGAACAGGCTGTCATGCCCTGATAAGGCGCGGCATCCGAGAAGGCGATGGTAATGGTCGGGGCCGTGGGGAGCAGGTTGGAAGGGCTCCGATCCCACCTGCAATCAGTGTGTCCTCTGTGTTGGCGCCTTCGAGACGGACTCGAAGGTGCCAGCCTTGGCGCACGCCGCGGAAGCGGTAGGCGGGCGGCGTCCGCACATGCCGATGAGGCGCGCGCCGTATCGTGCTGGCCATGATCGAGACTGCTGCGCCGAGGACGCGCAACCGGAGTGGCACGGCCGCACTCGTGCTTGGGTGCATCAGCCTGCTTCTGTCGCTGATCGCGTGCGGTGTGGCGGGGCTGTCTGTCGACAGCAATGACATAGACCTGCTCCCGGTACAGTCCAAGCCAGAGGTCGCCAGCGCGGCCCAGGTGGAAGCCGTCGCTCACGTGACCCTGCCGCCCGGCAGCGTGCTGCTCACCGCCGCGTACAGCAACGGCTTGGAAACCCAGCTCTCGGCGAAGGTCCGCATGCCGCGCACCGAACTCGGCGCCTTCGTCGCCGCGGCGAATTTCACAACGGCTCTCGCGCCGGGGCTTCGGGCAGTCGACGCCAAGCACAACGTCGGTGGCGGCAACCTGTGGGACCCCGAAACCGCCAAGACCATCTCCGGCCTCGACGAGGAGCAACCCACGGCAGAGGGCACACGTCGAGCGCTCCTGGTCAACCTGGACGCACCCGATGCAGTCACCGTGTACCTGTACGCCAGCCGCGGCTGAACCCCGCAGGCATCCGCTTCTGCCGCTGACAAGGCGCGGTGACCGTGGGCGTGGCTCCCCGGTCGACCGATGCGACTACGGGAGTCAGCGCTGGTGCCAACCAAGGCACCGGGCTGGCAGCTCACGATCGGTGGGCGGCCCGGTGCCAGCCCGGTTGGGGAAGCAGGCTGGGAGCAGCGGGTGTCGGCGCCGCCTGAAAACTGACCACGTGGTTCCGGCTGAATCGGGATTACCTCCTGAAGCATCGGGAGGTGCTGAGCGTGGAGGACTGGGCGGAGCGAAATGAGCAGCAAGGCTGCTCAGGGGCGGCACCCCTCGTCGGATACCGCGCAGACTTCTCCTTGTCTCTCCTGGCCGGTATCGAAGTACGCCGTCAGGTATGCCTGCGGGTTCAGCTCGCTATCCCTGATCAGTGAGAAGATCTCCGCTCCATGTCTCGGGGCGTCGAACATTCGGTACGCCTGAGCGAGTCCCGCGAAAATCGTGTCTGTCCGGTCAGCCGCGTACCCGAGCGCCTCGGCCTCTGCAAGCGTGATCGCCTGGTCGAAACTCTCCGCACGCCACAGCGTCAGCCTTTCCTCGTACGACTGACCCTTCGGATCGGACCCGACGCGGAAGACACACCGCACGGAGAACCAACCCAACTCACTCAACTGCGCCTCACCGCTCGGCCTGTCCACCCGCACATCATCCAGCAGGAGTCGTCCATCAGCGAGCCTGATATGCCTGCACAGTCGCGCTTCTACCGCCGCCCCGGGCCCACTGGGAGGCAGCCAGCGCGGGGCCGCCGAAGCCCAGTGAACAGATAGATCCACTCCGGACGCGATGCCGCGATCACCTGCACGCGATCATCGTTGATGACGACTGCGTGCGACATCGCGGCGGGGCGCGTCGGCTAACGTGCATCACCGTCCGAGACGTCGTGCCGCTTTGCCGCCGCCCGCAGCGCTGCCATGATGGCGTGCCCGGGGTAGTCGATCAGCGTGGGGTAGCGTCGACGGTGGTAACAGTCCCAGTAGCTGGCAACCCGCTGGCCGGTGAGCGCCACGAACGCCGGATTCTCGGCGGCAAATCGCCCGTAGAGGAGTCCGTCGGACTGTTTGGAACAACCACCTCCGGCGTGAGTACTCGCCGAGTGACCAGCAGAATCTCGTCCACGTATTCGCCCACCAACTGCACCAGGAACGGCGCCACCCACGGTTGGATCAAGCTGACCACCCTCTCTAGCCGCCGCTGCCTTACCCGGCCATCGTGGTGTCGGGTGTACAGGCAATCCAGCACCGCCCGCTGGGTGGCAGACAGCGCCGCCTCTGCGGCAACAGACGGCTCGTCGGAGTAGATCCGGTATGGAATCAGGACCGGCTCGCCATCGACCAGCACACGGAACGGCGACGTCGGCGGGTGCGGCGCCGACGGTAGGACTGCCAATGCCTTTTGCACGTCATCAGCGAGACGACCTGGGAAGGCAGCCCCAAGGCTGCGGACTCACCCAACTCCTAGCTCACTAACTGCACGGTGGATCGTAGCCCCGGCGGCGCCGCAGCTAGAACGAGACATCGCTTAGAGTGCGATTCTCGCTTGCGGTGGAGAGCAGCCTGAGGAGTGGCATCATTCCCTGATGATCAATTTGCCGCAGCTGGTTGCGGACTTCGCAACTGCCCTACGAGAGACCGACGCCCGACGCCCCCAGGCCGTCAGCTCCACAGGGCGGGCATACCAGCCGGGCATTGGCCCCCACACCGAGCAGCACACGTTGCGGCTCGTCGCCGAGGAACTCGTCGCCCTGGACCCCGCCTACCAGGAATACAGCCTTGATGTTCCTTACCCTGGACCCGGCCGGCAACGCTGTGACTGGTGCCTGGGATCGCCTTCGGCGTGGGATTGGGCGATCGAAGCCAAGATGCTGCGGCTGTTTGGCGACAACGGAAAGCCGAACGACAACATGCTCACCCGTGTGTTGTCGCCTTACCCCGCGCACCGGAGCGCACTCACCGACTGCGACAAACTGGCGAGTTCGGCACTTCCAGGGCGGAAAGCTGTGTTGATCTTTGGGTACGACTACGACGGGTGGGAAATGGACCTAGCCATCGTGGCATTCGAAGCGCTGGCCCGTCGAAGGGTCGACCTAGGCGATCGCCACATGGCTACCTACGACCGCCTGGTTCACCCTGTCCACCAGCGTGGGCGTGTTTTCGCCTGGGAGATCGCTGATCGTCCTATCGGCTGACATCCCAGGTACTGCCCTGAAAAGTTGGTCATACCCTGACCAGGCGCGGCGATCGTGGGCGTGTCTCCAGATGGACCGCTGCGGTTGCGGGAGCCAGCGCTGGCGCCAATCAAGGTACCGGGCCGGCAACTCACGGTCGGTCGGCGGCCCGGTGCGAGCCCGGTTTGGGGGGAGCAGGTTGGGAGCAGCGGGGTGCCTTGAACGGCCTTGAACTGCGTCCAACGGCGGTCAATGGCACCCACCCCTGCCTGCGGCTCCACGTTTCCGCAGGTCAGAGTCGGTGCGGCGTCCTGTTTCACACCGAAGAGGTCGCTGGTTCGATACCAGCATCGCCCACGCAGGACGTCCTGGACGGCTCGATACCGCTGTTCCATCACGCTCGTCTCCACCAACACTTGGCGGAGTGTCACGCAGGTCCCGAGACCAGATACGGGCCGCCGGGCCGCATCATTCATTATTGAATGATGCGACGGCTGAGGGTTGTTGGGGTGGTTGGTTGGCTCATGATCGGCGGGGGAACCTTGCTTCCGCTGTTCGCTTGCTGCATGGGAGCGACGATCCCTTACCAGGACCCTACCCCAGAGATGGCGCAGCAGTACGACAAGGAGGTTGCCGCGTCCGACCGTCTGCTCTACCTCGGGTTGGCCCTTGGTCTATTCCTCCTGATTGCTGGCACCGGAGCAGTCGTCGGAAGCGCGAGGAGCCGCCGCAGACCCGCTGACCGGGAGGAACCGGGACGATAGGCGTGCCCGATTTGTGCCTGAGGCAACGGTCAGCAGCGGCTAGCACTGGCACTTCCGCGGGTCGAGCTGGAACGCTCTGTGCTGTCTGCCGGCCGCGCAGCTACCCGGAATGTTAATCAAGGCGATTCCCAAGCTGACAGTGTCACGCGCGCTGGTAGCCTGACGCGGCTCGCGCGAGAGGTGGTCTGCCGGTGCTCCGGATGGGGTTGCGTAGGTTAGTCGCGGTAGTGGCCGTCTGCATGGTGACCGCGTGTGGTTCTCCAACGGCTCATACAGCGGACCGATCAGCGGGCGAAACGATCCCCTCCAAGGCCCAGGCGACCAGTTCGGCCACAGCCGCGAAGCCGACCCCCCCAGCAGTACCGGCGACAGGCGGATCCGGCTACTCCGCGACGCTGTCCGAACGCTTGATGTCCACGGAGTCAGTGCCGCCCGGATTCACTGTGGAGATAGCGACAGCCATGCCGTCGGATGCTGGAGATCAGCGCTCAGGTGTCAACGTGTCCTGTTCGGACAGCGTGATCCCGCTGCTGTCGGCCAGGCGGCTCACCGGGACTCCGTCAGCGATGGCCGCAGCCACCCTGAGCTATGACGCGGATCCCGATTGGCTCTGGGTGGGAACCGAAGTCCTCAGGACCTACGCCGATGACGGCGCACGACGAGCAATGACCGACCTGCGAACCTTCATCGGCCGTTGCCCCACCGTCGTCGTATCGTCCGGCCTTGGCGTCGGCGACAGGCACCGCTTTGCAGTGGCGCCAGGACCGCGGCTGGGCGATGACAGTATTCACGTCAGATGCAGCGCGACGTCCGGTTCTGACACGTTGGAATTTGACAGCGTACTCGTCCGGATCGGAACCACTCTGGTGGTTGTCCAGGAGGAGGGCAACGAACCCGGCGGCGATAAGTACCTCATCCAGCTCGCCGAAGCTGCGCTCCGCAGATACCAGACGACCGGATCCTGAGTGTCCTTACGCGCCCCCGATGCCATTGCCGTTTGCGACCTGATTCCCTAGGTAGGAGTACGGTCTCCCCGGCTAATGCCGAATTGCCCGCCTCATAGGCCCCGTCAGCGAGAAGTCGGCGAGATGCGCGACAACACGCGATAGCCGCTGGCACTGAACAGGACGACCCCCGACGCGAACGCTACTCACCGACCCTGATCGGCGTGCGTTAACTGCATCGATCCGCCTTTGCGAGGCAGGCGTCAGAGGTCCAGACCACCGTCGGTGCGCCGGGTGGTATCCGGAGATCATCGGGCACAGATCCGGCAGCAGCCGACAGCGACAACGCATGCGAAAGGTCGAGAGGCAGCGAGGAACGCGATTCAGGCCAAGGGCCTGCTGGGTCCAGTTTTTGTGGATCTGCCGCCACCTAGCGGTTTAGGGGTTCAAGCCTCAGTCTCACGAGCGCGTGCCCGATCCGTGCCAGTACAGCGGTCAACATCGGCCAGTAGGTGCCCGCCGCACCACTTGACTCGGTCGTCTGCCGCTTTACCACCAGCGGACACCGTTCGCAGGCCGTCGGAGAGGAACCCGCAGTACCCACTGCCGACCATCAATGCCAGGCGTCACAGCAGCTCAAGAGGCAAGTCGTCCGCTTTGGTCGACTACACCCCCGCCGTTGATCAATACAACGCCAAGTGTTGAACGCTTACTCCTGTGGTGGGGGAGTGAGCCAGGCCAGGGGTTGTCCGCTGAGTGCGGCGTCGGCGAGGCGGTGGGCGCTGGCGGTCTTCAGAGCTGCTCGTGAGCTGTCGATCCAGCGCTGCACGTTGTCGATGCCCTGGTGGCGGTACTCCACGGCTTGGACGAGGCATTCCAGCTTGTCAGCGTCACGAGCGACGACAGCTTCCAACGTCTCGCCAGCTTCGTACTCGGCGACGGCGCCGGTGATGATATCGATGACTGCTGGGGGACAGGTGGCGACCTGGTCGGCGGTGACGGCGGTGTTGGGTACGGCGGTGAGGTAGCGCTTGGCGATGTGTGGGATGTCGGTGATCCGGGTTTCCTGGGTGTCGTGCAGGGTGCAGAGCATTGACACTCGGGCTGGGTCGGCGCCTTCCATGGCGGCGAGCATCATTCCGATGAGCGCCGTTCGGAAGGAGTGCTCGGCGATGGACTCGGGTTGCTTGACGCCGGCGAACCACCAGCCGGTCCGGGCGGCGCGTTTGAGGACGCCAGCTTCGAAGATGAAGTTCATCGCTCCGGCGGCGTCGTGATCGTCGGTCATCTGCCCGTCCCTGTGCCGGTGAGTCCGTCCGCCCGCAGGCGGTAGACGATAGAGGTTAGTTCCTGCCGCGACTGCGCGGAGATCCGGTCACTGTCCAGGAGCGGGACACTGCGGTCGAGGAGCGCCCGAGTCGCGGCGGGGTTGTCGAGAGCGAGACCGCGTCGTGCGGCCAGCAGAGCCCAGACGTTGTGGATGTTGAGGTCGACGAAGGGATGGCCTGGATCGAGGCGATGGACCAGGTGCCGAAGAAGGATTGAGCCATGCCAGTCAGCGAGCGCTTCGGGCATGAAGGAGTCGTCGCGGTGGCGGTACGGGATCTCGCCCACCCAGTAGGCCGAGTAGTTGAGGGCCGCTCGCTCGCAGGCGTCGTCGGGATGGGCGCGAGCGATGAAGTCTCGTAACGGTTCCGGGTCGCCCTGGTTGGCAAGGGACGTGACGACGGAGCGGGCGTCCGGCCACAGCGGTGACCAGGTGCGGAAGGTGGTCGTGCGGCGTGCTCGGGCGGTGGTCTGGGTGAGCCAACCTGCTGCTGCCTTGGTGGGGTCCATGCCGGCGAGGAAGCAGGCTTGCCGGTGCAGCAGCACGTTCCGATGCCGTCCGGCTGCGGCGCGATCGGCGAGCACGTGAAGGTGAGCGAAGAACGCACGCTGCTCGTCAACGGGCAGGGTCGGCCCGGACGCGACTGGACCCCGTCGGGGATGGGCGAGGGGTAGCCCTCTGGCGAAGGTCGGTGTCTGCCCGAGGACGGCCCAGAGGATCAAGTCGGTCAGACGGTGGGTGAGTACGGACCAGCCCAGCGGCTGTTCGGCGATGTCGCAGCGGTCCACCTGTTCGTTGAGGACGGCGGCGAGGATGAGATCGGCCTCGGCGGCGTCGTCGAGTGCTGCGAGCAGGAGTGTGTTCGCGCCGAGCCGTCCGAGCCGGCGTCGGACGGCTATCGCCTGCCCGAGCGGTACCGAGGCGATTGGCCGGCGCCCGGATTCCCAGCTCTGCACGGTTACGCGATCGACGTCCAGGTCGACGGCGAGCTGCTCCTGCGTGAGCGGGATGGACTCCCGGATCAGCTTGAACAGGTAGCCGCTCACCCCGCCGCGATGTGGTGCTGATCGTCCGCGACCTGTCATCCGTCATCCCTATGTTGACCGGTGGTCGACGTTCCGCGGTGAAACCACTGCTGCGACAGCCCATCTGACCTGCTCACTCGTACTACGGGTGAGTCCAACCGCCGCCGTCGCGATCGTAGCGTCGCAGTTACCGAACGTTCCAGATCCGCTCCCGTGGTTCGGGGTCGGTCGTGGAGCGCTGCCCGGCGGAGGGAGCCAGTGATGCGGGCCAGGACACCACCGTGGCGACGAGTGACCTACGACCAGTACCTGATCGCCGTCGCGATGACCCTGGCACGGCGACACCGACCGGCTTGGTCGTGGCGGAAGTGGAGCTGGATCTGCCGCTGTGGGGCCGAGCTGCCCTGTCGCAGCCAACACCGCATCCCGATCAACCGGGGGCACTGGCCCGCCGAGGAGGAGCAGTGAGCAACGACGCCGAGCGGCCCATCCTGGTCGTACGGCTGCCCGGGAAAGACGGCCTTGGCACCGGTTGCCGGGCGTGGCCGTCGCGGCTCACGTCGTACCCATGCTCGCAGGTGGACCGGGCGACCAGCAGGCAGGCGCGGTCGATGACGGCTGCGCTGCTCGGAGGCCGCGCATGACCACGCACGGCCCGGTGCTGCCGATCTGGAGTTGCGGCGGCTGCGATGCGCCCTGGCCCTGCCGCACGCGGCAGCGCGAGCTACGTGCCGAGTTCGACGACGCTCCGATCTCCCTGGCTCTCTACCTAGGTGCGCAGCTGGTGCGGGCCTCCGAGGACCTGACCTGGGTGCCGGCGGGTGCGCTGCACAGACGCTTCCTCGGCTGGCTTCGGTGAGCATCCTGCGGCCCGGTGACGAGAAGTTCCACTACAGCGACGGCTCGCACAAATGGATCCCGCCGGACCCGGACTACGACCAGGAGGTCTGGGACGAACAGGTGCGCCAACACAAGCAAGGGCATCTGAGAAATGTGCGCCCGAAGGTACGCATCCAGCGCCTCGTCTGACGCCAGCAGTAAGCATCCGTGCCAGCCGAACCGGCCCGAGAAGCGCGCCAGCAGGATGTCTGACCTCGCACCAAGCCCGATCCGACCGGCTTGCCGAGAGTTCACACCGAAGAGTCGCTGGTTCGGTAGCAGCATCGCTCACTCTCAGTTTGCGCAAGTCAGAAGCTGCTTCCCGGGTTCGGCGGTGTCACGTTCGCTGTGCCTGAGGGTTCATTTCTGTGAGCCTTGGCGATGGGATGGTGTGACCGATGGACGAGAATGAGTGGTTGGCCACGCGCTTCGAGCAGCACCGACCCCGGCTGCGGGCGGTGGCTTATCGAATGCTCGGTTCGTTGGCTGACGCGGACGACGCTGTTCAGGATGCCTGGCTACGGCTGAGCCGGTCCGACGCGGATCAGATCGACAACCTCGGCGGATGGTTGACCACTGTCGTCGCCCGGGAGTGCCTGCACATGTTGCGCTCTCGCCGACGCCGCCGGGAGGATCCGTTCGCCACGCACCTGCCCGACCTGGTTGTCATCCCGGACGGGGACCTCGACCCTGAGCAGGAGGCGTTGCTGGCCGACTCGGTGAGCTTGGCCCTGCTCGTCGTGCTCGACCAGCTCACTCCTGCTGAGCGGTTGGCGTTCGTGCTGCACGACATGTTCGACCTGCCCTTCGAGGAGATCGCCGGCATCTCGGGCCGCACCCCGGCCGCCGCGCGACAACTCGCCAGCCGGGCACGGCGCCGGGTGCACGGTGCCGAGATCCCTTCACCCGATCCGGATCTAGCGCGCCAGCGGCAGGTCGTCTGTGCCTTCTACGCGGCTGCGTGGACCGGTGACTTCGATGCTCTCGTGCAGGTCCTCGACCCCGACGTCGTCCTGCGCACCGACTTCGGCACCGCCAGGCCGGCGACCGTCGTTCGCGGCGCGGCGGCCGTGGCCAAGCAGGCCCGCGCCCCACGCGGTGGCCAACTGCGCCCCGCCCTGGTCAACGGCGCGATCGGAACGTTGATCAGCCGCGACGGGCAGCCGTTTTCTGTCATGGCCTTCACTGTCGCGGGCGACAAGATCGTCAGGATCGACGTTGTCCGCGACCCCGACCGCGTCCACCGCCTCGCGTCCGCCCTCCTGAACCAGGCGGAGCGAACAATGGGGTGAATGCCGAGCCCCACTCCACGAGCTGTGGGTCTGATGCCGCGTGACCGGACGGCGCAGCATCAGGCCAGGGACTCGAGATATTTCTGGGTTTCCCGCTTCTTGAAGTACTGCGCCCAGCCCGCCGGCTGCGCGTTGAACCCAGGTTCGCGGGCGGTGTGGTCGGCACCGTGCTCGACCAGCAGGCGCGCGATCGACAGCTCACCCGCTGCCGCCGCATGGTGCAAGGCGGTGGCGCCGGCGGCGGTGACACCGTTGACGCCGAAGCCAAGATCGATGAGCAGCCGGACCGTTGACCAGTTGCGGGCCTCGGCCATCCGCGTAACCAGGTCTGCATGCCGATCGCACAGCCCAGGGTCGGCGGACAGCATCGACCGCATCGTCGCTTCGTCGGCGGCCTCGGCGGCTTCTTCAAACTGCATTGTTTCCTCCTCGCGTGTGTGCACTCGTGCTTATGAGCCCAGCCGACGAGCCGATGTGACAGGGCGAGGTACTCGAACGAATCGTCATGGACTCGACTGGCCTGACGAAGACCGCCTGGCCTGTGGGGTCATCCATGAGTGGACGTGGCTCGGTCACGCCTGGTAGGCAGGCGGACGTGCGAATCGTCTCCCTGCTGCCTGCGGCCACGGATATCGTGGCCATGCTTGGCCTGACAGGGCAACTGGTCGGCCGTACCCACGAGTGTGACTGGCCGCCGAAGGCTCTGGCCGACATCCCGGCGGTGACCGCGACGTCCCTGCCTGAGACCCTGACGAGCCGGGAGATCTCGGCGGCGATCGCGGGTGACGCGCACCGAGGATCGTCGTTGTACCAGCTCGACGTCGCCACGTTGGAGGGGTTGAAGCCGGATCTGATCCTGACCCAGGATCTGTGCGACGTGTGTGCGGTCTCCTACGAGCGGGTCAACGACGCGGTTGGTCTGATTGATCTCGACACCACTGTGATGTCCCTGGAGGCGAGGACCATCGACGGGATCCTGGACACTGTCGATGCCGTGGCCGCGCTGACCGGCGCCGAGGGCAGGGCGGCGGAGATCCGAGCCGACGCCGAGCGTCGCCTCGCCGCGTTGCCGGGGCCGGTGCCCGGCGCGCCGACGGTGCTGTTCGTCGAGTGGCTCGACCCGTTGATGCCTGGCGGGCACTGGGTGCCGGAGCAAATCGCCTACGCGGGCGGGCGGTCGCTGCTGCTCGGGCCGGGCGCGCACAGCACTCCGCACCGGTGGTCGGTGGTGGCGGACCTGGCTCCCGAGGTGGTGGTGTTCGGGCCGTGCGGGTTCACGCCCGAGCGAACCTTCGACGAGCTGTCCGTGGCGACCGCGCAACCCGGTTGGGCGGACCTGCCCGCGGTGCGTGCCGGGCAGGTGTGGGTGGTCGATGGGCCTGCCTACTTCAACCGCCCCGGCCCGAGGGTCGTCGACGGCGCGGAGATCCTCGCCGCCATCCTCGCCGGCCGTCCCGACTCCCGCGCTCGGCGGGTGGCCCTCGACGTCGGCTGACGTTGCCGCGCCCGAGTGGCGGAGGCGGACCTCCGATGCCGATCGCCCGTTGCCCCCGGCATTCGCAACGCGCCGCACTGAGGGTCAGGCGCGTACCCCCGCTGTGCCGGCCAGGTCAACGATCCGGTCGGTCCAGCGGTCCAGCAGGGTCTGGTCGTGGGTGACGACCAGGACACCGGCCCGCTGGGTCCGCTGGTAGTCGCGGATGACGGCGGCGACGTGCGCCTGGGTCGAGGCGTCGAGCATCGCGGTGGCCTCGTCGCAGAGCAGATAGTCGGGGTGGTGTACGAGGGCCCGGGCGAGGCAGGCGCGTTGCAGTTGCCCGTCGGACACCGCGTGGGGGCGCCGGCTGCGCAGATCCGCTGTGAGGCCGACGAGGTCGGCGAGTTCGGCCACCCGTTCCCGGACCGCCGACTCGGGGGTCCGGGTGGCGCGCAGCGGTTCGGCGATCAGGTCGGTGAGGCTCAGTCGAGGGTCGGCGGCGGCGCGCGGGCTCTGGAAGAGGGCGGCCACGCGGGTCCGTAGGGCGACCGGCACGGCGTACCGGACGGCGTCGACAGCGGTGCCGTCGATCCTGACCCGGCCCCGATCGGGGCGGTGCAGCAGGGCCAGGACCCGGACCAGTGTCGACTTTCCGCAGCCGGACGGCCCGCGTAGTCCGACCGTCTCTCCCCGGCCGATCCGCAGTGTGACGCCGGCGAGGACGACCTGGTGGCCGTACCCGACGCTCACCTCGTCGGCGAGCAGGTGCTGCGCGCTGGTCACGTGGTGGCTCCGGTGGGGATCGGGTGGTGGCAGGCCACAGTGCCGCCACCGGTGACCGGTGTCGGCTGTGGTCGGTCCGCGCAGGTGTCGGTGCGACGTGGGCAGCGGGGCGCGAACGCGCACCCGGGGGGCAGCGCGGTGAGCATCGGCGGGTCGCCCGGCACCGGCCGGAAGGCCCGGTCCGGCAGGGCGTCGAGCAGCGCCGAGGCGTACGGGTGGGCCGGCGCGGTGAAGAGCTGGTCGGCGTCGCGGTGTTCCACGATGCGACTGGCGTACATCACGGCGACGGTGTCGGCGACCCGGCGTGCGGCGGCCAGGTCATGCGTGATGAGCACGACGGCCGCGCCGTTGTCGCACCGGCGGCGCAGGAGGTCGAGGGTGTGGTCCACCAGCGGCCGGTCCAGCCCGGTGGTGGGCTCGTCGGCGATGAGCAGCGACGGGTCGGGCGCCAGTGCGAGCGCGGTGGCCAGACGCTGTGCCATGCCACCGGACAGCTCGTGCGGGTAGCGGTCCAGGTCCGCCGGGTCGAGCCCGACATCGACAGCGAGCTGGTCGGCGTCGGCGCGGTCGCGGCCGTGCGCCCGCAGAGTCTCGGCGAGCAGTCGCCGTCCGGTGCGGACCGGGTTCAGGGCGGTGGCCGGGCTCTGCGGGACCAACCCGACCCGGCGCCCGCGTACCCGCCGGGCCAGCTGGCGTTGACCGCAGGTGACCAGGTCGACCGGGTCGGCGCCGGGGTGGCGCAGCACGGCGTGCCCGGTGGTCGTGGCGTTGCCCGGCAGGAGGCCGAGCAGGGCGTGGGCCAGGACGGACTTGCCGCAGCCGGACTCGCCCACGATGGCCAGCAGCTCGCCGGTCCGTACGGTGAGGCTGAGATCGCTGACCGCGCGCACACGGGCGTCGCGGAGCCGGAACTCGACGCCGAGGCCGTCGACGGCGAGCAGCGGCTGACTCGCGGCGGCGCGGGGCGGTGCCTCGACCGGAACGGATTCGGTGGTGGTCACAGGTGCAGCTCCGCTCGGATCCGGGGATCGAGGCGGTCGCGCCAGCGGGCGGCGAGGACCGCGATGGCGAGGGTGACGACGACGATGACCGCGCCCGGCGCCAGGCTGGCCCACCAGGCGCCGGTCAACAGCGGCCCCTGGCCGTCGTTGATCATGTTGCCCAGCGAGGCGAGGTGCGGCGGCAGGCCGAGGCCGAGGAACGACAGGGCGGTCTCGTGCCACACCGCGTGCGGGATCATCAGGGTGGTCGCCAGGGCCAGCCGGGGCAGGACGTGCGGCAGCAGGTGCCGGGTGAGGACCCGGACCCGGCCGGCTCCGCCGCTGATGGCGGCGTCGATGAACGGTCGGGTCCGAAGGCTCAACAACTCGGATCGGACGATGCGCGCGGTGGAGAGCCAGTGGGTGAGCCCGACGGAGGCGATCACGGCACCGAGGCTGGGACGCAGCATGGCGACGATGAAGATGCCCAGCAGCAGGTGCGGCATCGCGGCGATGGTGTCCACGACCCGCATCAGGATGCGGTCCACCCGGCCGCCGAGCGTGCCGGCGATCCCGCCCACCACGCCCCCGAGGACGGTGGCGACGAGCGCGGCGACCGCGCCGACGAGCAGCGAGACCCGCAGCCCGTAGACGGCGCGGTGCGCCACGTCGCGGCCCAGGTCGTCGGTGCCGGCGAGGTGGGTCCAGGACGGCGCCATCCGGGTCTGGTCGAGCGCGACAGCGCTCTGGTCCAGCGGCCAGACCAGCGGAGCGAACAGCGAGCCGGCGATGGCCACGAGCAGGATCAGGCCGGCCACGACGGCACCGGCCCGGCCGGGCCGCAGCCGCAGCCGCGACTGGGCCACCCGGAGCAGCGGCGTTCGGGCAGCGAGGTCAGCCATCGAGTCGTACCCTCGGGTCGGCGGCGGCGTAGGCGAGGTCGGTAGCGAGGTTCGCGGCCAGCACCACAGCTGTGGTGACCAGCGTGATCGCCGCCAGCAGCGGGAAGTCGCTGCCCATCGCGGCGGCGACGGTGACGGCGCCGAGGCCCGGCAGCGAGAAGACCGTCTCGACCAGCACCGCCCCGCCGACCAGCTCGGGCAGGTGGGTGCCGACCAGGGTGAGGAACGGCAGCAGCGCGGTCCGCAGCGCGTGCCCGAACAGCACCGTCCGACCGGGCAACCCGCGTGCCCGCGCCGCGAGCACGTGGTCGTCGCGCATGCTCTCCGCCACCGCGTCCCGGACGAACAGCACGAACCACGGTGCCTGGGACACGGCCAACACCCCGACCGGCAGGATCAGGTGGTGCGCCACATCGGACCAGGACGTGCCGGTCGCTGTGACGTCGGTGAGCCCGCCCGCCGGCAACCAGCCCAGGGCCAGCGCGAACACGGCGATCGCGGCCAGGCCCAGCCAGAAGACCGGCATCGACTGCACCGCGTACGCGGCCGCCCGCAACGCGCGGTCGAACAACTCACCCCGCCCGTACGCCGCCAGCGCGCCCAGCAGGAGGCTCGCGACCAGGACCAGGGCGAGGGCCACACCGATCAGGAGCAGCGTCCAGCCGGCCCGGGCGGCGAGCACCGAGGCGACCGGCTCGTGGCGGCTGGTCGACCAGCCCAGGTCGCCCTGGACCAGGTTGCTGATCCAGCGTAGGTACTGCACCGGCAGGGGGTCGTCGACGCCCCAGTTGGCGCGTAGCTGGGCCAGGTTCTCCTCGCTGGCGGTGAAGGCCGCCGCGCCCGCGTACTGCTTCGCGGGGTCGACCGGCGAGGCGGCACCGAGGGCGAACATTCCGACGCTGGTCGCGGCGAGCACCGGCACGGCGACGAGGAGCCGACGCCGGACCACCGCACCGGCCCCGGCCAGTCGACGGGAGCGGGTCACGACCGCGTCCAGGTGTCGATGTTCCACCAGAGGCTGTTCGCCACCCCGTGCTCGTGCGCCTCGACCCGCGGCGCCACGCCCTGAACCGAGGACTTCAGCACGTAGGTGTGCCGCAGGTAGGTGAGGAACAGCCACGGTACGTCGGCGGCCAACTGCCTCTGGAACTGCGCGTACGCGGCCTTGCGAAGGGCGGGGTCGATCTGGTCGCGGCCCTCCTGCAGGGCCCGGTCGGTCACCTCGGAGCGGTACGAACCGGGGTTGAAGTAGCCCTGGCCCGCGAACGTCGAGCCGAACAGCTTGTACGAGACAAAGTCCGGGTCGTACGGCGTGCCGTAGCCCATCAGCAGGGCGTCGGACGTCATCCGCGGGTCGATGGCGTCCCAGGTGAGCCCCGCCGGAGTGACAGCGATGCCGACCTTCTTCGCGTCGGCGGTGACGGCGAGTGCCAGGTCCTTGCGCAGCGTGTCGCCCGCCGGGTACATCAGCGTGAACCGGGCCGGTCGGCCGTCCTTGACGCGTACCCCGCCGGGGCCGGGGGTCCAGCCGGCCGCGTCGAGCAGCGCTCCGGCCGCCGTCGGGTCGGCGGTCGGCTTGCCGATGACCGACGGGTCGGCGAACTCGGAGGTCGGCGGGATCGGCCCGAACGCCGGTTCGCCGGCGCCGCCGAGGAGCCCGGTCACCATCGCGGCCCGGTCGACGGCCAGGTTGAGCGCCCGACGGATCGCCAGGTCGGCGAGGACCGCGTTGCCCGTCGGCAGCATCACGCCGCGGTAGTCGGCGGTCGCCACCCGCTGCACCCGGTACGTGTCGTCGGCGTCGAAACCGGAGGCCAGCTTCGGCGGCAACTCGGCGGCGTCGAACTCGCCGGCACGCATCCGCTGGGCGCGGACGTTGTCGTCGGCGACGAACGCGACCACCACCCGGTTGTTCTTCGGCCGGCCACCGAAGTAGCGCTCGTTGGCGGTGAGCACCAGGCGGTCGCCCGGCGTCCAGGAGTCAACCCGGTACGGCCCGGTCCCGATCGGCTTGCGGTTGAACCCGGCGGTGTTGATGTCCTGCCCGCTGAGCAGCTTCGCCGGCACGATGCCGAGGGTGAGCCGCTGCGGGAACGGCGCGTACGGGTAGCGCAGCCGGAACACGACGGTGGCCGCGTCGGGCGCGGTCACCGACTCCACCATGTCCAAATCGGAGCGGAGCGTCGAGTCGACAGTCGGATTCAGCACGGCCTGGTACGTGAAGACGACGTCCTGGGCGGTCAGCGCGCTGCCGTCGTGGAACTGCACGCCGTCGCGGAGCTTCGCGGTCACTGTGCGTCCATCGGGGGACAGCTCCGGCAACGCCGTGGCCAGACCCGCGACGAGGCGGTTGTCGGCGTCCCGGCTGACGAGGCCGTCGAAGATCAGCGAGGCGCCGTCGACGCCGTAGTTGAGCACCGGATTCAACGCGTCCGGCTCGTCGGACGTGGCGACGACCAGCGTCGCGCCGCCGGATGAGCCGTCGCGGGTGGCCGGGGCCGAGCAGCCGGCGAGGACGAGCATCCCCGCCGCCGCGGTCGACGCCGCGAGGCGTCGGAAGGTCGGACGCATCCGGGTCACAGAGGGCTCCTGTGGTGTGGGGAGGAATCGCTTGTCGGGTGGGCGCGGCGCCGCGCCCGTTGATCATCACGGTGGCACAGTTGCAAACCTTTGGCAATTACCAAAGGCGCGCAACACGTGATTGATGAGGAGCCATCCGTCGGTGGTGACGGTCACCGGTGAGCGGCTAGGGTTCCTGGATGTTCCGCGCTGTCGTGTTGATCGCTGCTGTGGTGCTCGCCGCGGATCAGCTCACCAAGTACTGGGCCGAGTCCGCGCTTTCCGGCGGCCAGAACATCACCGTTCTCGGTGACCTGCTGCAACTGCGACTCGTGTACAACCCGGGCGCCGCCTTCTCGATCGGCTCCGCGTACACCTGGATTTTCGCCGTGTTCGCGGCGGCGGCGGTGGTCGCGGTGACGGTCGTGGCGTGGCGGGTCACGTCGCGCGCCTGGGCCGTGGCGTTGGGCCTGGTGCTCGGCGGCGCGGTGACGCACCTGCTGGACCGACTCTTCCGGGAGCCGGGGTTCGCCCGCGGGCACGTGGTGGACTTCATCGACTACGCCGGGTTCTTCGTCGGCAACGTCGCCGACATCGCCCTGGTGGTCGGCGTGGGCATCATCATGCTGCTCAACGTGCGTGGCATTCCGCTGCGCGCGACGGCGGGCGAGACCCGCAGTGACGAGCAGGTGTCGTCGTCAGGCTCCTGAGCCGAGCAGGACGACCTCCAGCCGGCGCGGGCCGTGCACTCCCTCAACCCGGTTGAGCTCGATGTCGCTGGTCGCGGACGGGCCGGAGATCCAGGTCAGCGGGGCGCGCGGGTCCAGTCGGGTGAGCGCCTCCGGCAGCAGACCGACAACCTGGTCGGTGCGGACGACGCAGATGTGCCGGTCGGGCACCAGGGTGAGCGCGCGCCGCCCCTGCGCCGGGCCGGCGTCCAGGATGATGGTTCCCGTGTCAGCGACCACGACGGCGCAGCCGGTCAGGACCGCGTCCAGGTCGTCGAGCGCGGCCGCCGACAGCGGGGGCGCGTCGCGGTGCAGCTCTCCGGCGTAGCCGGCCAGCCAGTCGGCGGGGACGTCGATGGGGACGGCGAGCCGGTCGACCTCGCTGAGCAGCCGGGGGAGGGCGTCGATGCCCCGGTGGACGACCGCCCGGTAGTCCTCCAGGCGGTCGACCAGGGTCCCGATCAGGTCGGTGCGGTCGTCGACCCGTCGGTACCGGCGGGGCACCTCCACCGGCGGCGGGCTGTCGGCCAGCGCCGTCCGGAGCCGCGCCAGGATCTCGTCACGTGCGCTCACTGCTTACCCCACCATTCCCGGAAGGTCTGCGACGCGGGCAGCGGCAGGTCGCGCGACCGGGTCCACGCTGAGGCGGGCCAGGGCAGTCGCCGCAGCGTCCGAGCGCCGGTGCGCCGCTCACGGTACGCCCCGAGCGGGCCCGCGCTGGCCCGGGCCAGGCGCAGGGCGGCGGCCCACCGTCGGGGGCTGCGCATCACCCAGGACAGGACGCGCATGGTGGCCCGTTCGGCGGGCGGATGCGGTGCCTGCTGGCGGAGGTGGACAAGGATCTCCGGAATGTTGATCTTCACGGGGCACACGTCGTAGCAGGCGCCGCAGAGGGTCGACGCGTACGGCAGCGAGGCGTTGTCGGCCACGCCGGTCAGCTGCGGCGACAGGATCGCCCCGATCGGCCCCGGATACACCGAGCCGTACGCGTGCCCGCCGGCCCGCTCGTACACCGGGCAGACGTTGAGGCACGCGGAACAGCGGATGCAGGACAGTGCCGGCCGCCCGACCGGGTCGGCGAGCACCGCGGACCGACCATTGTCGACGAGCACGATGTGCACGTCCTGCGGGCCGTCGCCCAGGGTGACACCGGTCCACATCGAGGTGTACGGGTTCATCCGCTCGCCGGTCGAGGATCGCGGCAGCAGTTGCAGGAAGACCTCCAGGTCGGTGAAGGTCGGCAGCAGCTTCTCGACGCCGACGACGCTGATCAGCGTCTCGGGGAGGGTGAGGCACATGCGGCCGTTGCCCTCGGACTCCACCACCACGAGCGTGCCGGTGTCGGCGACGGCGAAGTTCGCGCCGGAAACGGCGACCCGGGCCGAGAGGAAACGTCGCCGCAGGTGCGCGCGGGCCGCCTCGGCCAGCGCGGCCGGTTCGTCGCTCAGGTCGGCCGGCGCGTCGGCCATGCGACGCTGGAAGATCTCCCGGATCTGGGCCCGGTTGTAGTGGATCGCCGGCACCAGGATGTGCGAGGGGGTGTCGTCGCCCAGCTGCACGATCAGTTCCGCCAGGTCGGTCTCGTACGCCGCGATCCCGGCGGCCTCCAGCGCCTCGTTGAGCTCGATCTCCTGGGTCGCCATCGACTTGACCTTCACGACCTCGTCGGCCCCGGCGGCCCGGGTCAACGCGACCACGATCCGGCACGCCTCGGCCGCGTCGCGGGCCCAGTGCACTGTGGCGCCGGCAGCGGTGGCGGACGCCTCGAACTGCTCCAGCAGCTCCGGCAACCGACGTTGGACGTCCGCCTTGATCGCCGAGCCGGCGTCGCGCAGGGCCTCCCAGTCGGGTACCTCGTCGACGACCCGGGCTCGCTTGGCCCGGATGGTGCGGGTGGCCCGGTGCAGGTTGGCCCGGAGTTGCGTGTCGGCGACGGCCGGCTTGGCGGCGGTGGGAAACGGCAGCGGCGTGCGGATCCGCCCGCCCCCGGTGGCGGGTGCGACCGGTGGGTTCATGAGGTGGCTCCCGTCTCGGCGAGAATCTCGGCGTAGTGCACGGCCCGTACGCCCGACCGGTGGCGGTCGAGGCCGCCGCCGATGTGCGCCAGGCAGGAGTTGTCGGCCGCGGCGAGCACCCGTGCGCCGGTGTCGCGGACCCGGGCGCACTTGTCGGTGAGCATCGCGGTGGAGACGTCCGGGTTCTTCAGGGCGAACGTGCCGCCGAAACCACAGCACTCCTCGGCGTCGCCCAGCTCGACCAGCTTGATTCCGCGCACCTGGCGCAGCAGGGTCAGCGGCCGGTCACCGAGGCGCAGCAGGCGCAGGCCGTGGCAGGTCGGGTGGTAGGTGACCGTCTCCCGGAACTCGGCGCCGACGTCGGTGACGCCGAGAACGTCGACGAGCAACTCGGACAGCTCGTACGTGCGGGCGGCCACCGAGGTGGCGGGCGGGTGCAGG
Source organism: Micromonospora sp. CNZ322 (assembly GCF_007827755.1). Classification (NCBI taxonomy): domain Bacteria; kingdom Bacillati; phylum Actinomycetota; class Actinomycetes; order Micromonosporales; family Micromonosporaceae; genus Micromonospora; species Micromonospora sp. CNZ322. Next base: position 29,963 of record NZ_VITD01000019.1, read on the forward strand.
CTCGGGTACTGGTCGCGGATCATCGCGGTGCACGACCCGGACGGCGCGACGATGGCGTCGTAGGAGTCGAAGACGTCGACGTAGTTGCGCACCATCGGCATGGCCTCGGCCCGGTAACCCGTGTTGGCGTGCATCTGCCCGCAACAGGTCTGCTCGGCGGGGAACTCGACGGTGTGGCCGAGTCGCCGCAGGATGCGGGTGACCGCGATGCCGGTGGCCGGGAACGCGAGGTCGTTGACGCAGGTGATGAAGAGGGCGATCCGCATGGCGGCTCCTCGGAGGTGTGGGGGTGGGTCACGCCGAGTCGCGCGGTGTTCTGGGGCTGGAGAGCTGGTCGAAGGCGGGCAGGTGACGCTCCCGGGCGGCGCTGAGGTGGGCGCGCATCGCCTCGGTGGCGGCTGCCGCGTCCCCGGCGACGATGGCGGCGGCGATGCGCTGGTGCTCGGTGTTGGTGTCCGGCGCGCCGGCGACCGGGAAGTACAGCCGGTGCAGGTGCAGGTGTGAGTGCAGCCGCGTGATGGTGTCCCGCAGCAGAGGGCTGCCGGAGACCTCGGCGATCAGGTCGTGGAACTTCGCGTCCAGCGCGGTGAAGGCGGCGTGTCGGCGATAGCCGTCGCCGGCCTCCACGTCGATGCTCGCCGCCGCCTCGGTGCTGATCCGTTGGCGGGCTTCGGCGGAGGCGTGCGTGGCGGCCCGTCCGGCGGTGGCGCCCTCCAGCAGTTGGCGGACGTCGAACAGGTCGTCGAACTCGGCGCGGCTCAGCAGCGGCGTGGTGGTGTAGCCGGAGAGCGGGCGTTTACGGACCAGGCCGTCGGCCTCCAGCCGGGCGAGGGCCTCGCGGACCGGGGTGGGGGAGACGTCCAGCTCCCGGGCCAGCGCGTCGATGTTGACCCGTTCGCCGGGGGGAAGGATGTGGTCCATGACCAGCGTCTTTATCGACTCGTAGACGTCCTCGGTGAGGGTGAGTCGACGGGCGGGACGGAGTCGACCCTCGCGAGGTTCCTGCTGGGCCATCTCGTCTCCTCAGCAACCCCTTGACTGTGCCGGTGTGAGCGAGTACACACTAGCAAAGCAACATCCTATAGGAAATAGGTTCCCTCGCCACCGTCTCGCCACCACCACCCCCGAGGAGACGAACATGTCGCGCAGAATGCTGTCCCGAATCGGCTCCGGCCTGACCGTCGTGGCCCTCGCCACGACCACTGTGGCCTGCACGAAGAAGAGCGACACCACCGACGCCGAAGCCGGTGGCCGGGAACCGGCGCAGGTCAAGGTCGCGCTCGTACCCGGCGGCTCGCATCCGTACTTCCAGCCCTGGAAGGACGCCGGGGCCAAGGCCAAGACGGAGCTGGCTCTCGGCGACGTCACCTTCAACGAGACCGCGGGCTGGGACCAGACCAAGCAGAACGACGTGCTCAAGTCCCTGGCAGCGCAGGGCTACAACGCCTTCGGCGTCTTCGGCGTCTCGCCGGACAACATCAACTCCACCTTCGAGGACCTCAAGCGGCAGGGCTTCCCCGTCGGCTCGCTTGCCTCCTGCCCGGCCGGGGCCAACAAGGCCGACTTCTGTCTCTCCACCGACGTGGAGGTCGCCGCCTACAAGGGCGCCAAGGCTGCCATCGACGCGATGGGCGGTCAGGGCAACCTGGTGCACCTGACCGGAAACAAGGTCGACTCCAACACCCAGCGCCGGATCGCGGGCGTGGAGAAGGCGGTCGCCGAAACCGGCGGCAAGGTGACACTGCTCCAGAGCGTCACCGACATCGACAAGGATCTGCAGAGCGCGCAGAGGGCCGTGGCCGACCTGCTCGCCGCGAAGGGCCGCCAGATCCAGGCGATCGTGAACACCGCCTACAACCCGGCGGTCGCCTCGGCCGAGGGGGTCCGCCAGTCGAAGCTGCCCATCAAGGTCATCGCCATCGACGACGACCCGACGGTCCTCGACGGGCTGCGCGGCGGCTCGGTGGCCGCCACCGTCCTGCAGAACCCGGTCGGTCAGGCCCAGGTCGGCTCGTACGCCCTGATGAAGCTCAGCGGCGGCTGCACCATGGCCGAGCCCGGAGTGACAATCGACTCGGGCTCGTTCGTGGTGACCACTGACAACCTGGACGGCTACGAGGCCGACCGCACCGCCACCACCGAGGCACTGCGCAAGAAGTTCGACGGCGACCTGCTCAAGTGCAGCTGATGTCGACAATCACCGGGGCCGAGGCGTACCTCGTCGACATTCCCGTCGAGACCGTCCGCACCGACGCGGTACAGGCGTTCCTCAAACAGGAGACGCTCTTCGTCGAAGTGCGCACGGCCGACGGCGGGCACGGCACGGGGTACGCGTACACGATCGGGACCGGCGGCACGGCGGTGCTCGCGCTGCTGCGCGACTACCTGCTGCCGCACCTGGTCGGCCGGGATGCCGCCCGGGTGGAGGCGGTCTGGCGGGACCTGCACGCCGCCACCCGCGCCACAGCGGTCGGGGCCATCACCTCGTTGGCGCTCGCCGCGATCGACACCGCGCTGTGGGACCTGCGCGCCCGCGCCGCCGACCTGCCGCTGTGGGTGCTCGCCGGCGGCGCGAAGGACCGCATCCCGTTGTACGACACCGAGGGTGGCTGGCTGCACCTCACCGAGGACGAGCTGGTCGCCGGCGCGAAGGCGTCCCAGGCGGCCGGCTGGCCCGGCGTCAAGCTGAAGGTCGGCAAGCCCAACCCGGCCGAGGACGCCGCTCGCATAGGCGCGGTCCGGGCGGCCCTCGGCGACCACTTCGACGTGATGGTCGACGCCAACCAGTCGCTGACCGCCGCCGAGGCGATCCGTCGGGCCCGGCTGCTCGAACCGCACCAGCTCGCCTGGTTCGAGGAGCCGTTGCCCGCCGACGACGTAGCCGGGCACGAGCTGCTGGCCCGCGCGACGAGCATCCCGGTCGCGGTCGGAGAGTCGATGTACTCGATCGGCCAGTTCGCCGAGTACCTACGCCGGCAGGCGGCCGGCGTCGTCCAGGTCGACGTCGCGCGCATCGGTGGCATCACCCCGTGGCTCAAGGTGGCGCACCTGGCCGAGGCGTGCAACGTGGTGGTCTGCCCGCACTTCCTGATGGAACTGCACGTGAGCCTCTGCGCGGCCGTGCCGAACAGCCGCTACGTCGAGCACATCCCGCAACTGCGCGCGATCACCCGGACCGAGATCGCGATCGTCGACGGCCACGCGCTCGCCCCCGGCGAGCCGGGCCTCGGCATCGACTGGGACCGCGACGCGATCGAGGACAGGAGGGTGGCGTGAAGACGGAAACAGCGCCGGAGGCGCCGGCGGTGCCTCCGGCCGCGGAGCCCAGGCCGCCGGCCAGGGCCCTGCCGGTCTGGGCGAACCCCCGGCTCGGCCTGCTCATCGTCATCGCCGTGCTGGTCGTCCTCTTCTCGTCGCTCACCCCCGCGTTCCTCGACCCCCGCCTCACCCTGGCACCGCTGCAGGCCGACATCAGCGTGTACGTCGTGGTCGGTCTCGCCCAGCTCGCCGTGCTCTCGCTCGGGCACATGAACATGGCAGTGGGCCGGATGGCCGCGCTGTCCACCTTCGCGATGGGCCTGGCCTACGACCGGCTCGGCGTCCCACTGCTGGTCGGACTGCTCGTGGGTCTCGCCGTCGGGGCGGGCATCGGCGCGCTCGCCGGCCTGCTCATCGCCAAGACCGGCGTGAACTCCTTCGTGGTCACCCTCGCGCTCGACTTCGGGCTGCTGGGCCTGGTCACGATCCTCTACACCTGGGCGACCGGCGGGGTGTCGTTCGCGGTGCAGCCGAGTGGGCTCTCCGCCCTGCGCTTCGACACCTTCGCCGACTACTGCATGGGCGAGGTCTGCGGGCCCCGCATCCCGCTGGTCCTGCCGATCGCGGTCGCCGCGGCGCTCGGTGTGGGGCTGCTGTTCCGGCACGCCCGGCTGGGCCGGGAGATCCTGATGACCGGCTCCAACACGGTCGCCGCCGAGCTGTCCGGCATCCCCACGCACCGCCGGGTCGTCGCCGCGCACGCGTTGAGCGGGCTGCTCGCCGCACTGGCCGGGTTCCTGCTCGCCGCCAACAACGGCGCCTTCTCCGCCAACATCGGGGAGTCGTTCCTGCTGCCGTCGTTCCTGGCCCCGGTGCTCGGTGGGACGCTGCTCGCCGGTGGTGCGGTCAGCGTCCTCGGCACCGCGCTCGGCGCGACCCTCACCCAGGTCATCTACAAGGGCCTCAACCTGCTCCAGTTCTCCCTGGAGGAGCTGAAGCTCTACATCGGACTCGTGTTGCTCGCGGCGTTGTCGCTGGACCGGCTACGGGCCGTGCTCGCCGAGCGAAGGGCGGTGTCATCATCATGAGGAGCGTGATCCGCACCAACGAGTTCACCCTCGCGGTGATCGCGGCGCTCGGGTTCGCGGCACTCGCTGTCGCCACCGACTTCAACCTGCTCACCGCCGGCACCCTGGACGCCTTTCTGCGCTTCCTCGCCCTGCCGATCGTCATCGGCCTGGCCCAGATGGTGGTGCTCGCCGTCGGTCAGATGAACCTCTCGGTGGGTGTGCTCACCGGGTTCTGCGCGGTGGCATCGGGCTGGCTGATGGTCGACGCGGGGCTGCCCGCCCCGGTCGCGGTGCTCGCCGCGCTTGTCCTCGGCGCTGTCGTCGGGCTGGTCAACGGCCTGTTGGTGATCTTCACCCGGATCAACGGGTTCATCGTCACCCTCGCCACCATGACGATCCTCGAAGGGCTGCGGTACGGGGTGAACGGCACCGGCACCTACCAGGGCTACTCGCCCGGCCTGCGCGAGTTCGGGCAGGCGTCAGTGGCCGGCGTACCAGTGGTCTTCCTGCTGGCGGTCGCGATCGCTGTCGCGGTCGCCCTCTTCTTCCGGCGCACAGTGCCCGGACGGCACCTGCTCGCCTCCGGCGGCAACCCGTTCGCCGCCCGGCTGTCGGGCATCTCCAACGACCGGGCGCTGGTGCTGGCCCACACCCTGTCGGGGCTGCTGGCCGGCTTCGCCGCGGTGATCGTGGTGGCCGCCTTCGGCTCGGTGAACGCCTCGATCGGCGACGACCTGTTGCTGCCCAGCTTCGCCGCGCCGATCATCGGCGGGGTGGCCCTGGCCGGCGGCATGATCAGCGTGACCGGCACGGTGCTCGCCGCCTTCCTGGTGCGGCTGGTCGACGTGAGCCAGTCGCAGTTCGACATCAACCGACGGTGGGTGGATCTCATCATCGGCGCTGTCGTCCTCGGCGCCGTGCTGCTCGGTCAGTTCCGCGACAAGCTCTCCGGAGGTCCACGATGAGCGTCGTGCTGTCCGCCGAGAAACTGGTCAAGACGTTCCCCGGGGTACGCGCCCTGGACGAGGCGACGCTGTCCCTGACCGCCGGCAGCGTGCACGCGCTGCTCGGCGAGAACGGCGCCGGCAAGAGCACCCTGATCAAGATCCTGACCGGGGTGTACCGACCGGACGGTGGGCAGTTGCGGCTGCCCGGGCCCGACGGCGAGCTGCGCGCGGTGCAGCTGGGCAACCCGCAGGACGCCCAGCGGGCCGGCATCGGTGTCGTGCACCAGGAGCGGAACCTGATCCCGGCGTTCAGCGTCGCCGAGAACATCTGCCTGCAACACCTGCCCCGCCGCGCCGGCCTGCTCGACCGGGCGGCGCTGCGTACCGAGGCCCGCCGTTGCCTCGACCTGCTCGACCTCGACCTGGACCCCGACCTGCCGGTGTCGCGGCTGTCGGTGGCCCAGCTGCAACTGGTGGAGATCGCCAAGGCGTTGTCGGCGGATTCGACAGTGCTGCTGCTCGACGAACCGACCGCGTCGCTGACCAACGACGAGGCCGACCGGCTCTACGGCATCGTTCGTCGCCTGTCCGAGCGGGGCCACGCCACAGTGCTGGTCAGCCACAAACTGGAGGAGGTCTTCGCGGTCGCCGACACGGTGACAGTGCTGCGCGACGGGCGCAGCGTCGCCGAGGCGGAACCCCTCGCCGACCACAGCCGCGAGGAGATCGTCGACCTGATGGTCGGCCGGGCGTACCAGCAGGTGCACCTCGCCCCCCGGACCGTCGCGGCGGATGTCGAACCGGCGCTGGCCCTCGATGCCGTCGCCACCACCGCCGGCCACCACGACGTCAGCCTCGCCGTCCGCCCCGGTGAGATCGTCGGCCTGTACGGGCTGGTCGGCGCCGGCCGCAGCGAGCTGGCCAAGGCGCTGCTCGGCCTCGACCAGATCACCGCCGGGGAGGTGCGGGTACACGGCCGTCCGGCCCGGATCCGGGACGTGGGCGATGCCCTGCACCGGTACCGGATCGGCTACGTCACCGAGAACCGCAAGGAGGAGGGCCTCTTCCTGGACCAGGCCGTGGCCCGCAACACGGCCGTGACGGTGTGGCGCAAGCTGGCCCGGCTCGGGCTGGTCCGGGACCGGGCGGAGCGGTCCCTGGTCGACGAGTACGCCGATCGGCTGGGCATCCGACTCGCCTCGCCCGACCAGCACGCCGGTCAGCTCTCCGGCGGCAACCAGCAGAAGGTCAGCCTGGCCAAGTGGCTGGCGGCCGACTGCGACGTGCTCATCATCGACGAGCCCACCGTCGGCATCGACGTACGCACCAAGGCCGCCTTCCACGAGTTGATCGCTGGCCTGGCCGCGCGGGGAATGGCCATCCTTCTGATCTCGTCGGACCTGCCGGAGATGGTCACCCTCGCCGACCGGATCGCCGTGATGCGGGAGTTCGCCATTGTTGGTGAACTGGACAACGACCACGACTACGACCGGATGAGTCAGTCGGTGATCCGGTTCATCCACGACGGGCAGGGGGTCGTCGCGTGAAGGCCACCGAACCAGTGACACTTGGGCGTACCGACGTGGTGGTGACCCGGCTCGGGCTGGGCCTCGCCCCGATCGGCGGAATGTTCGACGCCGTCGGTGACGAGGTCGCCCACGCCACGGTGGAGGCGGCCTGGGATCTGGGGCTCCGCTATTTCGACACCGCCCCGCTCTACGGCTGCGGCCTCTCCGAGCGGCGCGCCGGGGCGGTCCTCGCCGGCAAGCCGCGCGACGCGTTCACAGTCTCCACAAAGGTGGGTCGGCTGCTCGTCCCCGACGGTGGTGACCGGCAGGAGTTCTGGGCCGAGACGACCAACCTCACGCCGCGGTTCGACTTCTCCGTCGCCGGGGTACGTCGTTCCCACGCGGAGAGCCTGGCCCGGTTGGGGCTGAACCGGATCGACATCGCGCACATCCACGACCCGGACGACCACCTCGCCGAGGCGGTCGCCGGGGCGTACCCGACGTTGGCGCAGTTGCGGGAGGCCGGCGAGATCGGCGCGGTCAGCGCCGGGATGAACCAGGCCCCGGCGCTGGTCGAGCTGGCCCACGCGGGCGACTTCGACTGCTTCATGCTCGCCGGCCGGTACACGCTGCTCGACCAGTCCGGCCTCGACGAGCTGCTGCCGCTGGCTCATGCGAAGGGGATCGCGATCATCGCCGCCGGGGTCTACAACTCGGGCCTGCTGGCCGACCCGACACCGGGCGCCCACTACGACTACGCCCCGGCCGAGCAGCGGCTGCTCGACCGGGCCACAGCGATCCGGTCCGTGTGCGAGCGGCACGGCGTACCGCTGCGGGCCGCGGCGATCCAGTTTCCGCTCGGGCACCCGGCCGTCGCCAGCGTGGTGGTCGGCGCCCGGGACCCGGAGCAGATCGCCGACAACGTGGCGATGTTCGAGTGGGACGTGCCCGGCGCCCTCTGGGCCGATCTCAAGGCCGAAGGTCTGCTGCCGAGCGAGGTGCCGACGCCGTGATCATTGACGCGCACCACCACCTGTGGACCGCCGACTACCAGTGGCTCGCCGCACCCGGCCTGGAGGCGATCCGGCGCGACTACACCATCGCCGACCTCGTACCCCAGCTGGACGAGGCCGGGGTGACGGCGACCGTGCTGGTCGAGGCGGGCCGCTGCGACGCCGAGGAGAGCGCCGAGTTTCTGGCCCACGCCGCCACCACGCCCCGGATCGCCGGCGTGGTGGGCTGGGCGTCGCTCACCGACCCGGCGATCGCCGCCACCCTCGCCGGCTACCGCGAGCTGCCCGGCGCGACGAAGCTGGTCGGGCTCCGCGACCAGGTGCAGGGCGTCGCCGACCCCGGGCACCTGGCCCGCCCCGACGTCCGCGCCGCCCTCGCGGCGATCGGGGCCGCCGGCCTCACCTTCGACCTGGTCGTCCACGTCGGACAGTTGACCAGCTGCGCCGAGGCGGCGCGGGCCACGCCGGGCACCACCTTCGTCCTCGACCACCTGGGCAAGCCGAGGATCGCCACCGCCGGCCTTGCCGAGTGGCGCACAGCGGTACGCGACCTGGCCGGCTGCGACAACGTCGTCGCGAAGCTCTCCGGCCTGCTCACCGAGGCCGGCCCCGGGTGGCGGGTGGCCGACATCCGGCCGTACGTCGACACCGCGCTGGAGCTGTTCGGCCCGCACCGGCTGATGGCCGGCTCGGACTGGCCCGTCTGTGACCTCGTCGCCTCGTACGCCGAGGCGTGGACGGCGATCGACGCCAGCCTGGGGGAGCTGTCGGCCACCGAGCGGGCAGACGTCCTGGCCGGCACCGCAATTCGTACCTATGCACTGGAGGTTGGTTCGTGAGATTCATGCGCGTCGGGCCCGTGGGACGGGAACGCCCCGTGCTGTACGTCGATGGGCGGCACTTCGATCTCTCGTCGCTCACCGCCGACATTGACGGCGAGTTCCTCGCCGGCGACGGCGTCCGCCGGGTCCGCGAGGCCACCGACCTGCCCGAGATCGACGTCACCGGTCAGCGGGTCGGCGCACCGATCGCCCGGCCCGGCGTGGTGCTCTGCGTGGGGCAGAACTACGCCGCGCACGCTGCCGAGTCGGGCGCCACGCCACCGACCGACCCGATCATCTTCTACAAGGCGCCCAACACCGTCGTCGGCCCGTACGACGAGGTCCTGATCCCGCGCGGATCGACGAAGACCGACTGGGAGGTGGAGCTGGCGGTGGTGATCGGCCGGACGGCCCGCTACCTCGCCTCACCGGCCGACGCCCTCGGGCACATCGCCGGGTACGTGCTGTCCAACGACGTCTCCGAGCGGGACTTCCAACTCGCGGTCTCCGGCGGCCAGTGGTCGAAGGGCAAGTCCTGCGAGACGTTCCAACCGCTCGGCCCGTGGCTGGTCACCGCCGACGAGATCGGCGACCCGCAGGCGCTGCGGCTGCGTTCCTGGGTCAACGGCGAGCCCCGCCAGGACTCCAGCACCAAAGACATGATCTTCGACGTGGCGTACCTGATCTGGCACCTGTCCCAGTACACCGTCCTGGACCCGGGCGACGTCGTCAACACCGGCACTCCGCAGGGGGTGGCGCTCTCCGGTCGGTTCCCGTACCTGGCTGTCGGCGACGTGATGGAGGTCGAGATCGACGGCCTCGGCCGGCAGCGCAACACGCTCCGGGACGCCTGATGGCGGTGATCACCTCGGTCGACACGTACGACGTCCGGTTCCCGACCTCGCGGGATCTCGACGGCTCCGACGCGATGAACCCCGACCCCGACTACTCGGCCGCGTACCTGGTGCTGAGCACCGACGACGGCCCGGACGGGCACGGATTCACCTTCACCATCGGGCGGGGCAACGACGTCTGCCGGGCCGCCATCGACGCGCTGGTGCCGTACGTGGTCGGCCTCGACCCGGACACCGTGGACCTCGGCGTGTTCGCCCGCTCGCTCACCCAGGACTCCCAGCTGCGCTGGCTCGGCCCGGAGAAGGGCGTGATGCACCTGGCCGCCGCAGCGGTCATCAACGCGATGTGGGACCTGGTCGCCAAGAGAGCGGGCAAGCCGGTCTGGCGCTACCTGGCCGACCTCAGCCCCGAGCAGATCGTCGACCTGGTCGACTGGCGCTACCTCACCGACGCCCTCACCCCCGACGAGGCGCTGGAGATCCTGCGCGCCGCCGAGCCGGGCCGGGCCGACCGGATCGCCCGACTGACCGAGCGGGGCTACCCCGCGTACACCACGTCACCCGGCTGGCTCGGCTACTCCGACGACAAGGTGGTCCGGCTGGCGCGGCAGGCCGTGGCCGACGGGTTCACGCAGATCAAGCTGAAGGTGGGCGCGGACGCCGCCGACGACGTGCGCCGCCTGAAGATCGCCCGCGAGGCGGTCGGCCCGCAGATCCGGATAGCGCTCGACGCCAACCAACGCTGGGACGTCGCCGAGGCGGTCGAGCGGATGCGGGAGCTGGCGCCGTACGACCCGTGGTGGATCGAGGAGCCGACCAGCCCCGACGACGTGCTCGCCCACGCGGCGATCCGTTCCGCCCTGGCCACCAGCGCACCCGACGGCGGGCCGATCCGGGTCGCCACCGGCGAGCACGTCGCGAACCGGGTCGTGTTCAAACAGCTGCTCCAGGCCGACGCCGTCGACGTCGTGCAGATCGACGCCTGCCGGGTGGGCGGCGTGAACGAGAACGTCGCCATCCTGCTGCTGGCCATGAAGTACGGGGTGCCGGTGTGCCCGCACGCCGGGGGAGTGGGCCTGTGCGAGCTGGTGCAGCACCTGTCGATGTTCGACTTCGTGGCGGTGTCCGGTTCGATGCGCGACCGGGTTGTCGAGTACGTCGACCACCTGCACGAGCACTTCCTCGATCCGGTGGTGATCAAGGACGGGCACTACGTGGCACCCAGCGCCCCCGGGTTCTCCGCCGCGATGCGTCCGGAGAGCCTCGCCACGTACGCGTACCCCGACGGGCCGGCATGGGTCTGACGAACCTCGACATGCACTACCGCACGGCCTCATCGACGGCGGTGCGTCACCTCAGCGGACCACTCGGAAGGGGAGAGCAGTATGCGGTGTGACGGTCTCGTGGCGGTGGTGACCGGAGGTGGATCGGGAATCGGCCTCGCCTGCGTGCGGGCGTTCGCCGCCGCCGGCGCCCGGGTGGGTGTCCTGGACCTGGAACTGGCCGGGTTGCCGGAGGACCCCGGCGTACTCGGCGTCCGGGCGGACGTGGCCGACCGGTCCTCCCTCAGCGCGGCCGTCGCCTCGGTCGCGGCGGCGTTCGGCGGCATCGACATCCTGGTGAACAACGCCGGCATCTCGGCCGTGGGCACCGTGGAGGAGGACGACGACGAGCAGTGGAGCCGGGTACTCAACGTCAACGTCTCCGGGGTGGCCCGAACCAGCGCCGTCGCCCTGCCGTACCTGCGCCGGTCGTCGTCCGCGGCGATCGTCAACATCTCCTCGATCGCAGCGACCGTCGGCCTGCCCCGACGCGCCCTGTACTCGGCGTCGAAGGGTGCCGTGCACGCCCTCACCCTCGCCATGGCCGCCGACCTGGTGACGGAGGGCGTCCGGGTCAACTGTGTCGCCCCGGGCACCGTCGACACGCCCTGGGTGGCCCGCCTGCTCGCTGGCGCGGCCGACCCGACGGCCGAGAAGCGGCAGCTGGCGTCCCGGCAGCCGACCGGTCGCCTGGTGACCGCCGACGAGGTGGCCGCCGCCGTCGTCTACCTCGCCTCGCCCGCGACCGGGTCGGTGACCGGTTCGTCGCTGCCGGTGGACGGCGGCATGTCCGGCCTGCGCCTGCCCGCCCCGGTCCCGCCCGCGGCCGGTACTGCCGAACCGGGCGCGTGACATGATTGCGGAATGGGGAAACAGCAGGACGTCGGCGAGGCCGACCGTCACAGCGGGTCCGGCACCACCGCCCACCGTCCGATCGGTGGCAGCGCTGACGCTCGGCTCGCGCTCGCTCAGGACCCCACAACGCCACAAATGACCCTTATCGACCTGGCGTCTGATCCGTCGGTCCTGGTCCGCAAGGCGGTCGCCTCACGGGCCGACGCACCCGCGCAGGCTCTGCGACCGCTCACCCGCGACCATGATCGTCAGGTCCGGGAGGCCGTGGCGAGGAACCCCTCCACCTCGATCGCCAACCTCATGCGCCTGGTCAAGGACGCCGACCGGTGGGTCCGCTGGGCGGTCGCCGGCAACCCGGCCTGTGACGAGTCGATCCGCCAGGTCATGTCGCAGACCTCGGACAAGGAGCTTCGCGGTCTCCTCGCGGAGAGTCGTGAGCTGGAGCCGGAGCTGGCCGCCAAGCTGATCGACGACGTGTCACCCGAGGTACGGGAACGACTCGCCACGCACACCCACGACCCCGACGTGATCAACGCCCTGCTGGCCGATCGCACCGCACGCGTACGCAAGGGGGTTGCCCGCAACCCGCGGACCACCGCCGAGCAGCGCAGCGCGCTCGCCGCGGACCCGGTGGTCGACGTCCGTGCCGCGCTGGTGCGGGCCGTCGAGCTGGACGAGGCGGACCTGGCCCGCCTGGTCGACGACCGCGCGGTGCAGGTCCGACTGGCGATGGCGACGTCCGAGTTCGTTCCGCCGCACATCCGGCAGGCGCTCGCTCGCGATGCCGACGAGATGGTGGCCAGCGCGGCACGGGACTACCGCCCCGGCGCCGGCAACGCCTCCGCCGTGCGGGCACCCCGCATCGCGCACCGGCCCTCCGCCCAGGCGGGCCGATCGGGTGGCGGCACCGCCCAGTAGGACCACGCTCGCGCGTCACCGCTCCGTCGAGCGGCGGATGCGCCAGCGAACGTTATGACTCACAGCTATAAATATGCCTGTGAGTCATAACGCTGTTCGGGGTGTCCGCTCCCACGACGACGACCGTGCGGGTTCGTGAGGCCAGCTGCGTCTGAGCATGATCCCAGCACCGCTCACCATCTCGATCAAAGCCGAGTGATGAGTTGTCGCGTCCGCGCCCGTCATACCTACGACAGGACATGACGAGGCGGAAGGATGACGTGATGAGTGCGGACACGCGGCTGGAGGAGCTGGGCGTGAGCGGTCTGGGCGAGGTCGACGAGCCGGCGTTCTCGGGGCTGGCGCAGCGGCACCGGCGGGAACTGCACGTGCACTGCTACCGGATGCTCGGGTCGTTCGAGGACGCCGAGGACGCCGTGCAGGAGACGTTCCTGCGTGCCTGGCGGCGACGGGAGACGTTCGAGGGGCGGTCGACGTTCCGGGCCTGGCTGTACCGGATCGCCACCAACGCCTGCCTGGACCTGCTCGCCAAGCGCCGCCCGGAGCCGGCGACCGGCGGCGAGGTGCTGTGGTTGCAGCCCTACCCGGACCGGCTGCTCGACGAGCTGCCCGCTGGCGACGCGGACGAGCCGGAGACCGTCGCCGTCGCGCGGGAGACGATCGAGCTGGCGTACCTGGTGGCGGTCCAGCATCTCGCGCCGCGTCCGCGGGCCGTGCTGATCCTGCGGGACGTGCTCGGCTGGCCGGCGAAGGACGTCGCGGAGCTGCTCGGGGACTCGGTCAACTCGGTCAACAGTGCCCTGCAGCGGGCTCGGGCCGGCATGCGGGAGCACCTGCCCGCCGAGCGGCAGGACTGGACCGGCGGCGAGGAGGACGCCGGCACGCGCGAGCTGGTGCGCCGCTTCACCGACGCCAGTGTGGCCACGAACGTCGACGTGCTCGCTGGCCTGCTGCGGGACGACGTCCGCTGCTCGATGCCGCCCACGCCGGGCCTGTACGTCGGCCGCGACGCGGTGGTGAACAGCTGGGTCGAGGATGGCTTCGAGGGCATGACGGGCCTGCGCGCGGTCCCCACCTCGGTGAACCGCCAGCCCGCTGTCGCCTTCTACCACTGGCGCAAGCAGGAGGGCGCGTACCTGCCGCTGACGATCGACGTCCTGCGCGTCACCGGCGGCAAAATCACCGAGGTATTCACCTTCCACGACGACCAGTTCCCGCGGCTCGGGCTGCCGGAGCGCCTGCCAGCGGACGGCACGGAGTAGTCCGGTGTGGACGCTCACGCTGCGCGGTGGCGCGCGTGCCGCGGTGGTCACGGCGCAGTGGTACGACGCATTCGGGGTGGTGACCCGTGGGCGGGTGCAACTGGAGCTGCGCGACGGCGAGCCCGGGCCGGTCCTCGGACGCGATGCCGGGTTCTGGCTGCGCGGCACCGGCGTCCGCGCGCTGCGCAACCCCGGCCGTCGCACGGCGAGAGTGCGTGTCTTCACGCCCGGTGCCGCCACACGCCAGTCAACACATCCGGTACGACAGCCACCAGTTGAGGGAGACGACATGAACAGCATGAAGGACACCGAGATCGTCGCCGGCCCGGCATCGGGCCGACCCAACTACACCCACCGATTCCGTGGGCTCGCCGGCACCGGCCTGATTGCCACGCTCGCGGCGATGGTGAGCACCACCCTCGCCGCCGTGTTGGCCCGGGCCGCTGGCGTCGATTTCGAGATCCCCGATGGTGGCGAGACGATTCCGATGTCCGGGATCGCCGTGGTGACCGGCTTCTTCTCGGTCGTGGGCGTCGTCATCGCCGTGGCTCTGCTCCGGTGGAGCGCTCGACCCGCCGACCGGTTCACCTGGACGGCAGTGACGCTGACCGCGCTCTCGCTGGTCCCGGCCCTCATCTCGGGGGCGAACGCGGCCACCATCACCGCTCTCCTCGGGCTGCACCTCGTCGCTGCGGCGGTGATGATCCCCGTCCTGGCACGCAGCCTCCGTGCCCGGACCGACTGACGGATGACGACAGGAGGGCCGGCCCGACGGGCCGGCCCTCCTGGGGACTACGGGACCTACTCGGCTTTGCTCCGGTCGGGTAGAGCGGTCTGCTCCCACAGCGACTTCATCTCGTCGAAGGCCTGCTCCATCAGCTGCACCATGGCGCGCCGGGCACGCTCCCCGTCGCGCCGCTGGATCGCCTGAGCGACGTCTGCGTGCATCTGGAGGGCCTGCTCGTGCGGGTGGTGCGGCATGAGGTGGTGCTTGTGCCGGCCGGTGAGCACCTCCGCGACCAGTTCCTGGAGCCGGACGAACATCTCGTTGCCGGAGGCGAGCAGGACGCGCCGGTGAAACTCGATGTCGAGGTGCAGGAAGCGCTCCTCGTCACCGGCCTCGCCGGCCGCCCACATCTTCGCCGCCAGCCCTACGAGGTCGCTCGCCTCGTCGCGGCCGATCCGGCTGGCGGCCAGGTAGGCCGCGTGCGGCTCAACGGCGGTGCGCAGCTCGGTGATCGAGCGGAGCTGGGCCATCCGGCCGGCCGAGGCGAGACGCCAACGGATCACCTGCGGGTCGAAGACGTTCCACGCGCTCGCCGGCCGGATCATCACACCTACCCGTCGGCGCGCCTCGATGAATCCGATCGAGGCCAGCACCCGCAGCACCTCGCGGACGACCGAACGGGAGACGGCGTACCGGTCGACCAGCTCGTCGATGTTGAGGACCGATCCGGGTGCCAACTCGCCGCCGCAGATGGCGGTGCCGAGGTGTTCGAGGACGCGCGCGTGCAGCCCGGACTCGGCGGGGAGGGCCGGTGCGGCTGCAACCTCTGGTGAGGACGGTTCCACTCAAAGATCATATCATTTGCATCAACCTCTTGAGGTAATCAGCTTTTTCGGCCTAGCATCCCGATGTTAAGCGGATGTAACACCGAGGTAGCGGCTCTTTCGAGGGCGGCGACCACGACAGAAGGAGAGACAAGCGTGCGACGTCGATCGATAATCGGCACTTCTCTGGCTGTGGTCACCGCCATGAGCCTGGCCGCGTGCGGCGGCGATGACGGCGGCGAGGGCTCGAAGACCGTTCGCGTGACACTTGTCAACCACGTGTGGACCGAGAACATCAAGAAGGCCCTCCCGGAGTTCGAGAAGCAGTCCGGCCTCACGGTCGAAGTCACCCAACTCGGCGAGGACCAGCTCTCCGACCAGTACAACGTCAAACTGAACGCCGGCTCCACCGACCTCGACGTGATGATGTACCGGCCCCTGCAGGAGGGGAAGCTGTTCGGCAAGAACAAGTACCTCGCCGACCTGAGCGAGAAGGTCAAGTCCGACAGCGCCTTCGAGTTCGGTGACTTCCAGGCTGGGCCGGTGCAGGCGACGACCTATGAGGACAAGGTCGTCGGTCTGCCGATCATCACCGAGCAGGAGGTCCTCTACTACCGCAAGGACCTGCTGACGAAGTCCGGCTTCACCGCGCCGCCCAAGACCCTCGACGAGCTCAAGGCACAGGCCGCGAAGATCGAGGCCGACAACCCGGGCGTCGCCGGCTTCGTCGCACGTACCGGCAAGGCCGCCGCCGTCACGCAGTTCTCCAGCTTCCTCTTCAGCTTCGGCGGCGACTTCGTGGACGCCAGTGGGAAGGCCACTGTCAGCACCGAGCAGGCCAAGCAGGCGTACGCCTACTACGGCGGGCTGCTCAGGGACCACGGCCCGGAGAACATCAGCACCGACATGAGCTGGTCGGAGGCGATGGCGATCTTCACGCAGGGCAAGGCCGCCTTCTACACCGAGGCCAACTCGCTCTACAAGAACGCCACCGACCCGACCAAGTCCAAGGTCGTCGACTCCGTCGGCTTCGCCGCCTTCCCGGCCGGCCCGGCCGGATCGAAGCCGTACAACATCCCCTCCTGGGCGCTCGGCATGAACGACAGCTCGGAGAACAAGGACAACGCCTGGAAGTTCATCCAGTGGGCGGCCGGCAAGGAGCAGGCGCTGGCGCAGCAGACGGCCGGCGTACCCGGTGCCCGTACCTCGGTCTGGGCCAACCCGGCGAGCACCGCGACCCTGCCGAAGGACCTTGCCGAGGCCAACACGGTCAGCACCGCCAACGGCGTCGGGCACGACCGTCCGTTGGTGGTCAAGGTGGCTGAGGCGCGGGAGATCGTCGGCCAGCCGATCGTCGACGCGATCACCGGCAAGGACGCCGCCAGCTCGGCGGACGCGGCGAACGCGGCGTTCCAGAAGTTCCTCGACGACGAGGCGAAGTAACCCACGCGCCGGGCGGCGGGGCCGACCGGCTCCGCCGCCTCGCCGGGACCTGACCCCTCCAACCCGGAGTTCTCAATGTCAGCCGTTCTCACCCCCCGTACCGATTCGCCCGAGGCCCCCGCGGCGTCAGTGGACACGACGTCGGCCTGGTCGCGTTGGGCCAACGAACACCGCAAGTGGCTCTTCGCGGCACCCGCCATGGCGTTCGTCGCCGTGCTGATCATCTTTCCGGTGGCGTGGACCGGGTACCTGAGCCTGACCGACGCCGAGGGTTCGGTACGCGCCGAGTCCGAGTTCATCGGCTTCCAGAACTACCTCGACGTGCTCACCGACACCGACCGGTTCTGGCCGGCGGTCTGGCGCACGGTCCTCTTCACCGGCGTCGTGTTGTTCTTCGAGGTCATTCTCGGCATGGCGATCGCCCTGCTGCTGTGGCGGCCCTTCCGCGGTGAGAAGTGGGTCCGCGTCGCGATCCTCCTGCCGCTGGTGGCCACCCCGGTGGCGGTCGGCATGATGTGGCGCCTGATCTTCGATCCCAACATCGGGATGGCGAACCAGCTGCTCGGCTGGATCGGCATCGGACCCCAGCCCTGGCTGGCCGGGCAGCACTCGGCCCTGCCGACGACGATGTTCATCGACATCTGGCAGTGGACGCCGATGGTCGTGCTGATCCTGCTCGCCGGGCTCACCTCGCTGTCCGACGAGCCCCAGGAGGCGGCCCGGATCGACGGCGCCAGCAGTTGGCAGCGGTTCCGGCACGTCACCCTCCCGCTGCTGATGCCCACAGTGATCGTCGCCATCCTGCTGCGTGGCATCGACGCGTTGAAGACGTTCGACATCCTCTACGCCACCAAGGGGCGCGGCGGCGGGTCGTTCCACGAGGTCGAGACCCTCAACGTGTACGCGTACGGCCTCAGCTTCGACTACAACGACTACGGCGTCTCCTCGACCGTCCTCATCATCTTCTTCCTGATCATCATCGGGGTGATGTGGGCCCTCACCTATCGCAAGAAGGGGCTGGGCCGATGAAGCCGAGCAAGCCGTACCGGGTGTTCCGCAACTCGGCTCTCGTCGTCGTGGTGTTCGCGCTGATGGCGCCGCTGCTCTGGATGATCGCCGCGTCGTTCAAGACCAACGTGGACATCTACGACACCGCAAAGGCGTTCGTCTTCTCGCCCAGCCTGAAGAACTACGAGACCGTCCTCCAGCAGGCCAACTATCTCGAGTTCATCGGCAACAGCCTCTGGGTGGCGTTCGCGGCCACCACGCTCTCGCTCCTGCTGGGGGTGCCCGCCGCCTACTCGATGAGCCGCTTCAACATGAAGAAGTCGGCGCTCGTCGTGCTCATGGCCCGGGTGATCCCCGGCGTCTCGCTGCTGGTGCCCTGGTACTACGTCTTCTCGAACCTGAAGCTGGTCGGCGGGTTCAGCGTGCTGATCCTGAGCCACATGTTCGTGTCGCTCCCGCTGATCGTCTACATCATGATGGGCTACTTCGACGGCCTGCCGACCGAGTTGGAAGAGGCCGCGCTGGTCGACGGGCTGACCCACATCGGCGCGTTCCGGCGGATCACCCTGCCGCTGTCGGTGCCCGGCGTCGCGACCGCCGGCATCCTCTCGTTCATCTTCTCCTGGAACAACTTCATGTTCGCCCTGGTGCTCTCCGGCTCCGACACCAAGACGCTGCCAGTGGCGATCTTCGACTTCGTCGGCTACGCCAGCATCGACTGGGGCGGCCTGATGGCCGCCGCGACAGTGGTCACCCTGCCGATCATGCTGATCGCCCTGTTCGTGCAGAAGTACGTCGTCTCCGGCCTCACCGCCGGTGCCACGAAGGGCTGACCGGGACATGACGACGATCGCGAAGGTGGAGACGTTCCTGGTCGCGCCCCGCTGGCTGTTCGTCCGGATCGAGACGGAGTCCGGCATCGTCGGCTGGGGCGAGGCGACCTGCGAGGGCCGGTCCGAGACCGTGCGCACGGCCGTCCACCAACTCAGCGAGCTGCTCACGGGACGGGACGCCCTGCGCATCGAGGACCACTGGCAGGTGCTGACCAAGGGGTCCTTCTACCGGGGTGGCCCGATCCTGGCCAGCGCGGTGTCCGGTCTGGACCAGGCGCTCTGGGACATCGCCGGTAAGCACTACGGCGCTCCCGTGCACCAGCTCCTCGGTGGGCCGGTCCGGGACCGGATCCGGGTCTACGGCTGGATCGGTGGTGACGAGCCCGCCGAGATCCGCGATCAGATCAGCGCCCGGATCGAGGCGGGCCTGACCGCGGTGAAGATGAACGCGTCCGGGCGGATGGGCCCGCTCGCCTCGGTCGCCGACCTCGACGCGGTGGTGCAGCGGGTAGCAGTCGCCCGCGAGGTCCTCGGCGACGACCGCGACGTCGCTGTCGACTTCCACGGTCGGTTCACCCTCGCCAACGTCCGGCGGGTCGCCCCGCTGCTGGAGCCGTACCGGCCGTTCTTCCTGGAAGAACCGGTGGTGCCGGAGAACTCGCACCTGATCGGAGAGGTCGTCCGCTGCACCACCACCCCCGTCTCGACGGGGGAGCGGCTCTACAGCCGGCAGGAGTTCCTGCCCGTGTTGCAGGCCGGCATCGCCGTGGCCCAGCCGGACCTCGCGCACGCCGGCGGCATCACCGAGGTTCGCAAGATCGCCACGTTGGCCGAGGTGTACGACGTGCAGCTCGCCCCGCACTGCCCGCTCGGGCCGATCGCCCTCGCCGCCTGCCTGCAGGTCGGCTTCGCCACCCCCAACTTCCTGATCCAGGAGCAGAGCATCGGCATCCACTACAACCAGGGCGCCGAGGTGCTCGACTACTGCCTCGACCAGACCCCGCTGACCTTCGTCGACGGGTACGTGCAGCGGTTCACCGCGCCCGGTCTCGGCATCGAGATCGACGAACACGCCGTGCGGACCGCTGACAAGCGCGGGCACGCCTGGCGTAGCCCGACCTGGCGGCACCCCGACGGCTCCTACGCGGAGTGGTGAGACCCCGACCGGCGAGAACGAAAGGCACCCCGTGAAGATCGTCGCAGCAGACATCATCGTGACCAGCCCCGACCGGAACTTCGTCACCCTCAAGATCACCACTGATGAGGGCATCACCGGTCTGGGCGACGCCACGCTCAACGGCCGCGAGCTCTCCGTCGCCTCGTACCTGCGCGACCACGTCGCCCCGCTGCTGATGGGACGGGACCCGCACCGGATCGAGGACACCTGGCAGTTCCTGTACCGGTCGGCGTACTGGCGGCGTGGCCCGGTCACCATGGCGGCCATCGCCGCTGTGGACGTCGCGCTGTGGGACATCAAGGCGAAGGCCGCCGGCATGCCGCTGTACCAACTGCTGGGCGGCGCGTCGCGCACCGGCATCATGGCGTACGGGCACGCGTCCGGGCGGGACATCCCCGAGCTGTTCGACTCGATCCGCCGCCACCTCGACGAGGGCTTCCGGTCGATCCGGGTGCAGACCGCGGTGCCGGGGATCAACGCCGTCTACGGCGTGGCCGCGCAGCCCAGCGCCACCGGCCAGCGTTACGACTACGAGCCCGCGCAACGCACCCCGCTGCCCGCCGAGGAGGACTGGGACACCCGCGCGTACCTGCGCCACCTGCCGTCGGTCTTCGAGGCGGTGCGCGGTGAGTTCGGCCCGGAGTTGCCGCTGCTGCACGACGGTCACCACCGGATGACCCCCATCCAGGCCGCCAAGCTCGGCAAGGCCCTCGAACCGTACGACCTGTTCTGGTTGGAGGACTGCACCCCGGCCGAGAACCAGGAGGCGCTGCGACTGGTCCGCCAGCACACCACCACCCCGCTGGCCATCGGTGAGGTCTTCAACACGGTCTGGGACTACCAGACCCTGATCCGGGAGCAGCTGATCGACTACGTGCGGTCCGCTGTCACCCACACCGGCGGCATCACCGCCATGCGCAAGCTGCTCGACTTCGCCGCCCAGTACCAGATCAAGTCCGGCATCCACGGCCCCACCGACATCTCCCCGGTGGGCATGGCCGCGGCGCTGCACCTGGACCTGGCCATCCACAACTTCGGAATCCAGGAGTACATGAAGCACACCCCGTTGGCCAACGAGGTGTTCCGGCAGTCGTTCACCTTCACCGACGGCTACCTGCACCCGGGCGACCAACCGGGGCTCGGGGTGGAGCTCGACGAGGAGGCGGCGGCCCGGTTCCCGTACGAGCCGGCGTACCTGCCGTTCAACCGGCTGAAGGACGGCACGGTTCATGACTGGTGAGCGGCGCGGTGCCCGGCCCACCCGGCATGTCGTGGTGATGGGTGTCTCCGGGGCCGGCAAGACCACTGTGGCGCGTGGGATCGGCGCGGCGACGGGGCTGACGTTCGCCGAGGCGGACGAGTTCCACTCCCCGCAGAACGTGGCGCGGATGCGCTCGGGCGTACCGCTGGACGACACCACCCGGTGGCCGTGGCTGCGGGACATCGCCGGGTGGATCGCCGATCGCGGCGCGGAGGGCCGTTCGACGGTGCTGGCCTGCTCGGCGTTGAAGCGGTCGTACCGGGACGTGCTCCGTCAGGGCCCGCTCCCTGTGGACTTCGTGCACCTGGACGGGCCGGCGGAGGTCATCCGAGCCCGGTTGGCCCGGCGCGAGGGGCACTACATGCCGGCCAGTCTGCTGGAGTCGCAGCTCGCCACGCTGGAGCCGGCCGAGTCGGACGAGTCGGTGCTCGTACTCGATGTCTCGCTGCCCCCGGAGGCCCTGGTCGCGGCGGCCGTCAAGGGTCTCGGTCTGCCGGCTTCGGTGCCGGTGGGGGAGCACCGGGACCGCACGTCCGATCCCACTTCGGGGGCATGTTAGGTTAGCCTGCCCTAATCACAAGTGGAGTCCACCGCCGTGCCCTCATCGATCCGAGCATGACAGTCGCCGAGACCACCGGTGGCGTGGTGCTCCGTCGCGCGCTGCGTCGACAGCGGGCCCGGGTGGCCGGCGGCATCGCGCTGCTCTGCACCCACCAGGCCACCGAAGCCCTCGTCCCGGTGGTCATCGGCGTGGTCATCGACAGTGCGGTGGCCACCGGGGACGTCCGCGCCCTGCTGCTCTCGCTGGCCGGCCTGGCCGCCCTGTTCACAGTGCTCGCCTTCGCCTACCGGGCCGGCGCACGACTGGCGTTCGCCGCCGTCGAACACGAGGCGCACGCCACCCGGGTCGAGATCGTCCGCAGCGCCCTCGACCCGCGCGGACGCCGGTCGGGCATGCGCGACGGCGAACTGCTGTCCGTGACGGCCTCCGACGCCGAGCTGTCCGCGCTCGTCGTGCGGGTCGCGGGACTCACCGCCGCGGCGCTCACCGCCATCGTGGTCGCGGCCGTCGCGCTGCTCGTCGTCGACATTCCTCTCGGCCTCGGGGTGCTCATCGGCGTACCCCTGCTGGTCGTCGCCCTCCAGCGGATGGCGCCGCTGCTCACCCGGCGCAGCACGTCGCAGCAGGAGGCGCTCGCCGCCACGACGGCCCTCGCCGTCGACCTCGTCAGCGGCCTGCGCGTGCTGCGCGGCATCGGCGCACAGGACCACGCCGCCCGCCGGTACGCGGGAGCCAGCCGTCACGCGCTCGACGTCACCCTGCGCGCCGCAACCACCAAGGGTCTGCACCTCGGGCTCACCACCACTGTCAACGGCCTCTTCCTCGCGACGGTCGCCGGATTCGCCGGTTGGCTCGCACTACAGGGCCGGCTCACCATCGGCGAGCTCGTCGCCGTGGTCGGGCTGGCCCAGTTCATCGCCGAGCCGGTGCAGACGCTCGGGTACTGCGTCCAGTTGTTCGCCATGGCCCGAGCCTCCGCGGGGCGGGTCGCCCGGGTCCTCGGCGCCGCGCCGGTCGTCCAGCCGGGCGACGCCGGGCCGCCCGCCCCGAGCCCGTCCCGGCTCGCCCTCGACGGGGTCTCGTACGGGGGCCTCGACCACGTCAGCCTGCGCGTCCGCGCCGGTGAGATCCTGGGCGTGCTCGCCTACGACCCGAGCGAGGCCGAGGCGCTGGTCGCTCTGCTGGCCGGCCGGGTGCCCCGCGCGGACCACCGGGGGACGGTCCGCGTCGACGGCGTGCCCGCCGTCGAGCTGCACATCGACGCCGCGCGCGCCGTGGTCCTGGTCGAGCAGCATGACGTGGCGCTGTTCGAGGGGACGCTGCGCGCCAACCTCAGCGCCGGCGCCTCCGTCGACGACGAGGTGCTGCGTGCCGCCGTGCGGGCCGCCGCAGCCGAGGACGTGCTCGCCGCCCACCCGCACGGATTCGACCGCCTGCTCACCGAACGCGGGGCGAACCTCTCCGGTGGGCAGCGGCAGCGGATCGGGCTGGCCAGGGCGCTCGTCGCCGACCCGCCGGTGCTGGTGCTGCACAACCCCACCACGGCGGTCGACGCGGTGACCGAGGGGTTGCTCGCCACGAGGCTGGCCGGGGCGCGCGGGGCGGGAAACCGCGGCACGGTGCTGATCACCACCAGCCCGGCGCTGCTGCGGATCACCGACCGGGTCGCGGTGATCGACCGGGGACGGGTCGTCGCCGAGGGTCCGCACGAGCGGTTGCTCGCCAGCGACGCCCGCTACCGGGAGGAAACCCTGCGATGACGTCCGAGCCGATGACCCGGCACCTGCTGCCGACGGCCACCGGCCGGCAGACCTGGGCCGCCCTCCGTACCGAGCTGGCCCTCCTGCCGGGGCTCAGCGCCGTCGCCGGCACGTTGCTGGTCGCCGCTGCCGCGACCGGGCTGGTCGCCCCCTGGGTGCTCGGTCGCCTCGTCGACGACGTCATCGCCGGGACCGACACGCCTCGGGTGATCGCCTGGGCCGGCGTGATCGCGGGTGCGGCCGTGCTCGCGGGACTCCTCACCGCGGTCGGAGCGGCGGTCGCCGCGCGTCTCGGCGAGACAGTGCTGGCCCGACTCCGGGAGCGGGTCCTCGACCGCGCCCTGCACCTGCCGTCGGCCACCCTGGAGCGGGCCGGGACCGGGGACCTGGTGGCCCGTGCCGGCGACGACGTGGCAGTGGTGACGAATGTGATCGCCACCAGCGGCCCCGCCTTCCTCGGCGCGCTGCTGTCCGTCGTGCTGACCGCGGCGGGGCTCTTCGCCCTCGACTGGCGCCTCGGCATCGCCGGGTTGGTCGCGGCCCCGGCGTACGCGGTGGCGCTTCGCTGGTACCTCAAGCGGTCGGTGCCGTACTACGCCCGCGAGCGGGTGGCGACGGGCGAGCGCGCGCAGGCGACGGCCGAGGCGCTGCGGGGCGCCGCCACCGTGCGCGCCTACCGCATGGAGGGCGCCCACGTCGCGCGGATCGCGGATCGCTCCGGCGTCGCCCGCGACCTGTCGCTGGAGATCTTCGGTCTCTACACCCGCTTCGGCCTGCGCATCAACCGCTCCGAGTTCGTCGGGCTCGCCGCCGTGCTGCTCGCCGGCTTCCTGCTGGTCCGCGATGACCTGGCCACCGTCGGCGCCGCCACCACTGCCGCCCTCTACTTCCACCGCCTCTTCAACCCGATCGGCCTGCTGCTGTTCGAGTCGGACTCGGTGTTGCAGGCCGGGGCCAGCCTGGCCCGACTCGTCGGGGTCACCACCCTGCCGGACACCGCGACCCCCGCCGGCACCGAGCCCACCCGCCCCGATCGGGGCGTACCGGCGGCACTGGAGGTGACAGTCGGGCACCACCGCTACGACGACGGGCCGGTGGTGCTGCGGGACGTCGCCCTGCGTCTCGCCCCCGGGGAGCGCGTCGCCCTGGTCGGCGCGAGCGGCGCGGGCAAGAGCACCCTCGCCGGCATCATCGCCGGCATCATCGCGCCCACCGACGGCGCGGTGACCCTGCGCGGCGTGCCGCTGACACAGCTCGACGAGCACCGCCTCCGTCGCGAGATCGCTCTGATCAGCCAGGAGGTGCACGTCTTCGCCGGGCCGCTCGCCGACGACCTGCGCCTCGCCGACCCGGACGCCACCGACGCCGAGGTCGCCGCCGCCCTCGACCTCGTCGGCGCCACCGAGTGGGTGCGGACCCTGCCGGACGGCCTCGCCACCGCGGTGGGGGAGGGTGGGCGGCAGCTCACCTCGGCCCAGGCCCAGCAGCTCGCGCTGGCCCGCCTCGTCCTCGCCGATCCGGCCGTCGCGGTCCTCGACGAGGCCACCGCCGAGGCGGGCAGCGCCGGTGCGCGCGACCTCGACCGCGCCGCCGTGGCGGCCACCGAGGGCCGTACCACGCTGATCGTCGCCCACCGACTCAGCCAGGCGGCCACCGCGGACCGCATCGTCGTCCTCGACCAGGGGCGCGTCGCCGAGCACGGCACGCACGCCGAGCTGCTCAGGGCCGGGGGCGGGTACAGCCAGCTGTGGCGCTCGTGGAGCATGCCCGACCCCGTGGTCCCGAGAGAACGCGAGAGCGCGGACCAGCCCGTCTGGAGCTGAGCGGCCCCGGTTCCCGTCACCTCGGACATCCGCGAGATCAGTCGAACGGGGGAATCTCGGGAACTTTTCTTGGCCGGCCGGCGACCACCAGAGTGCGCGGCCGACCGGCGGCGTTCCGACGACGGCATCTCGACATGAAGGAGCGCCCGTGGCACACAGGACGGTGGTCTGTGCGGAACGGCGTCGCTGACGACGACCAGGTGACCCGGTGGGCGCGGGAGGCGGGCAGGGGTGACCGGCAGGCAGCCACGGCGTTCGTCCGGGCACTACAGGACCAGGTCCGGCGGTTCCTGTCGCACCTGGCCGGGCCGGGAGAGGCCGACGACCTGACCCAGGAGACGTTCCTACGGGCAATTCGCAACCTGCCCGGCTTCGCCGGCCGCTCGTCGGCCCGTACCTGGGTGTTCACCATCGCCCGGCGCGTTGCCGTGGACCACGTCCGGACGGCGGTGGCCCGGCCGAGGATGGCGTCGGTGCCGGACTGGCAGGCGGCGGCCGAGGCCGCCGGTGCGATCACCGCCGGTGCCGACGAGGGCGTGACCCTGCACCAGTTGATCGCCGGGCTGACCCCGGAGCGCCGCGAGGCGTTCGTCGCCACCCAGGTCCTCGGCCTGTCCTACGCCGACGCGGCGGACGTCTGCCAGTGCCCCGTCGGCACGATCCGTTCCCGGGTCGCCCGGGCGCGCGAGGATCTCGTCGCCGCCTGGCAGGCCGACACCGACCCGAGCCGCGGGCGGCGAACCGGCTGAGGTGGATACTGTCGCCATGAGTGTGCGGCGTTCCCTGTTTCTGCACTCGGAGTTGCGCCGTCGGCCGTACGACCTGCTGCGGTCGATGCTGGCCCAGGTCGACCCGGCCACGCCGCCGAACGGACCGGACGGGCCGGTGGCCGCCCTCGAACGGCGCGTGGCATCCCTGCTCGGCACGGACGAAGCCCTGTTCTTCCCAACCGGGACGATGGCGCAGCAGGTGGCAGTGCGCATCCACGCCGACCGGCGCGGCCGGCGGGCCTTCGCCGCCCATCCGCAGTGTCACCTGGAGGTCTGGGAGCAGCAGGGGTACGCCGTGGTGCACGGGCTGCGCTTCCAGCCTGTCGGCGACCGCCACCGGTTGATGACAGTGGCCGATCTGGCGGCCGTCGCCGAACCGCTCGCGGCGGTGGTCTGGGAGCTGCCGCAACGGGACATCGGAGGGCTGCTGCCGGAGTGGGACGACCTCGTCGCGCAGACCGGAGCGATGCGTGAGCGCGGTGCGGCCATCCATCTCGACGGTGCGCGCCTGTGGGAGGCACAGACGTACTACGCGCGGCCGTTCGCCGAGATCGCCGCGCTGTTCGACAGCGGGTACGTCTCGTTCTACAAGGGACTGCAAGGCGTCGGCGGCGCCGCGCTCGCCGGAGACACCGCCCTGGTGGCCGAGGCCCGGGTGTGGCGCCGGCGGCTCGGCGGCGACGTCTACGACGCGTGGCCGCTGGCGCTCACCGCGCTGCACGGCCTGGACACCCTGCTGCCCCGGCTGCCGGCACACCGGGAGCACGCCGTGGCGATCGCGGCGGCCATCAACGCCGACGGGGTGGCCCGCGCCTTCCCGGACCCACCGCAGACGCCCCTGTTCCACGTCCACCTTCCCGTCGGCCCGGACGCCGCGACGCGGGCCGCTGACGCCCTGCTCGCCGCCGACGGTGTGGAGCTGTTCGGCCGCGTACGCTCCGCGCCAGCTCCGGACCGGTGCTCGTTCGAAGTCAGCGTCGGTGAGAACGCCATGGAACTCGCCCCCGACGAGGTCGTCTCGCTCATCCACGAGCTGCTCCGACACGCCACCTGACCCGAGGACTGCGAGCGGCGGCACCCCACGGCTCGGTCAACGGGATGGACGGCGCGTACCCGGCTTCCTAAGATCACGCCGGTGAACACCGAACCGCTCAACGTCGCCGGCGTAGCTGGCCCGATCGTCATCGCCACCAAGGCATTCTTTGGCCACCCTGCCGTCACCGTTGGCGGAGTGCCGGCCCCCAGGACGGGTAGACGCTACGCGTTGCCGACTGTGGACGGTGGTGTCGTCCAGGCCACGGTCCGCAACGTTCTCGCCGACCCTTACCCGACAGTGGAGGTCAACGGTGTCAAGCACCGAACCGGGCCCTCCATGCCGATCTTCCTGCGCATCCTGGTTATGCTGCCGATCCTGCTGTTCACCGTCGGCGGCATCCTGGGCGCGCTGGTCGGGGCGTTGGGCGTCTGGGGGAACCTGACAGTTGCCCACACCCGGATGACGACCGCCGTCAAGGCGCTCGCCATGCTCGGCGTCGGTATCGGCACGGTCATTGTCTGGCTCGCCGTCGCCGTCGCGCTGAACGCAGCGCTCAGCTAGACCGCCATACGGTCAGCACCACCGGTCGACGACCGGTGGTGCTGACGTGGTGCGGGCGTTCCGGCCGCTCTACCCCAGGCGGGCCTCGATGGTTTCGATGATGCGCGGACGCAGCTCGGCGGCGCGGATGACCGCGTCCACCGAGCCGACCTCGACGGCCCGGTGGATGTTGTGCACCCTGTCGAACTCCGCGGCCACCTCGCTGAGTTTCTCCGCGCGCACCGACGAGCGCAGCTCGTCGAGTTCCGCGGTCAGCGCGGCGCGTTCGGTGCCGGCCGAGGCGGCGGTGCGGGCCTCCAGGTCCCGCACGCGCGCGTCGGCCGCCGTACGGGCGTTGACGTCGGCGGAGAACACCACGGCGGCGGCGGGTGCGCCACCGAGCACCGAGGCGAACGAGCCCTCCAGCGCCAGCACCGTCATGTTCGGGTTCAGCGCCTTCGAGAACACCACGAACGCACCGCCGTGGTAGCGCGAGATCACGCAGAAGACGATGGGCCCCTGGAAGTTCACGATCGCCCGGCCAATCTCGGCGCCGTACTCCAGTTGCAGCTTGCGCATGGACTCCGGCGAGCCGTCGAAGCCGGACAGGTTCGCCAGCACGACGAGCGGCCGGTTGCCGCTGGCCGCGTTGATCGCCCGCGCGGCCTTCTTCGACGAGCGGGGGAACAGCGACCCCGCCGTGTAGGTGTCCGGGCCGTCGGTGGGCGGGAAGCCGTGCCGGGGCACCGACCGGGACTCGATGCCGAGCAGGCAGACCGGGATGCCACCGAGGTGGACGTCCTGCACGACGGCGGTGTCCGCGTCCGCCATGCCGGCCCAGCGCTCCAGCACCGGGTGGTCCTGGTCGGAGAGGGCCCGCATCACCGTACGGATGTCGAACGGCTTCTTGCGGTCCGGGTTGGACTCGACGGAGAAGATCTCCCCGACGGTGGCGAAGGCGCTGCCCGCCACGTCGTGCGGGAACCCGGAGATGTCGCGGTCGGCCGGGTCGGTGGTGACCGCCCGCCGGGGCGCGTCCTCGCCGGGCGCGACGTACGTGTGGTCGTAGTGCGCCATCACCACGTCCCGTGCGGCCGTCAGGTTCGGCGCCCAGTACTGCGCCTGCCCGTTCGGCCCCATCACCCGGTCGTAGCCGCCGATGCCGAAGTTGTCCTCGGCCGACACACCACCGGAGAAGTCGAGCGACTGCTTGCCGGTGAGCACCATCGCCGAGTCGGGCGTCATCACCAGGATGCCCTTGGTGTGCATGAGCATCGTCGCCTCGGCGTTCCAGTACGGCTGCGCGCCGACGTTGATGCCCGCGACCACGATGTTGATCTCACCGCCGGCCTGGGTGAACTCGACGATCCGCTTGAGCGCGGCGGCCACCCAGTCCATGTTCTCCGTACCGGAGGTCATCGAGATCCGGGCCCCGGCGGACAGCGCCCACCACTCCAGCGGCACCTGCATCCGCTCGGCCAGGTCCAGTGCGGCGATCACGCGCCGGCACTCCGGCTCGGACAGGGCGCCCAGCGACTTCGTCGGGTCGCCGAGCAGCACCACCCGGGTGACACCCTGGGGGTAGCGCTCGGTCGGCGTGGTGACCACCCCGGCGACGATGGCGGCGCTGTTGCGCCCCTTCGGCCGGTCCACCGGCACCAGGGCGTGGTCGTCGTCGAGGTCGTGCTCGACGAAGTCGCCGAGCCGACCGGTCAGCTCGTACGGGTACACGGTGTTGCGGCTGCTGGCCCGCAGCACCTTGAGCCGGTACTCGTCGAGCGGCTCGATCGGCTCGACCGGCGGCTCCCCGACGGCCAGTTCGGCGCCGCCAGCGGCGTCGAACGAGATCCGTACGGCGATCTTGGTCAGCTCACCGGTCCGGCGGTCGCGCTGGCGCGCGATGAACAGGATCTCCTCCAGGCCGGCGCCCGCGGTCGTCGGGCGGACCCGCCCGGCGATCATCTCCATCTCCTCGCGGGTCAGCTCGCTCGGCGGCCACACGTAGACCACGATGCGGTTGGTGTTGAAGCGCGTCTTCGAGGGCCGCCGCGACTGGGCGCGGCGGATCGAGTCGAGGCAGGCGGCGATGGCGTCCTCGGTCGTGGGCAGCGCGACCAGGCGGCCGTCCTGCTCGCGAAGCTCGGTCAGGTCACGCACCTGCGCGAACGCGACGAGGCGCTCGTCGGCGCGGTTCTCCCGGGCCACGCACTGGAAGAGGTAGACCTCCTCGTCCGACGACGGCAGCCGGGTCAGGTCGAACTTGTGCAGCCGCTCCAGCTGCATCCGCTGCGCGATGTACGGGTGCAGCCCACGGATCAGCCGGTCCTCGGTCAGCTGGGCGCCCGACGGGCGGAAGGTGAAGTGGTGGTGCATCACCGCCCCGCCGCGACCCGCCACGGTGGTGGTGACCCGACGGACCTGGGGTGGCAGCGGGTGCGCCGCGATGACCTCGGCCAGCGCGGCCGCCATCGCGTCGAAGTCCTCCGGCTGGTTCTCCCAGCCGAGGTAGATGTCGGCGTCCACGGCGTCCTCGCCGGTGGCCAGCTCGGCCAGCCCGCGCAGGGCGCTGCCCAGCGCGTCGAAGCTGACCGCTGCGGAGACCACGCTGGAGTCGGCGCGCTCGGCCACCACGAACGTGCAGCCCGCGACCTCGCGGGTGAGCACACTGGTGAGCGACCGGTTGCCGTAGTACCGCCGGGTCAGCACCTCCAACATGACCGCGTTGTCGAGGTGGTCGCGGACGAGCCGCTGGCCGAGCAGCCGGACCAGCGGCTCGGTGCTGCGCACCATCTCGGCGATACGCTCGGCGCGGTCCGGCGCGTCCGGGTGCGCGTCGAGGTGCCGCAGGTGCCCACGGACCTCGGCGTAGACACGGGCGCGGTTGCGGCGCAGCAGCGGCTGGGCGAACCAGGCGAACACCACGCCGCGGGCGAGGTCCGCGACCACAGGGAAGCGGACCTGCGTCGCGGCGATCAGCCGCTCCAGCGCGAGGCCGGCCGGTTCGCGCAGCGTCTCGTCTGGCGGGGTCTCCCGCAGCCACGCGCGCAGCAGCGCCGTGATGACCTGCGCGTCCGCGGAGGCGCGCTGCTGGGCGAGGAAGATCCGGAAGACGGCGGCTTCGAGGGCGGGGGTGCGGTCCAGGTCGGTGACACCGTACCGGCCGAGCGCCTTGCCGAGCCTGGTCTGGAAGGCGTCCGGCAGCCCGGCCCGCTCGACGTCGAGGCTCTGCAGATAGGTGTGGAAGTACTCCCGGGCGCTGTGCACGTGCGCGGCGCCGCCGTCCTCGCCCGTCGGCCGGTTGCGGCTCAACTCGGCGAGATCGGCGAACACCTCGATGAGGTCGAGTTCGGCGGCCAGGGGTCGCTGACCGGCTTCGGTGGCCGCCCGCCGCGCGGTGAGGTAATCGTCGAGCACCCGGCGGTCGTCGTGCGGGTCGACGTCGAAGCCGAGCAGCAGACCCCGCAGGTCCTCCTGGCCGCGCCTGCTGCGCTCGTACGCCGGGATGTCCGCGGCGGCGGTGGGCAGGTCCAGTTCGACGGTCTCGGTGCCCGGGTCGTCAACGGTCTCCTCGGCGTCGTCCGCGAGTGGCTCCAGGCGCAGCAGCGGCGCACCGGCCTCCACCTGGCTGCCCACCGACACGGCGCACTCCTTGAGCCGCGCCTTGAACGGCGCCCGCAGCACCGTCTCCATCTTCATCGCTTCCAGCACCAGCACCGGCGCGCCCGCCTCGACCTCAGCGCCGACCTCCAGTGGCGTGGCGACGACCAGCGCGGGCATCGGGGAGCGCAGGACGCCACCCTCGTCCCGGCTGACCCGGTGCGTCACGCCGTCCACCTCGACCAGGTGGGTCGGCCCGTACGTGCCGGTGAGCAGGCGGTAGCGGATGCCGTTGACGACGATCTGACCGGTGTGCCGGTCGAAGCGGTCGAGTTCGACGTCGGCGGTGCGCACGACGGGGCCGGTCTCGATGCCGACCCGGAACCGGTGCGCGCCGACCCGTGCCACCCGGGTGCGGTAAGCGACGCCGCGCAGTTTGAGGTCCAACGGTCGGCCGCTGGCGTGCTGCACCTGCGGGCGCCCGCCGGCCGCCGTCGACAGCAGCCGCTGCCGCTCGACGCGCTCCTCCTCCTCGTACGCCTCGATGGCGGCGGCGGCCAGGGCGACAGCGGAGTGGCGGTGCGTGACGAGGCGTCCCTCGCCGCGGACGCGGTCGATCCAGCCGGTGTCCGCGCTGGCGTCGATCACCTCGGGCTGGTCGAGCAGGTCGAGCACGAAGCTCTTGTTCGTCGCCCCACCTTCAATGATCACCGTGGTGTTCGCCATCGCCCGGCGCAGCCTGCCGAGCGCCTCGTCGCGGTCACGGCCGTACGCGATGATCTTCGCGATCATCGAGTCGAAGTCGGCCGGGATGGTGTCACCCTCGCTGACGCCGGTGTCCACCCGGATGCCGGGGCCGCTGGGCAGGTCCAGTCGGGCGATGCGGCCGGGGGACGGGGCGAAGTCGCGGTCGGGGTCCTCGGCGTTGAGCCGCGCCTCGATGGCGTGCCCGCGCTCGGCCGGCGGCGCACCTTCGAGTCGCCCGCCGGAGGCGACGTGCAGCTGCGCCTTGACCAGGTCGAACCCGGTGGTCAGCTCGGTGATCGGGTGCTCGACCTGGAGGCGGGTGTTGACCTCGAGGAACGCGAACAACCGGTCCCCGGGGTGGTAGAGGAACTCGACGGTCGCCGCGCCTCGGTAACCGACAGCCACGGCCAGCCGCTCGGCCGACATCTTCAGCTCGGTGACCTGCGTCGGGTCGAGCACCGGCGACGCCGACTCCTCGATGACCTTCTGGTTGCGTCGTTGCACGGAGCAGTCGCGGACGCCGAGCGCCCACGCGGTGCCCTGCCCGTCGGCGATCACCTGGACCTCGACGTGCCGAGCCCCGGTGACCAGGCGCTCCAGGAACACGATGCCGCTGCCGAACGCCCGTGCCGCCTCCTGGCTGGTGCGCTCGTACGCGTCGACCAGCTCGGCCTCGTTCCTGATCACGCGGATGCCGCGCCCGCCGCCGCCGGCGGTCGCCTTCAGCATCAGCGGGTAGCCGACCTCGGCCGCCGAGGCCTGGGCGGCGGCGAGGGTCTCGACGGCACCGCGGCTCCACGGCGCGACCGGCACGCCGACCTTCTCGGCGATCAGCTTCGAGCCGATCTTGTCGCCGAGTTGGCGCATGGCGTCCGCGCTCGGCCCGACGAACGTGACGCCGATCTTCTCGCACAGCTCAGCGAACGCTGGATCCTCGGCGACGAAGCCCC
This sequence comes from Micromonospora sp. CNZ322, assembly GCF_007827755.1. Classification (NCBI taxonomy): domain Bacteria; kingdom Bacillati; phylum Actinomycetota; class Actinomycetes; order Micromonosporales; family Micromonosporaceae; genus Micromonospora; species Micromonospora sp. CNZ322. Next base: position 62,849 of record NZ_VITD01000019.1, read on the forward strand.
AGCCGACCCACGCGGCGTCGGCCCCGGTCTCGGTCAGGGCCCGCTCCAGCACCGCCAGGTTGAGGTACGGGCGGGCGGAGGCCGGGCCGAGATCGTAGGCGATGTCCGCTTCGCGGACGAACGTGGCGTTGCGGTCGACATCGGTGTAGAGAGCCACGGTCTCGAGCTGGATGCCGGTCTCCGCGGCCAGCTCGCGGACCGCGTGGATGAGCCGCATGGCGGCTTCACCACGGTTGACGATGGCGACACGGTTGAACACCCGAAGAACCCCTTAGCTAGACCTCGACCTGCGTGCCGGGAGACGACGGCTCCCAGCAGTGATCACCTTTCCGCGTGGCGGCGGCCAGCGCTATGGCGCAACCACCGAACCCACCGTCCCTCAGTTGTAGGAAGTGCACAAAACTTTTTGGCACCCCCGGGGACCGAGCCCACCTCCGTCGGCTCGTCCCGGCCGCTCCGGCAGTTGATCAAGACGGTGCGGGCGGTTCACGTCCGCAGCCTCCCGTGTTCACCCCCGGGTGATCGGCTGACCAGGAAGATCATCGCCGGTCCGGTCAACCGCCGCCCGGCTCGACCATCCCGGCCCAGGCCAGGAACGCACCAGGAAAGGAGCGGCAATGAGGGCACCGCACCTCGTACGCCCACGTCTGGCGCTGCTGCTCGCGGCGGGACTCACCGCGCTCGTCACGCCGGCCGGCGTCGCCCACGCCGCGACCGCCACGGTACCCGCGACGGGCACCCCGATCACCATCACCTCGACCGCGCAGCTCGCCCCCGGCGTCACGTACGGCTCGAGCCCATCCGACGGTACGGAGCGTCTGGTCGCCAACGGCATCGGGATCTTCGTGGGCAGGCACTGATCGGTGCCCCCGCGCGAATTCGCCCCGCCCGGTGCCACCGGACGGGGCGAATTCGCGTACCCGGGACGCCGGGCAACCAGACGCCGTCGCCCACCTCGGTGGCCTCCAGGCCCAGGAGCCGCAGGAGCCGTTCATCGCGCTGTGGTCGCGGCTGCGCGCGTTCGACCCGACGGTGCTCTCGACCCTGCTGACCGAGCGGCACGTGGTGCGTACCCACCTCATGCGCCGCACCGTCCACCTGCTCGTCGCCGACGACGCTGTGGCCTGGCGACCCCGTCACGACGCCATGCTGCGCCAACGCGTGCTCGGGGTCTACCGCGACGAGCTCGACAGGGTGGACCTCGACGACCTCGCCGCTGCCGCGCGGGCGGTGGTGGCCGACGGTGAGCCCCGCTCGATGCCCGACATCGGGCGGGCGCTCGTCGAGCGCTGGCCGTCGCCGGGCCCGCGGGCGCTGGGCGAGATGGCAGTCGCGCTGCTTGCGATGACACAGCTGCCGCCGCGCGGCCTGTGGCGGGAGAAGGGGGGCGCGCGCTACGTCCTGCTCTCCGCGTGGCTCGGCCGGGAGATCGCCCCGCCGACCGCTGCGGGCACCGATCCGGTCGGCCAACTGCTCGTACGCCGCTACCTGGCCGCGTTCGGCCCGGCGGCCACGGCCGACCTGCGGGCCTGGTGCGGCCTCGCCGGGCTGCCCGCCGCGGTGACCGCCATGCGGGACGAGTTGGTGACCTTCCGCGACGAGCGCGGCCGGAAGCTGATCGACCTCCCCGACGCGCCGCGCCCCGACCCCGAAACACCCGCCCCGGTGCGGTTCCTGCCGGCGTTCGACAACGCGATCCTCGGCTACGACGACCGCAGCCGGATCATCGACGACGCGCACCGTCTCCTCTCGGTGGCCGGCGAGCGCGTGGTGCTCGTCGACGGCCGGGTCGCGGCGACCTGGAGCGTCGAGTCGGGCACGGTGACCGTCAACCCACTACGCGGCTTCTCCCGAGCGGACCAGGCCGCCGTGACCGAGCAGGGGCAGACCCTGGCGTCCTTCCTTTCCGACAACGAGAGCGACCGGGTGCGGGTCGGTTCGTCCCCCCGCTGACGGGCCGACGGGATCGGGATCGTCTTGTATCGATGCTCACCGACTGTCATGCTGTGGTTCGGTCGTGCTCGGGGAGCCAGCGCGCACCAGATCTTCTCCGGTCCACGGGGCGCGCGAGGTGACCATGTCACCCGTGCCGGGCAGCCTCGTCGGCGACCGGAAACCCGAGCGCGGCACCGGTCACCACCTCGGTCATCGGTGCCCGCTGACCACGGAGGTTCCGATGCTTCGCATGTTCCTCGCTGTCACGACAATGGCCCTGGCCGCCTGGACCGGAACGACCACCGCCGCCGAAGCGACACCCACGCCGGCGCCATCGTCCACACCGACGCCGTCAGCGACACCGACGCCGACCTGCCCACCGGCGATACCGATCAGCGCCAGCGTGACCGGGGCCAGCACCACGAGCCTGACCATCTCGTACTCCATCTTCTTCCGCCCACCCTGCGGCTACGACCCGCCGATGACCGTCAGCCTCTTCACCAGCCGTGAGGACGCCCAACAGTGGCGGGGTGCGGTCGCCGAGGGTGTCTCCGGGCCGGAGCGCAACGGCTCGGTGACCATTGATCGGCTCACGCCCGACACGGAGTACTGGTACCGGTTCACCGACGCCGAGGGCCGACGGGACCCGTACGTGATCGCCTCGGCCCGGACCGCGCCGCTGACCTCGTGCCGCGCGACGGCCACGATCGACGCCCGCTGGGGCAGCGGCTTCGTCGCGACAGTCACGGTCCGCAACACCGGGACTCTTCCGCTGGACCAGTGGCGCGTCTCCTGGCGGTGGTCCGGTGACGAGCAGGTCCACACGGCCTGGGGTGGGGTGACCGAGACGGCCGGCTCCGAGGTCACCGTTCGCAACGCCTCCTACAACGGGACGCTGGCGCTGGACGGGGCCACCACGTTCGGTCTACTCGTGACGACCAGCGCGGTGCCGGACGGCCTGACCCTGACGTGCGCGCGGTGAACGACGTCCGCCCCGCTCCGGCACGATGGCGGGAGCGGGGCGGACGTCGTGTCGGTCAGGGCTTGCGGGCCACCGCGCCGTAGGCGTCGATCCCGACGGCGTCGGGATCCTCCGGTCGCCACAGCGGGATCGGCACCAGACCCGGCTCCACCATCATCAGCCCGTCGAAGCAACTCGCGAGGTCCTCCGGGCTGCGCAGAATGTACGGAACTCCGCCGCTCTGCGCCAGCCGCTCGGCACCCGAGACCACCGCCGGGCTGGTGTTGGTGCCGTCCCAGAGCACCAGGTGTGAGCCGGACGGCACCGCGTCCATCGTGCGCCCGACGATCGAGCGCACCACGTCCAGGTCGGGCTCGTAGCCCATCACGCCCATGTACATCACGGCGATGGGCTGGTCGAAGTCGAGCGTCTGCGCCGCCTCGGCGAGGATCTTCTCCGGGTCGTGGTAGTCGGCCGGGACGTAGGTGGTGACACCCTCCGACGTGGTGCTGGCCAGCAGTGCCCGCGCGTGCACCAGCACCATCGGGTCGTTGTCCACGTAGACGATCCGCGAGTCGGGCGCCACGCCCTGGGCGACCGCGTGCGTGTTCTGCATGGTGGGCAGGCCGGTGCCGATGTCCAGGAACTGCCGGATGCCCGCCTCGGCCGCGAGGTGACGCACGGCCCGCACCAGAAACACGCGCGACTGCTGCGCCATCAGGACGATCTCCGGGTAGACCTCGGCGACAGCGTCGCCGGCCGCCCGGTCGGACTGGAAGTTGTCCTTGCCGCCCATCCAGTAGTTCCAGATCCGTGCCGCGTGCGGCACGTCGGGCTGAAGCTTCGCGGCGAGTTCGGGGTCCGGGCCGGCCATGCCTGGCTCCTATCGAGGGGTCGTCAGCTGGAGGTCATCACAGCGGTACGCCCGGGATCGTACTCCGGCAATGTCCACTCTCGACCGGGGGTGGACCCACCGCCGCCAGGCAGGGGACCAGGGTCGCTGTCACCGGTGGACCACCCCGTTCTGGTACGCCCACACGACGGTCTGTAGCCGATCCCGTGCGCCGATCTTCGCCATGGCGCGCCCGAGGTGCGACTTGACAGTGCTGGTCTCGATGAAGAGCTGCTCGGCGATCTCGACGTTCGACAGGCCCTGCGCGAGCAGCTCCACGATCTCGGTCTCCCGCGCGGTCAGCTGGTGCGCTGCCGCCGCGTCGGAGCGGGGAGCGGGCGTACGCCTGGCGAACTCCGAGATCACCCGCCGGGTGACGGCCTGGTCGACGAGCCCGTACCCGCTCGCGAGGCGGCGGATCGCCTCGATCAGCTCCTCGGGCTCACAGTCCTTGAGGATGAACCCGCTGGCACCGGACTCCAACGCGCCGAAGACGTACTCGTCGAGGTCGAAGGTCGTCACGACCAGCACCGCCGGTGGCGTCCCGGTCGCCGCGGCGACGATCTGCCGGGTCGCGGTGAGCCCGTCGCCGTGCGGCATCCGGACGTCCATGCAGATGACGTCCGGTTGCAGCCGGCGGGCCAGCTCGACGGCGGCGGACCCGTTCGACGCCTCCGCCACGACCTCGATCTCGCCGGCCTGCTCGAGGATGACGCGGAAGCCGGCGCGGACGACCGCCTGGTCGTCGACGAGCATCACTCTGATCATGCTGGTGCCTCTTCCCTCGGCCGCGATGCGGCGGGACCGTTCGTCGGGAGTGTCGCGGCGACCGACCAGCCACCGGCCGCCGTCGGGCCGGCGGTGAACGTCGCCCCGATCAGCTGGGCGCGCTCGCGCATACCCACCAGGCCAACGCCACCGGTCCGTGCCGCCGGTACGCGTCGCGGCGCGGCGGGTTCGTTCACCACCTCGAGCGACACCGAGCGGGGCTCGAAGCGGAGCACCACCCGCGCCGCAGCGCCCGGGGCGTGCTGGCGGGCGTTGCTGAGCGACTCCTGCGCTATCCGGTAGAGCGCGACGTCGGCGATCGGCGGCACCTCGCGCTGCTCGCCCTCCCGGATGAACTCCACCGGGCCGGCGAGGTTGCCTGCGGTGCGGACGAGATCGTCGAGCATGCCCAGCCCCGGAACCGGGGCGGCACCGTCGCCGCCCTCGTGCCCGGGCCTGCCGCGCAGCACACCGACGACAAGCCGCAGGTTGTCCAGGGTCTCCTTGCCCTGGCTGCGGATCCAGGCCACGCCGGCCTTCGCGGCCGCCGGGTCCCGGTCGATCAGCCGCTCGACCGCCGCCGCCTGAACGACCATGCCGGAGAGGTGGTGCGCCGCCACGTCGTGCAACTCCCGGGCCATCCGGGAGCGCTCCGCGCCGATCGCCGCCTGGACCTTCGTGCGCTGCTCCCGGATCGCCTCATCCGCCCGCACCCGGACCAACTCGACGTAGCGCCGGTAGGTGGCCACGTAGCCGCCGACGAAGGTCGCGCCGGCGTAGGTCAGGGCGCTCGCCGAGACGTACGCAATGGCAGTCAGCAGATCCGGGGTGACCACGACGGCCGCCCCGATCGACTCCACCAGCACGACCGCGCTGACGGCCAGCAGTGCACGCCGAACCGGCAGCAACGACCCGACGGTGTACGCCACGACGAACGGTGCGAGGCCCCGGATGGTCGCCTCGGGCAGGGAGAAGCCGACGATGGGCAGTTGGAGGCCGACGACGAGTGCGAGGCAGAGCAGTGGCCGGACCCGACGCAGGCACAGCAGCATCGCCTGCGCGCAGCAGATGGCGACGAGCAGCCAGGCCCGCGCCGGGTCGAACGACACCCCGTCCTCCGGTGCCACGAGCCAGAACAGCGCGCTGAGCAGTACGAACGTCAGGACGGTCAGCACCGCGGCCAGCAGGCAGTCCCGTGGGAACACCCCGGTCACCCCGAACCGGGTGAGCCGTCCGTCGAGCCACTTCGTCAGTCGCGGTGTGCCGGGTTCCGTGTCGGCGTGGTCCCTCATGGGGTGCGCATCCTTGCTCCGGATCGTCCCGGGTCGGCGGGTCAGTAGGAGATGCTAGGCGCGAGCAGGTGGAACTCCACGGCGAACCAGCCCGCGCCGGCGAGAGCGAACAGGATCAGGCCGCTGGCGGTGATCCGCCGCCAGCCGAGGTGGCGTCGCACGTCGTCGACCAGCCGGACCGCGGCGGGCAGTACTCCGAGCAGACCGACCAGTTGCAGCACCTGAATGGTGCGCAGGACGGGCCCGGGAACGTCCTGCAGGCTCATGATGCTGCCGATGCTCAGCACCCAGCCGGCGAACGCGAGCAGCGTGCCGGCGACGGCGAGGCGGCTCAGGATCCGCGCGGTGCGCCCCGCCCGCTCTCGGGGAGCACGGCCCAGCCGACGGCGGACGGTCGCGCCGACCGGCCACGACAGGACGGCGAGCAGCAGCACGACGGTGGACAGGGCCAGCACCGGAACGGCCACCATGGATGCGCGGGCCGGTTCGACGGGCAGCAACGCGAACGCGGAGTCGAAACTGATCGCCTCGACCCGGTCGTCGGTCGCCCGCATGGCGATCGTGCGCTGCCCGCCGACCTCGCGCCAGACCCAGGGCGCCACCTCCTCGTAGAGAGCGGGGGAGTCCGACAGCGGGCCCGGCTCCACCAGCAACCGGTCACCGTCGGCGACGCTGACAGTGGTCCGACCGACCAGACCGATCGCCGTCAGGAAGTTGCTGCCAATCGCTCGCGAGGACTCGTACGTGCCCGCGGCCAGCGCGGCGTGCTTGGCGGTGGTCGCCGGGTCCACGCCAGCCGTCGGCTGGTCGTCGCGGGCGGGGAAGTAGCGGTCGGCGAAGCCGTTCACGATCGACTCGCGAAGCTCGTGGCTGTCGAGGGCGCCGGAGCCGTTGCTGTTGAGCGACAGGAAGATGCCGGCCCGGTCGTCGGGGTAGATCTGCAGGTGGGAGTGGAAGTACTTGGTGTCGCCGCCGTGGCCGAGGATCCGGTGGCCGTTGCGGTCCTCGGCGAAGAATCCGAGGGTCATCCGGGGCCCGTCGGCCAGCGTGCCCAACGACGTCGCGTCCAGTGCCGGCCGCTGCATCAGCGCGCGGGTCGGTTGGTCCAGCAGGGGCGCGAAGCCCACCGGCTCGCCGAGCTGGGCGAGCATGAATCGTGCCATGTCCGTCGCCGGGGCGCTCAGCGCACCGGGCGGGGGCGTACCGACGATCTCGAACGGCGCGGCGGGCCCGGCGGAGGTGTCGTACCCGTTGGACATCCGGTCGCGCAGCGCCGCCGGGAGGGGCTGCTCGAAGGTCGACGACGGCATGCCCGCGCGGTCCAGGACATTGCGTTGGACGTACTCCTCGAACCGCGTCCCGCTGACGCGTTCGACGATGTAGCCGGCGAGCGCGTTGCTGTAGTTGGAGTACGCGGGGACGGTGCCGGGCTGGTAGATCTGCTCCGGTGGGTCGGTCATCAGGGCCCTGCGCAGGTTGAGGTCGCCGCCGTCGGTGCCGATGAGGCCGGCGATCCGCTCCTCGAAGCCGGCGGTGTGCGTGAGCAGGTGCCGCAGGGTGACGGCCCGCTCGTAGCGCAGCGGCAGTTCAAAGTCGAGGTACGTCTTGACGTCGGTGTCGAGGTCGAGCTTCCCGTCCTGCACGAGTTGCAGCACCGCGGTGGCGGTGACGAGCTTCGACACCGATCCCATCCGGAACAGATGCCGGTCCGGGTCGACAGGTACGGCGGCGTTCCCGCCGGCGCCGGTGTCGGCGTACCCGTACCCCCGGGTTGTGACGATCTTGCCGTCGTCCACGACGGCGACAGTGGCTCCCGCGATGTCGGTACGGTCGAGCGCGGCCGGGAGCAGGCCGTCGAGCCAGGCGTTGACGTCGGCGCCGGTCAGGGCCGAACCCACCCCGCTCGCTGCGGCGGGTGCCGCCGGAGCATCGATGGGCGGTGCGGGATTGTGCTGGGGCGCGCCGCAGCCGGCGGCGCCCACGGCGATGACGACAGCGGTCGCCAGCACCGCGCCGAGTCGGACGAGAGGCCGGGCGGTTCGGGGTGAACCGGGTGCGTGAAGCGGAAGAGAGCGCATCGTCTGCCAGTGCCTTTCCTGGCGAACGGGTGTCCGGAGCAGGTCCGTACGGCGTCACCCGATGCCTTGGGACAAGCCTGTTCGAGTGATCGCCCCGAGCCATCTGGCGTGAGACGGCAATGCGCTTACGACTTGAGGAGGAGGGGCGGGTGCACCGATGGTGGGCAGAGGTGCCGCCCCGGTCGCGTGAACCACCGCCCGTACCGGTGCATCAAACCCTGTGACAGACCCTGCGGAGGAAGGACCAGCCATGCGCGGCAACCTGCTCGTCGGTGCGATGCTCACCCTTACGTTCGTCGCCGGTTGCACGTCACCGGTGAAACGGGTCGGCGGCGACGCCGGGCCCGCCGGCTCTCCGTCCGCCAGCGCGAGCCCGTCGGCGTCGAGCGCTCCGGCGCCCGGCAGCGCCGCTCCGACCACCCGCAGCGCCACCCCGGGTGCTCCGGCCACCCGCACCTCCGGCCCGGCCGCTCCGGCGAGCGAGATCAGGCGGACCAACTGGCCCAACGCGGTCATCCGCGGTTTGAAGTTCTGCGGTGAGTCCGACGACTCCGTGGTGTTCCGCAACGGGTCCAACGGCCTCGACATCCCGTGCCGGATCCTGCCGAACGGCGCACGGCCGGTGTATGCCGAATTCATCGGCGAGGAGCCGGCGAATGCGCCGTCGACGGAGGACGCGCTCGTCCTCGTCGAACTGGGCAACCCCGACGCGGCACGGCGGCAGGCCCTCGTGCCGATCCAGCTCTCGTACGACGGCAGGGAGCGGTACGCACGGCCGATCATCCTGGGTGACAATTCCAGCCCGTCCGGCGACCGGGTCATGACGTTCGTCTCATACCGAGTCGTGGGCGAAACCGTGCAGGCCACCGTCCGCAAGCTCGACGGTGGTACCGAGACGCGTCGGTGGCGCATGGTCGACTTCGCCGGCAACTGGGAACGGTACTAGCGTTGCGCGACCATCGAAGCGTTCACCCGCAGCGTGCCGAGGATCTCGTCGGTGCGGTCGACGCCGTCGGTCTGCTTGACCTGGACGTACACGCCGAAGGTGCCGGCCGCCGCGACCAGGGTGACCTCGCTGAACGATGTCTGCGCGCCACCGCATCGCGCCCAGTGCCGGACTGTCCCACTGAACGCGGCGACGGTGACCGCCCGGCCGGCGGCGGGTGTGCACCCCCGGTGATCGGGCAGCGTCGGCTGCTCCGCTCCGCGCAGCCCGGGGCTCACTCCCACGAAGACCCCCGGTGTCGTGCTGTCGACATCGGACCACTCGGTGAGGTCGGCTCCGACGAGCAGGCCGGGGCGGCGCCCGTCGGCGAGGCCGATCACCGTCGGGTCCCAGCCGCCGTCGCGCAGTTGCCGTGCCCAGCCGCCGGGGACGGCCACCGAGACAGCGCCGGTCGTGTCACCCACCCGGGCCCAGCCGTGCGGCGCGGTGGTGGCGGTGGCGGATCCGGCCATGACCAGCGTCGCGGTCACGGTGCCGACGGCGGCGAGGAACCGGCGGATGCGCCGCGGCGGCGGGCGGGCCGCCAGTTGCCGGCTGGCGAGCAGACCCTCCAACGCGCCGGCGTACGCGGCCGCGGTGGGCCAGCGGCGCTCCGGATCGCGATGCATCGCCCGGCGGACGGCGCGCTCGACGGCGGCGGGTGCGTAGGGTGCCGCCGCCACCGGCTGCCCCGGCGGCGAGCCGGTCAACATGTGGTGCGTCAGCGCGCCGATCGCGTACACGTCGGCGCGCACGTCGATCCCTCCGCCGGGGACGCCCTGCTCGGGCGCCATGTAGGCGGGCGTGCCGGCGACCACTGTAAAGCCGGACGCGTGCGCGAGCGTCTTGGCCAGCCCCAGATCGGCGACCAACACCCGGTCACCGGCCGGGGTGGAGTCGAACAGCACGTTGGAGGGTTTGAGGTCGCGGTGCAGCACGCCGTTGTCGTGCAGGACCGCCACCGCCCTGGCGATGTCGGCGGCGATCCGCAGCGCCGAGCGCACCGGCATCGGCCCGCCGCTCAGCCGGTCGGCGAGCGTGCCGCCAGCGGCGTACGTCATCACCAGGTACGGCCGACCGTCGGGCAGCTCACCGATGTCCAACACCCGGACCAGATGATCGGAGTCGACCTGCCGCATGAACCGGGCCTCCTGGCGGAAGCGCCCCCGGATGTCGGCCCGCTGCGACCAGTTGTCGGCGAGCACCTTCACGGCCACCGGCGAGTGCAGCTCGTCGTCGTACGCCAGCCACACGGTGGCGAACGCACCGGCGCCGACGGGGCGTGCGATGCGGTACCGGCCAACCTGCGGCGGGATGGACACGATCGTATTATCCGGCCACCGGGACTCCGGTGACGCCCACGAGCGGGGGAGCGCGGGTGGCGAAGGAATCTGACACCGAGGAGCTGGCGAGGCGGGCGGCGGCCGGCGACAGCGCCGCACTCGACGCGCTGCTGGCCGCGATCGGTCCACGGGTGCTGGAGCAGTGCGGGCGGTTCCTGCCCTGTCGGCAGGACGCGGAGGAGGCGGCGCAGGACGCGTTGTTGCAGGTGGCCCGGCACATCCAACGGTTCGAGGGGCGGTCGCTCTTCTCCACCTGGTTGCACACGGTGGTCGCCAACTGCGCCCGCCAGACGTACCGGTCACTGCGGCGACGAGCGGCCGAGCGGCCCAGCGCGCTGCTGCCCGTCGAGGTGGCCGACCCCCGTACGACGAGCGTCATCGCCGGATCGCGTCTCGACCTGTTGGACGCGCTGGACCGGTTGGAGTCGTACCGGCCGGAGCTGGCGACGGCCCTCGTGCTGCGCGACCTGTGTCAGCTCGACTATCAGGAGATCGCCGGGCAGCTGGGCATCCCGATCGGCACGCTGAAGTCCCGGATCCATCACGCCCGTCGGTACGTCCGGGAGACGTTGTGGGGTAGTTGAGCGATCCGTACGCCGATCCGTGGGTTTGCCTCCGATCGACGGACATCGTTTGACATGTACGCCGAGCACATCTTTGCTGGTCGATGTGCGTGTTCGGTGTGGTCGGGCGGTTCGTCGTCTGGTCCGGCCGGTCGATGCCCTGAACCTGGAGGACGGATGCGAGTCACCGCGCGGAGAAGCCCACTACGCCCACGACGGCGGCTGTTGCCGGTGGCGATGGCGGCGGTGACGTTGCTGAGCCTGGCCGTCGGTGTGCCGGCGGCCGCCGCGGCACCAGCCACGATCGTCGGTGTGGCCAGCGGTCGTTGCCTGGACGTGGTCGGCAACGTCCGGACCGCCGGTGCGGGCATCAACATCTACGACTGCAATGGCCAGGCCAACCAGGCGTGGACCCTCACCTCAACTGGTGAGCTGCGGGTCTACGACGACACGATGTGCCTGGACGTGGTCGGCCAGGACACCACCGCCCCGGCCGCGGTGCAGATCAACGGCTGCACCGGCGGCGCCAACCAACGTTGGCGGATCACCACCTCCGGGACCATCGTCGGGGTCCAGTCCGGCCTGTGCCTGGACGTGTCCGGCGCGGGCACCGCCAACAGCACGACCGTCGGTCTCTGGACCTGCAACGGGCAGTCCAACCAGCGGTGGACGACGTCTCTGGGCAGCGCCGACAGCCAGCCGCCGACGGCGCCCGGCAGCCCACGGGTCAGCGGCCTGACCTGCAACTCGGTGACGTTCGCGTGGAACGCCTCGACGGACAACGTCGCGGTGGCCTTCTACGACATCTACCACGACGGCCAACTGATGACGTCGGTGAGCGGCACGACGCTCTCCACCAACCTGACCGTGGTGCCCGGGGCGACCTGGGGCCTGTACGTCAACGCCCGCGACGCCGCCGGCAACGTGTCGCAGGCCAGCACCACCGTGTCGATCACTCCGCCGCCCTGTCAGGCCGACAGCCAGCCACCGACGGCGCCGCAACAGCTCGCCGGCACCGCGTCGGGCACCACTGTGACGCTGCGCTGGACCGCGTCGACCGACAACATCGGGGTACGCGCGTACGACGTCTACCGGGCCGGCGCGAAGGTGGGCACTGTCACCGGCGCGCCGCCGGCGACCACGTTCACTGACAGCGGTCTGGCGGCGAACACCTCCTACCAGTACTACGTGGTGGCTCGGGACGCGCAGGACAACGCCTCGTCGCGCAGCGGCACCGCGACGGTGACCACCGGTGCGGCGTGCGCCAACCCGGTGTGCGGGGTGCGGCAGGTCACCACCGACACCGACATCCCGTGGGGTCTGGTGACGTTGCCGGACGGCAGCGTGCTCTACAACCGCCGCGACGCACACGACATCATCCAGCTCAACCCGACCACCGGGGCCAAGACCAACCTGGGCACGGTGCCGAACGTGCAGAGCACCGACGGTGAGGGTGGCCTGTTGGGGCTCGCCATCTCGGCCAGCTACTCCAGCGACCGCTGGCTGTACATCATGCACACCTCGCCGAGCGACAACCGCATCGTCCGGGTCAGGCTGGAGAACGGGCGACTCAACACCGCCAGCGAGCAGGTTCTGCTCAGCGGCATCCGGCGTAACAAGTACCACGACGGTGGTCGCCTGCGGTTCGGCCCGGACGGCAAGCTGTACGCCAGCACCGGCGACGCCCAGAACGGCAACTACGCCCAGGACCGGTCGAGCCTCGAAGGCAAGATCCTGCGACTCAACCCGGACGGCACCGTCCCCTCGGACAACCCGTTCGGCAACTACGTGTGGAGCTACGGCCACCGCAACCCGCAGGGGCTGGCGTTCGACTCGCAGGGCCGGCTGTGGGAGCAGGAGTTCGGCAACTCGGTCATGGACGAGACCAACCTGATCACCAAGGGTGGAAACTACGGCTGGCCGGCGTGCGAGGGCACCAGTGGCGCCTGCGGTACGGCCGGGTTCATCGCGCCGGCGCGCACCTATCCGACCGCCGAAGGGTCCTGCTCCGGCATCACGATCGTGCGCGACGCGCTCTACGTGGCCTGCGCCCGAGGCGCTCGGATGTACCGCGCGGTGATCAGCGGCAGCAGCCTGACGAACGTGCAGACGTACTTCAGCGGCACCTACGGTCGGTTGCGGACGGTGGAGCCGGCTCCCGACGGCGGGCTGTGGCTGACCACCACCAACGTCGGTGACAAGGACAGCACGCCGAACAACAGCAACGAGAGGATCCTGCACGTCACGCTCGGCAACTAGACCCTGATCGCTGATGCCGAACCCGGTCGGGCGGCACGTCCTCAGCCGCTGGTCAGGAGCACGAGTTGCTGGGTGGCCCGGGTCATCGCGACGTAGCGGTCGACCGCCCCCGAGATGCCGGTGCCGAACGTTTCCGGGTCGACGAGGAGGACCAGGTCGAACTCCAGCCCCTTGGCCTGTTCCGGGCTCAGTGACCGGACCCGGGCCGTGGGCGGGAACGTCGGGTCGCCGATGACGCAGGCGATCCCCTCGGCGTGCGCGGTGAGCCAGGTGTCGAGGATCGACCCCAGGTCGGCGACCGATCCGTGGACGACGGGAAGTCCGTTGTCACGGATGGAGGTCGGCACGTTGGCGTCGGGGAGCACGGCCCGGATGACCGGTTCGGCCTCCACCATGACCTCCGCTGGCGTCCGGTAGTTGATGCTCAACGAAGCCAGAGTGACATGGTCGAGCCCGACCCGCTTGAGGCGTTCCTGCCACGACTCGGTGAACCCGTGCCGGGCCTGAGCGCGGTCTCCCACGATGGTGAAGCTGCGTGACGGGCAGCGCGCCAGCAGCATCTGCCACTGGGCGTCGGTCAGCTCCTGCGCCTCGTCCACGACGATGTGCGCGAACGGGCCGGCCAGCAGGTCCGGGTCGGCGTCCGGCAGCCCGGAGTCGTCGACCAGGACGTCGCGCAGGTCGGGTTGGCGCAGCATCGCCAGCAGGCCCTCGCCGTCGTCGTAGGTGTCGGCCGCGAGCAGCTCGTCGACGACCCGGGCCATGTGCTCGCGTTCGACAGCGGCGGCCGGGTCGCGGCGACGGGTGCGCCCCGCCCTCTCCGCGTCGCCGAGCCGCTGCCGCGCCGCGTCGAGCAGCGGCAGATCGGACACGGTCCAGGCCCGGGGCTCGTCGCGTTGCAGCTTGCGGACCTCCTCGGGGCTGAGCCAGGGCGCGCACCTGCGCAGGTACGCGGGCACCGACCACAGGTCACCCACGAGATCGGCCGCGTCGAGCAACGGCCAGGCGCGGTTCACCGTCGCCCGCAGCTCCCGGTTACGCAGCAGAGAGTCGCGGAGCACGTCGTCCGGCTCCTCGCCGTCGTACCGGTCGATGAGGATGGTCAGCAACTCCTCCCAGATCTCCTCGCGCGCCTCGTTGTGCGGGGTGCCCGGACCCGGCGCCTGGAACGCGTCGGCCCAGTCGTCGGCGCTCAGGCGGACGTCGGAGTCGCCCACCGGGACCGTCATCGGGGCGACCGGTGGGTCCTCGTAGAACCGGACGGCCGCGTCGATCGCCCGGACCAGCTCGGCCGACGACTTCAGCCGGGCGGCCTCCGGGTCGGTGTCGACGGCTGCGGTGGCCCCCTCGGGGACGAGGTCGCGCAGGGTGCAGGTCTGCACGTCCTCCTCTCCGAGGCTGGGCAGGACGTCGGCGACGTAGGCCAGGTAGGGCTGGTGCGGCCCCACGAAGAGCACCCCACCCCGGCGCTGCCCGAGACGCGGGTCGGAGTAGAGCAGGTACGCGGTGCGGTGCAGGGCGACGACGGTCTTACCGGTGCCCGGACCGCCGTCGACCACGAGGGCGCCGGCCGACCCCGCCCGGATGATGGCGTCCTGGTCGGCCTGGATCGTGCTGAGCACGTCGCGCATCCGGGCCGACCGGGCGCTGCCCAGACTGGCGATGAAGGCGGACTGGTCGTCCAGCGCGACGGCGTGCCCCACGAACCCGTCCGGGGTGAACACCTCGTCCCAGTAGTCGCTGATCCGGCCGCGGGTCCAGCGGTAGCGGCGGCGGCTCGCCAGGCCCATCGGGTTGGCGTGGGTTGCGCCGAAGAACGGCTCGGCCGCGGGTGAGCGCCAGTCGAGCAGCAGCCGCCGACCCGTGCTGTCGGTGAGACCGCGTCGTCCGACGTACACCGGGTCGGGGTTGTCCGCCTCGACCACGTGGCCCAGGCACAGGTCCAGTCCGTAGCGGCTCAGCGAGCGCAGGCGGGCGGTCAGCCGGCGGACCTCCTCGTCCCGGTCGACGGCCTGCCGGCCCTTGCCGCCGGGCGCCCGGCGCGCGGTGTCCAGACGGTCGGACAGTTCGGCGCTCAGCTGCGCGAGGCCCTGCGCCATGGCCGCGAAGTGCCGCTCGTCGTGGGCGATGAGCGCCGGGTCGGCCTTGGGCGCGAGATGATTGGGAAGGTCGAACACGGAGGTGGGCAAGGAATCCAATTCATGACTTCCATTTCGGCAGAATTTGGCCTCGGCCGACGATTCTGCGTCATAAACGGGGTCTTGCCGCAAGCCCCCCAGTGCGGTATAAGTTAGAAGTGGCGGGAGACCGGGTGTCTCCCGTTTTCCGTGTCAGGGCACGTCGACGACGTCGCGGCCGAGGGGCCAGAACGCGGCCGGCACGAGCTTGAAGTTGGCGATGCCGAACGGGATCCCGATGATCGTGACGCAGAGGGCGATGCCCGCGAGGATGTGGGAGAGCGCCAGCCACCATCCGGCCAGCACCACCCAGAGGATGTTCGCCAGGCCGGAGCCGACGCCCGCGCCCGGCTTGGGCACCAGGGTGCGGCCGAAGGGCCACAGCGAGTAGACCGCGAGGCGCAGCGACGCGACGCCGAACGGGATGGTGATGACCAGGACGAAGCAGATCAGCGCGGCGATGCCGTAGCCGACCGCCAGCACGAGGCCACCGCCGAAGACGAGCCACAGCACATTCAGTACGAAACGAATCACTACTCCAGCATGAAACATGCTCGCCACCCGGTCGGCTCCCCCCGTTCCTCAGCGGGGAACGGCCACCGCGTGGCCCTCGGGGAGGGGCCTCCCGTCGAGGTGGTCGATGCCGAGGATGCCGCCGGGGCCGTGGTCGTCGCGCGACGCGTGGCCACCGGTCGAGGCGGGCAGGAGGCTGCAGTGCGGGCAGCGGTGCGGCCCGGTGGCGAAGGGGGAACCGCTCCAACCGTGCTCGGCCGGGTCCACACGACCTCGGCGTCGGGGAGCACGCAGGCGGTTCCGCGGATGGTCTCGCCGCAGGTGTCGCAGATCAGGGTCATCAGGTACTCGTCCGGGACGACGGTCATGCTGCTGGTCCTTCCTCGCTCACAATCGGGAGCACCTGATCCAGGCGGGTGATGTGCAGGATGCGCCGAGCCCGGGGGCTCGGATGGCGCACGGTGAGGGCCGCGTCGGCGCGAGTCAGCCGCCGGTGCACGTCGAGCAGCAGGCCGATGGCGGCGGCGTCGAGGTGCTGGCAGTCGGACAGGTCGAGCACGACCTGTGCGGGGCGCAGCGCCAGCAGTCGGTCGAACACCGCGCCGACCTCCGGTAGACAGGCCAAATCGAGTTCGGTGACGCGAACCTCTACCAGTGGCAGCGTGTACCTCGCGGGCAGCACCGGCGTCGCCATTGCCGTACCCCCTCTCCGTCACCCCTTGCTCCCTCCCCACCCTGCTGGGCGGGGTTGGCGGTCACTGCAAGGCTCTGTGACAGTTGTGTGGCAAAACCGCCGGCTGGCGGGCACGGTGACGACCTCGGCGCGGCCACGGCCGAGGAGGGCCTGGCGCCCAACGCCACCACCCGTCCGACTAGTGCTCGTCGACCTGATGCTGCCCGGCCTCGACGGCTTCGAGTGCATCCGGCAGCTGCGCCGTGACGACGACGTCCCGATCGTGGTGGTCAGCGCCCGCGACGGCACCGATGACATCGTCGCCGCTCTCGAAGCCGGCGCCGACGACTACGTGGTCAAACCCCTGGCCATCCGGGAGCTGGCCGCCCGCCTGCGGGCTCTGCGCCGCCGTGCCCGGCCGGTGGTCACGACCTCGGCGCCGGAGCCCGTGCCGGCGGTCGCCTTTGGGGAGTTGGAGATCAGTCCGGAGGCGGGGGAGGGACGCAGGCCCTCGTCACGGTGGACGAGCCCGCAGAGGTGGGCGGTCGCAGCGACGAGGTCCTCGCCTTCGGGCAGATCGTCTGCACTCTCACCAGCCGCGAGGACGCCTCCACAGTGGCCTTCCTGCGCGAGGGCAGGGCTCTCGGCGTGCCCCGGGCCGACGGCTCCCTGTCCAGCAGGCCGCTCACCCGCGACGGTTACGCCCCCTCAGCAGCGACCGCTGAGCGCGCGTACCACCGGGAGCACGAGGACCGCGACATCAACGACGCCGCCCGCCGCCGCCGCGGGACCGGCCGCTGTAAGGTACGCGAAAACCCTTCCACGGCCTGCTCCGGAGTGCGGTAACCCGGTCCCGGAAGCTCAGGAGGATCGCGTGTCGTCCGACGACCGTTGGCTGCTCGACATCCCGATCGCGCACCGCGGGCTGACCGGCGACAATCGACCCGCCAACTCGCTGGCGGCGTTCGAGGCGGCCGCCGAGGCTGGCTACGCCTGCGAACTGGACGTGCAGCTCACCCGCTCGGGCGAGCTGGTCGTCGTCCACGACTACGACTTGACCGCGCTCACCGGTGCGGCCATCGCCACCGCGGAGTTGACACCGGCCGATCGGCAGCGGCTCCGGTTGCAGGGCACCGACCAGCGGGTGCCCACGCTGTCGCAGGTGCTGGACCTGGTCGCCGCCCGGGTGCCCCTGCTGATCGAGCTGAAACGGCCGACGCTCGCCCTCAACTTCGATCTCGTCGACGAGGTGCTGCGACAGACCGCTGACTACCCGGGGCGGTACGCGGTCGAATCCTTCGACCCGTTGCTCGTGGCGGCGCTGCGGGTCGCGGTGCGAAAGCTGCCGCCGGAACGCCGGGTGCCGGTGGGGCGCATCTGCGGCCTGCTGCGCACCGCCGGGCCGCTGACCCGGATGGTGGGTCGCAGTATGGTCAGCAACCTGGTCACTCGGCCTGATTTTCTGGCCTACGAGGTGGACGCATTTCCGTCCAATCTGACGGCGTGGTGGCGTCGCCGCGGTGTTCCGGTGATTTCCTGGCCAGTCGCTTCACCGGAGCGGGAGATGTTCGCCCGTCAATACTCCGACAACATCGTTTTCTCGGGCTATAGACCGTCGCATGGCCAGCATCTAGCATCGTGACGTGTCTGTTGACCAAGGACAGAGCGGGTTGCTCGCCGAGTCGCAGAACGGCGCTCCCGGCGATCCGTTGCAGGTCTACCGCGCGTTGGCCGAAGAAAGCATCAACAAGCTCAGGGACCATTACGACTGGCGGGCGAAATGGCACCGACGGCTGTTTCGTTTCACCGGCATCCTGGTCATCGTCGTCAGTGCCTCTCTGCCACTGCTCGCCGGCTTCAGCTATCCGGGTAAGAACCTGGTAATCGCGGTCTCGGGCGTGGTCATCGCCACGGCCACCGCGCTACGCACTTTTTATCAGTGGGATCAGATGTGGGCACTGCTGCGGCGTACCCATTTCGCCCTCATCGAGGCGAGCAACCAGTGGAGACTCGCGTTCGGTCGCGCCGAGGCGACCGCTGATCCGGCCGAGCGGGAGCAGCGCGCGTACGCGGCGACAGAGGTGCTGTTGGCGAAGATCGAGGGCATCCGCAGTGCCGAGACGGAGAAGTTCTTCAGCTCGTTGGCGTTTCCGGAGGAATCCGCGCTGACCGGCAAGCCATTTCGTCCCTGACCGCCGGCGTGGCGGTCGGGCGGGTCTCGGGGTTGCTCGGTGGAAGACCTGAGACGAAAGCCAGGGCGACCCGAGGGAACCTCCCGGAGGTCGGCCGGGGCCGGCGGCCACATGCTGGCTGGCATGAAACGCGCTGCGCTCTACGTGATCGCCGGACCGGTCGGCATCGTGGCCTACGGCCTGATCCGGCTGTGGGCAAGGTCCGACGGGGTGTATGGCCCCGGGCTCGACTGGCAGGCCGCCCACCTGGTTGCTCTCGCCGGCATGGTGTGCTTCGTCCCGGGTGTGCTCGCGCTGTCCCGTCTGCTGCCCCGCAGTCCGTGGCGCACCGGGGTGGTGGCCGGCACGTTGGTCGGCCTCGCCGCGACGATGGTGCAGTTCGGTGCGGACATAGTCGAGGGGCTGCTGGCCGAGGACCGGGCGGAGATGTCGAGGCTCGGCGCGGAATTCAAGGACATCCCCGGCGTGGAGGTGGCCTTCTACGACGTCGTACCCCAGTTCTTCTTCCTCGGCCTGCTCGTCCTCGCGGGTATGCTCGCCGCCCGACGGCGGCTGCCGTGGTGGAGTGTGCCGCTGCTCCTCGCCGGCATCGTCCTGCCGGCGGTCACCCTCGATCTGCTTCCGATCGGCGGCCTGTGCATGGCGCTGGCGTTGGCCCCGGCGTTGCCGCTGGTGCGACGGCAGGGCGAGCGTGCCGAGTCGCCCGTGGTCATCCACTGAGGACGCAGGGTGGCGCTGGCCCCTCAGGACCAGCGCCACCCTTCGAACCGCTACTTCAGCGCGAGGGTCCGGGCGTCGCCGGCGATGACGCTGGCGAACTCCGCCGGCACCAGCTTGCCGGCCTGCCGGTCGGCGTAGGTGGCCAGCTCGGCGTACTGGGCGTGGGCCAGCTTGGTGGTCATCGCGGTGACGGCGGCCGGGTCCGCGCCCGAGGTGAGGATCAGGTAGCCGAGGCCGGCCTGGCTCACCGTCACGGTGAAGGTGCTGGTCGCGGTGGCGGTGCCCTCGGGCCCGGTCGCCTCGGTGGTGATGGTGTGCCGGCCGGCGGTCAGCCTGGCCAGGTCGAGCTTGCGCCCGGCGGCCGACCTCTTACCGTCCAGCGTCACGGTGACCGTGTCCGCGTTGGTCGCGGCGACCGCGATCACCGGGGACTGCGCCCGGTCCAGCCGAGCCCCGTTGACCGGCGAGGTGATCTGCACGGTCGGGTCGGCGGAGGCCCGCTGGACGAACGCCGAGTTCCAGCCGACCAGCTCCGCCGCGCGGTTGGTGATGATCGCGTCGGTGCCGATCCGCTCCAGCCGCTGCCACAGTCCGGCGGAGTCCATCGTCCAGGCCATCACGGCGACCCCGGCGGCGTGCAGCGGGGCGACGACCTCCGGCTTGGCCAACAGCGCGTTGCCGTCCGGGTTGTACGCGGTCAGGTGCAGCTCCTTCGCGATCGCCACGGGGTCGGCGTCCAGGGTGCTGCGGAGCAGGCCGAGCGGTAGCTCGGGGGCGAGCTCGTAGGTGTACTTCAGGGCGTCGACCTCGAAACTCTGGATGAAGACCCGGCCCATCATCTGCTCGTCCCGGATCACCTGGATGATCGTGGCGACCTCGTCGCGGGTGTGCCTGCCCTTGATCTCCACGAGCAGGTTGCCACCCCGGGTCCGCAGATCGGCGAGCTGCTCCGCGAGGGTGGGCACCCGCTCGCCGACGTACTGCGGGCCGAACCAGGAGCCGGCGTCGAGGGCCTTGATCTGCGCGGCGGTCAGGTCCCGGATGTTGCCGGTGCCGTCGGTGGTCCGGTCGACGGTGCCGTCGTGCAAAATGAACGGGATGCCGTCCTTGCTCGGCTGGACGTCGTTCTCGATCCAGTCGGCGCCGCCCTTGCGGGCGATCTCCTGGGCGACGAGGGTGTTCTCCGGTGCGGCGGCGGACGCGCCCCGGTGGGCGATCACTGTGAACGGGCTGCCCTCGGGGCGGAGGTAGCCGTTCGGGGCCAGCTCGGTGACGGTGACGTCGTCGTACGACACGGTCGCGCCGTTGACGAAGAGCCCCTGGACGCCGTCAGCGGAACGCTGGAGGCTGCTGGTCCGCATCGCCTCCCGCCCGTCGTAGATCCAGCGGGGCTGGTTGCCGTGCACCTCGACGGCGACGCGCACGTCCCGGCCGGTGCCGGCGGCGGACGGGGCGGAGGCGGTGTTCGTCACGACCCAGGCGTTGGCAGTGGTCCGCTGGGCGAATTCGAGCCCGTTGGCGGCGGTGGTGCCGCTGCGCATGGTGGCGATCCACCAGGGGGTTGCGCCGCTGGCGGGGACGTCGATGCCGAGCGAGGCCCAGCGGGTGGCGGCCGAGACCGCCTCGAAGCGCATGGTCGCCTCGAGGCGGAAGTCGTTCAGGTGCCGGCCGAAGGTGATCTTGTTGTTCTCGCTGGAGCTGGCGGAGGTTCCGTACAGTCGGCCGTTCTCGACCCTCCAGGTGCCGTCGACCGCGTGCCAACCGGCGGGCAGCGACCCGGCCGAGAAGTTCTCCGAGACGACGACGCTGCCCGGCTCGGCGGTGGCGGGCGACGAGGTCGCGACGGCGACCGCGACGGCAGCGCCGGTGACGGCGAGAGCGGCGACGGAGGCGGCGGCCCGGGTACCCAGGGCGCCGAGGCGTGACCCGGCGCGGCGAGGCGGCGGTGATGCGGGTAGGACAGTCATGGCCGCGACGGTACGAAGCGCGCCCGAACTGATGATCAATCAAGCATGGCTGCCGCCGGAACGCCGGGTGTACCGCGCTCGATCGGGGCGTCCCGGATTGGTCAGTTCGGCAGGCCGGAGCAGGGGACCCCGTCGATCGTGCACGCCTTGGGGGCGGATCCGGTCAACGATCCGTTGACCCGGAACGTCACCCGGACCGAGGCGCTGCCGGGCACCTGAGGAGTGTTCGGGTCCGGCACGAACGTCCACACCGCACCGTCCCGGCTGGCCTGCGCCCCCTCGACCCCGCTGATCCCCAGCGACTCCCGGGGCAGGGTGACGACCAGCGTCCACCCCGGGGCCGGGATAGAGCCCGGATTACTGATCGTCACTGTCGCGCCGTAGCTGAGCAGGGCGTTGTCCGTGATGGCGAAGTCCGCGCCCAGGGCCGCCGGGGTGGGTTCGGTGGTCGCGCCGGTCGGCGTGGGCCTGGTCGAAGACGTGACGGCCGGTGGGGTCGAGGAGGCCGTGGCGGGCGGGGGAGCGGGCACCGCGGGGCTGGTGACCGCCGGTCGCGCCTGCGCGTGGGGGGTACCGGACGGCGACGCGCCCACCTGCTCGACCGACGGCGGCGGGTCGAGGGTCACCGGCGTCAGCTTCTCCGGCGTACGCAGCACCCCGACGACGGACACGACCGTCGCGATCAGCACCCCGAGCGCCGCGACGACGGCCACCCAGGTGGCCCGCGAGACGTCCTCCCGACCGGTGAGCACCCGCCGTGCGGCCGTGACGATGGCCACGACCCGATCCAGCAGGATGATCGCCACGGTACGGCGTGGCTGGGGTGGTGTTGCCGGCACTGCCAGTCTCTCCTTCAGTTCGTCGCCAGGTGCGCGCCCACGATCCGCCCGGGTCGCGGGTGTCAGCTGCCCGGTCACAACCCGCGAAGCCCGACGAGTATCGCCTCGAGCAGATCCTCGGTCGGCAGCTCCGACAGCATCGGCGGTTCGTGCGTCTCGATCAGCCCGGCCGCGAGCAGGTCACCGAGCAGCACCCGGACCGTCCCCAGCGGAAGATCCAACTCGGCGCCCACCTCGGCCACCGACACTGGATGGTGACACAGCTCGACGATCCGCGCCTGTTCGGGGAAGAGCGGTGTGGGAGGCGTGACCCCCCTCCGGGCGACGACCAGCGAGATCAGGTCGAACTGGCCGCGTGCGGGCGCGGTGCGCCCTCCGGTCATCGTGTAGGGCCGGGCGACGGGGCCCGCGTCGTCGTCGTACCACGCCTCGTCAGTGGTGCCGCTGGTGTGCACCAGTGTCCCCGATCGTCACCGAGGAGGCCGGGCCCAGGGTGATCGGCAGGTGCTGCTCGGCCTGCCCCACGAAGAGCGCCACCTCGTACGCCATGTCACCGACCTCGACGTCGTCACCGGCGATCCGCACGGTGAGGATGGTCCCGTTCGGGATGGTGGCGATGAACAGGAACGCTCGCGACATCTGCACCACTACCTGGCGCAGCCGACCCGCGTCACAGGTCCGGGTGGCGGCCAGCCCCAACGCGATCAGTCCAGCGACCACGCCGGAAATCTGCTCGGCCAGCTTCGCCCCCACCCGCCGCGAGCCGCCGAGCGGCAGCCCGTCCGGTGAGAGCACCACGGCGAACTCCGCACCGTGCACCCGGTCGACCAGGTCGTTCAGGGCGTCGGTCAGGCCGTCCTCGGTGACCACTGCAGACGTCATTGTTGTCTCCTTGCTGTTCTGGCGACCGGCAACTCAACCGTGTCGAGGCTGGTCCTGCCGTGTTCCGGGCCGGTCGGCCCGTTGTGGCGGACCCGCGTCGGCAGCGCGCCGTCGCCGTTGGGGTCGGTCAGGTCGGCGCCGGTGCGGGCCGGTGGGTACGGGCTGTCGGGTGGTGCGTCTGTCGGTGCGCGGCCGGTGTCGGTGACCGTGATCAGCCGGGAGGGTAGGAGCACGATGGCGGCCGTCCCGCCGCGCCGGCTGGGGTGTAGCGAGACGTGGGCGCCCCAGCGGCCGGCCAGTACAGCGACGGCGTACCAGCCGGCGAGGCCCGCGGGCGGGCCGTCCGGTGGGGGATTGCCGAGCAGGTGGTTCGCCTCGGCCAGCGCGGCGGCGTCCAGGCCGGGCCCGTCGTCGACGACGAGGACGGCACACCCCTGCGGTCGCTGTTCGCCGCTGACCCGGACGGTGGTGTCCGCCCCGGAGAAGGCCAGGGCGTTCTCAATCAGCTCCGCCAGCAGGTGGATGACGTCCGTGACGGCCGGCCCCGCGAGCGACCACGGCCAGTGCGGCGCGATCAGGACCCGGTGGTAGTCCGGCACCTCGGCGACCGCGCCGCGCGCCACGTCGAGCAGTGGCACCGGGCGTCGCCAGCGGCGGGCGGGTGTCGCGCCGGCCAGGGTGATCAGTTTCTCCACGTTGCGGCGGACCCGGGTGGTGAGGTGGTCGAGTTGGAACAGTTCGCCGGTTTCCTCGGTGGACCGTTCCCGACGTTGCATCCCGTCCAGCAGGCTGAGCTGGTCGCGCAGCAGGACCTGGTTTCGTCGGGTCAGCCCCAGGAACAGCTCCCGCTCGGCGTCACCCACCGGCGTCGCCGGTTCCTGGGCTGGGGCCGGCGTGTCCGGCACCGGAGCCGGAAGGTCGGCGTCGGTAGTGGTCAGCTCGTCGGTCAGGCGTCGGACGGTGCCCGCCCAGCTCAGCAGGAGCACGAGCACGACGATGAGGCCGAGCCCCACGACGGCTCCGGTACGCGCGATGAGCGCTGCGGCACCGGGGGTGGCCCGCTCGACGCTGCTGCGGGCGGTGTCCGTCACCAGTGTCTGCAACGCGCCGAGGGCGGCGTCCGCAGCGGCCCGCCAGCCCTGGATGGTGAGACCGGTCAGGGCGTTGGCGGTGCCCGACTGGAGCAGCAGCCGGTCCTCCAGGGCAAGCAGAGCCGCGAACTCGGGGCCGGCCGCGAGGCGCTGATGCTCGTCCTGGCCGTCTTGCGGAAGCCCGGCTGCGGCGTCGGTGCGCGCGTACCGCTGGATGCTGACCAGTGCGGTCAGCCGGCGCCGCTCGTCGGCGCCGGGCCGTGCGCCGGTCAGGGCCGCGCTGACCACTGTGTCTTCCCGGGCGAGCAACTCCCGGGCACGGGCCAGCGCGATCACCGCGCGGGTGTCGGCGGCCAACCCGCTCTCGTACGCGCCCCACTCCGGGCCGTACACCCGGAAGGCGACGTCGATGACCTCGTCGTACCCGTCGACTGCCGGGCCCTGGTCGAGCCGGCCGGTGTCCACCTGGGCTCGGGTCGTGCCCAGGCCGTCGAGCCGCCGGACCAGCTCGCCGGCCCGGTCGCGGACCGTGCCGGCGCTGAGCAACCGGAGGTCGCGGCCTTTGGTGAACTCGCGGATCTCGGCGGCGGCCCGGTCGGTACCTTCGCGGGCCCCGACCAGCGCCGGGGTCGTCTGCCCCGCCCCGGCGATCGTCTCGGCGGTGATCCGGCGTTCCGTCTGCAGGCTCAGAATCAGGCGGTCGATGGGCTGGCCCAGCGTGTCCGCCAGCGCCCGGACGCGCAGCAGGTCGACCGCGTCCTGGCTGGACACGTAGGCCGCGTACGACCAGAGCGTGATCAGCACGGCGGCCAGCACGGCCAGCCTGGTCCGGATCAGCCGAACGTCGTTGCGGGTCATCGGGTCGCCCGCTGCGGCCACGGTTGCCCGGCGGTGTCGCTGGCCCGGTCGGCGACGAGGGTGCGCAGCAGCGCCAGCAGTTCGGTGCGGTTGGCGCAGTTGAGCCGGTTGCGCATCCGCGCCACGTGGTGTTCGACGGTCTTGGCCGAGATGAAGAGCCGATCGCCGATCTCCCGGTAGGTCAGTCCGGCCAGCACCAGCTCGGCGACCTCGTACTCGCGGTCGCTGAGACCGTGCTGGGTGGGGCCGGCGACCCGTGCCGTGCTCGCACCGGTCGTCGGTGTCTGCCCGCTCTGCCCACCGGAAGGCCGCCCCTGCAACGCTCGGGCGCACTCCAGCAGGGTGGTCATCGCCCGTCGGTCCGCGGTGCGGATGGCGGCCTGCCCGGCGAGGCGGGCGCCGTCCCAGCACAACCCGGTGTCGTGCAGTCCTCGGGCGGCGGCCTCCACCCGGGTCGGGTCGACGACCCCTCGGAGCACCTCCACCCAGCTCTCCGCGGCGGCGGCGACCACGGCCGCGTACCGGCTGTGGCCAGCGGCGGCGAGCAACGCCGCGACGTGTTCGTCGGCGATCGTCGGCTCGCCGGTCAGGATGGCGGCGTGCAGCGCGCTCCAGTGCAGCGGCACACTCCACAGTGGTGGGTTGCCGAGGCGGTCGAGCAGCGCACGCGCCTGATGCAGGTACGGCTCCAGCCGGGCCAGGTCACCCAGCCGCGCGCCCGCGATGGCCAGCTCACCCAACGGCAGCACTGTGAACAGGTCGACGGGGTGCCGCACCATGGCCTCCAGCGCCTGCCCCCAACCCCGCTTGAGCGCCCCGAGGTCACTGTTGCGCCGGCCGATGCCCATCCGGATCGCGGCGGCGAAGAGCTGGTCGCGTGACTCCAGTGGCCGCCCGTCGAGCGTCACAGTGGCGAGGTGCTCGCCGGCGGTGTGGATCTCGCCACGGACCATCAGGATCCAGGCCTGCAACAGCCGGTGGCGGCGGGCCATCAGCGGGCCGCCGACTCCGGCGGCCAGGGCGCGGTGCAGCACCCGCTCGGCGATCTCCAGCTCACCGCAGTGCACCGCGGTCAACGCGGCGAGGGCCGCCGGGCTGTCCGGCAGCAACGCCGCCCGGCCGTCCGGTTCCAGCAGCGCGGCGGCCTGCACGAGCGCGGAGAGCGCGGCGGTCGGCGGGCCGGTCACGCTCTCCCGTACACCGTTGGCCATCAGTCGGGCGGCGCTCGCGTGCAGGGTCGGGGGTTCGCCCGCCGGGTCGCCCGCCGGTGCCTCGGTGGTGGCGGCCGGGTCGCCGGTGGCCAGCCCGCCGACGATGGCGAACGCCGCCGCCGAGGCGGTGCCCGACCACCGGAACAGCTCGACGCTGCGACCGACGTGACCACGGTGGGCCAGGGCGGTGGCGGCGACCACGGCCGCCTCGGAGCGCTCCGGGGGAGCGGCAGTGGCCAGGAGTCGGTCCGCCAGCCGAAGCGCGTCGTCGAGGTCACCGGCGAGCGCGGCGGCGAGCGCCTGCCGCGCGTTGGGTGGCCGCCCGGCCGCCGTGGCCGCCGCGAACAGCTCGGCGGCGAACGCCGGCTCGTCGGCCAGCGCCTCGTCCGCCGCGGCGGCCAGGGTCGCGGCCGGGCAGTCGCCGAGCGCGCCGACCGCGAGCAGGGAGCGGACCAGCGGCAGTACCGCGCCACCCCGAGCGAGTTGCAACTCGGTGAGCCGCCGCCAGACCGCTGTCCGTTCGGTGGTGGGGCTGAGTGTCGCGACGGCCCGCCTGACGATCGGTGCGAGCCGGCCGTCCGCGCCGAGCAGCCCGGCAGCCCTGGCCGTGGCGATCAGTTCGTCCACTCCGGCCGGGTCCCGGCCCAGCAGCGCGCCGAGCATGCTCACCGGTAGCGCCCCGCCGGCCGCGACAGCGAGGAGCAGTCGTCGTACCGCGGTGGGCTGGACGTCCAGGTCCGGCCCGAATTCGAGGATGACGGACCGTGGTGGGTCGACCATGCCGGTCCGGGTCTCCGCGCCGGCCAGGCCGCGGGCCAGCCGTTCCACGTCCCGGGGTACGCCGGCGGTCTGCGTGTGGACGAAGTCGACCAGGTCGGCGGGGCGGCCCAGCTCGGGTGTGGCGGCGAGATGGGCGGCGGTCTGCTCCCGGGTGAACGGCGTGAGCAGCACGGCCTGCCCGTCGCGTCGCAGGGCGTCGACCAGCTCACTGAACGCCGCTGACCGGGGCCACGGGCGGTGGGCCACCACCAACCGGTGTCGCCGGCCGGCGACCAGACGCAGCAGCGCTTCGGTCCGCGCGTCGTCGAGCAGGTGCGCGTCGTCGACCAGCACCACCGTGTCGGGGTCGACCGGCTCATCCGGCTCCGGGGCGGCCGTGCGGACGGCGATGCCGGCGCGCTGGTGAATGCGCTCCAACTCGGCGAGAAGCGCGGTCTTTCCGTGACCGGCCGGGCCGGCGACGCCGACGGCGAGCGGGCCGGTCGGGTCCTGCGCGACAGTGTCCAGTAGCGCCTGCAACCCCTTGTCCAGGGTCAACCCTGGTGCGGCGAGGTCATTCATGATCATCGAGGTTATCCTTCGCGTCCACGACCGCGGGCCAGCGCCAGGCGGGACGGCTTCGGCAGTTCCAGTGGGAGGACCCGGACCGGGGGCCGCGGTGGCGGTTCGCCCGGAACGGTGTGATGGGCTCGGCGTGGTGCCGGGAGGGTGGCCCGCCCTGCACCGCTGACCGGGGCCGGAACGCGGGCCGGCGGCGGCTGGCGGGGGCGTGGTGACACCACCTGACAGGCGGCCATCGCCGCTCCGGTGGCGGCGGTCAACTGTGCGTCCGGCTCCACCTCGACGGGCACCGGGAGGGCCGCGCCGATCAGCTCGGTCACGAGCGGGACCCGGGTGGAGCCGCCGGCCAACAGGACGCCGTCGAGCTGCGAAGGAGTCAGGTCGGCACTGCGCACGGCCCGGAGCAGGAGGTCGACTGTGGCCTGCACCGTCGGGCGGATCATGGCCTCGAACTGTGCCCGGGTCACCGGCACCCGCGCCGGGCCGCTCGGCAGGGTCAGCACCACGTCGGCAGTGAGGTCGACGGTCAGCACCCGCTTGACCCGGTCACACTCCGCGCGCAGCCCGCGCAGCGCGGCCTGGGCCCCGCGACGCCCGGTCGCGGCCAACTCCCGGGCCAGCACGGTACGAGCATGCTCGGCGAGCGCCTCGTCGAAGTCGGCGCCGCCGATCGAGTCGAGTCCCTGCGGGGTGCCGAACGTCTCGTACGTGCCGCGCGGGGTGCGGCGCACCAGAGCCGCCTCGAAACTGTTGCCCCCCAGGGCGTAGACGACGGCCGTGCTGCCCGCGAACCCGCGAGCGGCATGGCTCTCGGCGACGGTGACCGTGCGGGGCAGCAACGTCACGTGCCGTAGGCCGAGGTCCGACAGGGCCCGGTGCAGCACCTCCCGCCGGTAGGGGCGCCACCCCGCCGGGTGGCTGAGCACGATCGCCTCGGCCGCCTCAGCCTCCAGGGCGTGGACCCGCTCCACCACCCACGCCGCCAGCTCGGCGGTCAGCGTCTGCGGCGCGCACGGCTCGCCGCCGAGCAGCACCGGCACGTCGTCGCCGATCCGGTGGACGAAGTCCCGGGTGGTGCGGCTGCCGTCGTCGGTCACCGGCTCGCCGACGCGCAGCGAACCGTCCTCTTCCAGGCACAACACCGACGGCATGAGGGGTGAGCCGGCGCTCAGCGGGACGGCCTCGGGACGGGTCCAGGTCGCGCCGCGTCGTCGTGCGACGGCGGCGGCCGTGTTGCTGCTTCCGATGTCTATCCCCAGGACGTACGGCATCGTCTCTGTCTCTCCCCGTGAGTCGGCCGGTCGGTGGCGATGGCGTCGGCTGCCCGACGACCCACCCCCGGCGAACCCCGCGGGCTCCTACGTTCGTACCAGAGATCAGTCCCTGGTCGGGACCCTAATCTCGCCGGGACGGTTTCCCCCTGTCCCCCTAACGTACGAGGTGGCGGTGCCCCTAGTTCAACCGGCCCGGATGCGGGCTCAGCCCCGATGCCCGAGGGCGGGCCCCCGCAATAGCGTCGTCACTGTCGACGTACGACACCCGCCAATGCCACATCCGAGGAGAACCGGCACATGGACTCGCAGCAGACGCTCCACGACTTCGTGCTCGACCTACTGACGAACCCGGACGCGCGGTCGGCCTTCGACCTCGACCCCGAGGGCGCGTTGCGGGGCGCCGGGCTCACCGACATCACCGCCGCGGACGTGCAGGACGTCGTGCCGCTGGTCGTCGACTACGCGCCGGGGGCGGGCCTCGCGCCGTTGGCCTCGCCGGTCGGGCAGCTCGGGCTGGACCCGCTGCTCACCGACACCACCGACGTGGTGGGTCAGTTGCAGAGCGTGGCGCAGCAGATCAGCGTCACCAGCTCGCCAAGCGGCGTGGACGTCAAGGCCGGTGTGCTCGGCGCCATCGCTGTCGACCCGTCGACCGCCGCCGCCGGGGTCACCGTGCTGCCGGGCATCGGTCTGGGTGTCGGCCCGTCCGGCCTCGACACCGACCTGGCCGGCGTTTCCGACGTGGCGCACACCCTCGACGCCGATGTGGTGCAGCCGGTGGACGCGATCGCGGACCCGGTGCTCGGTGACGTGACCGGTACCGTCGGCGACCCGAGCGGTCTGCTCGGCGTCACTGACTCGAACCTGATCGGCGGCGACCTGACCGGTGGTGTCCTCTCCGGCACCCACGGTCAGCTTGGCGGGGTCGTCAGCTCGCTGGGTGTCGACGACACCCTCAACGGGCTGGGCCTCGGGCACGGCGACGGTGTCGTCGGCGGGGTCCCGCCGCTCGACGTGCCGTCGACTGTGGGCGGCGTGACGCACCAGGTGGACAGCCTCCTCCCCGGTGTCACCGACACGGTCGGTGACGTGACCGGTGGGGTCACCGATGGTGTGCTCGGCGACTCGCACGCCTCGTCCGATCACGGGCTGCTGGGTATCACCGGCGGTCTGCTCTGACCCGGATCTCCGGTCGGAGCGGAGGGTCGGATCGTCTCGGGCGATCCGGCCCTTCCCGGTTCCACATCCGGTCCCTCTTGATAATTGAGCCGAAATCCGCACACTTGGTGCGGTGATGGCCGGGATCTGGTTGGACGTGCTGGACGAGATCGCTCGCACGTGCACTGCACACGGTCGCGGTGACCTACTTCAGACGGTGCGGCAGAAGCGCGCGCAACTGCTGGACCCGACGCTGCGTGTCCTGGTCATCGGTGAGCCGAACCAGGGCAAGAGTCAGCTGATCAACGCGATCATCAACGCTCCGGCCTGCCCGGTCGGCGACGGCCGGACGACAGTCCTGCCGACCGTGGTGCGGCACGCCGAGGCCCCCACCGCGGCGGTGGCGCAGTTGCCCCCACCAGCGCCGGGGCACCCCACCGGCACCGCCGACGCGGTGGCCGTCGAGCGGACCCCGGTGGCGCTCAACCAGGTCGCGGCGGGCGTGGCCGGCCTGGTCGGACGTCGGCCGGGCGGCGGCCCGGCGTACGTCGAGATCGGACTGCCCCGTGCCCTGCTCGGTGCCGGGCTGGTGCTGGTGGACACTCCCGGCACCGACGAGGTCACCGGCATCGGCGCCGCCGCTCCGGTCGCCGCGCCGGCCCGCGCGGACACCGTGCTGCTGGTCTCCGATTCCACTCGGGAGTTGTCGGTCGCCGAGCTGAACATGCTGCTGCACATCATGCGTTCGCATCCGAACGTGGTGGTGGTGCAGAGCAAGACCGATCTGGTGGCGGACTGGCGTACGGTCGCCGAGCGCAACCGGCAGCACCTGGCCGAGGCGGGCGTTCCGGCGACGCTGATCCCGGTCTCGGCGGCGCTGCGACTGCGCGCCGCCGCGGCCGACGACCGTGTGCTCAACGCCGAGTCGGGTTTCCCCGCGCTGATCGCCCGTCTGCAACGCGACCTGGCCGGCAAGGGCGACCACCTGGCCCGGGCGGCGGTGCAGACGGTGGCCCGGACGGTGGTGGAGCAGTTGGCTGCGCCGCTGCGCGCCGAGTTGGCGACCCAGGAGGCCGAGGAGCAGTCCGGGCCGATCTCCCGGTTGCACGCGGCGCAGCGCGAGGTCGACGAGCTGCGCCGGTGCTCCACCCGGTGGCAGAACACGTTGACCGACGAGATCACCGACCTGCTCGCCGACCTCGAGTACGACCTGCGTGACCGGACCCGACAGATCCTGCGCGCGGTGGACGAGGCGTTCGACACCGCCGACCCTCTGGTCGCCTGGGACACCTTCCAGGACTGGCTGGAGCGGAGCCTGGTGGAGGCGGCGGAGGCGAACCACGAGTGGCTGATCCAGCGCTGTGACTGGATCGCCCGGCGGGTGGCCGCCAACTTCGACCGGTACGGATACGACGTGCTGCCGCCCTGGTCGATGACGATGCCGGACGACATCGGCGAGCGACTGCCCGAGCTGCAACGGCCGACGATCGACCGGTTCACCACCGGCCAGAAGCTGTTCACCGGCATGAAGGGCTCGTACGGCGGCATGCTGATGTTCGGTCTGGCGACCACGCTGGCAGGCATGCCGATGATCAATCCGGTCTCGGTCGGCATCGGGGCGCTCTTCGGCGGCAAGAGCATCCGTGACGAGAGCAAGCAGTTGCTCCGTCGTCGGCAGGCGACGGTCAAGACGGCCATCCAGCGGCATGTCGACGACTTCTTCGTCCGGATCATCCGAGACTGTCGCGACGCCGCCCGGCAGGTGCAGCGGATGCTGCGGGACCACTTCACGGGGCTGACCGAGGAACTCCAGGAGGCCATCGTGCAGTCGTTCCGCAGCGCGAAGCAGGAGGCCGACACCGACGCCTCCCTGCGCGAGCAGCGGCAGCGCGAGATCCGTTTGAAGATGACCAGGTTGGCGGCGGTGTACGAGCAGGCTCAGCAGTTGACCGGTGCCCGTTCCGCTCCGCTGCTGCTGGAGCCGCAGGCATGACGGTGGGAGTGCGCCTGGACGAGGCGGCGTGGGGGTTGCTGCACCAGGCCATCGAGCTGTACCAGGACAATCCCCGGGCCGTCGCTGAGCTTCGGCAACAGGTGGCCCGGTTGGAGCAGCCGCTGCGGATCGCCATCGTCGGCCCGTGGCGATCGGGTAAGTCGACGGTGCTCAACGCGTTGATGGGCGAGGAGGTCGCGCCGGTCGAACGGGCGGACGGGGCCTTCACCTGGTACGAGGACGGTGCCGCGCCGCGTGCCACCGCCTACCCGGTCGGGCAGCCACCGCAGGAGTTGGCAGTGGTGAAGTCGGCGACCGGGCTGCGGGTGGATCTGGGCTGGGGTGCGGGGGAGGTGCGGGACATCGTGGTGCGGTGGCCGACGCGGGCGCTGCGCCAGATCACGCTGATCGACACCCCGGCGGTCACCGGCGGCGTCGAGCAGGGCCGGGCGCCGGTGTTGGAGCGGGTGCTGCGCGACTCGGACGCGGTGCTGTACCTGACCCGCGACGGTCGCGACAGTGACCTGCGGGTACTGGAGTCCGCACGGGACAGTGCCGTCGGACAGTCTGCTCCGGTCAACGTGATCATGGTGTTGTCCCGCGCGGACGAGACCGGCGGCGGCCGGATCGACGGTCTGCTCACGGCCCGCCAGCTCGCTCGTCGGCATTACCGCGACCCGAGGGTGAACGCGCTCAGTGTCAACGTCGTGGCGTGCAGCGGCATGATCGGCCTGGCCGGCCGGATGCTCGGTGAATCGGATTTCGCCGCGCTCGCGGCCCTGGCTCAGGTGCCCCGGGCCGAACTGGACGCGCACCTCATCTCCGCCGACCGTTTCCTCCGTGGTGAGCTGCCAGTACGGCTGGACACCGAGGTGCGCGCCGCGCTGCTGGGCCGGTTCGGGGTCTTCGGTGTCCGGCTGGCGGCCACGCTGGTGCGCAGCGGGTTCGACAGCCGGGTGAAGCTCTCCGCGGAGTTGATTCGGCGGAGCGGTCTCACCGAGCTGCGCGAGTCGGTGACGCGTTGTTTCATCGATCGCCGCGACGCCCTGAAGGCGCGGTCCGCGCTGGCCGCGGTGGAGGCGCTGCTGCGGGCCGAGCCCGCCCGGGGGTCCACCGAGCTGGTCGGTGCGGTGGAGCAGATCCTCGCCGGTGCGCACGAGTTCCGGGAGCTGCGCCTGCTGGTGGCGCTGCGGAATACCCGGCTGGGGTTCGACGCGGAGTTGGCCGCCGAGGCGCAACGGCTGGTCGGCGGCGACGGGGTGGGCCTCGCGGCTCGGCTCGGTGTCGAGCATGAGGCCGACGTGCGGCAGCTCTGGGAGGTCGCCTCCGAGGCACAGTGGCGGTGGCGGGACCGGGCGGAGGATCCTCTGCTTCCGCTGGCGCAGCGGCGCGGCGCTCAGGTCGTGGTCCGCAGTTGCGAGGGGATGATCGCCGAGCTGGCCGCAGGCGGGCGCTGAGCGCCGACGACCGCCGCTGGCACAACGGTGGTTGGTGGCCCGAAAACCGTTATTCGATCTTACTCCGCACGGTCGCCGCTGACCTGCGGAGATAACGCTCTCACGGATGGTGGGAGAGTGCTTGACGCGCCCGTGATCCGAACGCAACGATGCATTCACATGTCTCGTCCCACCACCGCCAGGCGTGATCGGCGCACGCCGTCCCTCGCACCGCGAAAGGACCCCACTGTGCGCAGATCCCTGAGATCGTGGCTCGGCCTCGCGCTGAGCACGATCCTCGTGGCGGGCGGCATCGTCGCCTCGCCACCCACGGCCAGCGCCGCACCGTTCACCGTGCTGATCTTCAGCAAGACCGCCGGGTTCCGGCACGGATCCATCACCCCCGGCATCGCCGCGATCCAGCAACTCGGTGCCGCCAACGGCTTCACCGTCGAGGCCACCGAGGACGCCGCCCAGTTCACCGACGCCAACCTGGACCGGTTCGCCGCGGTGATCTGGCTCTCCACCACCGGCGACGTGCTCAACGCCGCCCAGCAGGCCGCGTTCGAGCGCTACATCACCGGCGGCGGCGGGTACGTGGGCGTGCACTCCGCCTCCGACACCGAGTACGACTGGCCCTGGTACGGGGGACTGGTCGGGGCGTACTTCGCCTCGCACCCGGCCGAGCAGAACGTCACAGTGAAGGTCGCCGACCAGGTGCACCCGTCCACCGCGGCACTGCCGCAGCGGTGGAACCGGTTCGACGAGTTGTACAACTACCGCACCAACCCCCGCGGCAACGCGCACGTGCTGGCCACCCTGGACGAGAGCACCTACACGGGCGGAAGCATGGGCGCCGACCACCCGATCTCCTGGTGCCAGAACTACTCCGGCGGCCGAGCCTGGTACACGGGCCTGGGGCACACCGACGCGTCGTACGCCGAGGCGAACTTCCGTCAGCACCTGCTCGGCGGCATCCGGACGGCCGCCGGCGCGGTCGACGCAGACTGTGGCCCCACCGTCACCAGCAGCTTCCAGCAGGTGGAGCTGGCCAAGGGCGCGGCCGAGACCGGTGAGCCGATGAGCCTCACCGTCCTGCCGGACCGGGGCGTGCTGCACACCTCGCGCAACGGCGTGATCCGGCACACCGACGCCGCCGGCAACACCAAGATCGCCGCAACCCTGCCGGTCTACACCGGCGACGAGGAGGGTTTGCAGGGGATCAAGGCCGACCCGAACTTCGCCACCAACCGCTGGGTGTACGCGTACTTCGCGCCACCACTGAGCACCCCCGGTGGCGGTGCGCCGGCCACCGGCACCCCGGCCGACTTCGCCGTCTGGGAGGGCGTCAACCGGCTGGCCCGGTTCACCGTCAACGCGGACAACACCATCAACCTGGCCAGCGAGACGTTGATCCTGAACGTGCCGACCAGCCGGGGCATGTGCTGCCACGTCGGCGGTGACATGGACTTCGACGCGGCCGGCAACCTCTACCTGTCCACCGGTGACGACACCAACCCGTTCGACTCGGCCGGCTTCACCCCGATCGACGAGCGGGCCGGGCGTAACCCGGCCTTCGACGCCCAGCGCACCTCGGCGAACAGCAACGACCTGCGCGGCAAGGTCCTCCGGATCAAGCCGAGCGCGGCCGGCGGCTACACCATCCCGGCCGGCAACATGTTCGCCCCGGGCACCGCGCGGACCCGCCCGGAGGTCTACGCGATGGGCTTCCGCAACCCGTTCCGGATGAGCGTGGACAAGGCCACCGGCATCGTCTACCTCGGCGACTACGGCCCCGACGCGGGCACCGCCGACCCGAACCGGGGGCCGGCGGGCAACGTCGAGTTCGCCCGCATCGACCGGCCCGGCTTCTACGGCTGGCCGTACTGCACCGCCCGCAACGACGCCTACAACGACTACACCTTCCCGTCCGGGCCGTCCGGAGCGAAGTTCAACTGCGCCGGTGGACCGGTGAACAACTCGCCAAACAACACCGGTATCACCCAGCTGCCGCCGGCCGTCTCGGCCTGGTTGCCGTACGGCGGCTCCGGCTCGCCGCCGGAGTTCACCGGCGGTGGCCTGTCGCCGATGGGCGGGCCGGTCTACCGGTACGACCCGAACAACACCTCGCCCGTGGCGTTCCCCGAGTACTACGACGGGACGTACTTCGCCGGTGAGTTCGGTCGCCGCTGGATCAAGAACATCAAGCTCGACGCGTCCGGCCAACCACTGAAGATCAACCCGTTCCCGTGGACCGGCACCCAGGTCATGGACATGGAGTTCGGCCCGGACGGCGCGCTCTACGTGCTTGACTACGGCACCGGCTGGTTCAACGGCGACGCCAACTCGGCGCTCTACCGCATCGAGTACGCCCGCGAGGGCAGAGCACCCATCGCCAAGGTGTCCGCCACGCCGACCAGCGGCAACGCGCCGCTGACAGTGGCCTTCTCCTCGGCCGGCACCCTCGACCCGGACGGTGACCCGTTCACCTACGCCTGGGACTTCGACAACAACGGCACCACCGACTCGACAGCGGCGAACCCGAGCTTCACGTACACCACCAACGGGACCCGTAGCCCGACGCTGACGGTCCGGGACACCACCGGCAAGACGGCCACCGCGAGCGTGGTCGTCACGGTCGGTAACAGCGCCCCGGTGGTCACCGTCAACACCCCGTTGAACGGGCAGACCTTCAATTTCGGGGACGCGGTGCCGTTCTCCGTCACCGTCACCGACGCCCAGGACGGCGCGATCAACTGCGCCCGGGTCAAGGTGAACTACGTCCTCGGCCACGACTCGCACGGCCACCAGCTCGGCAGTGTGCAGGGCTGCACCGGGGTCATCCAGACCTCGGCCGACGGCGAGCACGACTCGGCGGCGAACATCTTCGGCATCATCGACGCCGAGTACACCGACCTGGGTGGGGGCGGCCAGCCGGCGCTGACCACGCACACTCAGGCGGTGCTGCAACCTCGGGTACGCCAGGCCGAGCACTTCGGTGACTCGTCCGGCATCCAGATCGTCGCCGGGGCAGCCGGGCACGGCGGCGCGGCGGTCGGCTACATCGACAACAACGACTGGATCTCGTTCCGTCCCTACAACCTGACCGGCGTCCAGTCGTTCAGCGCCCGGGTCGGTGCACCGGCCGGCGGTGGCGGCACGTTGGAGTTGCGGGTCGACTCGCCCACCGGGCCGCTGGTCGGTTCGGCCACCGTCGTTCCCACCGGCGGGTACGCCAACTTCGCCACTGTCACCGGTGGGGTCACCGCCCCGACCGGCACCCGAACCCTCTTCCTGGTCTTCAAGGGCGTCGGCCCGTACTTCGACATCGACGAGTTCACCCTCTCCACCAGCCCAGGCGGTCCCGGACCTGACCCGGACCCGGATCCCGAGCCGGGTGCCAACCTGGCCCGGGGCAAGCCGGCGCGCGCGTCCAGCTTCGAGGGCGCGTTCACCGCGGCCAACGCGTTCGACGGCGTTGCCGGTACCCGCTGGGGTAGCGCCTTCGGTGACCCACAGTGGATCGACGTGGACCTCGGCGCCACGTACGCCATCAACCGGGTCAAGCTGACCTGGGAGGCGGCGTACGGCAGCGGATACCAGATCCAGACCTCGCCGGACGGAGTCAACTTCACCACGATCCGTACGGTGACCGGTGGTGATGGCGGGGTGGACGACCTGAGCGGGCTCAGCGGGTCCGGCCGGTACGTCCGGCTGCTCGGCACGACCCGGGGGACCGCCTGGGGCTACTCGCTGTTCGAGTTCGAGGTGTACGGCGGCACCGGAAGCCCGACCGGCGGCAACCTGCTGCTGAACAAGCCCACGTCGACGTCCAGCAACGAGGGGGCCGACGTGTCCGGCGCCCAGGCAGTGGACGGCAGCCTCACCACCCGCTGGTCGAGCACGTTCTCCGACCCGCAGTGGATCCGGGTCGACCTCGGCAGTCCCACCGCGATCGGCCGGGTCAAGCTGAGCTGGGAGGCGGCGTACAGCAGCGCGTACCAGATCCAGACCTCGAACGACGGCACCACCTGGACCACAGTGAAGACGGTGACCGGGGCCGACGGCGGCGTGGACGAGCACGCCGCTCTCGGCGCCAACGGCCGTTACCTGCGGATCTACGGCACTGCCCGGGGCACCGGATATGGCCACTCGCTCTGGGAGTTGGAGGCGTACGCCAGCTGAACCACCACCGATGACGTGGCCGGCACGTCGATCCGTGCCGGCCACGTTCGTCGCTGCAGGCTCGCCGTCACTTGCATATACCTTCTATCGGTATATGCTCGCTGGCATGGCTGAAGCTCCACTGCGGGAACCGACGTTCCTGGTGCTCACAGCGCTGGCGGAGACGCCCATGCACGGGTACGCCGTCATCGAGGACGTGCTGCGCATCTCCGACGGCAGGGTGCGCCTACGCGCCGGCACTCTCTACGCCGTCCTCGACCGGCTCCGCGCCGACGGCCTCATCGAGGTCGAGCGCGAAGAGGTGGTGCAGTCTCGACTGCGCCGCTACTACCGCCTCACGGCCCTGGGCGCGCGGCGGCTCACCGAAGAGGCGTCCCGCCTGCGACACAACGCGGATGCCGCTCGCCTGCGGCTGCGCCGCAGCGGCCTACTGACCGACGGGGGAGCGGCGTGAGCAGCAACGATCTGGAGCGCCGCTACCGACGGCTGCTGGCCGTCTATCCGTGGGAACACCGCCGGGTGTACGAGGACGAGATGCTGGCCGTGCTCCTCGCCGGCGTGCGGCCGGGCCAGCGGCGACCCGGCGCCGCGGACGTGCGGAACGTGGTCGGCGCCGGGTTGCGGGCGCGGTTGCGGGTGGGCGCGCGGGGGTTCACCGAGCCGAGCTGGACGGATGCGGCGACGGTGACCGGCCTACTGGTCGGAGTCGTCCTGCTGGCCCTCGCCGGGAAAGCGCTGCTCGACCAGCTCGTCCTAGCGCCGAGCCTGCCCCCCGGGTTTTCGCCGAGCGGCCCGGATCTCGTCGACTGGCTGCGCGTCGCCGGCTGGGCGGGCGTCTGCGCCGCGGTGCTGGTCGGGTGGCGTTGGGTCGCCGCCGGTCTGGCCTGGGCCGGCGTGCTCGGTTGGGGTGCGCTCGTCGCCCCGCAGACGAATGACAACCCGACGTACGTGGTGGACATGCTGCCGCAGCTCGCCCTCGCCGTGGTGGCTGCCGCCGCGCTCACCGTGCCGGTGCCGCGCCGCCGGGCG
This sequence comes from Micromonospora sp. CNZ322, assembly GCF_007827755.1. Lineage (NCBI taxonomy): Bacteria > Bacillati > Actinomycetota > Actinomycetes > Micromonosporales > Micromonosporaceae > Micromonospora > Micromonospora sp. CNZ322. Next base: position 101,464 of record NZ_VITD01000019.1, read on the forward strand.
ATCGCGGTGCTGGGCGTACGCCGACTGCTGGCGCTGGTGCTAGCACCGGCCGCGATGGTCGCGCTGTTGGTGACGAACCGGGTCACCAGCCCAGCGTTCTCCTTCGTCGGTGGGGTGTCGTACCAGGTCTTCTACGACATCGAGGCGAGCAGTGAGCTGGTGCTCTGGCTCTACGTTGCGGGCCTGGCGGCCGCCGCGTTGGCCATGGTGATCGCGGTGGTCACGCTCACTGCGGAGGTACGCCGACGGATCGTCGTCATGCTGCTGCCCGTGGCAGCCCTCGTCCTGGTGATCGACAGCGCCCTCGCCGGTTGGGTCACCTCGACCATGCACATGGGACACACCATCCCCCTGGTGCCGGCGCAGTGGGCGATGCTGGTGCTGGTCGCGCCGGTGACCTTCCTGGCCGGGGCGTTGCTCGTCCGACGTCGAGAGGAAACCCTGCGCATGGTCGCCCTCGGCCGAAACGCGGACCGCGAGCAAAGCACCTAGTCGTCGGCGACGGCCACCGGCTCCGAGCCGATGCAGCGCACCTTCAACTCGTACTCCCGGGTCGGCCCCTGGAACGTGACCTCGACGTCGTCGTCCGGGCCCCGGTCCACGTCTCTGACCCGGTAGCCCTGCGCGGGCGCCCAGGAGACGAGGCGTACCCCGCCAGCGCCGCACTCGGCCACGGCCGTGCCGCCGTCGGTGGCGAACCCCCGACGGGCCCCGGAGCTGGCGTTCGGCGCGGGGCTGGTCGTGCCCGGCCCGGCCGGCGCGGCGCCCGTGGTGCCGGTCGGCGCCGGCTCCGGTGAGGCGAGCGCCCGCTCGATCTCGGCCTCGCTGCGCACCCCGCCCGGGGTGCCGGTGAGGCTCTCGCCCACCAACCGGATCGCGCCCAGCCCGATCACTGTGGCGATGGCGGCGGTGGCCACCCAACCGGTGGCGACGAGGATCGAACGACGGCCCATCCCCTGACTATCCCCGATCCGTCCTTGTCGTTCGCACATCCGAACGCTAAGGCATGGTTAACGTGCGCCACGCCGCCAGCCGCAGCGGTTAGCCTGCCAGCTGTGGCCCGCCTGCTGCTCATCGAGGACGACCTGACGATCCGTACCCCGCTGATCCGGGCCCTGCGCGAACGCGGCCACGCGGTGGCGGCGGCCTCGACCGCGATGGCCGGGCTCCGCGACGCGCTGGAGGACCGACCCGACCTCGTCGTGCTCGACCTGGGCCTGCCCGACCTGGACGGACGCGAGCTGCTGCGGATGCTGCGCGCGGTCAGCTCGGTGCCCGTCATCGTGGCCACGGCGCGTGACGACGAGACCGAGATCGTCCGGGTGCTCGACGCGGGCGCCGACGACTACGTGGTCAAACCGTTCACCGCGGCGCAGCTCGACGCCCGCGTCCGGGCGGTGCTGCGGCGCGGCCCTTCCGGCGCCGACGGGCAGGTCCCGGCGCTCGTCGTCGGCGGGCTCCGCGTCGACCCCCGGGCCCGGCAGGTGACACTGGACGGGGTCGCGGTCGAGCTGACGCCCCGCGAGTTCGACCTGCTGCACCACCTCGCCGGCCGACCGGGCCAGGTGGTCTCCAAACGTGAGCTGCTCACGGAGGTGTGGCAGATCCCGTACGGCGGTGCCGACAAGACCGTCGACGTGCACCTGTCGTGGTTGCGCCGCAAGTTGGGGGAGAACGCCCAACAGCCCCGCTACCTGCACACCGTGCGTGGTGTCGGGGTGCGTCTCGAAGCCCCGGCGGCGCAGCAGTGAGGGCACGTCTCGCACTGCTGGTCGCCGCGGTCAGCGTCCTCACCCTCATCGCGTTCCTGGTGCCGTTGGCGCTGCTGGTCCGCACCGTCGCCGAGGACCGGGCCACCGTTCGGGCCACCGCCGACGCACAGAGCCTGGTGCCGGTGGTCGGCACCGCCGACGCGGCGACCATCCGGCTCACCGTCGAGCAACTCGCCGCGGAGTCCGGTCGACCGGTGAGCGTCTTCCTGCCCGACGGCACGGTGCTCGGCGCCCAGACGCCTCGTACGCCCGCGGTGGCCCTCGCCGCGCGCGGACAGAGCCTCACCGGCGAGTCGGCGGCCGGCCGGGAGGTGGTCATCGCCGTGCAGGGTCGGGCGGACGGCACCGGAGTGATCCGGATCGCGGTGCCGCAGCACGAGCTGACTGCCGGGGTCACCCGGGCCTGGCTGGTGCTGGCGCTGCTCGGGGTGATCCTCGTGCTGATCGGGCTGCTGGTCGCCGACCGGCTGGCGCGCACCCTGGTCCGGCCGATCAGCGACCTCTCGGCCGTCTCACACCGGCTGGCCAACGCCGAGCTGGACGCCCGGGTCACGCCGGCCGGCCCGCCCGAGCTGCGCGAGGTGGCCGGCGCGCTCAACCATCTCGCCACCCGGATCCAGGTGCTCCTGGTGCAGGAGCGCGAACAGGTCGCCGACCTGTCCCACCAGCTGCGTACGCCGCTGACCGCGTTGCGGCTGGAGGCGGAGTCGTTGCGTGACCCGGACGACGCCGTCCGGATCACCGCTGCCGCCGACGGGCTCGAGCGCGCGGTCACCGGGCTGATCCGGCAGGCCCGGTGGCGGCACGCACCGGCGCAACCGGCCTCCTCGGACGCGGCGGCGATCGTGGCCGACCGGGTCGCGTTCTGGTCGGTGCTGGCCGAGGACACCGGCCGGGCCGTCAGCCTCGACCTGACGCCCGGCCCTCTTCCCGTCGGTGTGGCCGCCGACAACCTGACGGCGGCCGTGGACGCTCTGCTCGGCAACGTCTTCGCGCACACCCCCGACGGGACGCCGTTCGCCGTCCGGCTCGCCCGTGAGGCGGGCGAGGCGGGCGAGGTGGTCCTCACGGTCGCCGACGAGGGCCCGGGCATGCCCGCCGGGGCGATCCGGCGGGGCGCCAGCGCGGCCGGGTCCACCGGCCTCGGCCTGGACATCGCCCGGCGCGCCGCGCAGGCCGCCGGCGGTCGACTGGAGGTGCGGGCCGGCCCGCAGGGCGGTGCGCAGGTGCTGCTCCGGCTCGGGCCTCCGACGTCGCCGCGAGACGCATAGCCGCTGCGGTGCCGGGTAGCTGCCAGTCATGGCGCGGTATACGAAACCCGAGCTCAGAGAGCAGATCAAGGAAGAGGTCAAGGCTTCCGACAAGGGCGGCCGGCCGGGGCAGTGGTCGGCTCGCAAGTCGCAGCTGGTCACTCAGGAGTACAAGAAGCGCGGCGGCGGATTCCTGGGCGAAAAGGACGAGCGGCAGAAGTCCCTCCAACGCTGGGGCAACGAGAAATGGCAGACGAAGGAGGGCGACACCCGTGCGCGCAAGGGCGCCACGACGAGTCGCTACCTGCCCAAGAAGGCCTGGGAGGAGATGTCGGAGAACCAGAAGCGCGCGACCGACACGAAGAAGCGCGAAGCGTCCCGATCCGGCAAGCAGTACGTCGCCAACACCGGGCCGGCCAAACGGGCGCGTCGGGACGCCACCACGGCAGGGCGGATGACGGAGATGTCGGTCGCGGAGGCGGCCAAGCTGGTCCGTGGCCTCGACACGCGACAGCTCAAGACCGCGCTGCGTAACGAGCGCGCCAGCAAGGACCGCAAGACGCTCGTCCAGCGGCTGGAAGCGGAACTCAACCGGCGCGGTTGACCCGCCCCTGACCGCCTTAACCCGCCCTTAGCGTCCGGACAGCGCGGTGCTATCCACATCTGGCCGATCCTCGAAGTCGACAACCGAGGAAAGGTGGACACCACGATGAAGCGCACCAATCTGCTTCTGGCGTCGGTCGGCGGGTCGGCGGTGCTGGCGGTGGCCGGGGTCGCGCTCGGCGTCAACGCCGCGAACGACTCGCGGACTGGCGGCACGGCACTCGCTGCGGCAACCGTCGCGCCGACGGCCACCGACGCGCCGGTGGTCACGGGTTCGCCGTCGGCCGGCACCCCATCGGGTACGCCGTCGAGCGGAACGCCGTCCGGTACGCCGTCGACCGGCAGCGCGCCCGCGAGCAGCGCGGTCGACGAGAAGCGCGCCGGTGAGATCGCGCTCGCCAAGGCCGGTGGCGGTCAGATCGTCGAGGTCGAAGCCGAGCAGGAGAACGGCCGACCGGTGTGGAGCGTCGAGATCGTCGCCGGCGACACCGAGCACGAGGTGGACGTCGACCGGGACAACGGCTCGGTGGTCAAGGCCGAGCAGGAGCCGGTCGACGACGATGACAACGACGCCGACGACGACGCTGACGACGCCGACGACAAGGACGACGACAACGACGACAACGACGACGACGACTGACCGCGGTCGCCGCTCACCCCGGGTGCTTCCATGGGGGTGAGCGGCGGCGCGCTGTGACGCGGTGGTCGAACTGTCCCTCGTGGGCGGACCGATCACCGCGTGCCTCATATGGCGACGCGTTGCTCCTGGACCGTCGGCTGGTCCTGGGCGAACTGGGTGCGGTACAACTCGTGGTAGCGGCCACCGGCTGCGAGCAGATCACTGTGTCGCCCGCGTTCGACGATGCGTCCCGCCTCCACGACGAGGATCTGGTCGGCCGCCCGGATGGTGGAGAGCCGGTGCGCGATAACCACGCTCGTCCGGCCGGTCAGCGCCTCGGCGAGGGCATCCTGAACCGCCGCCTCCGAGGTGGAGTCGAGATGCGCGGTGGCTTCGTCGAGGATGACCACGCGCGGACGAGCCAGCAGCAGTCGCGCGATGGTGAGCCGTTGCCGTTCCCCGCCGGACAGGCGGTATCCACGCTCGCCGACGACGGTGTCCAGCCCATCGGGAAGTGAGCGGATCAGGTCGTCGAGGCGGGCCCGGCGGAGCACCTCCCACATCTCGTCCTCGGTCGCGTCCGGCTGGGCGAACGCCAGGTTGGCGCGGATGCTCTCGTGGAAGAGGTGCCCGTCCTGGGTCACCACGCCCAACGCCGTCCGGATCGACTCGGCCGACAGCTCACGTACGTCGACGTCGGCCAGCTTCACCGCGCCGTCCTCGACGTCGTACAGGCGAGGCACGAGCTGCGCGATCGTCGACTTGCCCGCTCCAGAGGAGCCGACGAGCGCCACCATCTGCCCCGCCTCGGCGCGGAACGACACCCCGTGCAGCACCTCCTCACCGCCGCGGGTATCGAGCTTTGCCACGTCCTCGAGGGACGCGAGCGACACCTTGTCCGCTGAGGGGTAGCCGAACCGGACCCCGTCGAACTCGACCGCGACAGGCCCTTCCGGAAGGGGCCGGGCGTCGGACCTGTCCAGGATCAGTGGCTTGAGGTCGAGGACCTCGAACACCCGCTCGAAGCTCACCAGCGCGCTCATCACCTCGACCCGGGCACTGGCCAGCGAGGTCAACGGCGCGTAGAGCCGCGACAGGAGCAGTGCGAGGGCGACCACCGTCCCGGCGTCGAGGCTGCCTCGTAGGGCGTAGAGACCACCCAGCCCGTAGACCAGGGCCAGTGCCAGCGAGCCGACGACGGTGAGCGCGGTGATGAAGACCCACTGGAGCATCGCGGCGCGGATGCCGATGTCCCGGACCCGACGTGCCCGCGCCGCGAACTCGGCGGACTCCTCGGCCGGCCGCCCGTACAGCTTGACCAGCGTGGCACCGGGTGCGGAGAAACGCTCCGTCATCCGGGTGCTCATGGCCGCGTTGTGCTCGGCCGCTTCACGCTGCAACTGAGCGAGCCTCGAACCCATCCGGCGAGCCGGGAGAACGAAAATGGGCAGCAGGACGAGCGCCAGCAGCGTGATCTGCCAGGAGAAGGTGAGCATCACGGCCAACGTCAGCATCAGCGTGACGGCATTGCCGACCACACTCGACAGGGTGTCGCTGAAGGCCCGCTGCGCGCCGATCACGTCGTTGTTCAGGCGGCTGACCAGCGCACCCGTGCGGGTCCGCGTGAAGAACGCCACCGGCATGCGCTGAACGTGGTCGAAGACAGTCGTCCGCAGTTGGACGATCAGCCCCTCACCGATGCTGGCGGAGAGAAATCGCGTCACCAGACCCAGCCCGGCCTCGGCGAGGGCAATCGCGGCGATCAGCACGGCCATCCGGATCACCACGCCGCTGTCGGCGCCGTCGACGATCGCGTCGACCACCCGACCGGCGAGAACGGGCGCCGCCACCGTGAGGACCGCCGTCACCACACTCAACAACAGGAACCTGACGATCAGGGCCCGGTGCGGCCGCGCGAACTGCGCGATCCGCTTCAAGGTGGCGCGGGACAGCGGTCGTTTTTCCTGCGCGTTCATCGCGTGGTGCAAAGACGTCCACGCCGTGAATTCCATGCTCATGCGTAACCTCCGATACCGGAGGCTAGGACCTCACCCGAGCTTGAGGTCAAGTCGCCACGCGATACTGGCGATATGGACCCCGGCGTGCGCGGCGACGACGACTGCCGCCTGTGGGCGGAACAGGCCGGCGCCGGGCCGCCTCTGGTGCTCTGTCACGGGGGTCCGGGTCTGTGGGACTATCTCGCCCCGGTAGCCCGGCTGCTCGAAAAACATGCCCGCACCATCCGATGGGATCAGCGCGGCTGTGGACGCTCGCAGCGGCGCGGACCGTATGGCATCGCCCGCTTCGTGGCCGATCTCGACTCGGTACGTGACCAGTTGGCCGGTCCGCGGACGGCCCTGTTGGGCCATTCATGGGGTGCACACCTGGCGTTGCGGTACGCCATCGAACACCCCGAACAGGTCAGCCATCTGATCTACGTGTCCGGGACCGGTATTGATCCCGATCGCGGCTGGCATCCGCACTACAAGCGGAATTTGAGGCTGCGGCTCGGGCCTCACCTGGACCGATGGGAGGCCCTCAGCGCGCGCGACCGCACGCCCGCAGAGGAACGTGAATGGGCGGTGCTGCAATGGTCGGCCGACTTCGCCGACCACAGTGCGGCACTGCGCCACGCCGATCGCATGGCCACGCCGTGGCTGGGCATCAACTACGACTGCAGCCAGGCTCTCAACGCCGAGGTCAAGCGCGAGCTTCGCAACTCCGGAACGGTCGTGCAGTGCCAATCGCTCGACCTGCCCGTGCTGATCATCGACGGCACCGAGGACATCCGGCCCCGCTGGGCCGTCGACTCGCTGCACCGCGCGTTGGCCAACAGCCAGCGGGTGAGCCTCGCCGGGTCCGGCCACCTTCCGTGGGTCGAGAATCCGCACGACTTCCGTCGGTCGGTAGCCGCCTTCCTGAGCCGATAGGGTCGCCAGATCTCCAGCCGGTTTACCGCGACCTCCCGGATTCGCGATAGCGCCGCTGCGCAGCGGGGTTGTCTCCGATGGGTGGCTCACCGACCCGAAAGGGTGCTATTTCTGCTGGCTTTTCCTATGTTCGTCGGTGGTAGTGGTTGCGGCGGGGGAGTTGTTCGGGGTCGAGCCAGGCGGGTGGAATGAACTTCGGGTGTCCGTCGTCGCCGAGCCGGACGACCCAGTCGGTCTGGTGGACGTGCCGATGGTGGTGGCCACAGAGCAGGACGGCATTGCCGAGGCTGGTGGTGCCGCCGTCGGCCCAGTGGTGGATGTGGTGGGCGTGGCACCAGCGGGGTGGGCGGTCGCAGCCGGGGAACGCGCAGCCGCGGTCGCGGAGCACGAGGGCGCGGCGCAGCGGCCCGGTGATGAGGCGGCGTTGTCGGCCGACGTCGAGGACCTGGCCGGCGCCGCCGAGGACGGCGGGCAGGATGGTGGCGTCGCAGGCGAGTCGGCGCACCGTGTCGGGTGTGAGCTGTAGGCCGACGTCGAGAGTGCCGGCACCGAGTTGCTGGGTCTGCTCGTCGTAGTTGGTGGTGACGACGATCTGGGCGGGGTCGCCGCCGCTGTCGGGTAGCTCGCCGGTGCGGAGGGCGAGTCGGCACACGTCGGCGAGGGCGTCGTGGCGGCGTTGCCCGGGGGAGCGGGTGTCGTCTGGTCCAGACGGGGCGCTCAGTGGGTCGATGGCGGCGCGGAGGAGGCCGGCGGTTTCGGTGTCGAGGGTGCCGGTGAGTCGCAGTCGGCCTTCGGTCTGCTCGGAGAGGGTGAGGTGGCGGTCGCGGGTGGCGCGGCGTGCTTCGGCGTCGAGGGCGGCTTGGGCGGCGGCGTCGGCGATGTCGGGGGCGACGTGGTCGAGGATGCGGGTGCCGAGTTTGCGCAGGTGGGTGGGGTCGAATTGGCTGGCCCAGTCGGTGAGCAGGCTGACGGCCTTGTCTGCGGCCTGCGTGCCAGCGGTGGCCTGGACGGTGGTAGCGGTGTCGGAGATGACCCGGGCCTGGTCGAGGGTGATGTGCCCGTCGGCCAGCGCTTGTCGGATGCCGGGGTTGCCGGTGTCCAGGGCGGTGGCAAGGTCGATCAGGCGGCGGGCGGCGGGAACGGTCAGCCGTAGTCGTTCGCGTAACCAGACCGCGGTGCAGGAGGCCCCCTGCGCGCGGGGCGTGCCGCGGCCGTCGATCTCGCGGATCAGGGTGAGAGTGACGGCGGCGAGGCGGTGCTGGAGGCGGTGCGCGGCGTCGAGCGCGGCGACCAGGTCATGTTCCGGCAGGGCCTAGGCGGCGGCCTCGACGCAGGCAGCGATCGCGTCGTCTGCCTGCGCCAGCTCGTCGACCATGGCCCGACACTAGAACAGGTGTACGACACTTTCAGTCACCATGATCGATGTGCCGGCTGGTCACCGGAGACTCGTCGGTGCTGGACTCCTCCCAGGCGGCGGTTGGGGACTGCCGTACGGGTCGAGCAGGGGGTCAGTTCACCCGCAAATCACGACGCCGATGTCGGCGCCATCGGCAATCGTCTCCACCACCCGCCCGGCGGGGACCCGTGCCGCCACCGTGAGGCCCACCGTCGCCACGCTCAACAGCAGGAGGCGGCAGTCGACCGGCGGTGACGGTCACAGGCCGGCGTGCATGGTCAGGCTCTGCCGCAGGTGGAGTTTCGGCCTGGACCCGACGACCGAGCCGACGACCTCGCCCTCACGGAACACCAGCAGCGTCGGCAGGGACATGACTGCGTAGCGCCGCGTGGTCTGCGGGTTGTCGTCGGAGTTGAGCTTGGCGATGGCCATCCGGTCGCCGAACTCCCCTGCCAGCTCGACGAGGCTCTTCTCGATCATTTTGCACGGCGGGCACCACTCCGCCCAGAAGTCGACGACCACGGGCCGGTCGCTGGCCAGCACCAGCTCGGCGAACGTGTCGTCGGTGACGGTGATCAGGGAGCTGACGCTCGTCTCCTGGGGCATGTTTCCTCCCGGTGCGCGATTGCGTGGGTGAGCTGGGTGTGCAACTGCTGACGGACCGCTCCGAGCCGATCGAGGTAGTCGTCGACCTCGGCGAGCTTGCGTCGCAGCACCAGCACGGAATCCGGACAGACGTTGCCGGACTCGTTGCCCGCTCGCAGGCAGGCGACGAACGGACGGACGTCGTCGAGGCCGAAGCCGACGTCGAGCAGCGCCCGGATCTCCTGGACGACCCGCAGCTCCGCCTCGTCGTAGACGCGGTAGCCGTTCGCCGAGCGCTGCGGGTGTACCAACCCGTGGGCCTCGTAGTAGCGCAGCGTTCGAGTGCTCGTGCCTGCTCGTTCCGCCAGCTCGCCGATCAGCATCAGACCTCCTCGACCAGCCTGTCGCGACCAGGCTAAACCTTGTCGTCAGCGTCAAGGCAAGGCTGCTCCCGGTCCCGAGCACGGCTCAGGGCGCCGCGTGGCGGCGCCCTGAGCGTCTGCGGGCTCCGAACTAGCCGATGCGGAACTGGTCGCCGTAAACGGCGAACACCAGTGGCGTGTTCAGGTTGAAGTTGCCGTTGTTGAGGAACACCCGCTGGGCGGTGTCGACGCGGGAGGTGTCCGAGTGGGCCACCTCCTTCTTCATCTCGACCACCCGCTCGTCGAGGAACGCGTTGAGCCAGGTCCGCTCGTCGCCGCCCTGGGCTGGCGGCTTGGCCCGGTTCAGGGCGCGGTTGCGGATCTGGCGCATGCCCTCGTACCCGTGCATGACCGCCGCGTCGTAGTAGGCGAACTGGCCGAGCGCCCGGACCTGGTCGTTCTTGCCGTCGCGTACCGATGGGTTGAAGTAGACCCGGTCGCGTTCGGCCTCCTGGGCGGCCTGGAACACCGAGTCGGTGGCTGCGGTCCGCCAGTCGCGTGGGAAGTTGGGGTCGAGGCCGGCGTGCGAAGAGGTGCCGTTGACGTTGCGCAGCGCCGGCAGGTAGCCGGCGAGCACGTTGCCCGGCTTGGTGCGGGTGTACGCCTCGACCAGTTCGAGCATGTCGCCGGTGCCGGAGCAGAAGCCGATGATGCCGGCGGTGTAGCCGCGCCCGTCGCCGATGTCCTCGATGTAGGAGAACTGCGCGCGCCAGTCGAGCGAGGAGTTCTCCGCGGCCGAGACGAGTTGCATGGCGACGTTCTTCTTCGCCGGGTCGTCGAGGTTGGTCCCGCTCGGGGTGGTGGGGGTGGGCGTGGGGGTGCTGCCGCCGCCCGGCAGGGTCCACCGCTGGTTCGTGGTGCCACCGCAGGTCCAGATCTGCAGCCGGGCGCCGTTCGCGGTGCTCCGGTCGGTGACGTCGAGGCACTTGCCTGAGCCGGAGTTGACGAGCGCGCCGTTGCTGGCGGTCCACTTCTGCGCGCCGGTGTTGTTGCAGTCGTACAGCTGCACCTTGGCGCCGTTGGCGGTCGACGCGGCGGTGACGTCGAGGCACTTGCCGAGTGCCCGGATCGAGTTGTCGGTGTTGCCGACGGTCCACGTCTGGGCCGCGCTGCCGTTGCAGTCGTAGAGCTGGACGGGCGTGCCGTTGGCCGAGCTGGCGCCGGCCACGTCGATGCACTTACCACCGAGGCCGGTGATCGGGCCGGCGGTCGCGGCGCTCGCCGAGGGCAGGCCGTAGCCGACGGCGGCGACGCCGACCAGCAGGGTGCCCACGACGTAGGCGGCTGTTCTCTTGTGAACCATGGGTGTTCCTCGGGGAAGGGGCGGCGTGCCGCCAGCCGGTCGGTGGCCCGGCGCGGCGGTTCGGCCCCGGCGGGCACCGCGAGCATCAGGAAACTGTATTAACAGATACCAGTACGTCGATTCCTCGTCAATCGACGACAGCGAGGCGTGACGGCGTCTGTTCATCACGTCGTTGGCGGGACGTACCCGCCGGTGGCTATCGTCGGGCCGTAACTGATCAAGGGGCCGGTCCGTCGGAACCAGCACCGTCCGACGGACAGAAGATGGTCATGGAGTCGAGTCTGCGCGCCCGGGTGCGCGCCGGGGACCCCGGCGCGTTCGCCGAGCTGTTCGACACGTACGCGCGCTCGGTGTACAACCACGCGTTCCGGCTGACCGCCGACTGGGCCACGGCGGAGGACGTCATGGCCGCCACGTACCTGCAGGCCTGGCGTTCCCGGGAGCGGGTCACCGAGGAGGGCGGGTCGCTGCGTCCCTGGCTGCTCGGCGTCGCCACCAACGAGGCCCGCAACCACGCCCGCAGCAACCGTCGCTACCGCAGGGTGGCCGCCGCGCTGCTCGCCTCCGACTTCACAGTGCCCGACCACGCCGACGAGGTCGCCGGCCGACTCGACGACAGCCGACGCATCGCTGCCGCCATTGACGCGTTGGCCCGGCTGCGCCGACCCGAGCGCGAGGTGCTGACCCTGTGCTTGTGGGAGGGCCTCGACTACGAGTCCGCGGCGGAGGCGCTCGGTGTTCCGGTCGGCACGGTGCGCTCCCGTCTGTCGCGAGCCCGCGCCCGGCTCCGTACCCTCGTCGACGCCCCGCCGCGCGCCGCACGGCCGTCGGTCGTGGAAGCCTCGCTCGTGCGGGAGGGCGGCCAGTGAGCGCGCCGGACCCGGTCGAGTGGGCGAAGATCGCCCCCCACCCCGGTGACCACGACCTGCCGGCGGGTCGGCATGAGCTGCACCGCGGCCGACTGCTGGCGGCGATCGCGCAGGAGCCGCGTACCCGAAGAAGGGCTTTCGTGTCGTTGCGGCCCGCGCTCGCGGCGGCTGCGTTGGTAGTGGTCGTGGCGGGGATCGGCGGAGGGTTCGCGACCCGGTTCGGCAACGCGCCCCCGGCCGCGCTCCCGTCACCCGAGGCGTCCCGTCCGGCCGCTCGGCCGGCGCCGCCGGGCACGGCCGCCAAGAATCGTGGGTACGGCACGGTGCGCCAACTCACCGACACGGCCGACCTGGTGGTCCGCGGCGAGATGACGTCGGTGACGGATGGGCGGGCGGTCTACCGGGTGGCGGAGGTGCTCTACCGCGCTCCGGGCGCCTCGGTGCCCACCGAGATCATGGTGGCCGCGGAGCCAGCCGGGGCGGCCGCCCGCCCGACTGTCCTCTACCTGGGCCTCGTCGACCCGGGTGCGGGCGTCTACCACCCGCTCGGCGGCGAGTTCGGGATCTTCGACCTCGCCGGGGAGACGGCCACCAGCCGGTCACCGGCGATGTCGGTGACCGGTCTGCGTACCGAGGACGCCACCGCGGCGGGTCGCGCGTTCGTCACCACGTTGGCCGAGCTTCGTCAGCTCGCGCGCGAGCGGCGCTGAACCCGGAGAAGCTGAGCCCGGAAGAGCTGAGGCCCGGGAAAAAGAATGGAACTCGGCGCTCGGGACGTACAGATAGAAGGCGTAAGCAGTGCCGCGTTCCGAGCGAGACGGCCCGGGACGGCACCGAGACGCGAGGAGCGTTCCATGGCAGTCGACAGTCGTCGTACCCGGGCTATGTGGGCCACGGCCGCCGTGCTGTCCGCCGCGGCGTTGTCCGCCTGCGGCAGCGGCAGCGCGGACCCGGCGGCCGCGCCCGCCCCGAGCAGCGCCGCCCCGAGCAGCGCGGCCACGCCGACTGACGTCGCGCCACCACCGATCAAGGGCAAGCTGCGCGGGTACGCCACAGTGCGGCAGCTCAGCGACGCTGCGGATTTGGTCGTACGCGGTGAGGTCGAGTCGGCCGGATTCCGGGTCGACGAGGTGCTGCGCGCGACGACCGGATCGACAGTGCGGGCCGGGGCGCGGATCACGCTCGCCCCGCTGCCCGCCGGTGTGCCGGACATGGCGCACATGTCGAAGCTCGAGGCCGGCCAGGTCGTGGTGCTCTACCTCGCCCAGGACCCGGCTGCCCCGACGTTCCGGACGCTCAGCGGCGACTTCGGCGTGTTCGACCTGACCGGGTCCGGCGCGGAGGCCGTCGCCACGACCCGCTCGCAGACCATGGCCGTCAGCGGCCTGAACGCCGAGGACCCGGCCACGTCCGGCCACGGTTTCCGCACCACTCTCGGCCAGCTGCGGGCCGTCGCCGCCCAGGCCGCGTAGGACGAGTGGGCACGCGGACGGCACCCGCCGAGTGCCGTCCGCGTGGTCACTGTTCCCGGTAGGTGGCCAGGTCGAAGTCGGCGTGCACGCCGTCGCCGCCCAGGTCCTGCACCCACAGGCCGAGAAACGCCCCGGTGAAGCCCCACGCCGCCGGCTCACCGTCGATGATCAGCGCGGCGTGCTCGTCGGACAGGATGGTCGCGTCCAGCTCGACCGGTAGCCGCTGCCAACCGGCGCCGAGGTCGTAGTCGAAGCGCACCGCCGGCCCGTCGAAGACGGCCCGCAGGCCGACCCGGGTGACGCCGTCGGCATCGACGGTCAGCTCGGGGTACGCGGTGCGCCGCCCGTTGTCTGAGCTGAGCAGCTCCAGCACCGTCCGGCCGTCGTCGGACCGGGTCAGGTAGAGGTGGTGCCAGTTGAGTGTGTTGTAGTAGGCGGTGATTCCGGCGAGCTGACGGTGGTCGGCCGGTTCGAACTCCACAACGGTCTCCAGCGAGCACTCCCTTGCGCCGACGCGTCGCCCGACGAGGCTGGGTGCCTGTCGACCGACCGGCGACTGCCCGCCGTGCACCCGCAGGTACGACGGGCGGGTGTGCAGGTCGACCCAGTCCGCGGTGGCCGGCCGACGCAGCGTCGACCAGCACCGGCCCAGCTCGGGTGCGTCGAAGTGGTCCGTCTCGGGCTCCGCCGGCCACGGGTGCGCGGGCAGGTCGGGTGCGACGACCTCGTCCGCGGGCACCCCTCCGGCGATGCGCGGCCAGCCGTCCGACGGCCACTCGACCCGCTGGATCGCAGTCTCCCGGCCCAGCACGCAGTTGCCCAGCGGAGAGTACGGGCGGCCAACCAGGTGGGCCAGGTACCACTCGCCGTTCTGGGTGCGGACCAGGCTGCCGTGACCCGCCTTCTGCAATCGCAGGTCGGGCCGCCCGAAGGAGGTGAGCAGCGGTCCGTCCGGCTCCACCTCGTACGGCCCGAACAGCTCCCGGGACCGCGCCACGGTGACCTGGTGCTCCCAGCTGGTGCCGCCCTCGGCGGTGATCAGCCAGTACCAACCGTCGTGGCGGTACAGGTGCGGACCCTCGGTGACCCCGGCCGGGGAGCCGGTGAACAGGATGCGGGGGCTGCCGACCAGACGGCGCGCGGCCCGGTCGTACTGCTGGATCTCGATGCCGCCGAAGCGGTCGCGGCCGGGTCGCCAGTCCGCGCTCATGCCCAGCAGCCAGGTGGTGCCATCGTGGTCGTGGAACAGCGACGCGTCGAACCCGCGCCCGTGCAGTTTCACCGGATCGGACCAGGGGCCGCTGATGTCCTCGGCGGTGACCAGGAAGTTCTGCGGATCCCAGTAGCCGCTGGCGAAGCTGGCCACGTCGCTGTAGACGAGGTGGAACTGGCCGTCGTGGTACGTCAGGTCGGGCGCCCACACCCCGTTGGAGTCGCCGCATCCGCGCAGATCGAGCAGCCGCCGGTCGGTGATGATCCCACCCAGGCTGCGCCAGTTCACCAGATCACGCGAGTGGTGCACGAGGACGCCCGGATACCACTCGAAGGTCGAGGTGGCCAGGTAGTAGTCGTCGCCGACGCGCAGGATCGACGGATCCGGGTGGAACCCGGCGAGGACGGGATTGCGGATCGACCGGGTAGCGGTCGCCACGTTAGCGATGTCGGTCGACACGAGCGCTCCTCTGGGCGGGCTGGCTGTAACTTCCGGAAACTCGCGGTCCCCGGCCATTGAAGGTCGTGCCTACGCTAGCCGGTCTTTTCGCAATAGGACAGAGGTCTTGACCGTTGGGACGACAGCTCGTAGCGTGCCGGCCATCGATCGGTATTACCGGCGAAGCATTGAAAGTTTCGGAGATTTCTAGATCCCCACCCCCGCCCGCTCAGCCGGCGTCCGAGCACCCCGTGAGTCCCCGAAGGGATGAATCATGATCACGCACCTTTCCCGCCGAACGCTGCTCGGCCTCGCCGGCGCCGGCGCCGGCGCCTGTCTGCTGAGCGCTTGCGGCGACGGCGAGTCCAGCGACCCGAACGCCCCGCAGACCATCAACTGGTGGCACATCCAGAACACCGAGCCGATGCTTCCGGTCTGGGCGGCGCTGGCCACCGAGTACAAGGCCGCACACTCGAACGTCACCCTCGACATCCAGCCCCTGGAGAACGAGGCGTTCAAGGCCAAGCTGACCACCGCCACCCAGGCCGGTGACCCGCCCGACCTCTTCCAGTCGTGGGGTGGTGGCGTGCTCAAGCAGCAGGTGGAAGCGGGCCTGGTCAAGGACATCACCGACGACGTGAAGCCGTGGATCGGGGGCCTGCTGCCCGCCGCCATGGAGCCGTACACGATCGACGACAAGATCTACGGCGTCCCGTTCGACATCGGCATGGTCGGATTCTGGTACAACAAGGACCTCTTCGACCGCGCCGGCATCACCGCCACGCCCACCACCTGGGCGGGCGTGCTCGACGCGGTCCGCAAGCTCAAGGCCGCCGGCATCACCCCGATCGCCCTGGCCGGCAAGGACAAGTGGCCGGCCCACTTCTACTGGTCCTACCTCGCGATGCGCATCGGTGGGGTGGGCGCGTTGCAGAAGGCCGTCGACGACAAGAACTTCGACGCCCCTGACCTCGTTGCCGCCGGCGATCGGCTGAAGGAACTCATCGACCTGCAGCCGTTCCAGAAGGGGTTCCTCGGTGCGGCGTACGGCACGCCCGACGGGCAGGCCGCCACCATGGGCAACGGCGGTGCGGCCATGGAGCTGATGGGGCAGTGGGCTCCGGCCGTGCAGGCTTCCAGCTCCACCAGCAAGAAGGGCCTCGGCGACAAGCTCGGCTTCTTCCCGTTCCCCACCGTCGACGGCGGAAAGGGTGCCACGACGGAGGTGTTCGGCGGCGGCAACGGCTTCGCCATCGGCAAGGACGCCCCCGCGGCCACCGTGGACTTCCTGAAGTTCCTGCTCAGTGCGGACAACCAGCGCAAGTCCGCGCAGACCGGCGCGGTGCTACCGACGGTGAAGGAGGCCGCGTCTGCCATCCCCGACGCCAACGGCAAGCTCGTCGCGGAGACCCTGGCCGGCTACACCGGCTTCCAGCTCTACCTCGACCAGGCGTACGCGCCGGCGCTCGGTTCGCAGATCAACGACAGCGTCGCCGAGTTGGTTGCCGGCAACAAGTCGCCCGCGCAGATCGTCAAGGACATCACGCAGGTGGCGAAGACCGTCTGACCGTGACCACCCACCCATCCGTAGCCGGCAAACCCCCTGTGGAGTAGGCATGACCAGGCCATCGACCGTGTCGGACACCAGGCACGGCGACACGGCGACGGACCCACCGGCACCGGGGCCGCGCGCCGCCCGACAGCGCGGCCGCCAGCCCCGGCCGGGCCGCGGCGGCGTCCTCGCCATCTTCCTCACACCAGCCCTGGTGCTGTTCCTGCTGCTGGTCGTCGCCCCCATCCTGGTGGCCAGCTACGCCAGCCTCTACAAGTGGAACGGATTCGGGCTGCCCGAGAACTTCATCGGTCTGGACAACTACACCCGCGCCTTCCAGGACCCGACCTTCCGCGGGGACCTGTGGCGCGGCTTCGTGCTGGTGCTGCTGTCTCTCGTCGTCCAGTTGCCAGCGGCGCTGGCGCTGGCCATGCTGCTCAATCAGCCGCTGCGGGGCCGTGCCGCGTACCGGCTGATCTTCTTCGCACCGTACGTGCTCTCCGAGGTCACCACGGCTGTCCTGTTCGACCTGGTACTCTCGCCCAACCGGGGCCTGGGCGACGCGATCGCGACGTGGTTGAGCGCCGACGCGGGCGCGGTCTTCGCCGACCCGGACACCGTGCTGTACGCCGTCTTCCTCGTGGTGTCCTGGAAGTACTTCGGCCTCTACATGATGCTCTTCCTGGCCGCCCGTCAGGGCATTCCCAAGGAGTTGTCCGAGGCCGCGGTCACCGACGGCGCCACCGCCTGGCAGGCGTTCCGGCACGTCACCCTGCCCCTGCTCGGGCCGACGATCCGGATCAGCGTCTTCCTGTCGGTCATCGGCACCATCCAGCTGTTCGACATGGTCTGGGTGCTCACCCGTGGCGGCCCGATCCACTCGTCGGAGACCATGGCCGTGACGATGTACGAGTACGGCTTCCGCCGTTTCGAGGTCGGTTACGCCAGCGCGATCAGCATCATCATGTTCCTGCTGAGCCTCGTCTTCGCCCTCCTCTACCAGCGCATCGTCCTGCGTCGTGACACCGCGGGTGCGATCACCAACCAGGGAGGCCAGCGATGACCAGCACGGTGAACCGCGCCCAGCGGACCCGCCACCTCGTGCTGCACCTCGTCTGTGTCGTCGTCGGAGCGCTCATCGTCGTACCGGTCTGGTTCGGCGTGCTCGGCGGCTTCAAGGACAACGGTCAACTCTCCACCAATCCGCTGGGGTGGCCCGACCCCTGGATGCCGTCGAACTACAGCGACATCCTGATGTCCGAGGTGTTCTGGCGGCAGCTCGGCAACAGCCTTCTCGTCGCCGTCAGCAGCACCTTCATCGTCGTCGCCGCGGCGGCGATGGCCGCGTTCGTCTTCGCGCGTTACGCCTTCCGGGGCCGCGAGTTCCTGGTGACCCTGTTCGCTATCGGCCTGATGTTCCCGTTCGCGGTGGCCATCCTGCCGCTTTTCGTCCTGCTGCGCGGCATGGGCCTGTTGGACAACCCGCTCGGCGTCATCCTGCCCCAGGCCGCCTTCGGGCTGCCGATCACCATCATCATCCTGCGCCAGTTCTTCCGTACCATCCCGGCCGAGGTCGAGGAGGCCGCGGTCCTCGACGGCTGCGGCTCCTTCGGGTTCTTCTGGCGGGTCCTGCTGCCGATGGCCCGTCCCGCCCTGGCCACCGTGTCGGTGCTGGCCGTCGTGACCAGTTGGAACAACTTCATGCTCCCGCTGGTCGTCTTCACCGACCAGAGCTGGTGGACCCTGCCCGTCGGGGTCCAGGCGTTCCAGGGCCAGTACACCGCCGAAACCGCACGGGTGCTCGCCTACGTCGTGCTGTCCATGGTGCCGGCCCTGGGCTTCTACGCCGTGGCCGAACGGCAACTCATCGGCGGTCTGACCGGCAGCGTCAAGGGATGACATTGCGCCACCGCGAGCAGACCTGAAGTTTCCAGCAGGACGCAGGGGGGACCGTGGGCACGGAGAACGGCCGAAACGTCACCATCGCCATGATCGCGAGGTTGGCCGGAGTCTCCGTGCCCACCGTCTCCCGGGTCATCAACGGCCGCTCCGACGTCGCCCCCGACACCCGGGAACGCGTCGAGGCGCTACTCAACCGGCATGGCTACCGCCGCCGCTCACCGGCCCGGCGTACCGACGCCGCCCTCATCGACCTGGTCTTCAACGACCTGGACAGCCCATGGGCCGTGGAGATCATCCGTGGGGTGGAGGACGTCGGCCAGACCAGCGGCGTCGGCACCGTCGTGTCGGCCATCCACTGGCGCATCTCCTCGGCCAAGCAGTGGCTCGACAACATGCGTACGCGCTCCACCGAGGGAATCATCTTCGTGACCTCGATGGTGAACCCACCGTTGCAGGCCGAGCTGCGCCGGCTCCACCTGCCGGTCGTCATCATCGACCCGGCCGGGGTCGACCCGCAGGAGTCACCCACCATCGGTGCCACCAACTGGGCGGGCAGCCTCAGCGCCAACCAGTACCTGATCAGCCTCGGCCACCGCCGCATCGGCTTCATCGCCGGCCCGCCGCACCTGATGTGCAGCCGGGCCCGGATGGACGGCTACCGGGCTGCCCTCGGAGCCGCCGGGATCCCCATCGACGACGCTCTGATCCGCCCCGGCAACTTCTACCACGAGGCCGGCTTCACCGCTGGCACGCAACTACTGGCCCTGCCCGACCCGCCCACCGCCATCTGCGCCTCCAGCGATCAGATGGCACTCGGCGTGTACGAGGCGGTCCGCAAACGGGGTCTGCGGGTGCCCGACGACGTCAGCGTGGTCGGCTTCGACGATCTGCCGGAGGTGCGGTGGTGCTCGCCACCGCTGACCACCGTCCGGCAACCCCTGGCCGAGATGGGCATGCTGGCCGCGCGGACCGTGCTGCGCCTCGCCGGCGGCGAGAGGACCGAGAGCCTCCGGGTCGAACTCGCCACCGAACTCATCGTCCGCGACAGCGCCGCACCACCACGGTCCTGATCTTCCTCAGCCGACGCGCAACGCGTCGTCGACGCCCGTCTCCCGGCGGCCGAGGTGCGCCGGGTCCCGACCGGAGAACAGATCCAGCGCGGCCTTCAGGCAGGCGCCGTTCTCCCGGGACGAACTGAACCACCACGTCTGGGCGTACCGCTTCGCGCTGTCGTCGCCCACGCCGTTGGCGTCGATGCCGAGGCGCCGGCACAGCGCCACGGCGCGCGGAAGGTGGAAGGTCTGGGTCACCACCGTTGCTTGCCGCACCCCGAAGATCCGCTCGGCGCGCGCACACGAGTCGTACGTGTCGAAGCCGGCGTAGTCCGGCACCACCTTGTGCGCTGGTACACCCCGCTCCAGGAGCCAGTTCCGCATCGCGGCGGGCTCGTTGTAGTCGGCGTTCATGTTGTCGCCCGACACGAGGATCGCCCGCACCTTGCCGGCGTCGAACAGCCGCCGCGCGATCTCCAACCGGGCGGTGAGAACGGGTGAGGGTGTGCCGTCCGCGTCCACCTTGGTGCCCAGGACCAGGGCGACCGGCGCGTCCGGCACCTCGGCCTCACCGTAGAGGTGGCCCTCCGCGGTGTCGCGGATCCACGTCACGCTGGCCACCGTGCCGCCGGTCAGAACCACGATCCCCACCGCGACCGCGAGGACCGTACGGCGGACCAACCGCCGGTGCTCCCCGTACCACCGCCTGGCCGCGCCGAATCGTCCCCGCATGCCGCAAGGCTATTCCGCCCGCGCTCACGACTGTCGTCGGCGTACCCGCGACCGTCCCGAGCAGCGAACGAAGACCATTGTCTATGGACAATCGCTCGCTGTTAGCGCTAACGTGACGGACAGTCGTCGATACTCGACCGACCTCGGGCCGCCGTGACGGAGCTGTCGCCATTGGCCTGAGGCGTGACGGACGACGATCGTGGCGTGGGGCGGGTGGCACGTGGCCGGCGCGAGACGGCCCGAGACCACCACTGGGCGACCCGCGCGCCACGCGGCCGAGGCAGGAACGGCCACCGGGATTCCAGGGCACCGCAGCAGCCGGACAGTCGTGCGACGACAACCGGTCCGCTCTCCTGCCCAGCGGCCGCCGCTGGGCAGGAGCCCGCACCTGGGCCGCCCTGATGGCGACCGTCGGCCCCAACCCTGGCCGCCGGGTCGCGTCCCGCTGTTCGGAGTCCGGGCCCGAGCAGCGGGGCGCACACCCGCACGAGCAACCGACGGAGTACGCCGGCGTCGGTCACCGCGTCAGCTTCGGGTCCACCGCTGACTGTTGGTGCCGTTGCAGCTCGACAGAACCGCAGGGGTGCCGTTGGCGGTCCCGGCGGCATTGGGCGTCAGGCACAGGCCGGACTGCACGCCGGTCACCGTGCCATCGGTGTTGACGTTCCACTGCTGGTTGGTGCCGCCATTACAGTCCCAGATGATCACCCGGGTGCCCGGCGAGGTCCCGGCGCCCTCGGCGTCCAGGCACTTCGTGCCGTACACCTGGAGTTGTTTCGCGGCGGTCGACGTCCACTGCTGGTTGGTGCCGCCGTTGCAGTCCCACAACGTCAGCTGGGTGCCGTTGGTCTGCGACCGCGACGGAACGTCGAGGCAGCGGTTGGCACCGGTGTTGCGTAGCGGCGCCGACGTGCCGCCGGGTGGTGGGGTGGTGGGGCTCGTGGTGTCGAAGCCGAGGAACCGGACGGCCTGCGCGGCGTCGAACGGGATGGAGTGGCCGTAACCCTGGAAGCTGATCGCCTCGACGGGCGCCGTGCCGCCGGTGCCCCCGTACCGGGTGCGGGTGGCGCTGGTCTGCGGCGAGTCGGTGAAGCTGGGGGTCTGCGACACGCCCAGCACGTTGGTCCACTGCTTGATCTGCTCGCCGAAGTTGACGTAGCTCAGCGTGGTGTCCGTGGTGCCGTGCCAGATCTGGAACCGGGGACGCTTGCCCGAGTAACCGGGGTAGGCGTTGCGGACCAGATCACCCCACTGCTGCCCGGTCCTGACGATGCGTCCGCCGGAGCACTCGCTGTTCCACTCCGCGCCGTTGGTGGTGGCGAAGCACCCGAACGGGACCCCGGAGGAGCTGAAACCGGCGTTGAACAGGTCCGGGTAGAGGCCGACCATGACGTTGGTCATCATGGCGCCGGAGGAGAACCCACCCACACCGATCCGGTTGGCGTCGACCGGGTAGCGGCTCCGGACGTGGTCGACCATGGACTTGAGGCCCACCGGATCGCTGCCGCCGTCACGCCGCAGGGCCTGCGGTGACGAGACGTCCCAACACTTGCTGCTCCGGGTCACCGACGGGTAGATCACGATGAAGCCGTAGCGGTCGGCGAGGGTGCTCAGCCCGAAGCCGCTGTGCACCGCCGGGCCGCTGCCGGTGCAGTAGTGCAGGGCGAGGAGCAGGGCCGGCTGGGCCGCGACCCGATCCGGCACGTACAGGTGCATCTGGAGGTTCGTCGGGTTGGTGCCGAAGTTGGTCACCTGGGTGAGCGTCGCGGCGGACGCCGGGGTGGCGACCGTGACCACGGCCGTCGCCGTCGCCAGGGCCGTCGCCAGCGCGGCGGCCAGCAGTGCGATCCTTGATCTCATCGGCGGTTCCTCTTGTCGTGAGTCGGGGACCCGGCGGCAGCACGGCGGTCCGGCGCAGGCGGTCGACGACGGCGCCTGGGTGGTGCCGGGGCGCGCGACGTCCGCCGCGCGTCACCGGCGGCTGCGGACAAATCCTGAATGCGACGTCCACCTGCCCAGGGACGTCCTGACCACTGAGGTCAGATCAGCGAGGGGGCCTCCCGGTGAGCCGCGGACACTGATCGCCTCGCATCGACTGTGAGCGATAACATGCCGTTCGTCAAGCTGTAACGTATGACGTTTATCGATCTCCCGTCGAGCGTTCACGTCTTCCGCTCGGTGGAGAGTGGGTGCCACAATGAGGGCGGCGCTCAAGCGGTCACCGCTGGGCCCGGGGGAGGGCCTTCCGCAGGAAGCGGACGGTGGGCACGAACCCGGAGGCCGTCTCATGACCCATCTGCCAGACGCTACTGCCATCTCCGGCGTGGTCGATCTGCTCGGCGGCGTGCTGCAACTGGCCGCCGCGGTCGTCACTCTGCTGGCTGCCGTCAGTTTCCGTCGGCGTCGTTCAGGGCGCGGCGAGCGCGGCGAAGACGACGCCTGACGCACCTTGAGATTGTCGAACCGACAGTGCCATTGTGGTACGTCGATGAAGAGCCGCGCGCGGGGCTGACGCCCGTCCACTGGGCAGCCGGGATCCAGATGTGATCTCCGGGGGACGGTGACACAAGCGATGGACCAACCAGAGTCTGCCGTCCACGAGATCGCCCGTCCCCGCGTCGCACCCTGACCGGTCGGGCGGCTCATCTGCGTGAAGGAAACCCGCCCATGCGTAAACCGAAGACCCGAGCAGCACTCCTGGCGGGCCTGCTGCTCGCCGCGAGCGCGCTCGCGGGCGTCAACCCGCCCACCGCCAGCGCGGCGGCCGACCCGGTCACCGTGACCGTCAACACCCGCGCGGGACTGGCGACCGTGCCGGACACCGCTCTCGGCGTCAACCACGCCATCTGGGACACGAACCTCGGCGCCGCCGAGACGTCGGACCTGCTCAGAGATGCCGGCGTGCAGATGATGCGCTACCCCGGCGGCTCGTACGCCGACATCTACCACTGGAAGGACCACACCGCGCCCGGCGGTTACGTCGCGCCGGGGACCGACTTCGACACCTTCATGGCGGCGGTCCGGCGCGTCGGCGCGCAGCCGATGATCATCGCGAACTACGGCACCGGTACGCCCGCCGAGGCCGCCGACTGGGTGCGGTACGCCAACGTGACAAAGGGCTACGACGCGCGTTACTGGACCGTCGGCAACGAGAACTATGGCAACGGCCACTACGGGTCCGCGTGGGAGGCCGACGACCACCCCGACAAGAGCGCGACACAGTACGCGAGGCTGGTCGTCGAGTACGCCGACGCGATGAAGGCGGTCGACCCGAGCATCAAGGTCGGAGCGGTGCTGACCATGCCGGGGAACTGGCCGGACGGGATCGCCGCCGGCAGCGACCCGGGCCCGTGGAACCAGACGCTGCTCTCCATCGCCGGCCCGAAGATCGACTTCGTGGACGTGCACTGGTACCCGGGCGGCACCGCGGCCGAGTCGCTGGCCCGCGTCAACCACCTACCCGATGCCACCTACCTGCTGCGGCAGCAGCTCGCCCGGTACGCCGGCCCGAACGCCGACCGCATCGGCATCAGCTTCACCGAGCTGAACGTCGACGCCGGCCGCAACACCCAACCGGCCGCGCTGTTCCTGGCCGACGTCTACAGCGGTCTGCTGGAGAACGGCGTCTTCACCGCCCACTGGTGGAACGTGCACAACGGCATGGGCACCGTGACGCAGGTGGCCGGTCAGACCGACTACGGCGACTTCGGGATGCTCTCCAGCGGGGCCTGCACCGAGGACGGTTCGGTCTGCCAACCGCCGCTGAACACACCGTTCGCGCCGTACCACGGGCTGAGCATGATGAAGCTCTTCGCGAAGACCGGCGACCAGTTCGTTCGCGCCGGCACCGACGAGCCCCTGGTCACCGCCCACGCCGTCCGCCGGAGCAACGGGGACCTCGCCGTGCTGCTGGTGAACAAGGACCCGGACAACGACCACCCGGTCACCATCGACTACGCCGGGTTCACCCCGTCGGCCGTCGCGCCGACGGTGTCCATTCTCACCAACGGCGCCACCGGCATCACCACCAACCAGTCCGGCTCGGCGACCAGCCGGACGCTGCCCGCGTACTCCTTGACCACGCTCGTGCTGCGCCCGGCCGGCGCGACTGCCGGACGGCCGGCGGCACCGGGCCAGCCGACCGCGAGCGGTGTCACCGACCGCGCCGCGACGATCACCTGGCCGGCGTCCACCCCGGGCGCCAGCCCGATCGCCAAGTACGAGGTGTACCGGCAGAACGGCGCGGTCAGCGAGCAGCTCGGCGAGACGGCGTCCAGCTCGTTCACTGTCGGCAACCTCGTGCCCGGCAGCAGGTACACCGTCAACGTGCTGGCCCGCGACACCGCCGGACGGGTCTCCTGGGCCTCACCGCCGCTCACCTTCGCCACCGGCAGCCCCGCCGCCAGCACGTGCACCGTCCGTTTCAGCGCCAACAACGACTGGGGCAACGGTTACATCGGCGGCGTCGAGATCATCAACAACGGGTCCCGCCCGATCAACGGCTGGACGCTCACCTGGACCTGGCCCACCGGCTGGCAGCAGGTGAGCAGTGGTTGGAGCGCCACCTGGGAGCAGGTCGGCACCGCGGTGCGGGTCACGCCCACCACCGACAATCGGCAGATCGCCGCCGGTGGCACCGTGAGCGCCGGCTTCGTCGGCGCGTACGGCGGGCCGAACGTGCCGCCCACGGCGTTCAGCCTCAACGGCACCATCTGCGCCACCGGCTGACACCACAGTGGTGGTCCGGCCGACCCGCTCGCCTGGTCGGCCGGACCACCACCTGCCACATCCGGAGTTGCGGTCGGGGTGTCACGGCGAGCCGGCACTGTCGAGTCGACGGCGCAGCTCGGCGATCTCCGCCGGATTGTCCTCATTGAGCTGGCGCAATGCCCGCAGCCAGTTGCTCCGGGCCGCCTCGACGTCACCCGCGTCGTGCAGGACGTCGCCCAGCCGGGTCAACGTCTCGGCCACGCCCCACCGGTCATCCGACTGCTCGTAGAGCTCCAGCGCCCTCCGGTAGCAGACGCAGGCCTTGTCGGAGTCACCCCGCTGGTGGTGGACGTAGCCGAGGCTGTCCCAGGTCTTGGCCGCCCCGGTCACGTTGCCGACCTCCTCGTGCAGAGCGAGGGCGCGCCGACAGTGGTCGGCGGCCCGGTGATGGTCGCCAAGGCGGGCATGGTCCCAGCCGATGGCGTTGAGGGCCTTCGCCCGTCCGACCAGGTGGCCGACCTCGCCGAAGAGGACGAGGGCCCGCTCGTCGCACTCCAGCGCCTCCCGGTGCTGCCCCTGCCCCTCGTGCACCCAGCCCAGGTAGAGCGCGACGTACGCGTCGCCGGCGCGGTCGCCAAGCCGCCCGAACAGTTCGCCGGCCCGCCGAAGGTGGTCAAGCCCGTTGGCCAGCTCGCCGAGCTGATGCAGCGCAAGGCCGAGATCGCGGTGGCCGTGTGCCTCCCCGACGAGGTCACCCGCCCGCCGCGCCGCGGTCACGGCGGCGCGCTGGGCCGAGCCCAGATCCGTCCATCGGGACAGCCTGCTGAGGTAGGTGGCGACGGCCCAGGCCAGCCGCCAGGCGTGACCGTCCAAGCCGAATTCGGCGGCCTGGTCGATGGCGGCGAGGAGCACGAGCCGTTCGGCGTCGAGCCAAAGTTGTGCCTGCTCGCTGTCGGTGAACGACGCGACGGCTGTCCCGGCGGCCGGCGGCGGCAGATCGATGCGGTCTCGATGCGGCTCGATCGTCAGCGCGGCAGCGTGAGCCCCGTGCAGCCAATGGTCGTACAGTCGGCGCGTCGCGGATGCCCGTTCGCTGTCGTCAAGCAGCTCGCCGGCGTACGCCCGCAGCAGGTCGTGGCACGCGTAACGATCCGGACCGGTCAGGTCCACCAGATGGGCCCCGAGTAACTCGTCGAGCGGTTCACGTACCTGCTGGACGGGAAGCCCGACGAGGCCGGCCACGGCCGGCAGGCTGACGTCCGGGCCGGCGTACAGCGCGAGAAGGCGGAACAGCGCGGCCGCCGGCGCGCTGAGCGCCCGATAAGAAGCGGCGATGACCGACCGCACGTCGGCAACGGCGTCGCGGTCGGCAAGGGCGTCCAATCCATGCTGTTGGTCGGCGAGTTCGTCGGCCAGGTCCTGGAGTGACAGGGCCGGATTCGTGGCGGCTCGGGCCGCCACGATCGACAGGGCGAGCGGTAGGCCCGCGCAAGCCCCGACGATGCTGCCCGCCGCGTCGGCCTCCGTCGAGAGCCGGTCCCGGCCGAGCCGGCCGGCGAGGAGGTGAAGGGCCTCGTCCCGGCTCAGACAGCCGAGCGGTAGCGGACGGAGCCCTTCGGTCGCCACCAGGCCCGACATCTGATTCCGGCTGGTCACCACTACCGCGCAACTGGCCGAGCCGGGCAGCAGCGGGCGGACCTGATCGGGGTCCCGGGCGTCATCGAGCACGATCAGCATCCGTCGATCGGCCACCAGGCTCCGATACAAGCCGATCTGGGAGTCGAGATCCGTGGGCACGGCGTTCGGGGCGACGTCGAGCGCGTCCAGAATCGCGCGTACCGCGCCAGCCGGGGTCATCGGCGGTTCGGTGGGGTGAAAGCCGCTGAGGTTGACGAAGAGCTGACCATCCGGGTACCGGTCCAGGTGGGTAGCTGCCCAGTGCAGCGCGAGCCAGGTCTTGCCGATCCCGCCGGTGCCGCTCACGGCCACTGCGGTACCGGTCGTTTCGCCGTACGTCAGCAGGGCCGCGTCGAGCTGCGCCAGGTCGTCGGACCGGCCGGTGAACGACCCGGACGGCATGGGCAATTGTCGGGGGACAGGCGATCCGGTCTGAGGCGGGTCCGCAGCGACATCCGGCGTCAGGATCGACCGGTGCAGCTGCTGGAGATGCGGGCTCGGCTCCACGCCGAGTTCCTCGACCAACAGGTTCCGGAAACGCCGGTAGTGCTCCAACGCCTCGGCCGAGCGGCCGGCGCCGGAGAGCGCGAGCATCATCTGGCCGGCCAGGCGCTCGTTCAGCGGTTGCCCCGACACGAGCCGCGACAGGTCGGCTAGTACGCCGTCGTGGTGGCCGAGGCGCAGCGCCGCGTCGACGCGTTCGAGTTCCGCTGTCAGCTTCTCCTGCTCCAGATCCGTCCGCACGGTGTCGAGCCAGAACGCGTCCAGCCCGGAGAACGGGTCACCGCGCCAGAGCCCGAGTGCCTGGTCGAACAGCGCGAGGCGGTCGTCCTCGGACCGCTCGGCGCGTGCCTCGTCACGCAGATGGCGGAAGCGGTGCAGGTCCACCGCCATCTCGTCGGCGGCCATCAGGTATCCACCGGACCGGCGCGTGATCGCCGCGTCGGGAACGTCGGCGAGGCTGCGGCGCAGGCGGTACAGGTAGCCGTAGAGGGTGTCGCGGGCGCGTTGCGGTGGGCTCTGGCCCCAGACCCGGTCGATGAGCTGGTCGACGGAGACCGCCCGGTTGACGTCGACGAGCAGCGCGGCCAGGACGCATTGCTGTCGGGCATGCCCGAGGGCGACAGGGCGGTCGTCGACAGTCGCCACGACGTCCCCGAGCAAGCCGAATCGCACTGCCACCCGCATCTCCTCACCGAGGTGCCGTCTATGTCTTACCCCGGTTCCACCAGCGGATACCAGGTCCGTCCCAGACCGACCCCAGACCCGACGCCGATAGTCGATCGGGACAGCCCAGGACGGGCTGGCACCGAGATGGAGGAGAACCGACATGGGATGGCTGAAACGACCACTCGTCGTCGTCGCCACGACCGCGGCGGTCCTGGTGGGCACGGGCGGCATCGCACAGGCCGGCACCGACCGGGTTGCCACGGTGTCCGGCGCGAAGGTGACGTTCACCAGTTACGGCGACTCATTCTCGGTCTGCGACACCGAGACCGACGGGTTGAACGTCTACAACGAGTACAAGTACATCCGCAAGGACGGCACTGTCCAGCGCGACATCGAGTACAACGGCCTCGGAAGCGGGACCTGCGCCTCGTACGACCACAACTTCGGCGAGGGCCGCAGCGTCACCTTCCGTGCCTGCCTCGACATGCCGGGAATCATCCCGGATCCCTGCAGCAACTGGGCGGTGGGTGTCGCATGAGGACGTTTGCAAAGCTCGGTGTAGTAGCCGCCGCCGCGACGGCGACGATCCTCGCGACCGGAACCAGCGCATACGCCGGGACTGACGCGGTGTCCGAGGTCACCGGCTCGTCGTCGCGGTTCATCAGCTACGGAGACAAGTTCGAGAACTGCGACACGTCCTCGGACGGCCTCATCTCGTACGTCGCGTTCGAGTACGTCCGCATCGACGGATCCCTACAGACCGGCTCGCACTACAACCCGGGAAGCAGCGGCGACTGCACACAGTGGAACCACAATTTCGGTGAGGGACGCACCGTCCGGTTCCGCTCCTGCGTGGACCAGCCGGCCTGGGCCACCGACACCTGTGACCGGTGGCGGAGCGGAGTCGCCTAAGGCGTGTTTCAGAAGTCGTGGTGGCCGATGAAGGTCCCGGCGTGGCGGTGATCGACAACTGAAGAGGTCTCCGGTATTTGGTTCTGCGACC